>JARKQC010000316.1 GCA_029974985.1 Bacteroidota bacterium | reverse complement strand
TTGGCCGCTTTGCGAAGGCGGGGATTTTCAGCACTAAAATTCATTAGAAGCATAAAGTTTGAATTTAGCACTTCACTGTCATAGAAGCACGAAACCCCCGCTTTTGCAAAACGGCTGTTAGGCACTGGCATTCTTGTATTTCTCTTGTACTGCATTATTCTCAATTGTGGTTTTTAAAAAGTCCATCAAAGCAATAATGTCATTAAAAAAGTTTTCATAAGTTTCGTAGTCTATAAGTTGTTGCTCACCGTGGGCAATATGGTTTCTCTGAGTTACCAAGTCATTAATTAAGTCTTTTTTACTGTCAATATGTGGGTCATCTAAGTCAAGTATGAATAGAATTTCTTTCAATACGTCATACTTTAAATTTGATTTGGTGTTTATAATATTCTTTTTGGGGATATTTGACTGCTTATCAATTTCATTAAATAAAAAGTCAATTATTTTAGTTCTATTTTCTATGCTACTATTGTTCAAGTCTCCAAGCTTATTTTGCAATGAAAGTGCTATGAATGTGCTTTTTAACTCATTATGTTTTAAATGCTTTTTCGAAACAAATTCTAAATAGTAGGACATTGTTAGTTTAACGAATCCTTCCCAATGAGCATATAGTAATGGCAAAGAAGACCTTAGCATTGCACTTTGTAAAGAATTTCTCTCCAATGGAATTTTACTTTTTAAAAGTGTCAGCTCCTTTCTTCTCCAAGAAAATTCGTCATATAGCTTTTTTGATAAGCCATCATATGTAAATAAATTTTTTGCCATTTATTTAGAGAAAAATTCTTTTGCAAATGGTACCACTTTCGGAATTCTTGTTCTGGCATTTGAGCCTGAACCTGTATATTTTCTGAATTGTTCTTCTGTGTGTATTTTTTTGATTTTCTCTTTTATAAAATTATGGTCATTTGGTAAATCATAACTACTGTAATTTGTCGCTACCCCAACGGAAATGGCTTCAAAAGAAGATTCTAAGAATTTACCTTTGAAAGAACTGCCATCGTACCTTTTAAATACATTTTCACCTTCAAGTTCATTTAACAGCTCAAAAGTTTGATTAAACAATTTTTCATATTTATCATATGGAAAACTTTGGTCAGCTAAAATTATTTCTATTATATCATCAAAATAGTCGCTTAATTCCTTTTTATGCGAATACTCAAAATGAGTTAATGCAATGTGTCTTAATACAAGTTCCATTGGATATTGCTCGTCTGCTAATCTGTCTGATAGGGAAATAGTTTCTAAAAAGTGGGGGTTCGAGGCTAGTTTTTTAAACCATAGAAAAGTTGGTTTATTGACCATTATCATCACACTATTTCGTACTTCTTGGTCAGAAGCGTAGGTCCCGCCTGTGTTTAATCTCTGGAAGATATCAAACTTCGCATTTTTACCTGAGTCACTAAGAATAATTGAAAAATTTAACTTGGCTCTCTTAATAAATAATTTCAGCGGAGTAGGCATTTCTATATCTTCAGCTGATTTTGCTTCCCAAACAATACCTTCTAAACTTGGAAGGTATTTTGTAGCTTGAAGTTTCAATCTTCCTTTATTAGGTATGTCTTCTAATTTGGGAAGTTCACTCATAAATTGAATAAGTGTAGAAATCCGTTGAAGTCCGTCAACAACTTCCCAAATTCCGTCTTCGCGTTGAAAAACAAAAATTGAAGGAATTGGAATACCTAAAAGAATAGATTCTATTAGACGAGACTTTTGAGTATCAGTCCATCTAAAGTATCGCTGAAAGTCTGGGTTAATCATTATCTCACCTTTTTCGTATAGATTGATTAGTTCCCCTATTGACATTGGATAACTTTCAGATTTAAACTCTGTTCTTTTTTCAGCTATTTCTTTTTGTAAGATGTTTTCTGTTTCCATTTTATGCTTTTTCAATGTTTATGCTGTCGTTGTCTTATGCTTGTGCCTAACGGCAAAAATATATTTAGTGCAGACTTGTGATCCAAAGTTACTCAGATTGCTCATTCTTCACACCTGCATTGAATATATTTTTATGTTGTGTGGAGTTTTTTCTTTGTTGTTAAACAATCCTTGAAAAA
>JARKQC010000312.1 GCA_029974985.1 Bacteroidota bacterium | reverse complement strand
TTTTTCACAAATATTAGCTATTTCATTCATGAAAGATATTCTAGTAGCCAGCATTGCATTAGAAGCATATTTAGACATTTCTGCACTTCTAATATCCATTATAATAAATCTATCATGGTTTTTAACATAAGGAGCATATAGTTCTTTCATGGTATTTATAGTTTTTTCATCTTCAGATCCAATGATAACCCGGTCTGGCCTCATAGAATCTTCGACAGCAGTTCCTTCCTTTAAAAATTCAGGATTTGAAACCATTTGAAAATTATAATTAACTCTTCTTTTATCGAGCTCTTTCTGTATAATTTTTTTAATTTTATTTCCTGTTCCAACTGGTACAGTAGATTTTGTGACAATTATAAGGTCATGAGACATTAATTCCCCAATATTTTTAGCTACTTGAAAAACAACGCTTAAATCAGCGCAGCCATCAGAAGCCATTGGAGTGCCTACAGCTATGAAGCAAATATCCGACTTAGATAAGCCTTCTTCAAGTGCTGTTGTAAAGATAAGATTTCCTTTATTATGATTTTTAATAACCATGCCTTCTAAATGTTGTTCATAAATAGGTATTATCCCATTTTTAAGGGATTTAATTTTTTCCTCATCAATATCTATACAATAAACATTGTTTCCCATTTCTGAAAAGCAAGTTCCTGTTACTAATCCAACATACCCCGTTCCAATAACTGTTATATTCATGTTTAATCACTGATGAATTTTAATATTAAAAATACTAATTTTTATAGGTTATTCTTAAAAAATAAAGAATCAATAGAACCTAATATAGTATAAAAATGTTTATTATACTACAATCAATATAAGATAAAATATTTAAATATACAATATATTATACAATATAAATATAATAGAAGATAATTTTACTGTATAATATTTTACTATATAAATTAAAAATTTAATATGAGAATTTTATATATAATAAAAGTTAAATTAGTATTGTTTTTAATAAATACACTAAACATAATATTATTTTTACTGATATATAAATATTCTAATACTATATAATATTTAATATTAGTTAAATTAATAATTACTTAAAGATATATAATGAAAACAAAATTTTTAAATATAATTATTTTTAATAATTATCTAATAATTATTTAAAATTTAATAATTATCTAAAAATTATTTCTATAAATCTAAATCTATAAGTTTAAATAGCTAGTGATTATAATGAAAGTTTGTATAATTGGTCAAGGGTATATTGGTCTTCCAACAGCAGTTTTATTCGCAGATAATGATTGTGAAGTAGTAGGAGTAGACATAAACCCTAATATTATTAGTAGTTTGAATAGTTGTGAGCTTCACATAGAAGAACCAGGACTCAAAGAAAAATTAAAACTAGCTATAAATAATAAAAGATATTCGGCATCATTAAATCCACAGAAAAGTGATGTATTTATAATCACAGTCCCCACACCAAACAATATAGAAGATCTCTCTTGTGATTTAAGTTATGTTATATCTGCATGTGAATCTATAATTCCTTGCTTAGAAAAAGGAAATACTGTAATTATAGAATCCACAATAGCTCCAATGTCAACCAACAAAATCATAAAACCTATTTTTGAAAAAGCAGGATTTGAAATCGGAAAAGACTTATACCTTGCACACTGCCCTGAAAGAGTTCTTCCTGGAAAAATAATAGAAGAACTCATAAATAATGATAGAATAGTTGGAGGAATAACCCCACAATGTTCTAACAAAGCATCTGAAGTTTATAAAACTTTTGTAAAGGGAAAAATAATGAAAACAGAGGCCAAAACAGCTGAAATGTCAAAAT
>JARKQC010000306.1 GCA_029974985.1 Bacteroidota bacterium | reverse complement strand
ATGATTTAATAAACAACTTTAAAAAACAGATAGGAAAGTTTAATAAAATTGATTTAGATGATAATGAATTTAATAAAATTTTACTTCATCTTGAAGGAGGAACAGTTTTTGACAAGGCTAAAAAACTTAGAGATAAATATGAGCTTGAAAGGGATGGGCAAACAACATATATAAGTTTTTTCAATAGCAAAGATTGGTGTAAAAACATATTTCAAGTAAGTAGTCAAATCACTTTTAAAGGTAAATATGAAAATAGATATGATGTAACACTTTTAATAAATGGATTTCCATTAGTTCAAATTGAACTTAAAAAAAGAGGGATTGAACTTAAAAAAGCATTTAATCAAATTAAAAGATATAGGTCTCATTCTTTTCATGGTCTTTTTGACTACGTACAAATTTTTGTAATCAGTAATGGAGTAAACACAAAGTATTATGCTAATAATAAAGATTTAAGTTTTGACTACACGTTTTTTTGGAAAGATAAAGATAATAAAAATTATTCTCAATTAGATGAATTTACTGACATCTTTTTAGAAAAATGTCATATCTCTAAAATGATTGCAAGGTATATTGTATTGCATGAAGCTGATAGATCTTTAATGGTTCTTAGAGCCTATCAATATTATGCTATTGAAGCTATTTTGGATAAAACATTAGAATCTAAAAAGAATGGTTATGTTTGGCATACGACAGGAAGTGGTAAGACATTGACTTCTTTTAAAGTAGCTCAAATTTTATGCGAAGAGTCACATATTGATAAAGTTATGTTTATTATTGATAGAAAAGATCTTGATTATCAAACTACTAAAGAATTTAATAATTTTTCAGATGGAGCAGTAGATGGAACTGAAAATACACATTTATTATTAAGACAACTAAAAAATTCTAATAAATTAATTGTCACAACTATTCAAAAATTATATAAAGCAGTCACAAAACATGAAAAAGGTTTAGAAAATGTTAAAGATAAAAAAATGGTCTTAATGTTTGATGAATGCCATAGAAGTCAATTTGGAGATATGCATAATAAGATTACTGACTATTTTACAAATATCCAATATTTTGGTTTCACGGGAACTCCTATTTTTTCAGTGAATGCAAATAATAAAAGAACTACAAAGGATATTTTTGGAGATAGACTCCATTCATATTTGATTAAAGATGCAATAAATGATAACAATGTTCTAGGGTTTATGGTTGAATATATTGGAAGATACAAGGATAAAGCTAAATATGATATTGAAGTAGAGGCTATTGATACTAAAGAATTAATGGATTCTGAGAAAAGATTAAGCAAAATTACAGAATATATTATCCAAAATCATGATAGTAAGACTTATAATATAGAATTCACTTCAATTTTCGCAGTTTCATCGATTGAAGTTTTGAATAAGTATTATGAATTATTTAAAAAAATGGGACATGATTTAAAAATAGCTACTATTTATTCTTATGGGCCAAATGAAGACTATGAAGGAGATCATCCAAGAGATTTAATGGAAACCCATCTAAAAGATTATAACAAGATGTTTGGTACAAATTACACTACTGAAACATTTCAAGAATATTATGTGGATGTTTCAAAAAGATCTAAAAATAAAGAAATTGATATTTTACTTGTAGTAAACATGTTTTTAACTGGTTTTGATAATAAATATTTGAATACATTATATGTTGATAAGAATTTAGTATATCATGGTTTGATTCAGGCATTCAGCCGTACTAATAGACTTTTAAATGAAAAAAAGAAACAAGGAAATATTATTTCATTTAGAAATATCAAAAAACATACTGATGAAGCTATTAGATTATATTCTGATGAAAATGCATTTGAAACTGTTTTAATGAAACCATACGATTCTTATGTTTTTGATTTTAATGAAGTTTTGAAGAAACTTTTTGATTTAGTTTTTAATCCTCAAAACGTGGATTATTTACCTTCTGAAAAAGAAAGAAAAGAATTTGTAGTAATATTTAGAGAATTACTCAGGGTAATGAATAGATTAACTGTTTTTACTGAATTTAATTTTAAAGATCTAAAAATTTCTGAACAAGAATTTGAAGATTTTAAATCAAAATATCTTGATATTTGGTCTGATATTCGTAGTGATACAAGCAAGACCTCTATTTTAAATGATGTTGATTTTGAAATAGAATTGATACAAAGAGATAATATCAATGTTTCATATATTCTGACTTTACTTAGAGAGTTAAATGTTAAATCACCTTCATTTGAAAAAGATAAAGAATTTATTATTAAAACAATGCAAAATACCCCAGAACTTAAAAGCAAAATTGATCTTATTGAAAGATTTATTTCACAAAATATTCTTGAAAATCAGAAAGAAGATATTGAAGAAGTATTTGATGATTATTTAGAAAGAGAAAAAAATAAAGCTATTGTTAAGTTAGTTGATGATGAAAATTTGAAAAAAAACATAGTTGATGATATTATTAATGATTATGAATTTTCAAATAAAATAAAGAATGACCTAGTTAAAAATTCATTTAATGAAAAACTAGGATTAATTAAAACTCAAAATAAGCTAGAATTAATAAAAGAAAAGATTGTGGATTTAGTAGAAAAGTTTTCATGGTGATTAAATTAATATAGGGAAAAATTTTTATATAAATAATTATAATTTTAGGTGAAAGTGTGAGTTCAGCATTAACAAATAAAATAGATGCAAATGACAAAAGTATCAGAAGTCTCTTAGCACATCAAAAATTTTTTGTTGACTATTTTCAACGGGAATATCGTTGGGAAAAAGAACAGATGAACCAATTAATAGAAGATTTGACTTCTACCTTTCTAAAAGAATATGAAGAGGGAGATGAAAGAGAAGAAGTTGAAAATTATCAAAATTACTACTTAGGACCAATTATTCTTAGTAAAATTGAAGGAAAATCATCTGTTATTGATGGACAGCAGAGAATAACTTCCATCACTCTTTTATTAATTTATTTGAAACATTTATGGAAAAATAATATAGAAGAAAAGGAAATTTCAGGGTCAGAAAATGTAGGAGGAATCAATGAATTAATTTATTCTGAAAAATTTGGTAAAAAATCATTTACTTTATCAGATAATGATAGAAATGAATGTTTAACTGGATTATATGAAAATGGAACTTACAATGTAAAAGATACTGATGATGAAACTATTTCAAACATGTTTGAGAGATATCAAGATATTCCTGAAGCATTTCCAGATGAAATTGATGCAAAAGCTTTACCTTATTTTATTGATTGGTTAACTGAAAATGTTGTTGTGGTAGAAATTATTGCACACTCAGATGAAAATGCTTATACTATTTTTGAAACTATGAATGACAGAGGACTTAACTTATCACCAACTGAAATGCTTAAAGGATATGTCCTTTCTAAAATAAAAGATAAAGAAAAAAGATCAAAATTAAATAATCTTTGGAAAAAACAAATTCAAAAGTTAAATGAATATAAAAAAAATGAAGATATACCTTTTTTTCAAGCATGGTTTAGGGGAAAATATGCAGAGTCTATGAGAGAAGGTAAAGTTGGTTCTAAAGACAAGGATCATGAACTAATAGGATCTCGTTTACATCAATGGTTTAAAGATAATCATGAAAATAAATTTAATTTAAAAAATTCCGATGATTTTTATAATTTTTTCAGTGATAGTTTTTCGTTTTTTGTTAAAAATTATTTGATGATAAAAGACAAAATGAATAACTATGATTATGACTTTTCTTATTTATATTATATTTCTATTTGGGGAATAGCAGATTCTCTTCAAGATCCATTATTATTAGCACCGTTAATAGACACAGATGATTCAAAAACAGTTCATGAAAAAATTAACTTAGTGGCTCGTTTTATCGAAACATTCACTGTACGAAGATCTGTTAATTTTAGAAGATTTTCGCATGCTTCAATAAAATATTCTATGTTTAAAAGAAGAACATTACTTATTAGAAACAATGATTCAAAACAACTAGCTATGAACTTAATTGAGGAAATAAAGGATATGGATGAAAATTGGGATAAAATCACTGATTTTAAATTGCATGGGCAAAATAAACGATTTATTAAACATTTATTATCAAGAATTTCTAGTTTTGTTGACAGAACAATTGAAGCTAATAATGATTATACAAAATATAACGGTTCTAAAGGAAATGCATTTGAAATAGAGCATATTTGGGCAGATAAATTCGAAAGACATGAAGATGAATTTGATCAAATTAATGAGTTTGAAGAGTGGAGAAATTCTATTGGGGCATTGATATTACTTCCTCACAGAGATAATCAATCTTATAATGATTATGATTATGAAGAGAAATTACCTCATTATTTAAAACAAAATGCTTATGCAGCATCATTAAATGAAAGCTTTTATGAAAATAATCCAAGATTTAATGTTCTTAAAGAAAAATTCAATTTTAAGCCTCATCACAAGTTCAAAAAAGAAGATATTTCAGATAGAATATCATTAGTGAAAAGAATTTGTGAAGAAATATGGAATATAGAATATTTTAATGAAAAAATTGAAGAAACATTATGTGAGGAATAGAATATTGTTTTGGATGAAATATTGTCTTAATAGAATTTTAGAGGGAACTAAATGTCACAATATCAAAATCAGTTAGAAAGTAAATTATGGGCAATTGCAGATGAACTCAGAGGAAATATGGATGCAAGTGAGTTTAAAAACTATATTTTAGGATTTATTTTCTATAAATATCTATCTGAAAAAATAGATTCATATTTAAACAAAGAGTTAGAAGAAGATAATTTAACTTTTACTGAGAGTTATGAAAAAGAAGAATTTAAAGAAGTTTTAAAAAAAGTTGCAATAGATAATTTAGGTTACTTTCTAGAACCTAGCTGTCTTTTTCAAAATGTTGTTATTAAAGCTCAAAATAATGATTT
>JARKQC010000302.1 GCA_029974985.1 Bacteroidota bacterium | reverse complement strand
TTTTTCAGCTCAATTGCAGCTAAGTATTTAAGACCAGAAGCAATATGATTTGGCATGTTCTCTCACCATGTGTATTATATACACATTTAATTTCTATTAATATAAAGATGCCTACTAGAATCATGCCGAAAAATTTATATAACAGAGTGTAATCACTACACATTGTATATTTTTGAAAAAGTATTAAAAAAATTGGAATTGTAAATAAACTAAGTAATAATCCTATTAAATTAAAAAAAATAATTTAAATTCTTATTTCAAAAATAGAAACTTAAATATCAAATAGAAAAAAATAAAAAGATTTTCAAAAAAATAGAAAAAAATAAAAAAAGAAGTAAAAATTAGGAGTTCCAAAAATATTTCTTAATATATAAATATGCGACATTGAAAAGTTTATATAATAATTTACATATTATTTTTTATGAAAAGAAAACCAACTATTAATAAAGATCATACAAGTGTTGAAGAGCTTCAAAATGAAATTAAAAAGTTGGAAAAAGATATAAAAGTATTAAACAAGCTTTATTTCATAAATTATATCTATCATGATGTTTCAATAACAGAATCTTGTGAAAAGCTAGGAATTACAAGAGTTGCTGGGCATAATTGGATTAAACAATGGAACAACGGAGGATTTAATTCTTTAAGAAGGAAAACAGGCAGTAAAGGTCAATCTAAGTTGAGTTCTGAACAAAAATCTGAACTAAAAAAAATCATCATTGAAAATGAAATATATAGCTCAAAAGCAGTTTTAAAATTAGTAAAAGATAGATTTAATGATGAATATAGTGTTAGACAGATAGAAAGAATTTTAAAAGATTTGAAATTTGGATATGGTAAACCATATATAATATATTCAAAAATGCCTAAAGATACTGAAGAATTACTTAAAAAAACTCAAAAGAGTAAATCTTGAAAAGCATATAATTGGCTTTTTAGATCAAACGGCTTGCCAAAATATTAGTAATTCTGGTCAAATTTAGTATAAAAAGGGAAATAAAAATGTTTTAATGAAAAATCCTTCAAAATTTTTAGTTACATGAATAGGATTTCAAGCAGTTAATGGTAATTCAGTGATAAATTTCCCAGTATCTTCTAAAACTTATGATTTGATATATTTTTTAGTTAAAATTAGAATCAAAAATGTAAGAGATGAAACTATTAAAAATATCTTAAATCAATCTTTAAATAACGTTAATCTTGATGATGTTTACTTAAAAATGCTTTTAGAAGATGATTTTCATGATGAAAATTAATTGAAAAGTATTTTAGATGATTTTTTTTCTCGAAATGATTTAAATATTGAGCAAATTAAGAAAAAGATGAGGATTATTTTAGAAAATGAAAATAAGAAAAATCAAAAGAAAATTGATAGATTAAAAAGAGAAAATATCATTAACAATTTAATCGATCTTAAAATTAGTAGAGAATTAAAAAAGGAAAGGAAAATTTTTATAGTTTTATATAATTATCCTATTCATAAAGCCCAATTGGTGAAAAAGCTTGTGAAATTCTTAAAATTAATTTTGTTTTTATTCCACCATATTCTCCAAAATTAACCCCTATAGAACAAGTTTGGAGAACCATAAAAAGAAACTGTCTAAAATTCATATAAAGAATGAAAAACTATTAATTATAAAATTTAAGAATATCTATGAAGAGATAATTGATAATACATCAGTTTACAAAAAATGGATAAAAAATTTATTAAAACACATTATTAATTTTTCAATGTCGTTCACTAATAATAATTTTTATTTATTATAAATATATTCAGAACCATCCAAATTATGTCTTTCTAAGCTTATACCTAAAATACTTTCATTTAAAGACTCTCCATAGAAATAATTAAAAATAGCTAAAGATATTATAATTGCTAAAATAGACAATAAACATGTTGAAAAGCTACCCGATATCTCAAAACAAAAAATAAATGCAGTTATTGGAGCTCTTACACTAGAAGCTATAAAAGTTATCATTGAAATTATAACTATTGTTCCATAATAAGAATCAGATAATCCTCCAAGAATTAAAATTTCTGCAATTATTCCTCCTATTATTGCTCCAATTAGAAGCATTGGTAAAAATAATCCTCCAGTAGATCCAGTCGCAGTTGAAAATCCTATAAGAAAGATTTTAATAAGGAGAATAGGAATTAAGATGTATAAAAAATATTTAAATTCAAGAATATGAAATATAATATCTATTCCACTCCCAGAAGTATCTATAAACAATAATCCAATGATTCCAGACATGAAGAAAGCCATGACAATTAATATAAATGATAAATATTTATTAGATTTAAGTTTAAGGAAAAATATAATAAAATTTTTAATAATGAAATTATAAATTAATGCTAAAAAAGCTATTAAAATACCAATTATAATAGGAATATAAAAATAGCTTAAATCAAAATTAGGATTCCCCGATAAATCTAAAAGTATGAAATTAATATCAAAAAAATAACATAATAAATAAACAATGAAAGTGGCTGATAATCCTCCAATAATGGTAGAAATAATTAGATAAATAGTAGATTTACTTTTTAAATCATGAATAGAAAATGTATGATTTTCTTCAATAGAAAATAATATAGCAGATGCTGGGGTTCCTAATGCAGAAACAAAACCTCCAACCGATCCTACTGTAAGAATTGTTCTTTTAAAATGATGATTAGAAATATTTAAATTATGGAATATTCCATTCCCAATGAGAGTTCCTAAAAAAACAGAAGGTCCCTCAGCACCTAAAGACAATCCTCCAAAGAAACTTAAAAAGCTGCCAATGATTGTAGCTATAAATACTTTTAAGTTATTTAATAAGCTTATAGAACCCTCAATTAAAGCCATACTTCTTGCTATTCCACCACCAGAAGATTCTCTTACATGTTTAATATTAAAATACATTAGTATACTCAATGAGAATAATATTACGAAAAATAAGGGAACGAAGTTAATATTTGAAGAGAAATAATTATACAAATCTTTAGAACTTTCCATTAAAAAACTAGAAAAATATCTAAAGAAAAAAAGAATAAAACCAGTAATTAAACCAGTGATTATACTATAAAATATATATTCTTTAAGCTTATTATTAGGATTCAACTTATGTTCTATCAATTTATCAACCTATATTAGAATATTAAATACAACTACAAAATATCTATAAAATATCATTAAATAATACAATAAAATCATTATTAATATAAAATTAATCTATAAAATAAAAAATATTATAATTTTATTGATTATTTTTAATATAATAAGGTTTTCGATTATTAATCCCATCTAAAAATAATTTTTGAAGAATTTCATTAGAAGCACCCCTTCTCAAAGGAGTTATTATATCAATAAGATTATCATTCCTAAGTAAACAAGGCTTAATTTTTCCTTCAGGGGTTATTCTAAGCCTAGTACAATTTTCACAAAATTTAGTGTTATCCATTGGTCTAACAACTTCAATTTCACCATCACTAATAAAGTATTTTTTCCTATCCTGCATAAACTTACGAGTTCTGACTTTTTTTGCCATTTTTGCTAATTTTTTTTCTATTAAACTAACATCAAAATGATACTCTTCACTGAAAGCATTATCATCACAGTTTTCAGATTTCATAAGTTCAATTAACTGAAGAACAAGTCCATTTTTTTTTGCAAAATCAAACATTTCCATAACTTCATTATCATTAATAGTATTCATCACAACCATGTTTAACTTAACTGGGTTTAATCCTACCTCAACAGCTTTTAAAACGCCTTTTTTTGCTTCTTTAAGATAGTTTTTTGTTGTAATTTTTTTATAAGTTTCAGAATCAAGAGTATCAAAACTAACATTA
>JARKQC010000299.1 GCA_029974985.1 Bacteroidota bacterium | reverse complement strand
TGGGACTTCATAGAAACCGGGGCGATAATGATTAACATGCTCACTTTCGGGTTTTTACCATACATACAGGCGCAAACAGAGCTTTTATTCGGTTTGAAGCCTAAGAGGAAGTTTAGTGTGACTGAGAAAGTGGGTATGAGGGGTTCTTCGAGTGGGAATAGATTAAAATAATTTTAACATTATTAAGCAAAATCCTGCAATAATATTCATCTTCTAGTCATTTGAGATATCGGTATTTATATTAATAAGTTTTTTTATAAATAGACATAAGTTTCTATGAATTGGTGATTTAATGACTAATTCCCCGGAAATTAATCTTACAGATGAGATTAGAAGGGCATATGATCATGAATTGAATAGAATGAGCAATTTAGACTCAAAGGCTTCTACTCTTTTTGGTCTTGGTGCAATTGTGATTACCATTCAAGGATTTATTATAGATAATCTTATTTCTCAAAATGCATCTTTTCTGGAAAAAGTAATTATTGCAATCTTCGGTTTATTAGCAGTTTCACTTTTAATTTCTAGTTTATATTACCTCATACGAGTCATAAATATCATAAATTATGCTAATCCTTACGAAAAGAACCCTAATAAAATTCATGAAAATTTATCTTACGAAAATTTCAAATATGATTACGGAATAAGTATTTTTCAAACACGCATTAAAAACGATGCTAAAGCAAAAAAATTAATGAAAGGAAGAATCTTATTATTTATGGGAATTATAATTTCGGTTATACCATTATTGCTTTTATCAGTTCTCCGTTTAGAATATTATCTGCTAATAGTGCTTATTCTTGCTCCGATATTATACGTGATTTACAAAGTTTCATTCAACAGATTGAAATTAAAGCCCTATGATTATGAAAAAGAACAAAAACGTGTAGAAGAATTGAAAAACGAAAATATGGATAAATATTTGGAAAAGTGTGGAGAATGTTTAGAAAGAAAATTAAAAGATAATGGTAAAGAAGAAAATATAAAAAAATTTAAGGATGGAGAACATATTTTTTTATGTCCTAAATGTAAAAAATGGATATGTCTAAATTGTTTGGAACAGTATCATAAAAATTGTGAAGAATTTTGGTTTCATTTTATTATTAAAAATGGTCTCCCGGAATCACCTGAATGATTACATAACAACTTTAAAAGATTTAATAAGTAAATATTCGTTCCCTTAATAATTTTATTTATTGTTTACTAAGAAACTAACCATTAAATAGTTTACTATTTATTTTAAAAAAGTATTACAGTGAATAGAACATTAATTTAACGACCCAACAATGTATTTTTTAAATATATAAAAGTGATATAAATGCTTCAAATCGCAGTAACAGGAAAACCAAACGTAGGTAAATCTTCATTTTTCAATTCAGCAACATTATCAGACGCTGAGGTGGCCGGCTACCCCTTCACAACCATCGATGCTAATAAAGCCGTGGGTCATGTCATCAGTAAATGTCCCTGCAAGGAGTTAGAGGTTACATGCAGCCCCCGGACTTCTTCATGTGAGGATGGCCAGCGACTCATC
>JARKQC010000255.1 GCA_029974985.1 Bacteroidota bacterium | reverse complement strand
ATATATACTTAATCGTCAGAAAAATGTACTTGAATATAATAAAGTAACTATATTTATATAAAAATAACAATTATAAAAAAGATATTATAAAAATGTCAATGAATTCAATTCTAACATTATAATAATCAATATATTAAAAATGATAAAAATTAGTTGGTAAAATGAAAAACAATCTAATAAAAGAAAAAAATATTGAAAAACAGGATCAAATAAATAATCAAAAAGATTATAATGCAATAATTGAAATGAAAAACATGATAAAAGATATTCAAAAAGATCTTAAAAATATGATTGAAAAATCTAATGAAGAATATTTAAATTTAATGTATTCTAACCTTAAAAATGAATTTATTGGATCCATGAATGGATACATGTTAGATAAAATAGATCCAGAATTAGATGAAAAGATGGTGAAACATTGTGATATGAAAAATCAGTGCAAAAATGTTTTTAAAGAATATTTAAAAAAACATACTACTGAATTAAACCCAGATAATATAACAAAAGAAAAAATAGGTAAAAGTAAAAAAGAATTAGAAACTATGAGAAATGCTAGTAAAAAGGAAGAATGTAGTATATGCTTTAATGAAGTTTCTACTATGTTTGAAAATCAAATAAATCTGATTAAGTCCTTCAAAATTTATGATAATCAAAAAGAAGAAGATCAGAAGAAAATATCTGAAATTAATGAGAAAGAAATAGTTAAAGGTATTTTAGATCCTATATCTCATGAAAAAAGACTAAAAATTTTAAAGTCAATAGCACTTGAACCTCAAAGTTTTTCATCATTATCTAATATAACAAATTTAAAAGGAGGTAACCTCATTTTTCATATAAATAAACTAATAGAAAATGACTTAATATTCCAAAAACAAGACCATGGCGAATATATATTAACAACAAAAGGATTTAATACAATGCAAATCGTTTTACATATGAACAACTAATATTAAATCATTAATACTCTATAACATATTGTTTTTTATATTATTTCTTGTATAATTTCTTGTATAATTTCTTTTATAATTTCTTTAAATACATTATTTTATATATTTATTTTTAATTATTGAAAATATTATGATATTAATAATTTATAATATAATTAATTAATTATTTTTTTATTTTAAATAAATCTCAAAAATATAAAAGAATTTTTTTTATATATAATTTGTATGTTGAAAAATTTACAGAAAACTTTAAATATGAATATATGAATATATGTTCATATGTCAAATCAAACTTGTGAAATTAAAAGTGTTAGAGAAGACCTTATTGCTGAAGTTTCAGAGAAAATGTCAAGTGATAATGTATATCAAGAGATATCTAACCTATTTAAACTCCTTGGAGATTTTAATAGAGTAAGAATATTATGTGCACTTAGTTATCAAGAACTTTGTGTATGTGAATTATCATTACTATTAGACATGAGTCAGTCTGCTATTTCCCATCAATTGAGATTACTTAGAAATAAAGACATAGTTAAATTTAGAAAAGAGAATAAACAGACTTTTTATTCACTACATAGTCAAGAAATTATCCCATTAATAAGAAAGGCGAATGAATATGGATTCTAAAAATGAAAACCAAAAAATAGATCATGAAGAAGATTGTGATTGTTGTCATGACAATCATCACAAAGAAAAACATGACCACAACCATCATCACCACGAAGATGATAATAATGACAATTGCAATGATAATAATGAACATCAAGGATGTGCATGTGAGCAAGGAATGCTTGAAAACATAGAAAATATTGAAGATAAAAAATCCAAAAAACCCCTAATTATATTAGGAATAGGAATAATTATATTTTTAATTGGATATTTTATATCCCAAATGAGTTTTAATATATCTAGCAACCTAACTCAAGATATTATCTCACAAATAATCTATTTGATAGTAGTATTAATAGTTGGACAAGGAATAATCAGACATGGAATAAAATCATTATTAAAAAAAGAAGTAAAAATAGAATTATTGATAACAATAGCTACTATCGGCGCATTTCTACTTGGAGATGGCGGAGAAGGAGCGACATTAATGTTGCTATTCTTCCTTGCAGAATATTTAGAAAATTATGCATTAGATAGATCTAAAAGGTCACTTTCCAAATTAGTTAAATTATCTCCTAATATTGCTACTGTGAAAAGAAAAATTGGAGATAGTGATAATAAAAACAAATTTGAAGAAGTGGAAGTTAATGTTAAAGATTTATCAATTGGAGATACTGTAGTTGTAAAACCAGGAGATAAAATACCAATTGATGGGATTATTAAAAAAGGAATTACTTCTGTTGACCAATCATCTATTACTGGCGAAAGTTTAGCAGTGACAAAAACTGAAGGGGATGAAGTATATGCTTCTACCATAAATGAAGATGGATATATAGAGATAAAAGTTACTAAATTATCTGATGAAACAATATTTTCAAAAATTATCGATTTAATAAAAGAATCTGAAGATAAAAAAGCAAAAATAGATCTTTTCATAGATAAATTTGCTAAATATTATACCCCTACAATTATTGTATTAGCTATGTTTGTAGCTATCATACCAACTTTAATATTCAATCAGCCAATTGATGAATGGGTATATAGAGCATTAGTTTTATTAGTTATATCCTGTCCATGTGCAATAGCTATTTCAACACCTGTTTCAATAGTTTCTGCAATTACTGCAGGAACTAAAAATGGAATAATCATAAAAGGTGGAGAATATGTTGAAGGTTTAGCTAGTATAAAAGCTATCATGTTTGATAAAACTGGAACTTTAACTGAAGGTAATTTGGAAATAAATGAAATAAATACATTAAACAATTTTAAAGAAAATGAAATTATAAAAATAGCTTGTAGTATAGAAAGTCAGTCAAAACATCCAATTGCAAAAGCATTTAAAGACTACCAAAAAAACAATGACATAAAACTAGAAAAAGTTGAAAATTTTAAATCTATTGCGGGAAAAGGTTTAAAAGGTAAAATAAACAATCAAACATTCTATATTGGTAAAAAAGAGCTATTTGACTATAATGAAAATTTGAAAGGTGAAATCGAAGAATTGAATTTAGAAAAAAATTCTATTGGAAAAACTAGTGTTATTATTGGAAATGAGAATAGAATATTAGGATTAATTAATTTAAATGATAAAATAAGAGAAAATGCAAAGAGCACTATATCTAAACTTAAAGAAAAATCTATAAAAACAATTATGCTAACTGGAGACAATTCAAATGCTGCTAAAAATGTAGCAGAAGAAATTGGACTTGATAATTACTATCCAAATCTTCTTCCAGAAGACAAAGTGAATATTGTTGAAAAACTAGGTAAAGAGTATGAAAATGTAGCTATGGTTGGAGATGGAGTAAATGATACACCATCACTTGCAAGAGCTAATGTTGGAATAGCTATGGAAATAGTCAATTAATGGTTTATGGTGGAAATCAAGCTGAAGAACAATCAAAACTATTCGGACAACAACCCAATGTTACAATAGGTAATAAAACAATAGATGGAATTAATTATGAATATGAATCATATGAAGGACCCTCATTTAATGTACAAATAATAAATTATAAATTCATAAAAGACGGAACAGAATTTTACATACATACAAAAATCCCATTAGACGATTATAACAGTAAATCATACATG
>JARKQC010000248.1 GCA_029974985.1 Bacteroidota bacterium | reverse complement strand
AAAATCATTTGATGCATTGAATAAATTAAATGAACGAAATGTTATAACAATCACTCCTCAGTATTTGGATTTGAAATTACAAGAACTTGATGTAGCTATCGAATATGAGTTGAAAAAGCAAGAAGAAAAAGAACTATTAAGGGAAGCAAGAGAACGGGAAAGAGAAGAGCAAAAAATACAAAAACAATTAGATGCGGAAGAGAAAAAAATCAATGAACAAAGAAAGAGTTTGGAAACTAATATAAATAATATCGCGGTTGAATTAAGAGAAAGTAAATCTGATGAAGAAAAAGAAAAATTGAAACTTAAAATCAGAGAATTAGAGTTGGCTTTAGCAAAAAGTAATGACGATATGGAGCAGATAGCCGAAAAAAGAACACGAACAGGTGCCGGATATGTGTATATCCTATCTAATATAGGTTCCTTCGGAGAAAATGTGTATAAAATAGGGGTAACAAGAAGAGATGAGCCTCAAGAGAGAGTAAGAGAATTATCCAGTGCATCAGTTCCATTTAAATTCGATACTCATGTATTTATTTTTAGTAAAGAAGCTTTTGAATTAGAAAAAGAATTACATAGCCGATTTGAAAATAAAAGAGTGAATAAAATAAATAATAGAAAAGAATTTTTCAATATTACATATGATGATGTTAAGGAAATTGTTGAAGAAAACAAAGAGTTAGTGCATAGTTTCAGGGATAAACCAGAGGCACAGGAGTATTATGACACTTTGAAAATCGAGAAAATGATTAATAATGAATCATTAACTGAATAAAACAAGATATTAACAATGATTTTCAATTCATTAAAGTACCAAGAATTCATCAGTGTGACAACCTCAACGTCAAATCGGATACTTACCAAATTATAAAAGTGGTGTTACCTGGACACCTATACATCCTGGTTAATTTTTGATACTTAAAGGGATTCTAAAATAACATTATAATCATCGAAATTTAAAGGTATTATTTCGAATTAAAGCTATTATCAAATATTTTAAGAGCTTAAACATTGTTACCAGCTATATTTTTACTAATTTGATATTTACAGAAAAAATTATATCCCATGAACTTTTTTTATCAATATATTAACTAAGTTTTATATATTGACAAAGAAACGAATTGAATTATTATTAAGACTTTATTCTCGAAAAGTTTGATAGAATGATTATAATCTGTTAATATAAAATTAAATTGTTACCAATTTTAAAAAAAAAAGATTGATTTATAAAATAATATTGCCTGGACACCTATACAATCTTGTAAGTTTTATGTACTTAAAAGGATGCAAAAAATCCATTGTCCAAATATTAACAAATATCAGTTCAAACTCCGAACTCGGGGCAGTGACAGGAGTCTACGCAAGTGAGGACTCCCAGGAGAGTTCGTGCAGGACTTTGTCAGGTGTGGGATAAGGGTTATGATGCTGGACTGCTTTGAGCTTGGCTTGCTGTGAAACATGCAATTAACATATCGCTAAAACTGCCTTCTATATCCAAATGTAGGCTATCAACATATCTTACTAAAAAACGACAAATTGCATTATGCACTACAACGGCAATAGTATATGCAATTCGGAGTTCATAGAATTATATGCAATTAAATTGAAGATATGAATAATCTATAATAAATAAGTTTTAATAAGGGAGTATATAGATGATTATTAATGAGCCTGCCGTCATTGTTAAGAGATTATACAAAATATTTGGATATAGAAAAGGATCCAACTAAAGATCGTTTAGATTTGTCTCATATTCGTTTTGTTGCTCCTGCTTCAATATTACCCACAGTATTCTTTGCTAGATCAAATTCTATTACAAAGTATATTCTCCCAGATAATGATGCTCGCTTTCATTTTAAAAAAATTTTAAGAATATCTGATAGTAATAGTAATCTGCTTCCCCTTTTGGATTTAGATCTACATGAAAATAATGAAAAAAGAGAAGAAGCTTTAAATAACCTTGAGAATGAAATTCGTAATTTAATATTTCCCAGTGGTAACATTAGCTATTCTTCATATGGAGGAACTGAAACTTTTCCATATATCATTAGGGAGATAATAAGGAACATTAATCAGCATTCAAATGCAAGTAAGGTATATAGCTATAGTCAAATATATCCCAACACAGATTTTATTGATGTAGGTATTTTAGATAATGGAGATACTATACCTGGGAAATATGAAGAATCTAGAGATGAATTCTATAATGAAAATGGAATTAATCCTTATGAAGTTGAAAATGATTGTGAAGCAATATTCAGATCATTAAATGGTATATCTACTAAAGATGATTTTAAAAGAGCAAGCTCAATTAGATTTGCCCGATCGGTAAAAGATATTCTAGAAAGTGGAAAGATATCTTTAGGGATTAATTCATCTGTTAGGTTGATAACAGAAGGTTTAGATGGAAGTTTTTTAATTGTTTCTCGTGGAGGCATCTGCCATTTGACTAAGAGAAGGAAACACTTTAGAACTAATGAAGATTCATTTAACGGGACTTTTGTATGTATTCGTTTTAAAAGAACTTTCTTAACTGCAGAAAAATACGAGGAAATTGCTTATAAATATAATAAAATTGATGATGAATTTGGAAATTTTGAATTAATAAGTTAATATACTTAATTCTTTGAATAATTAATGATAATAAATTTAAATGATAAAGAGGAAAGATAATGAAGATTTTTTCATTATTGGAGTATTATGAAAAATATTTGGCCATGCCCAAATACTTAAATTATGTTGATCTATCAGATATTCCTATTACTCCTGCATCTATATTACCATCCATATACTATTCAGAATTTAGTTCACTCCCATTAATCTTTCCTCGTGAATATAATGCTCGTAATCATTTAAAATGGATATTAAGGATTCCTGAAAATGATAAGATTCCTACAAATTATATATTTCATCTTATACGTTCTAATCTTAAAGACGATGAAAAATCTAAATCAAGAGTTTTAGGTATTCTGGATAATATGATCAGTGGCGCATTGTATGCAAACGAAATAGATTATGAACAGTATGGGGGAGTAAATACTTTCCGCTATGTCCTTGGGGAAATATTAAGTAATGTCGATCAAAACTCAGAAGCAAGTAGATTATACGTTTATGGGCAAATATATTCAAAGAGAAAATATGTAGATATAGGTATTCTAGACAATGGGATCACTATACCTGGAAAATATGAACAATCAAAACCAGAATTTGCTGGTAAAGCTATTAACCCTTATGAATTTGAAAATGATTGCGAAGCATTGTATAAAGCCATAAACGGCATATCTACAAAAGAAGGTTTTAAAAGGGCAATGGAAGGAATATCATCATATGAAGATATTTATTTAAATGACTGGATTGGATATGGCCTTAATACTTCAATCAGGTTGATAACTGAAGGATTAGGTGGCAGTTTTTTTATTGCTTCTCGTGAAGGCATATGTCATTTGACTAAAAAAGAGAAAAAATTTATTAAAGCTGATCAAGATAATATACTTAATGGTACTTTGGTGTGTATTCGTTTCAAGAGGTCTAAATTAAAAAAGAAAGATTTTATGGATTATATTGAGTATCATAGTCCTATAAATGGACCTTTTTAAAGGTGGATTAATGTTGTTTAAAAATGAAGTAGTCATTATTAATGAAATCTTGCCAAATCTTAACATAAGAGGCGGTGCAAAAGTTTTTTTTGACTACGTTAAAAATATTCCTGGAAATGAAATATTAATAAATTTTGAAGGATCTAAATCAATAAGCCGATCTTTTGCCCAAGAATATTTAAAACAAAAAAGGTTGATTAATAAGGAAATTATAGAAATTAATGTACCTCCTAATATTTATTCTATTTTAAAAATAGTCGAAAATGCTCCTGATCCTGATGTTAAAAAAATAGTTGAAGATTTATAATCCTAAATATAATTTTTTATTTATTCATAGTCCCAATTCTTCAATTAAAATAAATTTAGCTACATTTAAACATTCTTCAGCTTCTATTTTTGTAATTTCTCTACCCTCATGTACAATTTTATTTCTTTTCTTTTTCAATCTCATTAATTGTTTATAATTTTCATCAGGTACTACATTTAACAAATTTAAAGTTTCAATAATGTAATCTGCAGACCATCTAACAGAATTTTCTAATTTCTCTTTCCTTTTACCATTAATCTTATTTATAACTTCTTTTTTCCAAAGTAAGGATAAAAAACGTTCTATAATTAACCAGCTCATTAAAAATGATTGTGGATATAAATAATTTTGAAAATGTGTGTAACTTTCTAAATAGAAAATTAAGAAAGTTTTAGGGATTTTATAATTAGTAATCTTTTCGGCAATATTGAATAATCCAGAAATTTCCTTTTCAGATAATTCAATCCTATCTATTCTTATATCTGTAAAGGTATCATATTGAGACTTAAATAAATTTGTTCGCATAGAATTAACTTTTAAATGTGGGGTTTCAATTTCTCGATTTTCAAGATTAATTGAAACTCTTCCTAGTTCAGATTCATTTATCATAGATGCCGGAATATCTAAAAGAATTGCTGTAGCCATTATTTCATTTAATAAATTAGTAGATTCCTTTTTATTCCCCTCAATAGCTATAAATCCATCATTATTAACAATTAAAATTTTATTTTTATATTTTATATCTTGAACTTTCTTGCTAAATTGTATTAATCGTTTTTTAGTAACTCGATCTTTCAATTTGGCATTAGGATGTTTTCCAATCCAAATTGGAGGATAAAAATATGTTCCAAATCCTTCTAATCTTTCAGATTTTGATGATATATTTTCAAATTTCGATTCTTTAATATTAGATATAATATGATAAACTTCTTCTTCAATGTTCTTCCTTTGAATTTTACCTATATTCATCCAACATAAAACATCTGGATTTTCTGGATTTATAATGGTTAACATAACAAACATAGGGGTTGATATAGATCTTTCTGAATGTGCGAGATTATTAACAACAAAATTATTAATCCCCATTGCAAGAATAATCTCAATTCTATCTGAATACGTTTCTCCCTTTAAAGTAGAAGATTTAGAATCTGATAATAATCTGTTCCATTTCTTTTCTTTTAAATATCCCTCTAATGCTTCAATATAATTTTGGGAATTTAAGACCTTGACTTTAATTTTTAAATCTTTTTCATTTTCAAATTTTGTGAAAAAATGGAATTGAAAATCAAAATTTAATTCTTCATTTCTAATCCAAAAAGATTCAACTTGACAAGGTTTATTTAGATTATATAAATCTTGTAACTGGTTTTTTTCTTCAGAGGATAAATTATCAAATTGTTCTCTAAATTTTAGGATAAAATCTTTCATCCATAAACTTAATTCATCATCAGTCATTCTATCTATAACTCACTGGTTCACAGGTAGCTTACCCGTTCCTCCCCAAGCAACCCAAGAGCATGACAGTCTGTCTAGTGCGGGTGATTTTTTAAATAATACAGGTTAGTAAGAGAAAAAGGGTTAATCTCGTTTAGTAAATTATAATTTATCTATATATCGCAATTGGAGTAACCATCATTGCAGGATAAGTAATTTGTAAATCTTCCATTTTTGGAGCAGGACCAAACATTGCAGGCATATTTTCAAAACTTTTTACAAAATCTTCAATCTGTTCTTTATCTAATTCAGCACCGGGAATTAAATTAAAAAGCTCCATTTTTTCATCTTTATCTATTATTTTCTTCACACGACACATAACTTTATATTCACCTATTAATTCCTGTTTATTCCCTTTAAGATTATCAGGTGTTAATATTGACACGAACTTATATTTTAGACTATTAACAGGTGTTATTTTTACATTTATCCCATCATCCAATGTTAATTGATTTAGAATTTTAATTCCCGCCATTATTTGTTGATTTTTTTCATCCATCGTATCATCAAAACCAATCTGCTCCAAAAAATTAGTAAATTTTATTATTTTTTCAAATAAAATTGATAATCCTGAAAATTCAATTTGAGCTTCTAATTCCAAAATATCTCCCTTATTCAATTGATCCCATTCACTCTCACTAATATATTCTAATGAATTCAACTTATTTTCCCGCTTTAAGAGAGTATACAAATTTTGAAATAAAGATGCATCTGTGGAAGTTTTTAATCTTTGCAATTCATTATCAGCGAAGCCTTTTTCTGCTCCAATAGTAATAATAGGCTTTAATCCACCTTCACCCTTTATTTTTACCCCATGTTCTGTTCTAGTCTCGATTTGTTGATTAACAAGTCCATCTTCTATAATAGATAAAAAATCTTCAATTTTCTCCCTGTCATAATATATAAATTCTCTCAAAACGATTTCCATCGTAATCACCCATCATAAGTCACTCCAAAAATATCAATTATAGATATTAATAACCCAATAAAAATATGTTTTTATAAAAAAGTAATTATTGCCTGCATACCAACTTCGTAATATAACGGTTTAACGAAGTAAATTTTAACCTTTATATAACTCTTTTTTTTACTTAGAAATGATTCAACAAATAAAATTAGACTGCAATTTCTATTTTATCATAGTTCATTACAGGTATTTTTCTCCTTTTAGGGCCGTCCTTAAATTCAATCAGTCCTTCTGCTTCTAATTTCTTTACTCGTGGGTGAACTA
>JARKQC010000243.1 GCA_029974985.1 Bacteroidota bacterium | reverse complement strand
AAAATTGGCTTCACTTTTTTTTCCACAATATTTGAGATATAAGTCTATGACGATTATATACTTAGTAGATTTTAATTGTGGATAACTTTATTTTTTTGGGAATACTCAAAAAAAAGAGGCTACCCTTTTGAGACAGCCTCTGTAAATTATATAATTATTAATTATTTATAGCGTTTTATAGATAATATCCAATTAATTACGATTATTTAGTATTTCTAATACTTCTTTTGATTTTTTATCAGCTCTTTGTACAATACTTTCAGCTTCTTCTAAAATACGTTTTTTAAAATCTTCATCTGTAATTTCTGGTAAATTTATTAAAACGTTTTTATAAGCACCCCAAATACCAACTTCGAGTGAACGCGCTCCAACTTCCACATCTGATTTAGAGGCAATATTTCCATATTTTGCAATTTCTAACATCCATTCCCAAGCAAAATCGCCATATCTCATAGTGCTAAGAGGTATTTCGATTGCTTTTTTAAGACCAGCTTGCATAGCCGCAGTTCTAATCGTCTTTTCTTCATCAGTATTTTTGGGCAAGCGAATGGCATCCATATAATCATTAAAGGCATTCGTATCTGCATCAATCATAGTAATTAATTTTTGAGTAAAATTATGTAGTGGTGGAATGATTTTTCTCATTTCAGAATCTAAATACTCGAATTTTCTAACTCCGTAGGTAAGTTGGGCAACCATACAGCCAAGACCAGTACCTATAGCGGCGATTGTGGCAGAAGCCGAACCACCACCAGGTGCGCTACTTCTTGCGGCAATTTCTTCAATAAATTTACGAACTGATAAAGAAGCTAAAGGTTCATCTTTTTTCTCTTCTATCATATATTCGATAATGCGTTTCTCTGGAATAAATTGACTTATTGAATTAAGCCCTAATCTATCAACTACTAACTTGATTTTCTGCTTTTCATCAAGAATAAATAAATTTTCTTTTTCAATATAATAATCTGCCGCCAAAAGCATAGCTTCGAGCGGAATTAAACCAACTAATTCCGAGCCAGCAATACCGACTTTTAATTGTGCCGCTTCGTTAAGACATTCTTCATAAGCAATATGCACGGGGGTAATTTTATAATTAGTTAAATTCATCGAAACCTGAGCCATGCCATATTCTTCAACAAACCAACCCAAGCCCTTTACTTCTTTAAGTTTTCCCGGTTCGTTTTCGCCACGACCAGCCTCGCGAAGATTTAATGCAATACGATGTGCCTGATTAGATGTTCCTAAAACATTGATATTATATGCAATTAAGAACAATCTTGCACCCGTTACAGTTGCACCCCAACTTGGAATAAATTCTGCTGGACCATAGTCTGGTTTCCATTCTTTTTGGACTATTCTTTTAGCAAGACCTTCGTATTCACCTTGTCTAATTTGTGGTAAAGATTTTCTGTAACTTTGATTAGAAGCATATTCATATAAATATATTGGAATACCAATTTCGGATGCTGCACGTTCACCGAATTTTTTAGAACACTCAACGCATTCATCCATAGTAACATTAGCAACGGGAATAAAAGGGCATACATCTAAAGCACCTAATCGTGGATGCTCTCCCGAGTGATTTCTCATATCAATTAATTTGTAAGCAACTTTTGCCGCATTAATGGCGCCTTCGACAACACTATCTGGATCACCAACAAAAGTATATACAGTTCGATTTGTTGAAAAGCCTGGGTCAACATCAAGAAGAGTAACACCTTGTGTGTTTCTAACTGCATCAGCAATTGCTTCAATAATTTCTGGATTTCTACCTTCGGAAAAATTAGGTACGCATTCTACAATTTTTTTCATATTATTCTTTTTTTAAATTATTTTTTTAAAATAGCAATTAATACAATTACAAAGTTAATCATTTTTAAATTAATGTTCATAATTGTTAGTGATTTAAGTAATATTTAATCGAATAATTTTAAAATAATTGTAATAATCATTATAAATATCGTCTTATTATATTTTTTTTATTCAAAAAATTAATGAATGAACTAAAGAGACTATTACCATATCTAATAAAATATAAGAATAAATTAATTTTAGGATTTATATTTGTAACTATTTCAAATTTAGCTTCTACTTATGTTCCAAGAATAGTAGGGAGAACCGTTGATACAATTGGTACGGGTGAATTTACTATCGAAACAATATTTATTGAAATTGCTAAAATTTTAATATTAGTATTTTTTAGTGGTTTTTTTATGTTTTGGACTCGTAGAACTATTATTGTTGCATCTCGTGAAATAGAATATGATTTACGAAAAGATATGTTTGATTCTATCAAATATCAATCGTCTGCGTTTTATCATCAGAATCCGACGGGTAATCTTATGGCTTATGCTACGAATGATATACCAGCCGCAAGGGAATTTTTAGGTCCAGCGATAATGTATTCTGCTAATACACTTACTACATTTACTTTAGCACTTTATTTTATGTTATCATTAAATCCAATGATTACACTAATTGGTCTATTACCATTGCCAATATTAGCATATATTACATATTTGATAGGGAAAAAAATTCATATTGCATTTAAAGATGTACAAGCACAATTTGCTGATTTAACCACATTATCGCAAGAATCTATTTCGGGAGTTAGAGTAATAAGAGCATACACAAGAGAAATGTATGAATCATTGAAATTTGCAAATATGAGTAGATCTTATCTTTTAAAAAATCTTAAATTAGCACGGCTCGAGGCTATAATGATGCCAATATTAATGGTTCTTGTCGGACTATCTCAATTAGGAGTATTGTTATATGGTGGTAATCAAGTAATTAACGGGCAATCTACTCTTGGCGACTTAATTCAATTTTTTATATATCTCGAATTATTGATTTGGCCTGTCGCCGCTATCGGCTGGATAACAAATTTAGTTCAGCGCGGCTCGGCATCTGCGTCTCGACTTGGAAATTTAATGGAGCAAAGAACAGATATTAGCGATAATATTAATTCAAATAGTAATTTAGAAATACAAAATGGAGAAATTATTTTTGAAAATGTTTCATTAAGATATTCGGATTCCTTGCCATATATTTTAAAAAATATTGATTTGAAAATCGAAAAAGGCTCGACTCTGGGTATTGTCGGTGGAATTGGCTCGGGAAAAACATCATTAGTAAATCTAATCTCACGATTATTTGATATTAGTGAAGGAAAAATTTTAATTGATAATATTGATATAAAAGAATATACACTCGAAAAACTTCGTAAAAATATTGGTTTTGTTTCTCAAAATACATTTTTGTTTTCTGATACAATTCTAAATAATATTAAATTTGGAAAAGATACGGCAAGTTTTGATGAAATTAAAGAAGCGGCATATAAATGTAAATTAGAAGAAGAAATTAATACATTTTCAGAAAAATATGATACAATTCTTGGTGAACGCGGTATAACACTTTCTGGCGGTCAAAAACAAAGAATTGCTATAGCAAGAGCAATATTAGTAAATCCCAAAATTTTAATTCTTGATGATTCTTTATCAGCAGTTGATACTAATACTGAAGATTTTGTTTTAAGAGAACTAAAAGAAATAATGAAAAACAGAACTACAATTATTATTTCACATCGCTTATCATCAATTAAAAATGCAGATAAAATTATCATGCTTGATAATGGTAAAATAATTGAAGAAGGAAATCACAATGATTTAATTGAAAAGGGTGGACGCTATGCTGAAATTTATAAATTACAACAAATAGCGCAAGAAATTGATGATTTATAGTTTAAATAATTAAAAAACTTCTGCTTGATAAAGTACAAACAGAAGTAATTTTTAATATTAAAGACTCAATATTAATTTAATCTTCTTGAAGAGCTTTTATAGCTTCATCAATAGTTGGATAAAAAAGAAATACCTCGTCAATTTTAGTCATACTCATAAGACTACGAACAAAATCTCTAACTCCAACTAAAATAACGGGAATATCATTATCTTTTAATTGTCTATTAGCAAGTAATAATGCGCCCAAACCAGAACTATCAATAGCCTCGACTTTTGATAAATCTATTATCAAAGCATCAATATTGGGCTGGGCAATAATTAACATTTTTGCTTTGAATTCTGTAGAAACATTTCCCTCGACTGTTTGATTCTCTAATTTGAAAATCACAATATTATCTTTATTTTCTTCTGTATAATTCATTTTACTTTTATATTTTTGAATATTGATAATTTACAAAGTACGAATTTACGATTTTTATTTCATATTTTAAAAATGAATAATTTATTTCCAAAAAAAATTTTAGTAATTCGATTAAGTTCAATAGGTGATATTGTTCTTACTACAGCCTTTGTTCGAATATTGAGAGCAAAATTTCCTAATTCTCAAATTGATTTTTTAGTATTTTCACATTTTAGAGATATTTATTTATTAAATAAAAATATTGATAATTTATTAACTATTGAGAAAAAAATATCAAATGATGAATTAGAGGGTTTTGAAAACAAATTATTATCAAAAAATGGAAAATATGATATTATTATTGATTTACATAATAATTCAAGAACAAAATTAATTCGGAAAAATTTAAGCAATCTAATTTATTCTATTGACAAAAGAAGATTATTTAAACTTGGATTAGTCTATTTAAAAATTGGAAAAAATAAAGAATATCAAAAAATTCATAATATTTATATGAATACTTTAAAAAATTATGAATTAGAAGATGATAAATTGGGTTTAGAATTTTGGCTAAATAGTGATTTAACAAATAATAAATATTTAGCTCATTCAAAAAAATTCACTCCAAAAGAAAAATTTAATATTGTAATTGCACCGGGAGCTTATCATAAAACAAAAATGTGGTTAACTGAGTATTATATAGAATTAATTGAGTTAATTAAAGAAAAATGTAGTTCGATTACATTGCTTGGAGGCGTAAACGATAAATTGGTAATTGAGAAAATATCATCTCAAAATCATTTTTTACAAAACTTTTGTGGTAAAACCTCATTAATCGAAAGTGCTGAAATCATTGATAAAGCTGATTTACTTATTACAAATGATACTGGATTAATGCATATTGCAGCCGCAAGGCAAGTGCCAGTTGCAACATTTTTTGGCTCTACAACAAAAGAATTAGGTTTCGAGCCTTTTAGAGTGCCGAATATTATACTCGAAACAGAATTATATTGCAGGCCTTGTACTCATATTGGTAGAAAGCATTGCCCTTTGTTGCATTTTAATTGTATGAAAAAAATTACTCCTCAATATGCCGCAGACAGAATAAATGATTTTTTAAAGTCAATTTATGATTAATTTATTTTGTTACAAATTTTAAACCAATAATACCGATAAGTATCAGTGAAATAAAGAAAACTCTCCAAAATTCTGCTGATTCTTTAAATAATATTATCCCAAGAGTAGCAGTTCCAATAGCACCAATACCCGTCCATACTGCATAAGCAGTGCCAACTGGAAGAAATTTAAGTGTAAAGGCAAGCAAACCCATACTAATTATTAATAAAATGATAGTAATTATTGACCATTTAATATCTGTAAAACCATTTGATAATTTCATACTTATAGCCCAAGATACTTCGAAAATACCAGCTATAACAAGAATAATCCAATGCACAATATTCTGATTCATTTTTTTTAATTCGAATAATAGCTAAAATAAAGATATAATTAACTTATTATAAGTTTATTTAGTGTTAGAATTATTAATATAATTAAAATAAAAAAATTTTAATTAATCTATTCGTCATAAATTGTTTTAGAAATTATTAAAAAATATTTTGTGAAAAATTTACTTGTAATTGCATATTATTTTCCACCTTCTGGCGGACCAGGAGTTCAAAGAGTATTAAAGCATATTAAATATATTAGAGAATTTGGCTGGAATCCTATTGTTTTAACTGTTTCAAATGGCGATTTTCCCGCAAAAGATGGATCGCTACTTGAACAAATTCCGAAAGATGTGCAAGTTATTCGAACTCATATCTACGAACCTTATGATTTATATCGTTTTATTACAAGGAAAGATAAAAACACTGCTATTGATGTAAATGTTATAAAAAAAGATAATCAAAAAATTAGTATTGTAGAAAAATTTGCTGAATTTATTAGAGCAACATTTTTCATACCAGATGCAAGAATAGCATGGTATTTTACTGCAAGAACTGCTATTGATAATTTGCTAAAAGAAAAAAAAATTGATGCAGTATATAGCTCATCACCACCATATACTTGCTCTTTAATTGCACGGTATGTTCAAAGAAAATATAATATTCCTTGGATAGCGGGTTTTCGTGATCCTTGGACTGGATTTATATCTTCGCCAAAACGCTGGTTTTTACCAAAATATATTGATAAATCTTTTGAAAAATCAACATTTTCAGAAGCAAAAGCTGTTGAATGTGCTTGGGTGGGAATAATAAAAGATGCAATTACTAAATATCCAGAATTAGATAAAAATAAATTTCATCATGTTCCAAATGGCTATGATTCTGAGGATTTTCCAAAAATTGAATTTAAAGAAAATTCTGAATTTACTTTGACATATACGGGTTCTATGTATGGCAGACGCAATCCCAAAGTATTATTTGAAGCTGTAGAACAGTTGATTGTAGATAAAAAAATTGATGTTAATAAGATTAAATTTAGATTTATAGGTCGCTTTGGTAACGAGGTTCACGATATGTTTGAAAAGACGAGTTTTTCAAATAAAATCGAAGTTATTTCTTATATGGCACATATTGATAGTATCAGTAATTTAATGACTTCCGATGCATTACTATTAGTTGTTGATGAATCTAAAGAAAGCGAAGAAATCGTTCCGGGAAAAGTTTACGAATATATTGGTGTACAAAAACCTATTATTGCAATTGGTCCTGAAAATGGTGCAGTAGGAAGATTGATTAATGAGACAAATTCCGGCAAAATTGCACATCAAACAAAACAAAATTTTATTGAGGATATTTATTTCGATTATTATAAAAAATGGGAAAATTCAGAAAATTTTTATAAACCAAATATTGATGAAATAAAAAAATATGAAAGAAGAAATTCAGCAAAATATTTAGCTGAATTGCTTGATAAGTTTACTAATAATAGTTAATTAAAATATTTCTTTTTAATTAATATTTATAATTATATATAGCTAAAGATTAATATTATTAAATAATTACAAATTATATTTAACAATGAAAAAAAAAATATTTCTATTAATATATCTTATAAACTTACTATTAGTTTATTCTAAAACTATTTCGCAAGTTAATGAATGGCAAGTTGAAATATTAAATAATCCATCACCAGGTTATTTAAATTTTGGTTGGAGCAAAGATTCGACCTATAATTTGATGGATAATTATGGAAATTTTATTATACCAAAGAATCCGCCGAATAAAATAGTCCCATTTAAACTTCTTAATAATGGTTTATGGATTGCATATAGTGTAAAAACATTCTTGTTAATAAACGAGGATTTTCAAATTGTTGATAGTATAGCTTTTCCGCGGGATTATGCAATTGATATTCATGATGTTCTACTACTTTCAAATGGACATTACTTAGTATTATGTATGGAAAAAAGGGAGATGGATTTATCGCAAATTGTTGATGGAGGTAAACAAAATACGAATGTAGTTTCTGCGGTTTTAGTTGAAACAGATAGAACAGGAAAAGTTTATTGGGAATGGAAAGCCTTAGACCATTATAATATTACAGATGTTACCCCAGATATTGATTTAACATATTCAACAATTGATTTTACACATGCTAATTCTTTTACTGAAGATAGCGATGGCAATATACTTGTATCAATGAGATTTCTTGATGAAATAACGAAAATTGACAAAAGTACGGGAAATATTATATGGCGATTTGGTGGAAAAAATTGTAGAAACAACGAATTTAGGTACTTAAATGATACTATCAATGGATTTTATGGATTTTCTCATCAACATTCAATAAATATTTTGCCAAATGGTAATATATTACTTTTTGATAATGGAAATTATAAGCCCGTCGAGTATTCGAGAGCTGTTGAATACGAAATGGATTACACCCTCAAAACTGCAAAAAAAGTATGGGAATATAGAAATAATCCAGATTATTTCGTTACAAGTATGGGATCAGCACGACGTCTTATAAATGGTAATACAGTGATTTCTTTTGGTTCATTAAAATATAATACTCGTGTATTAGAGGTTAAACCAGATAATACAATTGCTTTTAAATTAAATTATTTAGGTGATAAATTACAAAGCTTTTTCAATGCTACAAGATATATAACTAAAATGAATGCCGTTTATAAAGATATTAATAATAATGGAAATTATATCTTTAATGATTCAAAATTTACAACAGGAGTTGAGTTAAAAATTAATAATTTACAAGGAAAAGGCTTTACAGCAATAGAAAAACATAATTATATACCACAAAATGCTAAATTCAGTGATTCGAGCTTTACATCAATTATTAATAATAGATGGGTGTTAAGTACGCAAAATATATCAAAAATCAATGGTATAATTAGTTTTGATTTGAATACAATAAATGATATAACTAAACCAAAAAGTATTGTTGTATTTGCTCGTAATAAGGAATCAGAAGGTATTTTTAAACCTTTAATTAGTAATTATAACTCAGATAATAATAAAATTTCAGCTGATTTTTCAAATTTTGGCGAATTTCTTTTAGTATCATATCATTTAGATACTCCGACTATTATTTCACCTCAAAATAATCAAAAAGATTTAGCGACCAATATTTTCTTCAAATGGAATAAATCTAATTCTGTTGAAAATTATCAATTACAAATTTCAAAATCTGTAAATATGAAAGATTTAATAATTGATACACTTATAACAAAAAATTATCTCGAATGTGAAATTTATAATCTTGATTATAATACAACATATTATTGGAGAATAAGAGGATTAAATAGCAAAGATACTTCAAATTGGTCTCAAATAAATTTGTTTACTACATTGGATAATAATACACTTTCTACAAAACTAATAAAACCAATAAATAATTCTTTTGGATATAATTCAAATGATAGTTTAATATGGTATGATATAAAAAATGCTAAATCTTACTTATTACAAATATCTGATGATAATGAATTTATCTCAAAAAGTTTAAAATCAATTTATTTAAATAATAATTTTTATATCTTTAAAGATTATGATAATTATAAAAAATATTATTGGAGAGTGAAAGTTTTTTATGAAAATGACACAAGTAATTGGTCGCCAATTTGGAATTTTACAAGTGAAATTAATCAACCAACATTAATATATCCCGAAAATAATAGTAAAAATATTATTCCAAATGTTACACTAAAATGCCAAGAAGTCAATGGCGCCGAAAAATATCAATTACAATTATCAAAAAATTATGATTTTGAATTATTATTAATTGATACTTTATCAAATAAAATTGAATTTCAAGTGAAAAATTTAGAAAATAATCAAAATTATTATTGGAAAATACGAGCAATAAACAAGTTAGATACAAGTAGTTGGACTAATATTTGGACATTTAAAACTATTATTAATAGCCCTAAATTATGCTATCCCGAAAATTCACAAAAGGGAGTTTCGCTTAGCGACATCATTCAATGGAAATCTGATTTGCATAATGTATATTTTGATTTGCAAATTGCAAATGATATCAATTTTGAGAATATTTTATTAGATACAAATTTCTTTGATAATTATTTTGATATTAATAAATTAGATTATAATAAAAAATACTTTTGGCGAGTTAAACAGGGTTTTGATGATGAAATAAGTAATTGGTCCGAAATAAGAGAATTTATGACAGAAATTCAGATACCAGAATTAATTTCACCAATTAATAATCAAAACGAAGTTGATATTAATACTTACTTTGAATGGTCTGATTTATCTTACTCTAATTCATATCGCATTAATATTGCAGATAATATAGAATTTACAAATTTATTATTTGATGATATTGTTCAAAACTCAACAAGTTTCTATTACAATACAAAATATAATACTGATTATTTTTGGAGAGTAAGGTCTGAATTAGATGATAATTTCAGTAAATGGTCGCCAATTTGGAAATTTACTACTAAAACAGAAACAAATGTTGTTGATTTTAATACAGCTGATGAATATTTATATCCAAATCCAGCAAATAATTTTTTTATTTTAAATTATAATAATATTAGTTTTCCAACTGCAATAATTTATAACTTATTGGGAATTGAAATTCAAAAATTTTCTTTATTTATCAATAAAGATGGAAATTATCGAATTGATATATCTAATATTCCAAATGGAATTTATTATCTAAAAATAGATAATAATTATAAAAAATTTATTAAATATTAAAATAAATCTAAATTATTGTAAAATAGTCAAAAAAAATTATCAAAAAAATAGTAAAATATTTTGTTATATGGAATTTATGTATTATTTTGCAAAGCTAAAAAATTCTAAATTGAAAAAATTAATTACAATGTGTTAAAACACATATTTGTTTCACTATATATTTTATTTTTTTTGGAGGACTTTAATGTCGGAAAATGCTATAATGAATGAGGAAGTTTTATCTGTTTCAGAAAGTCAAGGAACTGACAAAAAACACCCAATGCATGGCATTAAGAAACAAGTCAAGAGATTTGATGTAGATGCAGTAACTAAATTTTTAGAAGGCGATTTTGGTACCTTTGACATTGATGATGATTCAATCTCAAAATTATATAATTCAGCTATCAAAATAATAAAAGAAGATGAATTAGTCAATGGTCATATTGTTAATATTACAAAAGACGAAGTATATGTTGATATTGGTTTCAAATCACTTGGCGTTGTTCCCAAAGCAGAACTTTTAAACGCTGAAACATATAAAATTGGCGACGAAATTGACGTATTTATCGAAAAAATGGAAGATTCAAACGGTAAATTGTTGTTATCAAGACGTCGTGCTGATTTTATGAGAATATGGGAAGATATTATTGCATTATACGACAAACAAGAAGTTACCAAAGTTAAAATTCTTAGAAGAATTAAAGGTGGTATGGTTGTAGATTTGCTCGGTATCGAAGCATTTTTACCCGGTTCACAAATTGATGTTAGACCAGTAAGAGATTTTGATGGTTGGGTTGCAAAAACAATAGATGTAAAAGTAGTTAAAGTAAATCACCCAAGTGAAAATGTAGTTGTATCTCACAAAGTTTTACTTGAAGAACAATTATCTGAACAAAGAAGCGAAATTATGTCTCGACTCGAAAAAGGTCTTGTTCTCGAAGGTACTGTTAAAGCAATATCTGACTTTGGTGTATTCGTTGATCTTGGTGGAGTTGATGGACTTGTTCATATTACTGACTTATCTTGGGGAAGAGTTACTCATCCTTCGGAAGTAGTTACTCTTGATGAAGTTGTTAAAGTAGTTGTTCTTGATTTTGATGGTGATAAAAAGCGTATTTCTCTAGGAATGAAGCAACTTACTCAACATCCTTGGGATACAATTGGCGAAAAATATGAAAAAGCTACTAAAGTAACTGGTAAAGTTGTTAGTTTAACTGACTACGGTGCATTTATAGAAATAGAAAAAGGTATCGAAGGTTTAATTCATATTTCTGAAATGTCTTGGACGCAACACGTTAAACATCCATCACAAATAGTTTCTATGGGACAAGTTGTTGACGCTATAGTTCTTAATATTGATAAAGAAAATAAAAAACTTGCTCTTGGTATGAAACAACTCGAACCAGATCCTTGGGAAGATTTAATGAAAAAATATCCAGTTGAATCTAAACATAATGGTATTGTACGTAATTTAACTAATTTCGGCGTTTTTGTTGAATTAGAACCAGGAGTTGATGGTTTAGTTCATATTAGTGATTTATCTTGGACTAAGAAAATTCGTCACCCCGGTGAGTTTGTTAAAAAAGGTGATAAATTAGAAGTTGTTGTTCTCAGTATTGACCCTGAACAACGTAGAATAGCACTCGGACATAAACAAATTAACGATAATCCTTGGAATGAGTTCGAAAAAACATATATTATTGGTGCTGAATCAGAAGCCAAAATTGAAAGAATTATTGAAAAAGGTGTTATAGTTGAATTACCAGAAATAGTTGATGGTTTCGTACCAGTATCACAATTATCTTTTGCACCAGTAAAAAATATTAGCGAATTTTTCAAAATTGGCGATGTTTTACCATTAAAAGTTGTTGAATTTGATAAAGAATCAAAGAAAATTGTATTATCAGTAGTTGAAGCTCTTCGCGGTAAAGACCAAGCCATTATTGATACTTACAACCAACAACACCCAGTACCGAATGCAGATAATCCACCTGTCGAAGTTACTTATGATAGCTCACAAGCAGAATTCTTTACAGAAGAATTCAATCTTGATTATAAGAAATTTTCTAAAGATGATTTTGAGAATATAAAACTTGACGAAACAAATGAAGAAGTGGACAGCAAAGTCGAAGTTGAAGAGAATAAAGTTGAAAACTCTGATAAAGACATTGATGTTACAAACGAGACAAATTCTCAATCTGAAGAGAATAAAGAAACTGAATAAATTTTTTAATTTATGCATTTATATTATTTTGGGATTGTCTAAACGGGCAATCCCATATTTATTTGAGAAAAAATGAATTTTTCTATTTTAACAATTGGTGATGAAATTTGTATTGGGCAAATAGTTAATACAAATTCTTCTTGGTTAGCCGAGAAAATGACTTCTATTGGTTTTTCTGCTGTGTATCATTCAGCTGTTTCTGATAATGAAGATATAATATTATCAGAATTAAACAGACTTAGTGATAATTCTGATGTATTACTTATTACTGGTGGTTTGGGTCCTACACACGACGATATTACAAAAGAAGTACTTTTAAAATTCTTTGATGATAAATATATCTGGCACGAGGAAACTCTTAATTATTTAATCAATTGGTTTAAATCAAGAAATAGAGAATTAAGCGATATTAACAAATCACAAGCAAAAATTCCATCAAAATGTATTCCCTTAAAAAATTCTGTCGGTACTGCACCTGGATTACTTTTTAAATTAAATAATAAATTGATAGTTTCAATGCCGGGCGTTCCTGCAGAAATGGAAGATATATTTAGTAACACATTGCAAAATATACTAATAGAACATTTTCAAAAATTTTCTAAAAATATTCAATTATATTTAACTATAAATACAGCGGGTATTTTTGAATCTGCACTTGCAGAATTAATTGGTAGCCCCGATAATTTTCCTAAAGGAATTAGTTTAGCATATTTACCATCAGTTGGTAAGGTACGATTACGAATTGGGGCTAATTCAGAAACTAAAGAAAAAGCACAAGATTTGCTTAATTTAATGAAAAATAATATTATTAAAATAGCTGGAAAATATATTGTTGGTTATGGTAATGATTCTCTTATTCATTATTTATCAGAATTATTAAAAGAAAAGCAATTAAATGTTGCAGTTGCAGAGTCCTGCACGGGCGGTATGCTTGGAGCAGAATTTACCGAATTGTCGGGAAGTTCTGAATATTTTTTAGGTGGTGTTATTGCATATTCAAATGAAGTAAAGCATAATTTATTAAATATTTCAAATGATATTATTGATAATTATGGAGCTGTTTCAGAGCAAACAGCAATAGTGATGGCTAGAAATATTAGACAATTATTTGGTTCTGATTATGGTATTTCAATTACAGGTATTGCTGGACCAAGTGGTGGAACAAAAGATAAACCCGTTGGCACTATTTGGATTGGTATTTCTGACTATAAATCAACAAGTGCAAAATTATTCCAATTTGCTAATTCAAGAGAGTTAAATCGTGAAAGAGCTGTAACAAATGCTTTATTAATGCTTAAAGAGAGGATTATAGGAAAATGATTTTAGCAGTAGAATCTTCTTGCGACGAAACATCTGTAGCGATTGTAAATGATTCTCAAGTTTTGAGTAATGTAATATCTTCTCAATATTTTCATTCTAAATATGGTGGAGTTATTCCGGAGCTTGCTTCGAGGGCGCATTTAAAAACAATTTCAAAAATAACAAAAGAATCACTAAATATTGCAAATGTACAAATTTCCGATATTAGTGCAGTTGCTGTTACAAATTCACCAGGATTAGCAGGTAGTCTTATCGTTGGAACAAGTTTTGCAAAAGGTTTTGCTCTTTCTAATCGTTTACCAATAATTCCAGTCAATCATATCGAAGGTCATTTATATTCTGGATTTTTACAAGATTCATCTATTAAATTCCCTGTTATTTCAATGGTAATAAGTGGTGGGCATACTGCCATTTTTTTAGTAAATTCATTTAATGATTATACTATGATAGGCTCTACAAAAGATGATGCGGCTGGTGAAGCATTTGATAAAATTGCCAAATTAATTGGACTTGATTATCCGGGCGGTCCACTAATTGATAAATATGCTAAAAATGGTAATCCACAAAAATATGATTTTCCACGACCTATGATATACGAAAATAATTTTAATTTTAGTTTTTCTGGATTAAAAACATCAGTTAGATATTTTATTCATAAAAATTTTCCTAATGGAATTTCTAAAACTGAATTAAACGATATATGTGCCTCAGCACAACAAGCAATAGTTGATGTTTTAGTTAAAAAAGTTATCAATGCCGCAAAAAAAAATAAAATTAATACAATTATTATTTCGGGTGGAGTGTCTTCAAACACTAAATTAAGAAGTGATTTGAATACTATTTCAACAAAAAATGGAATCAAAGCAATAGCTCCTGAATTATCTTATTGTGTTGATAATGCTGCAATGATTGGATTTATAGGTGAGTTAAAATTTAATGAAAATCCTAATTTTTATAATTCTTTAACTTTTACAGTTAATTCAAATCAATTAAGAGCCAAAAAATAAATAATTTCTCATGATTAGTTAAAGTTATTGAAAGTCAAATATTTGATATTTAATTACGTTAATAAATTTTCAATTTTTTTTTGATTATTTATATTTATAAAATAAATCATAAAGCACAAAATATTAGAATGCGTAAATTATTAAACATAATTCTTCCGATATTTATAATTTTTCAAACAAATATATTTGCACAAAATATAAAAACTGAAGCTATTGAAAATTTCTATTTTGATGCAGTGGTTTTTGTGGGTGATACTTTAAATAATGGTAGGCTTGATGTTTTATTACTTGTACCATACCAGACATTAAATTTTATTAAAAGTGGTGATATTTTCGGTGCATCTTACGAAATTGAGATTCAAATAACAGATACTTTAGGAAATAAAGTTGAAAATAGTCGTACAAATAAAACAATACGAGAAAAAGAATATTTTGTTACTCGTGGTGGAACAGGCGAGTTTGATTTTTCACAAACAATTTTTCATCTTAAACCCGGAAAATATCGTATAACTACTCGTATTTCTGACAAATTTAGTAAACAATTTTGGGAAAAAGAAAGATTTATTACTGTGCTTGATTTTGGCGAATATGATTTTTCTCTAAGTGGAATATTACTTCTAAATTCAGTAGAAGAAGTAGCTGGAAAATATAAAATTACACCACATATTTCTGATAATATAGCCAATTTGGAATCTGGCTTTTTCATTTTTTTTGAGGCTTATAATACAAGATTTGTCGGTGATTCAGTTGATTTTGTTTGGGAAATTTATAATTTAAAAGATGAGTTAATTGCTTATAGTAATAGAATTAGAAAAGAAATACCAAATAAAAAGAATCAGTTATTTATCAAAATTCCTAAGATTGATGAGATTGTAAACGGGGCTTATTTATTAAAATTAAATGCTTTATATCCAGATACAACTAATGATATTTCAAAATCTAATATTTTAGCGATTACTCAAAGAACAATAAATTATACTCGTACAATTGGTGGAAATGTTTTAAATGATATAGATTTGGCAATTAAACAATTACGTTATGTTGCTTATCAAAACGACATTGATTATATGAATCAGGGTAAAACAACAGCTGAAAAGCAAAAACGATTCGAGGCATTTTGGAAAAAACTTGACCCATCACCCGGAACCGATAGAAATGAGGCTTTTGAAGAATATTATTCAAGAATTGAATATGCCAATAAAGTATTTAAGGCATATCAAGAAGGTTGGATGACTGATAAAGGTATGATATATATTATTTTTGGACCTCCTTATACAAATGAACGACAAAATAATTTTGGAGATTCGAGAATATATGAAAAATGGACGTATTTGACTAATCGAGAATTTATTTTTGTTGATAATTCTGGTTTTGGCGATTTTCATTTATTACGTCCAATGTCAATAAATGAAAAATACAGATATTTAAGATGATTTTTAGGATTAAATTATGAATTTAGTTGCAATTGTAGGACGCCCAAATGTTGGTAAATCTACACTTTTTAATAGATTAATAGGGGAAAGAGCGGCTATTGTCGAAGATACGCCGGGAGTTACTCGTGATAGGATTTACGGCATTTCAGATTGGAATGGTATAAGATTTATGTTAATTGATACTGGTGGGTTTATTCCGGGAAGTGAAGATGATATGGAACGTGCAATTCGTGAGCAAGCTATGATTGCTATTGACGAAGCCGATACAATTATTTATGTTACTGATGGACGCGACGGTATAACTCCTTTTGATGAAGATATTGCAAAAATACTAAGATCATCTAATAAAAAAGTTGTTCTTGTCGTAAATAAATGTGATAATACTATTCAAGATAACTATTCTTTTGAATTTCATAAACTTGGTTTAGGCGAGCCATACCCAATTTCTGCATTAAACGGACATAATACAGGCGATTTCCTCGATATAGTAGTAGAAGGATTGAAAGATTTTGATCCAGATGAAGAAGATGCAAGACTTAAAATTGCTATTGTTGGCAGACCTAATGCAGGTAAATCAAGTATTACAAACTCTTTAACAGGTAAAGAACGTTCCATTGTAACTAATATTCCCGGAACAACAAGAGATTCTGTTGATTCTGTTATAAAGTATTATGGTGAGGATATTGTTTTAATTGATACTGCTGGATTACGTAAACGCTCACAGGTTTCCGAAAATATTGAAATGTATTCTATGCTTAGAACTTCTCGAGCAATAGAACGATGTGATATTGCAGTTGTTGTTGTAGATGCTGAACGTGGTTTTGAAGACCAAGATAAAAAAATAATAAATCAAGTAAATGAAGCTCGTAAAGGCATTATGATAGCCATTAATAAATGGGATTTAATCGAAAAAGATACTAATACTGTTGACGAGTGGACAAAAAAAATACGAGAAGGTATGCGTACATTTGATTATGTACCTATAGTTTTTATTTCTGCGATAACAAAGCAAAGAATTAATAAAATTCTTGATGTTGCAAAAGAAATAAGAGATAGGCGAGTGAATAGAATTAAAACTTCTTTACTTAATGATATCCTATTACAACATTTGGATAAAACTCCTCCGCCCTCAGTACGTGGATATGATTTAAGGATAAATTATATTACACAAGTGGGCACAGAGCCACCTGTTTTTGCTTTTTTCTGTAATCATCCACAGTTAATTCCAGAATCATATAAAAGATTTATTGAAAATACTATGCGTAAATGTTTCGATTTAGTCGGAACACCAATTTCCTTTGTTTTCAGAAGAAAAAATACTACTTGGACTGAGAGAGAATAGTTGTTTTAGATTTATTTCAATAAGCTTAAGAATAGTAATTATAATAATTTATAAATAGTTAGATGTCCAACATTTATAAAATTGTTGAACATCTTTAACTTTAATTTGGGTACTTCGCTTAAGTTTAGAATGATAATATTTTATTAATTTATAATCTTCAATAAAGTAACAAGTTATTATTAAAAATTATTCCACATCATAATATTTTTTTCAGTTGATTTTGGAAAAATTTCACAACTATAAATTGGACGTCCAGTTTTTTGAATATTTATTAATACTAATGAATAAGATTGATAATGAATTAATCTATTAAGTGGACTTGAATCTTTTAAACCAGAGAAACTTATTATTGTACAATTTTTATCATTATTTTTTAAATGTTCTACATTTGCCATTAAAACATTTTCAGATAGAGATGCACTTTTACCATCATAAGTAAATATTTCTTCATTTAATTTAAGATTTTCAGGCAAATTATTTGCGTATTCTTTGATTAATTTATTATTACTTGTATTTCCAAGTAAAATTAAGGAACGATAACTTAAATCATCTTCACTATAATTTTCTGCAACATTGTATTCAAAATCAATTCCACTTTCTTTCATTGAATTAATAAAATCCATAGCTATTTTAAAGTCGGGTGAAGTTTTATCTGGCAATATTACAATAGGTTTTGAAGATAATACTTGATTAAAACTTGTCGGTTTTTCCCAATGATTAATTTTCCGCAGAGTTTCAAGTTCTTTATCAATTTCTATACTTAACGGCTTATCCTTTAATGCTAAAGTGAAATTATTAAGAGTATCCTTCATTAAAAGATAAAATTTTTCTGTTGTATCATCATTGTATTTTATGAAAATAGGTAAAGAAAATACTCTTTTGATATTTGAATAAATGCTTAAATCAACTGAATCATTTTTAATTTTAGGAATATCATAAAATTTAACTTCAGGTATATCATTAGTTTTAATCCAATCATTAATAACTATTTTTAATTTAATATCTTGCAAAGTATCTTTTGCTTTTTCAGCAAATTCATTTGCAAGACTCGACCAATACGCTCGCTTACCCGAATATTTACTTGCAAAAGATTTTAAAGCATCGAAAAATCTCTCTTTTCCAATTAGCTTATAAATTTCTTGAAATACAAAAGCTCCTTTAGAATATCCAATTACAGCATCGTAAGTATTGCTCTGATATTTAAAATCACTAACGGGATAATTTTTATCTTTTGGCAAAGCGTCAATAGCAATTAACGCTTTTCTTCTAAAATCTAACTCTTCTTTTTTATTATTTGTTACAATATTATAAAAATAATTTGCCGAAAATGTAGTCAGAGCCTCGCACCAATTACCTAAATTATAGTCAACAAAAACACTATTTCCCCACCAATTATGTACAAATTCATGAGCTAATGAACCAGGGGATAAAGTTACCCATGGCATAGCAATTAACTTATTAGAAAGTAGGGTATAACCAGGCATACCAAAACCAGTAGCAAAGAAGTTTTCTACAATATCAAAAGATTTATAAGGATATTTGCCAAATAGTTCTGAATAAATCTTATAATAATTAATAGATTCATCTAAATACTTCATTAAATAAGGACCATCATTCAAATAATTAACATTAAAATTAATTCCATCGTAATCTTTTGATAATACTTTATATTTAGCTCCCACCAAAGTAAGTTCATCAATAAACTGATCGGATTCGATATTATAAACTCTTTCGAGTGAATTTTCATGCGAAGTTGAAACTCCACTTGTTACAATTTTGTATTCTTTGGGAATGGTAATATTAACTTTAAAAGTTGCTAAATCTTTATCAGATTGTGGATAAAAGGAGCCTCCCGGCAAATAAATACCTTCGCCATCTTTTGCAGAAATTATACCGGGAGTATTGGAATGTCTTTTGACCATATTAGTTTCACTTGGGGCATAATTTATCTTACCTTTATATTTAATAACGAGTTCAAAAGTTTCCTTAACACCACCGTTCTGATAATTTTGATTTTTTAAAGATTTATTTTCTAAAACAATTTCATTATAGAAATCATCAATTGAATTAATTTTATAATCTAAATTATTATTTTTATCTTTAATTTCAATTATTTCTAAATTTTTTAATAGTTTTAGATTTGCAGATTTTAGTATAGGATTTTTAAATGTTATTATATCCTCACCATAAATATATGACTCTTTAGGTTTAATATTAAGTATTATATTATGATTTACAATATAATTTTCACCAAAATGCGAATCGCCACCCATCATTTGGGGGTATTCTTCTTTAACTTTTTCTGGAATGTATAAAATATAATCTGCTTGATTTTTTAAATCGTTAGAATAATTTATATCGCTTTCATTTTTAAAATATATTGGACTAATTACAGCAATTTTTATATCCGGATTCCTACGACTTAATTTTAAAACAGTGCCAAGGAAATTATTCGAATGAAAATCTCCATTAAAATGTATTATTGGTGAATTAGGATTAGATTTATAAATATCCAAAATTGATTCAGCCATTGTTTCATCTTTAATACATTGAGCTCCATAATATAAATATAATGTATTTAATTTATTAGGGCTTAATGTTTTAATTCTTTCTTTATCACCAAGCATAGTTTCAAGAAATTTATCGAGGTACTCATCTTCGGATAACACCATCATTTTTGCTATATAAGATTTATCTTCATTATTTAATGATTTATAAGAACTCATACCACCTGTTACGTACATTGCCGCAAATTTTCGAGGTATATTCGATGCAATTACTTGAGATTTTTGGCTTTTTGCTTGTTCTAATAATGAACGATAAAATTTCTTATAATCTGGCCAAGGTCTTGAATTTTTAAGAAATTCCTCTTCGCTTATTTCATTATTTAAATATGAATTAATATATTTTTGAACATCACGTTCAAACATTTCCATTGATACAATTGTATTTGCTTTTTTTGAGTAAAATTTTTGTAAATATTGATATTGTATATTGTGAATTAAACTATCATCGTGAAATTCACCGAAAAAAACTACATTACTTTTTGAAGAATTTTCTACTAATTCGTCAATTGATATCTTTTTTGAATTTTTTGTATCGTAAATAAAATAATTATCATTAGATTTCAATACATTCTGAATGCATAAAAATGTTATAAGTATAATTGCAAAATACTTCATAATAGAGTCCGAAATTATTTTTTAAATTTTATATAATTTGTATAATTTAAAAATATCATTTTTTTCTTAATAATATAATATTTTGAGTAATTTTATTAAAATATCAATATATATAGATTTTAATATTTGTCTTTAAATAATTATAAGGAACTAATCAAAAAAAATACTAAATGTGCAAAATAAATATGCGATACAATTTTGGGTAATCTTACATCAAATAATTGATATTTGAATCCAATGTACGAAAATATACTTCCAAAAATAAACCAAGCAAGATAATTTTGAAAGGGTACAATACCAATTTGCCAAGTCCAAAATAATGTATGTTTTACACTCATTTCAAGAAAATAATCAAAAACTGATATTAAAAAACCAATTATTAAAGATTTTTTTATATTTGATACTAATCTTAAATTAATTTTAGTAAACTTTTGTATGATACCTAATGATGATAAAATTGATATAATCCAAATAAATGGTACGGATAAGGGAACTCCGTATATATTTGGAATTAATTTACTAGTAAAACTAAATCTTCCAAAAATATAAGCCGAATTAACTCCAATAAATTCAATAAAATAAGTAATTATTGCAATAAACAGGAAATAAATAAAGAAAAATGTTTTATAATATTTAGAATAATTTGATATGATATTTTCAGTTTGAGTATGCTTTTTAGAAATCACTTCATATAGTATATAATGTGCTACTAAAATAATAAATAATCCAGATAATACATTTGTAAAACTTTCTAAAAAGTTAAATTTATAAATAATACCAGCAAAAATATACATTAAGTAAATAGTATATATTTTAATATTATCAATGGTATATAAAGATTTGTTCATAATGTGCACTCAATAAATTATATTGTAAATCCCATTAAAGAATACAATAATTTTTGCATAGTTAAGAGGGAATCTGAATTAGTTGATTTTAAGTCTAAATCACATTTACATAAATAGTTAATTGAATTTTCTATTTCTTTAATATTGTATTTTTTTAAAGCACTATGATAATCATTAAATTGAAAAGTTGTAATTCCTAATTTAGATGCCATTAGTTGAATTTGTGAATTAGATTCATAATCCTCTATAATTTCTAATAAATTAATAAAAAATTTTGATAATATTGCAATTATTAACATTTCTTGTTTATCAGCTGAAAGCATTTTATTTAAAATCATTATTGATTTTGATAAATCTTTGTTAGCAATAGATTTTTGCAGTTCAAAAACATTAAATTCACGTGTCGAACCAATTAGAAAATTAATATCGTCAACCGAAATATCTTTTTTATCTGGCAATGCTATAGATAATTTTTCAATTTCATTACTAATATCTCTTAAACTTTGTTTTGTTCGTGAAAGCATTATTTCTAATGCTTCGCTTTGGATAGTTTTTCCATATAATTTTAGTCTTTCTCGTGTCCAACGTGGATAATCTGATTCATATACTCTTGGAAATTCCATCCATAAAAAATCTGAAATAAGAGTATTAAATGGAAATTTTAAAGTGCTAATTTTTTTTAAAAATCTATCTTTATCTCCCGATTTATATGTTTTTAAAATATCTTTTGCTGAATCAATATTGGCGACAAGAATTAATTTCGTATCTGGCGAAGGATTTTTTAAATATATTGCAAATGGGGAAGAGTCAGCTAATTTTTTTGAGCTTCTTCCCGAAAATAATTTTTCAAAATTCTTTACGACAACGTATCTTTCATTAGAAAGCATTGGATAACTTCTGCATAATTCAATAATGAAGTTAATTGAAGTGTTTTCTGCTTCAATAATATCAAGATTAAATTTATCTTCTTCTGAAACTATAAATTTATTAATTAATTGATTTTGAGCTTCTTCTTTAGAAAATTCATCTTCTCCAAATAATAAAATTATTGGGATATTTGAATTTAATGATAATAATTGTTTTATGGAATCAAACATATAAAAAATTAATTAACTTATGATTTGTATATTAGACGTTAATTTTTTCTAATATTTCATTTTTTTAAATTCATTTTTTGGCTTGTATATTAATTTTTTGAGAAGAATAATTTATATATGTATTTTTTATTTTAGATTAGTAAATAATTAAATATTTATTTTACACAATATTACAATTATAATCCGTTTTATTCTTCTCTAAATAATTATATTAAATAAGGTTTAAAAAATATTGGTTTTATAATGATACAAATTACTTTACCAGACGGTTCAAAAAAGGAATTTAATAAAGGGGTTACTGCTTTTGAAATTGCATCATCAATTTCTGAAGGACTTGCTCGGAATGCTCTCGGCGCCGTTGTTGATGGTGAATATTACGAATTATCCCGTCCAATAAATCAAAATTCTAATGTAAAAATTACTACTTTTAACGATGATGATGGAAAACAAATGTATTGGCATTCATCTGCTCACTTAATGGCAGAAGCTTTGCAAGTACTATATCCCGGAACAAAATTTGGTATCGGACCAGCTATCGAAAATGGATTTTATTATGATGTGGACTTGCCCGAAGGTATTAAAATTACTCATGAAGATTTGCCAAATATCGAAAATAAAATAAAAGAATTAGCAAAAAAGAATTCAAATTATGATATGAGTGAATCTACTTGGGAAGAAGCATATAAATACTATTCAGAAGTAGGCAATGAATATAAAGTTGAATTAATTGAGGGGCTAAAAGGTGAGAAGATTACTTTCTGTAAACAGGGAGAGTTTATTGATTTGTGTCGTGGTGGACATATTCCAAATACAGGTTTAATCAAAGCGGTAAAATTGTTATCCGTAGCTGGTGCTTACTGGCGTGGTAATTCTGATAATAAAATGATGACACGCATTTATGGAATAACTTTTCCAAAACAAAAAATGCTTGATGAGTTTATTCAACTTCGTGAAGAAGCTGAAAAAAGAGACCATAGAAAACTTGGAAGAGAACTTGAATTATTTATGATTACCCCTAATATTGGTGGCGGATTGCCCGTATGGCTTCCCAAAGGTACGACTATAAGAAGAATACTCGAAGAATTTTTGAAAAAAGAATTACTAAGACGCGGATATCAAGAAGTAATAACTCCACATATTGGTAATTTGAATTTATATAAAACTTCGGGACATTATCCATATTATTCTGATTCTCAATATGCACCAATTAAAGTTGAAGACGAAGAATATATGCTTAAACCAATGAATTGTCCTCATCATCATCAAATCTATGCATCTAAACCGCGTAGTTATAGAGATTTACCTCTTAGATTGGCTGAATTTGGAACAGTTTATCGTTATGAGCAATCTGGTGAACTTAGTGGATTGTCGCGAGTAAGAGGTTTTACCCAAGACGATGCCCATATTTATTGTACTCACGAGCAATTAAAAGATGAGTTAATCAATGCAGTTGATTTAACTCAATTAGTTTTCAATACATTTGGAATGCAGGTTAGCACAAGATTATCATTTAGAGATGATAATAAAGATAAATATGCGGGTGACCCTGAAGTTTGGGAACTCGCTCAAAAAGAAATTAAAGAAGTTGCCGATATGATGGAATTAGATTATTTTATTGGTATTGGCGAGGCTTCTTTTTATGGACCAAAAATTGATTTTATAGTTCGAGATGCTATTGGTAGAAAATGGCAATTAGGAACTGTACAAGTTGATTATGTAATGCCTGAAAGATTTGAACTTGAATATATGGGAAGTGATAATCAAAAACATCGCCCAATAATTATTCATCGCGCACCATTTGGCTCGATGGAGCGGTTCATTTCTATATTAATTGAACATTTTGCTGGAAATTTCCCATTTTGGATTGCACCAATACAAATTTCGATTTTACCTATAGGACAGAACCAAAATGAATATTGCCAAGAATTATATGATAAGCTTTATTCACTTGGATTTAGAGTTGAAATTGATACAAGAAACGAGAAGATTAACCGTAAAATTGCTGAATCAGAGCAAATGAAAGTTCCATTTTCCGTTATTGTAGGGCAAAAAGAGCAAGAAACAAATACTGTATCATTAAGGCAGCACGGAAAAGGTGATTTAGGGAAAAAATCTATTGACGAGATTATCAATTTATTTAATGAATTAAATAAACCAAATAGTAATTTAGATTAATTAATTCAATCAGAAAATAAAAAATGGGTTATCTAAAAAATAAATAGATAACCCAATTTTTTAAATTTAGAATTATTAATTTTTTATTGGTTTTAAAATATATTTTGGTACAGAATAATAAATACCAAATAATACACCTGAATATAATAATACGCTAGCTACAGAGTATTTAAAAAATGGTAGGGCAGAAGTAAAGCACCAAGTTAAACCAGCCCAATCTTTTGTATATGGCATATTATTAATATCAAGACCAAATAGCCAACTCGACAGATTAGTTAAAATAAAAAATATAATAGCAGATAATAAAGAAGTACCTAATACGCTTAATAAAGTTACTTTTTTATTGAAAAAGCTACTTAATAATACGATTAAGCCGAAACTAAGGTAAACAGCAATCATAGAATTATGAAATCCAGCATAAAAACCAAATAATGATTCGCTGAAAAAATGTAATAAAATATCACTGAACAACAAGGCACCAATTGGAATAAGAAAACTTAAAACTCTATTACTCGAAAATGCAACACCCGCGAATAATGCAATTGCCATTATTGGTTGGAAATTAGGCAAGACGGGAAATAGTCTTGATAAAGAAGCTAAAATAACTAATCCTATTGCAAGGATAAAATTTTGATTATTTAATTTATTCATAACAAACTCACTATATATAATTTTTAAAAATATTCGATTTAATAGAGAATATATTGTATTTTATTAGTTTACATAATATAGATTATATTGCAATTTTTTATATTATTTTAATTATTTATTATCGTTAATCATTTTTTTAAATATTTTAATTAAATTCTTATCGTTGTTAATTAAACTTTTCTCAATATGATTTAATAATTCTTTTTTTTCAAATTTTGCTAATTGCTCTTCTTCAGAATTAATATTTTTTTGTTTTATGACTAAATCAGAACTCATTCAATAATTTATAATTTACATTCAAAATACTTATTATTATTAAATACAAATTTAGGCTTTCCTTTTAGTTTAAATCCATCAAATGGTGTATTTCTTGATTTTGAAAGAAATTTATCCTTATTTACAGTCCATTCTTCGTTAATATCCATAATTGTAACATTTGCCATTTCTCCAATTTCGAATTTGACCTGCTTTTGATTAATAACTTTTCTTGGATTAGTTGCCATTAACTCGATTAATTTATAAAGGCTTATATGATTTTTATGAACTAAATATGTCAAACATAAACCGAGCGAAGTTTCAAGTCCAATTATTCCATTCGGTGCTTTTTCTATACCAAGATTTTTCTCATCAATACTATGTGGAGCGTGGTCAGTTGCGATACAATCAACAGTTCCATCAATTATTCCATTGATTATGCCCTCGATATCATTATTTTTTCTAAGTGGCGGATTCATCTTATAATTAGCATTATAAGTTCTTAAATTATCTTCGGTTAAAATAAAATGATGTGGAGTTACTTCGCAAGTTACTCTTAAATTATTCTTTTTAGCTTCGCTAATTATATCAATAGATCCCGCAGTGCTAATATGCTGGGCATGATAGCGACGATTTCCATAATATTCTGCTAATTTTATATCTCTAAATAATACAATTTCTTCAGCAATATATGGATAGCCTTTTAAGCCTAATTCTTTTGATAAATCACTTTCATTCATTGAAAAATCGCTTGTTATAGCACCATCTTCACAGTGTTGCGAAAGCAAATAATCAGATTTCGTAGCACTTTCGAATGCTAATTTCATAATATCAGTTCTGCTAACTGGTGAACCATCATCAGTAAATAAAACAGCACCATTTTTAGATAATTCTTCAAAATTAGTTAATACACCGCCATTTCTAGATTTTGTTATCGCTGCTGAAATGAATACATCTACGATATTATCTTTAGATTTTTCTTTAATATAATTTATTGTATCAACACTATCTATATCTGGTTTCGTATTTGGCATACAAACAAGTGATGTAAATCCACCATTTGCAGCAGCAAGAGTACCGCTTTCGATAGTTTCTTTATGTTCTTGTCCCGGCTCTCTTAAATGCACGTGGATATCTATTAATCCGGGCGTCATCACAAGATTAGACGCCTCGATAATTGTAGTAGAATCATCTAATTTTGAATTACTACTATCAATATGAGTAAATTTACCATCTTTTATTCTAATATTAAGAATTTCGTCTCTATTAGTTACTGGATCAATAAGCCAGATATTTTTAAAATAAAAATCCATAAATAGCATTCATTTAAATAACATTATACAAAAATAACATTAAAATTTAATAATAAAAAAAAACTATTCAAATTCGGGAGTTTTGCAAAATTTTTGATAAAATCTTAATCCTTCGCTATTCCCTAATTCAGATGCTTTTTTCCAATCTTGGCAGGCTTCGTCAAGTTTTCCAATATTCATAAATAAAAGCCCTCTTTCTAAAAAAATACTACCATCAATTGAATATAATTCAATTAATTTTGTTAAATCATTTATGGCTTCATTATCTAATCCCAACTTTTTAAATGAATATGCGCGTTCTTGATAAGCATCAATATATTCGGGGTTAAGCAAAATACACTTATCTAAATATTTTTTTGCATCTTCAAAATATTCACTTTGATTTTCTAATTTCCCTAATAAAAAGTATGCTTCTACGATAGAGGAATCGCTTTTAAGTATATCGTTTAAATGATACCGTGCAGTTTCGTAAGCACCTTTATTTATATTCGATTTAGCAATTAGTAATTTTTCATCTGGATCATTTGAACAAGCTACAAAAGTAAAAATAATTAAAATAAATAAAATAACTCTCATTTTACATCAAATTTAATTTAAAAAAGTAATATTTATTATGCAAAAATAAGACAAAGAAATTAATTAAAATTTAAAAAATTAAATAATTATTCATTTAAAATATATTTTAATATATATTTATTAATTAATTTATGTTATATATTGATAATACAATATATAGTTTAATTCTTTTAAGATATTATTAAATAAAATATTTATCATATATAATTATTAATCAATTAAATAAATGTATTGAGATAGTTTTTTAAGAGACAATTTATTTACTAATTTCGTAGTTTAAAATAAATATTTTTTAATAATATTCGTTATAAATGTTTAATGTCAATCTAATTATTAAATTAATATTATTTTTGTAATCATATAATTTTCAATATTTAATTATTTTATTATTTGAGGATTTGTTTTGCATAGATATTTTTTAAAATCAAAAATTCATCAAGCTAATATAACTCAATCTGAATTATATTACGAAGGTAGCTTAACTATTGACGAAGACCTTATGGATGCGGCAGATATTCGTAATTACGAAAAAGTATCTGTTGTTAATATCAATAACGGCGAACGTTTTGAGACTTATGTTATTCCGGGCTTACGTGGTTCGGGTACGATTTGTCTTAATGGTGCGGCTGCAAGAAAAGGAGCTGTCAAAGATAAAATAATTATTATGAGTTATTGCTTATTAATTAATGATGAGATTGCTGACTTCCGCCCTACTGTTGTACTTCTTGACGAAAATAATAAAATAAAAAATATTACTGATATTATTAAAGCAACTGAAATTTAATTATGAATAAAAAAACTTCTATTGTTATTCTTGCGGCTGGAAAAGGCAAAAGAATGAACAATCCAGATTATCCTAAAGTACTTGCAGAAATTAACGAAAAACCATTGATTTATTATGTATTATCACAAATCAATAATTTATCAATAGATAAAATTGTTGTTGTCGTTGGTCATAAAAGTGAACTTGTAATTGATTATATTAATAATTCTGAATTTAAGAATATTGAGTTCGCTTTTCAAAACGAACAACTTGGCACTGGTCATGCAGTTATGCAAGCTCAATATAATTTTCAAAATTATGATGGAGAAATTTTAATTCTTGCTGGAGATGTTCCACTTTTAAAAGCAGAAACTTTAAGAAAATTTATCAATCTTCATAACGAAGTAAATTCTGATGTTTCTGTTTTATCAACAATAGCACCAAATCCAAGTGGTTATGGGCGAATTGTAAGAGATTGCGATAATATTTTTTTGAAAATTGTTGAACATAAAGACGCAAGCGAAGAAATTAAGAAAATTGATGAAATTAATAGTGGAATATTTTTAGTTGATTCTACATTATTATTTGATTCATTAAAACAAATAAAAAATGATAATTCACAAGCAGAATATTATTTAACAGATATAGTTGAGGTTCTAAAATTGCAAGGAAAAAAAGTTTACGCTTTAAATGTTGCTCCTTTTTCGGAACTTCAAGGGATAAACACAATTGAAGAATTAAAAAATGCTTCATATATGTTTAATTATGCACAAATTCTAAAATAGAAAGGAGAATGTATGTACAAATTAGTAATTATTCGTCACGGAGAAAGTCTTTGGAATAAAGAAAATCGTTTTACTGGCTGGGTTGATGTAGATTTATCAGAAAAGGGGATTGAAGAAGCTAAAAGTGCGGGAGTGTATTTAAAAAATTCTGGATTTACATTTGATGTTGCTTATACTTCTGTATTAAAAAGAGCTATCAGAACTTTATGGTTTGTAATGGATAATCTTGATTTAATGTGGATTCCAGTTATTCGTAGTTGGAGACTTAATGAACGTCATTATGGTGCATTACAAGGATTAAATAAATCTGAGACTGCAAAGAAATATGGTGATGAACAAGTAAAAATTTGGAGAAGAAGTTATTCTACTCGCCCACCATTATTAGATGAAAGTGATGAAAGATTTCCAGGTTTTGAATCAAGATATGCAAATGTTGATAAATCACTTTTACCGAAAGGTGAATGCTTAGAAGATACAATTGCAAGAGTAATGCCATTATGGAATGAGCAAATTGCACCAGATATTAAAAATGGTAAAAATGTATTAATCGTAGCTCATGGAAATTCATTGAGAGCTTTAGTAAAATTTCTTGATAAAATGAGTGATGATGAAATATTAAATTTCAATATACCAACAGGTATTCCAATTGTATATGAATTAGATAAAAATTTAGAACCTACAAAAAGATACTTTTTAGGTGATGAAGAAGAAATTAAAAAAGCTATGGACGCAGTAGCAAATCAAGGAAAATCTAAATAAATTAATTATTTTAAAGGTATAAATTATGTCTGAAAAAAGTAAATATCTAAATCTCGAAAAACTTGTAGAGCATATTGATATTACTAAAATCAACACTGTTGATTTAGTTGATTCTATGGGTAAAATGGCATTTCAAGCACGCAATTTAAACAGAGCGGCAAATATTTTTAATATGATGGTAGAAGATAAAAATTGCGTTTCCTATCTTACACTTGCTGGCTCTTTGATAAGCGCGGGATTGCGTAAAGTCGTTGTTGATATGATAGAAAATAATATGTGCGATGCTATTGTTTCTACTGGCGCTAATATCGTTGACCAAGATTTTTTGGAAGCACTCGGATTTAGACATTATCAAGGCACTCCATTTGTTGATGATAATGAATTACGTGAATTAATGATTGATAGAATTTATGACACATATATTGATGAGGAAGATTTACGTGTTTGTGATATGACTTGTGCCGAAATAGCTAATTCATTAGAACCAGGTGCATATAGTTCAAGAGAATTTATTCGTGAAATGGGTAAATGGTTAGTGCTAAATAATAAAGGCGAAGGCTCGATTATTCGTACAGCTTATGAAAAAGGAGTTCCAATCTTCTGCCCTGCTTTTTCTGATTGCTCTGCTGGTTTTGGATTAGTTCATCATCAATATAATGCTAAAGGTGGAGTTGTAAGTATTGATTCAGCAAAAGATTTTCTTGAATTAACTAAAACAAAAATTCAAGTTGGTGATTCGGGTATATTTATGATTGGTGGAGGAGTTCCAAAGAATTTTGTTCAGGATATTGTAGTAGCCGCCGAAGTTCTTGGTATTGATGCAGATATGCACAAATATGCTATACAAATTACAGTTGCTGACGAACGCGATGGTGCTTTGTCTGGTTCTACTTTAAAAGAGGCAAGTTCTTGGGGTAAAGTTGAAACTACTTACGAACAAATGGTTTATTCAGAAGCAACAATAGCAATGCCTTTAATAGTAAGTTATGCTTATCATAAAGGTTCTTATAAAGGACGCTCCGAACGACGTTTCAATGATTTTTTAGATAAATAATTATTTATAGTTTAAAGAAAAGAGCTAGTTTTGTAAATTCTAGCTCTTTTTTTAATAAAAATTATCAAAAAATTAATATTTCATTATTTTTACAAATTCAATATTTTTACCATAAACTAATTTAAGAATATATACACCTGAATTTAAATTATGAACATCAATTCCGAGTTCTTCCCCATTATTCAAATAATCAATATGCCGCTCTTCAAAAACACAATTTCCCAAAATATCGTATAAAGCATATTTTAAATTTGAAAAACTATTATTAGATTTGATTTTAAAAATATTATATACGGGATTTGGATAAACATCAAAATCATTAATATTATTTGAATGATTATTAACATTCGAAGGATTAAATAAACAATCTTTTAATGATTTTGCTAAATCTTCTTCTGTATCACCCGCTCCAACACAAATCGAACATTCTTTTATTTCATCGGGCAACCAATCTCCTAAAAATTTCATTCCAACCACTGTGCCAAAATCTGAAATTTTTGTGGATTGAACATTTAAGCCATTATTTAGAGAAAGTATCCTCTCGGCTGTATCAAAATTATTATTTAATGAATAATCAAGACCGGCCGCTTGTGGCTCGACATTATCTTCTTTAGTAAACACAGCAGAACCGAAATATGGATATTCATCATTCACGAATACTGCTTGTGCCGCTCCATTAGTTGCCCAATATTCTTCGGGCAAAGCATTAATTAATAACTTTGATTTATTCTTATCGCTATCTGTACTAACTTCCCAATCTATATATAATCCGAAAGAGCCATCTTTAATTGTATTATAACTATTATTTTTTAGTTTAAAATTAAATTTTACCGATTTTGATTGAACTGATGGAAACTCAATATTTTGAGTAATCTCCATACCAACAGATTGATTCCCAGCAGCTGCGTCATTATAAATAGCTGTAAATCTATCGGGCGACACAAAACCCTTTACTGTTGAAAATCCGTAAATTTTATTTAAACTCGAATTATATATTAACTTACTTTGATTTTCAGAAAACATTACTGATGAATTTCTATAAATTTGATTTCCATAATTTTTATATGAAAAACCAATTCCCGCGATACTTGCACTATTTGTATTAAAACCAAATTCACCATTATCGCTCATCGAAAATTTAATTTGTTCATTGCTAAATGTTGATATTCCTTTTGATGGAACGAAATTAAATTTGAAAAAATCACTATAATTATTCTCACCCTTAATATCAACTCTTAAAATAATATTACCACTAAAATTATAATTAATTAACAACTGAAAATCTTTTATTTCTAAAATATCGCCCGCTTCGAAATGCTCGATATTATAAGTATCATTTTTGATTGTTACTGAATTTGTTGGATCGTAAGCAACGCTTAAAATAAATTTTAAATTTTTTGCTGTCCCAAGAACATTTTTTGCTAATATTTTTAAATTTACGATGTCTCCAGCTTTAAATCTATCAGTTTCTTCATCGTTAATATCTGTATAAATATATTTTTCAGGCAAAATACCTGGAATAGAATATGGATCCATTGTAACAGCTTTGAGCATATTTATACGCCCGGGTATTAATTCTAAATCATTAAGACTGAAATTTTTATGAATATCTACTGCTTGTCTAATAAATTCAAGAGACTGAATTGCATTTAATTTGGGATATTTAGAGCGTACTAAGCCCAAAGCTCCAGCAACAACTGGTGCCGCAAAAGAAGTTCCGCCATCACAATTATAATAATCTTGATTTGTAGTTGTATAATTGTCCGAACCAGGGGCTAAAATACGGCAACCGACAGAAATAGAACTCGATGATGCTAATTTATCATTAGAAGAAACTTCTCCAACACCTAATACACCGTAATATGCTGACGGATAATATGTATCATATTTTGTAATTTTAGATGAAGTATTGCCAGCGGCTACAACTATCGCGACATCGCGGCTTACAGCATAATCAATAATTGATTGGTCAATTTCAGAAAATGGCTTAACTGTTCCCCAACTACAATTTAGTACTTTTACACCTCTAATAGCCGCATAAATTATTGATTCATAAGCATATTTTAATGAGTTACCTTCAACAATTTTTATTGGCAAAAGTGAACAATTATATCCAATTCCCGCTATTCCTTTCCCATTATTAGTAGAAGCGGCAGCAATTCCCGAAACTTGTTGCCCGTGATTTATTGAGTTGTTATATGTATCGCCCGGACTTTGACCCGTTGATTCCCAAGAAAAGTTATATCCCGCATAATCATCAATATAACCATTATTATCATTATCAATACCATCATTTGGAATTTCGTCTTCGTTAATTGCTAAATTATCAATCAAATCCTCGTGTTCTTGATTTGTACCGCTATCGCTAATTCCAATAATAACTTCGGGATTCCCTTTTTCAATTTCCCAAGCTTCATAAGCCTTAATTAGTTTTAAAAACTCATCTTGCAGTGGAATTAAAGGATCATTTGGTAAAAAAGATAAAAATCTTGGAAGGTAATAGGGCTCAGCAATTTCTACAGCTGGATTATTTAATAATAATTCTTGGCAAAAGCGTTCGGGTTCAATTTTTCCATCATATTCAACTATCATAGTTCTAAGAATTTTTTCTTCTGCTTGATAAATTTTCATAAGTTGTGATGAATTTAAGCTAATATTCATATTTTTAGAATTATAACTTAAACTTGATTTCGGATTTAATAAATAATCAATTTTTTTTATACTTTTATCTTTTGAAATATTGTCTTTATCAAATATATCATAATTTTTCTTTATTCTTACTAAAATTTTATCAGGTAGAATATTCTCGCCTCTCCCCTTTTTTGAATTATCTAAATTGTCATCAGAGAATGCAATATTAATTGATAGCAATAAAATTATTAAATAAATCATACGATACATAATATTATACCTTTTTTCTATTTATTTTTTATATATTTACAAAACTAACGAAAAAAAGTTACAAATTATTTGATTTTTTTGAAAAATATTTATAAATAGGAATATGATATGTGTGGTAGTTTTGCACTTTCGGCTAAAACAAAAGATATTGAGAAACTGAAATCTTTAAATTCAAATAATTATGAATTTGAGCCTAAAACTAATATTTTTCCTTTGCAAAAAATCCCAATAATAAAAAATACAAGTAAAAACGAGCTATCAGAAGCAAATTGGGGATTAATTCCATCTTGGGCAAAAGACAAGAAAATTGCTAAAAGTCTATTTAATGCCCGTGCAGAAACTATTAACGAAAAGCCATCTTTCAGAAATAGCTTCAAAAATAAACGTTGCCTTATTCCAGCAACACAATTTTACGAATGGAAACAAGTTCCTAATTCAAAATATAAAGAAAAATATACAATATCTGTACTAAATACAAAGATATTTTTCTTTGCTGGCTTATGGGATATTTATTATGATGAAAATAAATTACCAATTTTATCAACAACTATTATTACGACTGAAGCAAATACAAAAATGTCGGCAATTCATAATAGAATGCCCGTTATTTTATTATTTGATACGCAAGATTTGTGGCTCGAAAATGGCTTAACTAATGATGAATTAAAATCATTTCTTAAACCAATTGATGACGACTTTATATTAATTAATAAATTTAATGAGAATTTAAATTTTTAAAATTATGAATCATAATCAATAGGAATTTTTCCTAAGCGATAGAAAGAAAGTATTTCAGCGAAGCCATATTCTTTGAGTACTTCTGAAACAACATTGTTTTGTGAACCGAATTGCCTAATATACTCGAGCATCCCCTGCTGTTGCCATAAATAATTTTGAGGAATTTCTGGAAATTTTCTTGATAATAATCCATATTTATTTAGTGCTGTTGTGGACCAATACCATACAAATAAATTTATTCTATCTTCATCATTGGCTAATGCTAATGCTAATGGCAAAAAAGAATTAATAATTAATTCACGTCTTAAATGAGCTCCTTCATTAGATAACTTATACTTTTGTAAAAATATTATTGAATCATTTATATTGATTTTATAATTATTTTCAATTTTATATAAAAATTCATAAGCAAATGATTGAGTGATATTTTCAATAAGTTGAGCGAGAGTTTCACTGCTGTATTTGTGCCTATTTTTTTTCTTTTCGTATTTTGCTATATAGCTTCCAGTTAGCTCGCTTAATGTATTTTTTAATCCAAATTGTAATAATAATTTTTTTGCTTCTGAAGTTTTTCTAAGTAATCTATGTAAAGCAAAATTTTGTAATTCTTCAATATTAAATTTATTATTTTCAATATTGTTAGTTTTAGAATTAACTATTTCTAAAATATCACTATAATTAAGAACAAGTGTTTCAAAATTTTGATTTATTTTCACATCATTTTCAAAAACAATATGTAAAATTACATTTTGAAAATTTGGATTAGTAGAATGATTATGAGAAATCCAATCAGAGCTTTTTTTATGAAATTCTGCCGAACCAATTATTAAAAATCCATCAAGCAGAATTGCAATATCTAATAAATCTGGTCCTTCGAATAAATTTAAAGTCCCGGGTGAAATTATTTGAAGGCGCTTTCCACTCTCACTTTTATAAATTCTTGATGGTTCAGAAAAATACTTATGTATTTCTTTTTGTAATATTCTTTCGTGTTTTTCTAAATAAGTTTCCATAAATACAAAAATAATCTTTTAATACAATGTAAACAAAATATTTATTTAGATAATTCGACAAATATATGAATACTTATAAATATAGGTAAAAAAAATGAAAAAGAATATTGGCTCAATAGATAAGATTATTAGAATAGTTGTTGGTTTAATAATTGCTATTTGGGGATTTATGGATTCAAATTGGTTTGGATTAATTGCAATTATTCCAATAGCAACTGCATTCATCAATTTTTGTCCACTTTATACTATATTCGGACTTAATACTTGTAAAATTAAATCAAAAAATGAATAATTTAGTGAAATATCAGTTAATTTAGAATGTCGCAACTTTTAAAAGAATACTCTACTACATTGAAATCGTTTAAGTTAATGGGATTTGTTATTTTAATATTCTCATTAGCTTACATCATAAATGAATATAATCCAGATAGTAAAGAATCACTATCACTTATAATTTCGCTTGGTATTTTAGCAATTATTTTTTCAAGTTTTTTGTTTTATTTCGGTCAAAAAAAACGAACTATAAAACTATTTGATGATAGAATTGAATATAGCAAATCAAAAGTTGAATTTGATATTTTATGGAAAGAAATAATTCTCATCAAATCATTTAAAGAAATGAATAAAAGCTCTGAAAATTTAGTATTAATGACAAAAAATGAAGAAATCTATACATTTTCTACTGCGTTTTTTGAAAGAGAAAAGTTAATTTCTTGTTTTAATGAAATAATAAATATCAATTTAAACAGAGAAGACTTTACCATTGAAGATGACCGTCAATGGCAAAACAATAAATAATAACAAATATTTTTGATATTAGTTATTAAATCTATTTTTAAAAGTTTTAAAACCTTTTCCCAAAGCACCAACAATTCTTGTAACATGCTGAATACTTGGAGAAAATTTACTTAAAAATTGCTCAATTACTCTTTCGAGGGGAACAAGTAATTCAATAAAATTTCTTGCAGTGTTTTCGAGTGTATCAACAGAAGACGTTATTTGATTACTCATTTTATCAAAATTATCTAATGAATCGAGAACCTTTTTATTTAACGCTGATAAACCATCAAGCAATACAATTGTATGATTTTTTAATTCTACAATAGAATCCAATGCCTCGATTAATTTAGACTTAGTTTCTTTTATATCACTTGTTATAAGGGCAATATTTTTATCTGTATTATCAATAGATTTAGTTACCTGATTTAATGCTTTTATAGTAACAAAAATTAAATATATAAATGATAAAAGAGCCACAAAACTAACAATTTGAATTGCTAATACCATCATAAAATCCAAAATTAAAAAAAAATTATGTTAAAAATATATTAGTGAAGAATCGTTAAATAATTCTTCACTAATATCAATAAAATAGAATTTTGGAAATATTAAGATTCTAATTCTTCGCGAAAAGCATCTTTTCCAGCGATAGCCGCATCTTTAATATTTTCAAATTTTTGTTGAATATTATCTTTTGTTTGAGAAGCCTTTGAACGAGCATCTTTAAGAACATTTTCAGCATCTTTTAATAAATCTTCTGCTTTTGAACGTGCAGTACTGATTATTGAATTAGCTTTTGTTTTAGTTTCGTCCATAGTGCGTGCCAAATCTCCTTCGACAGAATTAAAATAATCAGAAGCTTTGCCATATAAATCAACAGAAGTATCTGCAATATCTTTTCTTAATTCAGCTCCAGATTTCGGGGCAAGTAATAATGCCGCCACTGCACCTGCTAATCCGCCAGCTATTGCACCAATAATAAAACCACGTGCAAAATTGCCAGTATCATTCGAATTTGTCATTTTAATTTTCTCCTATCTTACCATTGTTCTTGAATATTTATTGGTTTATTCTGTGCTACAAGAATTAATTCAGCAAATTCTCTTACAGCACCCTTTCCACCTTTATTTTTACATTTATAATCTGCAATATCTTTAATAATTTTAACAGCATCTTTAGGGCATGCAGAAATGCCAACAATTTTCATAACATATTCATCATTAACATCATCGCCAATAAAAGCAACTTCTGATAAACTTAAATTAAGAGATTCAGTAAGCTCTCTAATGATACACGATTTATCTCGACAATTAAGATAAACATGGTTGATTTTTAATTTATTTGCCCTTGCTGTAACAATGGGTGAATTTTCGCTTGTTACAATTGCTGTTAAAATATTTGATTTATGCAAAAGAGTAATGCCCATACCGTCACGAGTGCTAAATCGTTTTAACTCTTCCCCATTTTGTGAAAAATACATAGAGGAATCTGTTAAAGTGCCATCAACATCCATAACGAGTAATTTAATTTTTTTCAAACTATTTATTAATTCGGCATTTTTCTTCATAACATACTAAAAAAAATTATTATTTTAGTAAACTTATAATGTTATAAATGTTTAAGTTTTATTTTTATTGGATAATAAATTGAAAAATGATTACATTAATATAAAAATTCATATTTTTGAAGAAAATCACGATTTAGCTATGGGTGTTTTTCAAGATTATGATTTTTGTGGAATTGAAGAAGATTTAGATTTTCTTATTGTTACCTTTGTTGATAAAGTATATGAAAATTTAGATTTTAATATAATTATCAATGATTTACAAAATTTTGCACCCGAAACTAATATAATTAGTATCGAAAAGATTAGTGATAAAAATTGGAATGAGGAATGGGAAAGCCACGTGCAACCAGTTTTTGTATCCGATAGAATCACTATTACTCCAACACATAAATTAGATGAAATAAATAGTGATATTAAAATTATAATTGACCCAAAAATGTCTTTTGGCACGGGGCATCATACCACTACGAGAATTATGTGTAAATTAATGGAAACTATTGTAAAACCAAATTCAAATTGGATTGATGTTGGTACAGGTACGGGTGTTTTAGCAATACTCGCGATTAAATTAAATGCTAAGTATGTCTATGCCTTCGATAATAATGAATGGTCAATAGATAATGCTGCAGAAAATATCTATAAAAACAATGTAAATAATCAAATAAAGTTAGAGCTTGCTGATATTGATAGTGCCGAATTGTTTGATTGTGATGGTATCGCAGCTAATATTTTTTTGAATCTTGCAGTACCGTCTTTATCTAAATTTAAAAAAGCAGTTGAAAAAAATAATGGAGATATACTTATTTCGGGAATTATGATTTATGATGAAAAAATTATACTTGAAGAAGCAGAGAAAAACGGACTTCGATTAATTCAAAAATTAATTGAAGATGAATGGCTTGCATTTCACTTTAAGTGTAAGGAGTAATTTGTTGGAAAACAAAATAATTGCCGCTATTGATATTGGTACTAATACATTATTATTATTAATTGCCAAACAAATTTTGAATGATAATTTTAGAAAAATTAAAGAACATTATGGAATTGCAAGATTAGGCGAAAATGTTGATAAAACTTCAATTATTTCTGATGAAGCTATAAATAGAACGATAACGATTATAAATGAATTTAAACAAATATGTGATAATTATAAGGTTGATAAAATATTAGCGGTTGGCACTTCTGCATTACGAGATGCAAAAAATTCAAATTTAGTTTTAAATAAATTAAATAGTATTCTAAATACGGAAATCATAATAATTGATGGTACAAAAGAAGCTACTTTAAGTTATTTAGGAACTGTTAATGATAGTGGTAAATGTCTATTAATTGACATCGGAGGTGGAAGCACTGAATTAATATTTGGTAATAATAATGAAATAATACAAAAAATTAGCTTACAAATTGGGGCCGTAAGATTAACAGAAAAGTTTTTTGGGAAAGAATATCCACCTAATAAAATATTAATTGACCAAGCTAAATCTTATATTTTGGAACAATTAAATAGTATAAAATATATTCCAAAATTTGATAAAGTGTTTGCTATTGCTGGTACTGCTACTACATTTGCAACAACACATCTTAAAATTGCAGATAATGAAATTGATAAAGTTAATGGTATTAATTTAAATAAAAATGATATTAGAAATCTATATCAACTTTATTTAACAATGTCTATTGAAGAAATTATAAATAAATTACTTATTCACCCGCAAAGAGCAGACTTAATTTTTACAGGCTCATTAATTATGGATACAATTGTTGATTTTTTTTCTATAAAAGAAATAATTATTAGTTCGCATGGTTTACGCTATGGTATAATTAAAGATTATTTAAATAAAATTCACAAATAAAACTTTTTATTTTGTCAATTCAAATATTGATATTATTTTTGTATCTTATGTCAAATTTTTCTAAAACTTTTGGAGTTTTTTATATGAAATCCTTAAATCGTAGTATTATTTTAGCATTGATTTCAATACTAATTATAACTGCTTGTCAACCAGAGAATAAAGAATCTAAATTAATGAATGAAATTGTTACAAAGAGCAATATCACTGATTTATTTAAAAAATTAAGAGAAGATAAAGATTTTAGAACCCGTGATTTTGAATTTTTCACTAATGGAATGACTCGTTTAGTTACAATGAATGTAGATTCATTATTAGGAAAGAGCGTTCGTGAAATTATTGATATGCAAGAGAATTTTGAAAGAGATAAAATGGCGGCAACTGCGGCTAATCAAGCTACAAGAATTGAATTAGTTATGAATCATGCTTTTAATTATGTTGGATTTAAGCCTACTGAAGTTGAAGATATAAATAAAAAAATGAAAGATATAAACGTATTAGTATTCGATATTACCAATAAATCTGATAAAGAAATGGTTAATATAGAAGGAGTAATTCAGTTTTATAATCAAAATAATGAAATAGTTAAAGTATATCCAGTTATTGCAAAAAATGCACTCAAAGATGAAACTATAAAAGCAAACGAAACTAAACGTATTTCACAACCATTTAACTTTGACCCAAATAATGAACGTGATAAAACATTTCGTAATGACCATCAAAATTTACGTTCAGTATGGATTTGTTCTAAAATTGAATTTAAAGATGGAACAAAAATTGACGTAACAAACACATTATAGAAATTTTTATTAAAATTATTAAAAGCGATTTCTACTAATGAAATCGCTTTTTTTTATAGATTAATCCAAATATTTACAAAAAAATTATAAACATATTAAAATATGTTCATTAATAGAATAGATAAGTAAAAATTATTTTATTATATCAAAAAAAAATTATAAATTTACAATAATAATTTTAACATTTTATGAGAATGTTTTATGAAAGTAGTTATAAAAAATATAACTTTTTTGATAATACTAATGTTTTATGCTTGTTTAGCATTTTCACAAGATAATTCTGTATGTTATGATTGTCATGACGATCCTGATATATCGCTTGAACGAAATGGAGTAAAAATTCCACTTACAGTAAAAAGATTTATTTTACCTCGTTCTGTTCATGGTAAATTAAAATGTGTAGAATGCCATGAGGGGTTTGATCCCTTTGATATTCCTCATAAAGCAAAAATTTCAAAAGTTAATTGTAAAAACTGTCATGAAAATCCGACAAGTATCCATAAATTTCATCCACAAATGTCTGGTTCTGATGGAATGGGTGGTAGTGCAGATGTTAATTGTAAAGGTTGCCATGGTACACATTCAATTATATCAAATAAAGACCCTAAATCTGAATACTATTTTACAAAGACAAATGATTTTTGTGGAAAATGCCATCCAAAAATTTTGAAAGACCATCTTATTTCTGAGCATTTTATGGAAATAAGTGCTAATAATCCAGACGCTCCTACTTGTATATATTGTCATTCTAAAGAAATTACAAAAAGAAGTCTGCTTGATAAAGTACAATTAAAACTTAATCAAGAGAAATTATGTTTGGATTGTCATCTTCAACATCCCGACGGAAGTAAATCAAAATATGCTAAAACATTAGTAAATTATGATAAAAGTGTTCACGGTATTGCAATTGCACGAGGAAATAGTAAAGCCGCTATTTGTGTAGATTGCCACGGCGCTCATAGATTAGAAAAAGCTTCTGTAACAACTTCGAGAATTAATAAGCAAAATATTCATAATGTATGCGGTAAATGTCATCAAGATATTACTGGTGAATATATGCAAAGTGTACATGGGCAAGGGGTAATGAAAGGCTTTAAAGATGCCCCAACTTGTACTTTTTGTCATGGTGAACATAATATTGCCGCTGTACCCGACGTTCCCGAGCAAGCTTTCACTAAATCTGGTATGAAGTTTAATGTTGTTATAAATAACAAAATGGTATTTTGTGTTTCTTGCCACTCTGATGAAAAGATGATGAAAAAATATAATATTTCAACAGTGGAAGAGACTCATAGCTGGATGCCAAGTCAAATAAAACATTGGGAAACAGTACGTTGCGTTGATTGCCATTCATCTCACCAATTACCAAGTAAAAATCATAATATACTTCCACCTGAACAGACTATTAAACAATGTGAAGAATGTCATTCTAAAAATTCTAAATTGATTAATATGCTTTATATTCACGAGAAAAAGCAATCAAGAATGAAATATGGTTTCGTTAATGGTACTTTATTAAGTGATGCTTATGTAATTGGAACAACAAGAAATGTTTATTTAGATAATCTTAGTATTATAATATTTGGCTTAACATTTTTTGGTATTGGAATTCACGGATTTTTAAGATGGAAGTCAAAAAAAATAAGGGATATAAATAATGAATAAAATATTGCTTTATCCACTATGGCTTAGAATTTGGCATTGGTTAAATGTTACAATATTTCTTGTATTAATTGCATCCGGAATTAGTATGCACTATTCAGCGACCAATGATTTATTCATACCTTTCCAAACTGCTATGTATATTCATAATATTGCTGGAATTTTACTAAGTATCAATTTTGTATTTTATGTAATTTTTAATATAATTACAAAAAATTATAAACATTATATTCCTAAATTAAAAGGTATTACAGATAGGTTATTTAAACAAGGTTTATATTATATTTATGGAGTTTTTAAAGGAGCCAAACACCCTTATCATACTTCTAAAGAAAATAAATTCAATCCATTGCAGCAGTTAACATATTTTGGTATTATGTTTTTCCTTATGCCTATAATTATTATTACTGGCTGGTTTCTTATGTTTCCCGAATTAGCACCCGAAAATGTATTAGGTATGGGTGGGGTTTGGCCTATGGCAGTATTGCATATTATTGTCGGCTTTTTCTTAAGTATATTTATGTTTGGTCATATTTATCTTGCTACACACGGCACAACACTTACCGCAAATTTTAAATCTATGATTGACGGTTATCACGAGGTTCACGAAGAACACGAAGATAAATTAGTTGTAAAAAGTACAAATATTGATCAATACACAGATGATACGAATATAGTTGATATTCACGAGGATTATAAAATTTATACCGAAGGAGACAAATCTTATAATCCAGAAACAAAATCTTTTGATAATGAGGAATAGTTTTTTTTAGTATATTGAATTAATTATTATTTTTACTAATGTCAGTTGATTAATATTTCAGCTGACATTTTTTTTTAAATAAGTTGTATTACTCCACCACCTAAACAATATCCTTTATCATAAAAAATTGCAAATTGACCTGCACTTATCCCTTGATCAGGTTCGAATAATCTCACTTTTACAGAGTTATTATCAATTTTTTCAATAGTACAGAGATTTTTTGCAGCACCATGTCGCAATTTGATTTCAAATTGATTGGCATCTGAAAATTCTGGTATCCAATTGATATTAGTACAAATAAGATCTGTGTGAGAAATTTTTTCAGTTTGATTATTTTTTGAAATATAAACTATATTATTTTCAATATCTTTTTTAACTACGTACCAAGGACCTCCACTAAGCCCTAATCCCGTTCTCTGCCCTATCGTATGAAACCAGTATCCCTTGTGTTGTCCCCAAATTCTATTAGTCTCAACTTCGATAATATCACCTTTTTCCTCACCTAAATGAAATTTAATAAAATCATTATATTTAATTTTTCCTAAAAAACAGATACCTTGAGAATCTTTACGTTTTTCTGTTGGAAGTCCATATTTATGAGCCAACTCTCTGACTTCTAATTTAGTAAACTGTCCAATAGGGAATAATATTTTTGATAATTGAAATTGATTAAGATACGTCAAAAAATAAGTTTGGTCTTTTATTCTATCTGGAGATTCTTTTAAATAAAATTTACCATTTATTTCTTCAATTTGTGCATAATGCCCCGAAGCAACTTTATCAAAATCATTATTAATTTTATTGAAAAAATCACCAAATTTGATATTTTTATTACACATTATATCTGGGCTTGGAGTTCTACCCGCTTTTAATTCGCTAATTGTATATTCAACGACAGTATTCAGATATTCAGTTTGCATATTTATAATTTGTAGAGGCACATTAAGTTTTGCACATACCCCTCTTGCATATTCTAAATCTTCTTCCCAAGGGCAGTTACCTAAAAAAGCTAATTCATCTTCCAACCAAATTTTTAGATAATATGCCGTTAACTCATAACCTCGTTCTTTCAATAAACATAATGCAACTGAACTATCAACTCCACCTGATAATAAAACAGCTACTTTCATCGTTTTGTATCATCAAAATTAATGTAAAAAATAATAAATGCTACAACAAAATAAGATGTCAAAACACTTACAATATTTGTATAAAAAATTTTAATAAAAAAAGTATTATGTAAATATGAGTATGGTAATCCTGCTAATGATGTTGTGACTTGTGAAAATAATATTAATAATAATACTTTTAAAAAAACTTTTCCCCAGCGATAATATACCATTGAATAGCTGTATTTCATCGCTTCATAAAGATTAATTTCTTTATATGCAAAAATATAAATAGTAAAACACCAATTTATAAGATAAAATATTAATGGTATTAATAATACAAAAAAAACTGTTGGATATAATATTGATAAATACATCCACAAATTAAAACATACAAATACGACAAATATCATTGTAAAATTTATAATTAAATCTTTATTCGTTAAATTCGTAAAATGCTTAATAATTTGTTTAAAATTTGTTTTGTTATTTGCTAATCTATCTTTAATTAATAAAGACAATAATACATTACCCAAAAAGCTTAAATATATTGAAATATTCATTTTTCCAAATATTTCAAACCAACTTAAATAACTATAAGATTTGAAGTCGTCTATATTTCCAATTGGTAATAGTGCGGGTAATATATTAATAATATTTTCAATTGGTAATAATGCAAGAAAAATATTCATTGGTAAATATACAATAAATGCAATAGGAAAAATATCTCTAAAATACTTTTTACATATTTCCCAAGAAATAATAAGAATTTCATTTAAAGAAAATTCTTTTATTTTACTACTTGCATTCATTATAATTATGCTTTTAATATAAATCTATCAACAAATTCTGATACTACATCATCATTAGAATTTTTTAATCCTTCAACATCTCCAAAGTATCTAAGTTTTCCATCGTGTAACATTGCTACAGTTTTTGCAATCCTAAAAACAGAAAACATATCATGAGTAATAACAACAGAAGTCATAGATAAATTATTCGCTAAATTTGCTATTAATTCATCAATTTGCTGCGAAGTAACTGGATCAAGCCCTGTTGTAGGCTCATCGTAAAAAATATATTTTGGATTACCCACCAAAGCGCGAGCAACTCCAACACGTTTTTTCATTCCACCAGACAAATCAGAAGGTTTTTTATTTTTTAATATTTGCCATTCTTTTTGAAAAGCAGTCTCCCCTACATCATTTATATCCGGTAATAACTGTACAGCAGATAAGACGCGTATTGATTCTTTCTCCAATTCATCGAAATTTCTATTTCCGTGTTCATACATACCAAGTATTGAATTTTCAAATACTGTTAAAGAATCGAATAATGCCGCACTTTGGAATACAAATCCCATTTGTTTTCTTATATCAAATATTTGTTTTTTTGATAATTTATTGATTTGCATTCTATCAACTTTTACACAACCTTCATCTGGCGATAATAAGCCTACGATATGCTTTAGCATTACACTTTTTCCAGAACCCGATTTGCCGATTATACAAATAGTATCACCGTCCGGAATATTAAACGTAACTCCATCTATTACAATCTTTGGTCCAAATCTTTTCTTTAAGTTATTAATTTCAATCATAATAAATTTAGTTTTTTATTTTTTATATATGCAAAATCTATTGTTCTTTTATCTACATTTACTTTGATGATCTTAACCTTTATTCTTGTACCAAAACCAAAAATTTGTTTTGTTCTTCTGCCAACTAATCTAAAATTAGATTCATCAAAAATATAATAATCATCATTCAAATCTTTAATGTGTAATAGTCCTTCTGCAAAAATTCCATCAATTTGTATAAACAAACCAAAACTCGTTACTCCCGTTATAGTTCCATCAAAAATTTCGCCAATTAAGCTACTTGCCATAACAGTATGAGTAAGTTTAACAGATGCTCGTTCAGCTTCCATAGCTACTCTTTCTGTTTCACTACAATGATTTCCCGTATCTCTACAAAAAATACGTAAATAACTCAATCTATTATTGTCAATTTCTGATGAAATATATTCTTTTAATATTCTATGAATTACCAAATCTGGATAACGGCGTATAGGTGATGTAAAATGGAGATATTCTTTATATCCTAATCCATAATGCCCAATATTAACATTTGAGTAAACTGCTTTTGCCATAGCTCTAATAAGAACTTGATGAACTACGGGTTTTTCGGGTAATTCTTCAAAGTGCTTTAAAATATTATTTATTTCTTTTGAACTTGGATTTTTTTTGAGATTTTTCAATCCGAAAATTTTAATAAACTCAATAACATCAATTAATTTTTTGGGGTCTGGCGGCTCGTGAATTCTATAAACACAAGGTAAGTTGCTGGATTTAATGTATTTTTTTGATAAAGTAGTAAAATATTTGGCAATTGTCTGATTTGTTATCAACATACACTCTTCAACAAGAGAAGTAGATTTTGTCGTTTCTTTAACTTTTACATCTATTGGATATTTATTTTCATCGAGAACAAATTTATACTCTCGTGTAGAAAAATCAATACCACCATTTTTAAATCTATTTTTTCTTAATATTTCGCTTAATTCATATAAATTTTTAATAAGCTTAGAATTTTCTCCTTCACCCGTTTCGATTATATCAAGAACTTCCTCATAACTATATCTTTTTTTATTATTTATTATAGCTTCTGCTATCTCGAAATTCTCAACTATACCATTTGAATTAATTTCCATAAAACAAGAAAAAGTTAATCGTGGTTCATTGGGTTTCAAAGAGCATATTTCATTTGAAAGTTCTTCTGGTAGCATAGGTATTACTCTATCAACAAGATAAATACTGTTGCCTCTAAATCTTGCTTCTATATCTAATTGTGAGTTTTCTTGAACATAATGGCTTGCATCAGCGATATGAACACCTAAATAATAATTTCCATTTTCAAGTATTTTCAGTGATAAAGCATCATCAAAATCTTTGGCATCATAAGGGTCAATAGTAATTATTAATTCATTCCGTAAATCAAGACGCCCAGCTGGCTTTCTTTTTCCCGGTGCTTTAAATGAATTTGCTTCATCAATAACTTCTTCTGGAAATTCTGTTGGCAAGTCAAATTCTTTAATAATTGAGTCATATTCGACACTTGGCAAACCAGATGTTCCAATTATTTCAATTACTTCAACACTTGGACTAATTGAAGGGTCGTCCCATTTTAAAAATCTACATTTTACTTTATCTTTTATTTTTGCATTTAATAGTTTTTTTTCGGGAATTAAAAAATCCACATAATAAGTTTGGTCATCTGGAATTAAAAAATAGAAAAATCCATTAAAATCTACAGTTCCGACTATATCAACTTTTTTTCTTGATAATACTTCGATAATCTCGCCTTTTGCTTTTTTGCCAGATTTTGTAGCGTGAAGTTGAACTAATACAGTATCGCCATCAAATGCAGTATTAAAATATCTATCATTAATTATAATACGTTCTAATTCTGGGTTTTCAGTTTCAACAAAACCCTTGTTATGCTCAATTCTAAATATACCTTTAACTTCTGAATTATCAACAAAAGTTTTTATTACAAATTTTCTACGTGCTAATTTTTCAATAATTTGTTTTTCGGATAAATCATCAAGGATATCTTTTAAAATTGAATAATCATTTGTATTAGAAACAATTTGTAAATCCTTAGAAATTCTATTTAAGCTAATTGGTGATTTGGAGTTAGCAATTAACTCTACAATTCTATTTATTAATTCTTCTCTTGTCATCTTAAATTTTAAAATTAATTTTTATAACTATTAATTACTAATTCCATTTTCATACTTCTCGAACCTTTTACAAAAACGCTATCTCCACTTTCAGCAATGCTATGTAATTCTTCAATTAAAGAATTAATCGAATTGAAAATCATAATCTTATTTGAATTAAATTTTTCAGTTTCTTGCAAAAAAATATCACCAAATAATAATACTTTATTACAGAATGAAATTGCATACTCAATAATTTTGTAATGTTCTTCGTTAGAGCATTCACCTAATTCTTTCATATCTCCAAGAACTGCTATTTTTTTCCCATTACAAGCCAATAATTCAAAATTTTTCAAGCCCGCATACATTGAATCTGGATTAGCATTATAAGTATCATTAATAAATTTAATTCCATTTATATTATTAATTGACATTCTTGCATAACCATCATTACTTTCAAGAGGATAAAATGATTCTAATGATTTAATTATTTCATTATTATCAATATTAAATTGACTTGCAACTGCCACTGTGGCAACTGCATTTAAAGCAGATGTATATCCAATAGTTTTTAAATTAATATTATAAGAATTATCATTATAATTGATTGTAATTTGAGGATTAAGCGAATCATTTAAAGAATATGAATATCTTAATTGTGCATTTTTACTAATACCATAGCTAACAAATTTGCCTAAAATATTAACATAGTTTTTTAATCTTTCATCATCAAAATTTATAAAACCAAGTCCACTATTTATTACAGCAGAGAATAAATAAGTTTCTTCTAACTCGACACCGTCTAAATCTAATAAAAATTCCAGATGTTCTTTTCCAATATTTGTAATAAGAGCATGCGTTGGTTTTACAAGATTTGCTAAATAATAAATTTCACCTGGTGAGTTTGTACCTAATTCAAGAACTGCAATATCAAATTCTTTATTAAGTTGTAAAAGTACAAAAGGAACTCCTATTTGATTATTATAATTTGCATAAGTTTTTAATACATTATATTTGGAAGATAAAACTTTTGCAATCATTTCCTTTGTAGTTGTTTTTCCATTAGAGCCACCAATAGCAATTATTGGAATTTCAAAACGATTTCTATGATATGCGGCTAATTGCCCTAAGCCAAGTAATGTATCTTCAACAATAATAAAAGATTTATTGGGATAGATATCTTTTAATTTATTAAATTCATCTATTGAAATCATACAAGCTTTAACATTCGCTTCGAAGGCTTTTGATATAAAATTATGTCCATCAAATTTCTCACCTTTGATAGCAACAAAAATCTCACCTTCTTTAACTAACCTCGAATCACTTGAAACACCTATAGAATTGTAACTTTCATCAATATTAAATAAATTTTTCTCACTAAATATTGCAATTAATTCCAATCCACTAAATTCGGCATAATTTTGTAGCATATTTTATACTTTTATCATAAAATTGAGTTTGACGTTTTTATTTAGTTTTAATTTATAATACATTTTGTATTTTTGTATCTTATTAATAATTTATATGGTATATTTGTTTGAAAAAAGTTTTATATTTTATTTTTGCTATATCATTAGTAATTTGGTTAGGCGGCTCAGTAATTAGAAATGTCATAATTTTTGATTTGTTTGTTCCAGGTACTGAATTGACTTATAAGAATTTTTATACAAGTGAAATAATTGATTATAATATTTATCTTTTTATTTCAGCATCAACTTATACTAGTATTTCTTATATTTTAGCATTTTTAGTGTCTAATATAATACTTATAATGGAAAGAAAATATTTGAAAAATCAAGGTTGGCTATTTATGTCAATAGTTTTATTTCTACTAGTATCTCCAATAGTTATTTATAATATATATAATGATTTTTCTATTAGTCGGGCTTTATTTTATAATGACTTATCATTTATGAGTTCAGATATTAAATCTACTATTTTCAATAGATATAAAAGTAATTTGAATACTATACTGTCTGGGATTTCTTATTTAGCAAATTTTACAATAATTGCTTTTTCGATATGGAAACCATTATCTGAATTAAAAAATTAAAATCATATTTTATTATGTGGTATATAGGAATTATCAAATAATGGATTTTAAAAAATCTATAAATATAGTATCTAAAAAAGCATTTTTGGGTGCATTAATTTTTGCCATTTCTTTGTGGTTATATACTACTTTAAGTGGAAATTATTCCACTATAATTAATATGCCATTAATTATAAAATTACCAATAGACCGTGCATTCGAAGGAGAACCACCGAAATTTGTAACTGTAGAATCAAAAGGTACTGGCTGGAATTTATTTAATCTAATTTTTTTTAATAACTCAAAGAAAATTGTTATTGATTTATCTCAGAGCAACATTAACGATACTGAATATTCAATAACAAGGCAGAATTTAATCAAAGGCGTTCAGTCTATGGAAAGGGTTGAATTAACAGATATTTTAAATGATAACTTAGTAATTCAGACTGGTAAAATCTCTTCATATATGGTTAAAGTCGAGCCTGATTTTATTATAAATCCTTCTGATGGCTTTACGATAGTTGGTAGCCCAAAAATCGAGCCTGAATTTGTGGAAATTCGAGGCAATGATAAAATAATTAAAAATATAAAATTATGGCGAACAAAACCTATTGTTTATAATAATATAAATAAAAGTTTTACTAAGGAAATTGAATTATCTGATTCATTACAAGGTATTGTTAATATTGATAAAAAATACGTAAAATTTACTGCAAATATCCAACAAACTGCCGAGGTTACTTTTGATGAAATTAGAATTAATATTCGAGGTGGAGTAATGCCTCAAAACTATATTATTTATCCTAATTTCCTGACACTTACATTTAGAGGTGGAATCAAAGAAATAATAGATTTAACCCCTGATAAAATAAATGTAACAATTAATTATGCTGATATAATTAATGATAAATCTGGTGTGTTAATTCCTAAAATCGAATATCCATCAAATCTCAAAATTATTAACACAGAGCCCAAATATATAACAAATTATAAAATAATCAATACAAATACATTAACAAAAAACTAATTTATTTTAATACTAAAGTCTTTTAACATAAATATTACCTAAAATTGGGTCGGAAGTGTTATGAGAAACAATTTTTTGAATAATACTTGCAGTTAAAACAGCTCCTGATGGTATTAGTTTCAAACCTTTTTCAGTATATATATCACGTGTTAGAGTCATACCATTTTTTAATTCAATTATATTGACTGCAATTTCATTCTCATTTTTTTCTGTTTTTTCATTAGATTTAACGTAATGCTCCATAAGGATTGCAACTCTATGATCATATAATCTTTGAGCTTCAGACTTAATTATTTCAATTGCTTGCCCAGGAGTTTTTTTATAAATAGTTTTCAATTCATTATAATCTGATGCAACTCTAATTATACGAGATTCATAAGGGATTTGCCAAGATTTTAATTGGTCTGGAATGCCCGTACCATCAAAGTTCTCATAAATATGATATACAATTTTACTAACTTCTTCATATCGTCTGATAGATGATAAGATTTCTTTACCTAATTTTGGCACTGAATACATAAATTCATTAGAAGGCCGCCCATTTACCATAACTGGCGTATTTAATAATTCATCATTTAAATAAATTCGACCTGCTTGTGATAAATATGCGGCAATTTCTAAATCTCTAATTTGTTCAGTTGTAAGAGAATTATAAGACTTAGCTATCCAAACAGAGGCTTCCGCAACTTTTTTTAATGTATCTATTGTAGAAGGTATTCTTGCTTCAAGAAATTTTACTGCAAGTTTGATAGTGTCTTGTATTTCGACTTCAAGCTGTTCGGCAAGTTGAATAAGCAATTCATTCTCATCGCGAATTTGTTTCTGCATATTTAAAATTCTAATAGCAGAATTAATTCTAAAAAAAACTTTATCAGAAGAAATAGTACTATAACAATAATCATCAATACTAATATTTTTCAATTGAATATTATTGATATCATCTTCAGTATTAACCAAAGTTATAAAATAGATATTTTTTAAATCATTATCATTTCTAATTATATTAATAATTTGAAAATTATTATTTGATGTAATTGAATATTTTGAAATTACAATATTGGGTTTTTCATTTTTTAAAAGATTTATACCATCATTATAATTATTAGCATAGATACATTTAATATTTTTAAATTTATCCTGAATAATTCTAATAATTATATTAATTCTTGATATATCCTCATCAAGAATCAGTAATTTAATATCGCCCATTTTTATTTAGCTCCTTGTTCTAATGGTAAAAATTGATTAACTTTTATATGCTTGACAAGAATACTAATTCTTCTATTAGTCATATCAAATGGATTATCTGGATTTCTTAATTTTTGGTCTGCATATCCAGTAACACGTGTTAATTGCCCCTCCCACAATCCATAATTTTGCAACACACGTCTAGCGGAATTTGCTCTATCGCTGGATAAATCCCAATTTGTATATCCAGTATTACTTTTATATGCTCTTGAATCTGTATGCCCTTCGAGTTCGACATAATTCGGCAACTTACCAATTTCTTTAGCTAATAATTTTAAAATTTCTAATGCTTGACTACTTAATTTAGAGCTTCCGACCTCAAAGAAACAATTTTCAGAAGTTTCTAGTAATTCTATTCTCAATCCCTCACTTGTCATTTCAATTTTTATAGAGTTTAAAATTGGCTTTAAATCTGGTTTTTCATTTTCTAACTTCTTAATTATTTGATCTAACTCTTTTGCAGTGCCTTCAACTTTTTTAGCAGCACTCATACTATCATTTGCCGCTTTTTGCATAAAGCGCCCAACTAAAGTATCGGTCATTTCTTTATCGAATTTAATTATATTATCTGATTTGCTATCAACTTTACGGCCAGACTGTGGGTCTGCTAAATTCAAATTCAAATCAACGGGTACAGAGCCAGTTTTTCTTTGCCCAGTAAAAATACTATATTCTGTAGGATTATTAAAATAATCCGATACTGATTGTTTTACTTCTTCGCTTGAAGCTAATATCCACATTACAATAAAGAAAGCCATCATAGCTGTAACAAAATCAGCATAAGCAACTTTCCAAGCACCGCCGTGATGACCGTGTCCCCCACCTTTTTTAACCTTTTTGATTATTATGGGCTGTTCTTTTTGATGTTTATCTTCGTTTGCCATAATATTTTATATTAATTATTCTTAATAGCTTCTTCAGTTTCAACAAAGCTTGGTCTATTATGTGGGTCAATTGCACGTCGTCCATATTCTATAGCAACTGTTGGAGGCATACTTTTTGTAAATGCTAATAAAGCAGTCTTAATCACTTCGAGATATTTGGCTTCACCATTTGCTATACCCTCCATATTTCTTGCTAAAGGACCTACGAAACCATAAGCTAATAACACACCCATAAAAGTACCAACTAAGGCTCCACCAACTTTTGCACCAACAGTTTCAGCACCTTCGGTTATCGCAAGCATCGTTACTATAATACCAAGAACAGCCGCTACAATACCTAAGCCGGGTAGAGCATCTGATACAGTATTTAATGCAGTGGGTGCGTGATGAGCTTCGGCTTTAATATTCTCAAGGTCAATATCCATCAACTCCTCTAATTCGTGTGCAGGTACGCCGCCAGATAATACAATTTTTAGAGTATCACATAGAAAATCAACTGCATGATGATTTTCTAGAAAAGTAGGATATTTGGATAAAATGGAGCTATCCTTTGGATTTTCAATATGTTGTTCGAGTGCGATTAAACCGTCTCTTTTTGCAAATTGAAATAACTCATAAAGCATTTTAAGTAAATCAATGTATGCTTGTTTGTTCACTTTAGTACCTTTTAAGGTACCCAAAATTCCTTTAATAATTTCAGTATTTAAATGCATCGGATTAGAAATTAACATTGAGCCAATAGCCGCTCCACCAATTATTATATATTCATAAGGGTGTAAGAAAAATGCAACTGCTCTCATATCAAAATGGGCAGCCCATATAAATCCGCCAAATACACACACAAATACAATGATAAAACCAACAATTACGAACATTAAATCTACTCCTATTTAAGAGATTTATTTATTTTTAATTTTATTTATTTTTAATTTTATTTATTTTATTAATAACATCTTCAGAATCATTTTTTAAATCTAATGATTTTTTATATGCTTCGAGAGCCATATCTATTTTATTTAGTTTTATATATATATCGCCTAAATGTTCAAAAACTTCAGCAGAAGCATCTTTACTATCAATTGCTTTTAATATATATTCAAGAGCAATATCATAATTTCCTAACTGATAATGAACCCATGCGTAAGTATCAAGATAAAATCCATTATCTACTTCGACTTCAATAGCAAAAGTAGCTAATTTTAGAGCTCTTTTTAAATTTTTTTGTCTGACTGTTAATGAATAAGCATAATCATTACAAGTAGAAGCATCTGTTGGGTCTAATTCTAATATTCTTTCAAATAATCTATCCGATTCCTCATAATTTTTTAATTCTGATAATATTCCAGCCAAAATTCTTGAATAAACAACATTTGTACTATCATTTTCATATATTTTTTTTGCATAATTTAGTGCATTGTGAAAATCTTCTAAAACTAAATAAGTGTTTACCAAATAAATATCAAATTGAATTTCTTCGGGAAATATTTTTTTACCTTGTAAAAAATACTCTAAAGCTTTCTTGTAATCCTCAAGTTGTTGATATGCTATACCAGCAAGTATATATAAATCAGGAATACTATCATTTAATTTAAATGCTCTTTCAAAAAATTTATCAGTACTTATTGTATCCATTAAAAAAGAAGATAAATATCCCGCTATTGACTGAGTTTCCCATTCGAAAAAATATTTATCATCTATACGTTCAATAAATGAATTATAATATTTTTTCAAACTATCTATACTGTTTTTTGTAAGACTAATTCCAATTGAATTAATAACATCTAAATATTTTTTCGATGTCGCACTGAAATCAAGTTTATCATAATATCTAAACGCTTCATCAAAATTTTTAACATTAGAATAATATTCAATTAATTCATATAACACATCATTATTGTGTGCTTGTAATTCGTTCATTTTTTTTAATACAACTAGCATTTTATCATATTGTCTTTCGTACTCGTATGCTTTCGACAATAAATTTAAAACCTCGAAATCACTACTATCTTTAAGTAAAGATTCTAAAATATCAATAGATTTTTTATTATCATATATACTTGTCTGAATTGCATATTTTATTTTATTTTTTTTACTCGGCTCTAATTCAAGAAGTTGTTCTAATACAATATAAGCTTTGTCGTAAAATTTTAAACTTGAATATACATTGTATAGTAATTCATAAGCAGGTATAAAAGTTGGATCTAAATTAATTGCTCTAATACAATATTCTATGGTTGGTAAAAAATAATTAAGATAATTATACGATTGGGCGATTGCATAACATATCGAAGCAGTGGAGTCTAATCTAAGAGCTTCTTGAAATTCTAAAATTGCTTCTGCATAATTTTCTTGTTGTTGATAAATTGAACCGTTTGTAAAGTATTTTTTGGCATAAATTTTATCAGTTTCTACATTACTTCCATAGCTTTCTAATTCATTTTTCATTAATTCTTTAAATTCATTTGATAAAGGAGGATTTTCTTTTGAATTAACAGAAATAAACAGAAAAAATATGCAAATATTTATTAATATTAATTTAAATTTCATTTGTTAAAATATTTATAATTTATTCGTAATAAATAAAAAAGCAAAATAATGAAATTTAATGTATTTTCAATTATTTTTTTATTTTAACTCAAAATTTATAAGTTTTTTCTCAAAATAAGTATTATATAATAATGGAAAAATATTTTTGGAATATGGTAAAATTATCATTTTCTCTTTATAGTTTTCCAGTCCCGGTATTAAATCGTGAGCATTAAATGTAAATGCATTCTTTATATTGTTTTTAAAATTATCTTTAACTACATCGTTTAAAATTTTTGTTTTATTATCCAAATAATTTTCTAAATTAATATAATGCGAATCGAAATCATAAATAAAGGAATATGGTTTTAATATATTAATATTTTGATTTTTTTCATCCTCGAAATAATTTGGATAATATGTTTTAAATAATGAATAATAATCTATAATTTGTGGATTCATTTTTTTATATTTCATATTTTGCTTTAAAATAGGATAAAATGAATTATGATATTGTAAAACTTTTTCAATTAAATCAATATTTATTCGGGGTTTAATAACAGAATGAATGTTATTATAACGAATTTCATCAATTGGATTTTTAATGTTAATTATTTTTTTTAAAACAATACTAATTACAGAGTTTTCAGGAATATCGCTCATCTTAATATAATCATATATTTTGTTTAATCCGCGTGAAATTGGTCTTTCTGGTATGTTTTCAGGGCAAATTCGATAATTACTACTTAATAACATCGTATCAAGTTGATCAAAAGGCAATTTAGGCACATTTATATACTTATCATCGAGTTTATAATCATCATTTAATAAATTATTAAATTCTAATGAAAATGGGTCGAATTTTTGTAACTCATAATTTGCAAAGCTTAACAAATTAAAAGTACTAAAATTATTAAAATGTAAATTAATTTCTTCTTCTAAGACCTTATAAGGATTAGCCTCGTTTTTCAAATTAGTAAAACGATTATTGAATGGATTAATATTAGTAATTATTGAATTTTCTGGAATTGCGTAATTAAGACTGTTTTTTGTCATATTATCGCAATTTGTATTTAAAGTTTGATTTAAGAAATTATCATCTTGTAGATACGAATAAATTTCAGTATCGAAAAATTTTTGTCCATCAAAATATAAATCTATACTTGGTATATAGATTTTTCCTTCGAAATAAATATTATCTAAATTAGATATGCTATCAAGAAAAATTTTAAAATGACTGATTTTATTTGCATAACTAAGTATTTTGTTATTAATAATATCTGCAATGCTTGTTAGATTTTTTGTGAAAATTTGATAATAATAATCTTTTGTTTTTGTATCATATTTATATGCGAATTTCAATCCATCAAATTCAAATAATTCAAAAACTTCTAATACCGAACCACTACTATCAGTTTTGATATATGATTTCTTATTATTAGTAATATTTGAAATTATTGGAATCTGAAATTCATAATATTTATTTTTAAAACCAACTATATGACCTAACGTAGAGTATAATATATTGATTGTATCATTATTTTTATTTACTATATAAATCAATTTATTATCAAAATCATATTCATAATATATACTTTTATTTTCTACGGGATAATATTTTTTTATGATATTTCCAACAAGGTCGTAGCTTAACTCAATATCATCAAATTGAATTAATTGATTTAAATCATTGTAATTTGTCGAAATTGTTTTATTTTTTTTAATTATTTTTTGAATTTTGCCATCTGCTGAATAAATTAAACTATCTTGCAGAACACTATCTTTATACCAAGAATTTACTCTTTTATATTCATCAAAATTATTTCTTAATAATTCATTTGAATTTTCTGATATTAATTTAATTTTATAATTTTCATTATAATCTACTTTAAATTCTGATAAAAGCGAATTACTTGAGAAAATTCTAATTTCTTCGCTTAAATCATCAATATTTTCTACTACTACAGAAAAATTATTTGGAAAAATAATTTTTCTTAATTTATTATTACACTCAATATTTATAGAACTATTATTAGCTAATACGATTGATTTAATATGATTATTCAAATCATAATTTATTTGTGAAAATATCGAATTATTAATTTTTAAGGTATTTTTTTCATTATTAATACTTAATTTGAAAAAATTAAAGAAATCAATATTTGTATTTATTATTTCCTCAAAAGGCTTACTTAAAAAAGAATAATTCTGTATCAAACTATGATTAGTTTTCATAGTATTAACATTAAATAAATCATTATAAGTTAGTTCGTTAGAAGTATAATCAAAAAAAATTGACGAAGAAAGTAAATTCTGTTTATTATAAAAATATCCTGTTTCGTAAAATGCAGCGTTTCGTGATATTATTAAATTTGCATTATTATCGAATAAATATTCAATTTTCTTATCATTTGCCTTTGTTAGCCTAATTAAATTTCCTTTATTATCATAATTTAGTTTATAACTATTAGAATAATTATCAAATATATGAGCTATTTTATTAGAAGAATTATAGTTTATATCAACAACATATACTTTATTTCTAATGAGTTTATTAATTTGAAATAAGTTATTATATTCAAAATTTAAAATACCATTATTATTATTAATCTCAGTTATATATCCCAAATTATTATATTTAAATTCTAATGAATTATTTTCATTTCCAATCTTTGTAATATGTTGCTTTTCATCATATTTTACATCATAAAGAGTATTATTATAGTTTAATATATTGGGTAAAATTGAGTTTTCGGGATATTCAAAATCAATTACATTATCACCATCAATGATTTTTGATAATTTAGAATCAAAATAAGAATAATTAATAAATTTGTAATTATGCTTATTATAAAATACACTTTCCTTTACAATTTTTCCTGTTTTATCATAATTTAGTTTATTGAAATTTTGTTCATAATCTCCTAAAAATCTATTTGTTTTATCGAAATAATATGAACTAGAATCACCATTTTTGAAAAATAATTTTGCAAAATTAAATTCATCATTCGAAGAATATTTTATTTCAGCAGTTCCACTATTATATAAATTAATAGATGATAATCTATTAAAACTTAACCAATTTAGCTCAGTATAAATATTATTTGGATAGGTATATTTTTTAATATTGCCATCATTATCATAATTTATTAAGATAGAATCATTTCTTGCCCATTTTATATTTTTAGGTTTATTCAAATAATTATAACTGTAGTCAATAATATTTTCATTTTTATTAGTAAATTTAATTATATTTCCTTTTGTATCATAATTAAATAGTTCTTTTTGATTATCGCTATATTTTATACTAACTACTCGCCCCGCAAAATCATAACTATACTGTTTAATTAGTTTTGAATTTTGACTATAATCACTAATTTGCCACATTAGGTCATATTGATAATCTATTGATTTATCAAAGGTTAAGACATTGCTTATCAAATTAACATAAGTATATTTAAAAGATAATAAATTTATGCTATCAAGCTGAATTTTGGATAAATTATTGCTATTATTATAGTTCAAATTATATACAAGCTTATTATTACTAATGATTTGTCTTAGTAAATTATTTCTTGTATAATAATAATTAAAAATTTCTCCATCTGAGTTGATTTTTTTTATTACATTTCCAAAAATATCGTAATTTAATATTATATAATCCTCATTTTGATTATAAATCATATTAATATTACCAAAATTATCATATTTATATTTTAGTCGGAAAGCATCATTTATATTAAAATTGATAAGTTGATTTAATTCGTTATAATTATATGTAATTATATATTTGTCTGAGCTTATTGATAGCAATTTATTAGAATTATGATAATTTATTAGATATTTTTTTAAAGAATAATCATTTAATTCTGTAATTTGATTAAGTGAATTATATTTAAAAGTCTTATCAAATTTTTCTGGATTATTAATATTTAAAAGTCTATTAGCGAAATCATATGTAAAATTATATTGCTCGCCTATCCCATTTTTGATTGATGAAATTAAAGAATTTTTTTGATAATTAATAGAAATAATATTCGTATTTTCATCAATCATATTTGATAAATTATTCATTTTATCATATAAAAAGCTAATAATATTATTATTGCTATTTGTTATTTTAGAAACCTGAAAACCACTACCGTAATTAATCCCATCATAAGAAAAACTTGCAGTCCAAGGATAAAATATATTTATTTTATCAAATTTAAAATTATATTTATATAATTTAGGTTTAATAAAATTATCTGTATATAAAAACAAATTACTAAATCTATCCCAAGTGAATTGAGATTCATTATCATTAGCATCAACAACTTTGATTAATCGTGATTTTTTATCGTATAAATAACTTGTGAAAAATCCAGATTTATTCCATTTTCTAATAATTTGACTATCATTATACTCTATTCTAAGAAAATCACCCGAAAAATAACTTACCGAATCTAATAAGTTGTTGTATTTATAATGATATTCGGCATTTAATTGATTATTTATAATTGTTCTTATTTTTAATCCCAATAAATTATACTCAAAATTTATAATAGAATCGTTTAAAACAGAATAATGAGTTAAATATCCATATTCATCATAAAGATAATCATATTCCTTTTTATCATTATAATAAACAGATTTTGGCAAATTATTATTTCCATAATCAATTTTAATGTTAATATTAGAAAAAATTTTATTGCTTAAATTTCCATGCTCATCATATTTATAAAGTATTGAATTTCCAATTTCATCAGTATATTGATTGATTTTTCTTAAGCTATTATAAGTAAATTTTTTAGATGAATTATCTGGATAAATTATTTCTGTCAAAAGAGATAATGAATTATACTTAAATAATCGAGTAAATCCATTGAAATTACTACTAATTAAATTAGATATATTATCATAATTATAATTAATTAAAAACTTATTATTGATTTTTATTTGTTTAATTTTATCGAAATTATTAAAAGTAATTAAATCCAATGTGCTATCAGCAGAGATTTCAATTTCATTTAAACCATTATATTTTAAATAAATGAATTGATTAAGTTCATCTCCTATTTTTACTAAGCGATTTATTTTATCATAGTAATATGAATAGCTTTCCTTATTTCTTTTTGCATAAATAACATTTTGATAATTATTTGAAAAATAAATACCTTTTTCAGATTTATCGGGATATTTTATAGAAGTTAAATAATTAAAATCATCATATAGATAATTTGTTTTATTTTTATAAACGTCAGTTATTTCAGTTAATAATCCATCATTATTGTAATTAAGTAATAAATGGTCAATATTATTGATACTAATTCTTTTTATATTACCAAGAAAATCATACAAAAGCTTAGTATTTATACTATTTCCAATTTGTATATCAGTCAGAAGTCCGCTATTATCTCTATTGAAATCAATAGTTTCAAAACCTGGTAATTCTACAGATTTAATTTTGCCATATTTATCAAATTTATATTTAGAAATTAGCGAATTTCTATAATTATATGTTAAATTATCATTCTCCCAAATAAAATTTGTCTGAATATTATCTGGTTCGATAATTGAAATTATACGATTCAATGAATCATAATTATATGTTATTTTATTACCATTTCCATCAATTTTTGATGAAATTAAATAATTGTTATTCCAAATAATTTTTTCAAATAACTTATTATCAAACCCATTTTCTATGCTTCTTTCTTTTTCATCATAAATAAAATAGCGTGTCGATGAATCAGGCAGAATTAAAGTAGTTTTCTTTTTTAGAGTATCATATTCTATTTTATATATTAAGTCTGAATAATTGTTTTGAATAGTGTTTACGCGATAATCATCATCATAAGAAATTAAAATTTCGTTCTTTTCTGTGCTTATTCTTGTCAAATTATCACATTCATCATATTCATAACCAATATATTTTCCCGAAGGTAAATTTATACTAATTAAATTTCCTCTTGCACCATAATTATAAGAAATTTCTTTTCCACCCGGTACTATAATTTTTTTTACTAAATCGCCTAAATAATTAAATTCAACGACTCGACCACTTTGATAAAAAATTGAACTTATTTTACCACTTTCAAAATAATTAAAATAGATTTTATTATCATAGACATCTCTAATTTCGCTTGGAAAATATGAATCTTTACTATCGAAAACAGCTATTAATTTTTGATTTGATCCAAATAATATATCATCATAAAAACTAATTTCGTATTTTCCGTTGTTTAAGATTTTTAATGAGTCTTTGAAGAATATTTCTGACTTATAAGTATTGGTAATTTTATCAAACTCAAAAATATTTGTTTTATCGTCGGGATATACAAAAACAACATTTTTGTTTAAGTTGTTTGAAATCAATCTAAGTGCATAATTTAATTGCCAAAAATTACCATATCTACCTCTAAACGAGCTACCCGAATTATATGTAAACACAATCCTAACTGGAAAACCAATCTCTTCGATTTCGTAATCAAGTCTTTGGTAATATAAATTTCCATTTACAGCATTTACATAAAGTTTATAATCATCTTTTTCTGAAGAAAATTTAATGTAATCTTGATAATATCTAAATCCTCTATTATTAAAATCGGGATAATCATCAACAATATAATTATCACCATTATTTGGTATCAATTCATTAGAAAATTCAATACTAAATAGTGGTATTCTAAACAAAAAAATTATAAATATGACAATTAGTCTTTTCATTGAATTATAATTTCAATTTTAATTATGTTGTATTAATAATATAAAATAATATAAATACAAAAATAGTAAAATTTTGAATTTAAAATTTTATTTATGAACCTTATTGACCTATAATTATTGATTATTATTAGAAGTTTCAAAATTTAAAAAATATTTAAGAAATGAACTATTAAAACTAAATGGTAAAAGCTCTGATAATGTAAAATAAGTAATATTCACTATTTCATTATTATGATTCAAATTTGCGATAATAATTTCGCAATTTCCTTCTTTATCGAATTCTAAGATTTTTTGCCTACATAATCCGCAGGGAGTAGCAGGGATTTCACCTTTGCCAATTAAGGCTATTGCTATTTTTTTTATTTTTCGATTTCCACTTTGTACCATATTATCAACAGCCAGCATTTCAGCATGAGTAGTTAAAGTATAATCACTACTTTCGATATTACAACCTAAAAAAAACTCATCATTTTCAGCCAATAATGCCGCACCAACAGCATAATTAGAATAAGGGCAGTATGATTTTTCTCTAATTTTGATTGCTAAATCAATTAATTTTTTATCTAATTCATTAATTTTGTTGAGAGATATAGTTATCATCATTTAACTCTTTTAGTTCTTCATCTGTAATAGTTCGTAAAGCAAAAAGATGCCATGTAACACCAATTCCAACACATATAAGTAATATTATTACCCATAATTTATTTATAAAATACATAGAAATTAGCAATGTAGTCCACAAAAATACTAAAGTTTTTATTCTTGTTTTACTCTCAATTCCTTTAAATTCTCTATAATTTCTTATCAATTTTCCAAAATATTTATTTCTAACTAATTTATAATAATATTTTTCTGAACTTCTGATAAAAAACCAAGTAGCAATTAATAAAAAAACAGTTGTGGGCCATACTGGTACAAAAATCCCTATAATTCCCATAATTACAGAGACTATACCTAATATAAAATATAAATATCTTATTAATCTATTTTTTTCAATTCTAAATTTTGTCATTTTTATAAAGAATAATTTTGTGCTAATAATTTTTTTGCAAAATCAAAATCAATACCCTTCCTTTGGGCATATTCTTTTATCTGGTCATTATTTAATCGTCCAACAGCAAAATATTTACTTTGTGGGTGATAAAAATACATTCCGCTTACTGACGCTCCGGGCATCATCATACAAGATTCTGTTAGATTTATTCTAGCATTTTCACTTGCATTAAGTAGTCGCATAATTTTAATATTTTCAGTGTGGTCGGGCAAAGACGGATAGCCCGAAGCAGGTCTAATACCAATATATTTTTCCGACAATAAATCCTCCATACTTATTTTCTCATCTTTTGCATATCCCCAAACTTCTTTTCTAACGATTTCGTGCAATAATTCTGCAAAAGCTTCTGCTAATCTATCAGCTAATATTTTTACCATAATAGCTTTATAATCATCATTTTCGGCTTCATATTTGGCTACTAATTCATTTGTTCCAATTCCAGCTGTACAAGTAAACACCCCAAGATAATCAATTTTATTTGTATCTTTCGGAGCAATATAATCAGCAAGAGAATAATTTGCCGCATTAATTTTTGATGATTGTTGCCTTAATAAATTAAATGTTTCGATAATTTCAGTTCTATTTTCATCAGAATAAATTTCAATATCATCATTATTAATAGTATTAGCTGGAAATATTCCAACGACAGCATTTGCAATAAGTTCTTTATTATTGATAATTTCATTAAGAATTTCATTTGCATCGTTAAATAATTTACGGGCTTCTTCACCTTTCTCTGGATTGTCAAAAATTTGAGGATAACGCCCTTTTATTTCCCAAGTGATAAAAAATTGTGTCCAATTTATATAATCTCTGATTTTTTCGATCGGAAAATCTTTAAAAATGCTAAGACCAATATTATTTGGAGCTTTAATTTCATAATTATCCCAATCAGTTTGAAATTTATTTTCTACTGCTGTTTTATATGGAATTAAATTTTTATCTTCTATTGATTTATAATGAGATACTCTTATTTTTTCATATTCATTTTTTAAAGATTTAATATAAGTTTCATTTGAATTTTGATTCAATAAGTTTGAAACAACGGGTACACCCTTACTTGCATCTAAAATATGAACGACCGCTTGTGAATAATTTGGAGCAATTTTAACAGCAGTATGAACTTTTGAAGTTGTAGCCCCACCGATTAAAAGTGGAATTTTCATATTATTGCGTTCTAATTCTTTTGCGACATAGGACATCTCTTCAAGTGACGGGGTTATTAAGCCACTCAATCCGATAATATCAACATTGTTTTCGATTGCAGTAGAAATTATTTTTTCTGCAGATACCATTACACCTAAATCAATAATCTCATAATTATTACAAGATAAAACTACTCCAACGATATTTTTTCCAATATCATGAACATCACCTTTAACAGTTGCAAGTAATACTTTTCCTGCACTTTGCCTATCTGTTTGTTTTAATTGCTTTTCAATATATGGAATTAAATGAGCAACAGATTTTTTCATTACTCGCGCACTTTTTACTACTTGTGGAAGAAACATTTTACCCGAACCGAAAAGCTCGCCTACGATATCCATTCCTTTCATTAACGGACCTTCGATTACTTCGAGCGGATTATCATATTTTAAGCGTGCTTCTTCGGTATCTTCTATAATATATTCTACAATACCTTTAACAAGTGAATAAGACAATCTTTCTTCTACTTGTAAATTTCGCCATTCATCAATTTTTTCTTCTTTCTTCGAATCTTGCTTAATTTTTTCTGCAAATTCAACAAGTCTTTCAGTAGCATCTTTTTTACGATTTAAAATTACATCTTCGACAAGTTCTAAAAGTTCTTTATCAATATTTTCATACACTTCGAGCTGACCTGCGTTCACGATTCCCATATCCATACCTGCTTTAATAGCATGATATAAAAATGCTGAATGCATAGCCTCCCTGACTATATTATTTCCCCTAAAAGAAAATGATATATTGCTTACTCCACCGCTAACTTTCGCTCCGAGTAAATTTTCCTTTATCCATTTTGTTGCGTTTAAATAATTTACAGCATAATTATTATGCTCCTCAATACCCGTTGCTATCGTAAGAATATTAGGGTCAAAAATTATATCATAAGGAGAAAATCCAACTTTTTCCGTTAAAATATTATATGCACGTTGGCAAATTTCAATTTTTCTTTCATAAGTATCAGCTTGTCCATTTTCATCAAATGCCATTACTATAACTGCTGCGCCATAATCAAGAATCTTTTCTGCCTCTTCTATAAAGACTTTTTCCCCTTCTTTTAAAGAAATTGAATTTACAACTCCCTTGCCTTGAATACATTTTAATCCCGCTTCTATTACCGACCATTTTGATGAATCAAGCATTATTGGAACTTTTGATATATTTGGCTCGGAGGCTATCATATTTAAAAAATTTGTCATTGCTTTCTCCGAATCAAGCATCCCCTCGTCCATATTAATATCAATTAATTGGGCGCCATTTTCTACCTGTTGAAGAGCAACAGTAAGAGCTTCTTCATATTTATCATTTTCAATTAATTTTCTAAATTGAGACGAACCGGTTACATTGGTCCGCTCGCCAATATTGATAAAATTTGAATTTTCAAAAACTACAAGAGCTTCGAGACCGCTTAATTGTAAAAATTTCTTTGCTTGTGGAATTTTTCTTGGTGATAACTCTTTAACTGATTCTTTCATTGCTCGGATATGTTCTGGTCTTGTCCCGCAGCAACCCCCAACAATATTTACCAATCCTTCGTTTGCATAATCTTCAATAATTTCAGCCATATATTGAGCAGTCTCATCATAACCACCAAAAGCATTGGGCAATCCCGCATTTGGATATAAACTTGTAAAGCAATCTGCAATACCAGCTAATTCACTAATATAGGGTCTCATTTGACTTGTTCCCAAAGCACAATTCAAGCCAACTGATAATAAATTTGGAGTGTGAGATATTGATATCCAAAAAGCCTTTGTTGTTTGACCTGAAAGGGTTCTACCGCTTTGGTCAACAATCGTACCCGAAATCATAATTGGTAAATATATGCCCGAATCTTTAAAATATCGAGACGCCGCATAAATTGCACTTTTTGCATTTAATGTATCAAAAATTGTTTCAATAAGTATAATATCAACTCCGCCCTCGACTAATCCTTTGATTTGAGTATAATATGCTTCACTCATTTTATCAAAAGTTTTTACGCGATAACCCGGATTATTTACATCTGGTGATAATGATAATGTTTGACTTGTTGGTCCCACTGCACCTGCAACAAAACGCATTTCATTTGGATTAGATTTCAGATAATCATCAACAGCCTTTCGTGCAAGCTGTGCAGAAGTAAAATTCAGCTCGTAAGCAAGTTCTGATAGATGATAATCATTTTGAACAATAGAAGTGCTATTAAACGTATTTGTCTCAATAATATCCGAACCAGCTTCGAGATATTTTTTATGTATATCGAAAATAATTTCGGGTTGAGTAATGCTAAGCAAATCATTATTTCCTTTGACATCAAACTCGAAATCACTAAATCGCTTTCCTCTAAAATCTTTTTCACCTAACTTATGCTCTTGAATCATAGTACCCATAGCACCATCAAGCACAAGAATTTTTTGAAGTAAAATATCTTTAAGAATATTATACTTCTCCCCTATTTTTTTTCTCATAACAAATTAAATTCCTTATACAATACTAATAAAGAAGTTATTTTGTTAAAATTATTTTGATAGTTAAGTTATAAATTAAACTATAATAAAGAAACTATGCTATTTATGAAAAAAAGTTGCCGACGAAGGCAACTTTTTTGTAGAAAAAAATGAAGAATTTTTAGTAAGATTTTTTTTGTTTTATAAGTTGGCAAAACGGCTTGCATTAAGATTAATATCCAGCTCTAATTTCCCGTCAAGTCCAACTTCCACAATTCTTTGTAATGTAGATAGGCGTACATCTTTAATATTATTCTCAACTTTTGAAATGTAAGCTTTGTTTGTACCACATTTTTGAGCAAGTTGCTCTTGGCTAAGACCTTTCTTACGCCTTGCTTGCCTAATTATAGCACCAAGCTTAAATTCACGATAGCCTTTCTCAAAATCATCTCTACTTTTTGTACCAATGGTACCGTATTTTTTTTCTATAATCTCGTCGAGAGAAGTTAAATTATTCTTTTTCATTTTCATACTATCATTTTAATAATTTTTATGATACAAAACTACTAAATTTATAAATAATAAAATAAAACAATTATATTATTTCAATTATATAATTTTTTTTTATGTAAGTTAGAAATTCTATCTAAATAAAAGAATAAAAAATTTATCATAAAAAAATACAAGAAACAATTTAGTTTATTATTTTTGTTATTTTACAAATGACAAGAATAAATAATTATGTACAAGAGCCACCCTAATAATCCTAAAATTAAAATTAAAGCTATTGAAATAGATAAAGCAAAACCAAATTGTGCAGTTGTTGGCGTTTATGGTCATCCGAATGCCGCATTAATGACCTATTACGGTTTGCACGCACTACAACACCGCGGTCAAGAGGCAAGCGGAATTACAAGCGTTTATTTTGATACTGAAAAAAATAAAAAAAGATTTGCTTATAAAAAAGGTATGGGGCTTGTTCTTGATGTATTTTCCGAAAATGGCGTTTTAATAGATGTTTTAAAAGGTGATATGGCTGTTGGTCATAATCGCTATTCAACGACGGGATCTTCTTCTGCGGCAAATATACAGCCATTTAATATGATTTATAGCTCAGGGATTTTGTGTTTAGCTCATAATGGCAATCTTACAAATGCGAAAACTATTAGAACAAAACTTATAAACGAAGGTTCGATTTTTCAAACAACGACTGATTCAGAATTATTTCTTCATTTAATCGCAAAAAGTAAAGAAAAAAGTGTTATAGAAAAAATCCGTTCTGCATTAAAAGAAACACGTGGAGCATATTCATTAGTAATGCTTACAGATAATGAATTAATTGCGGCAAGAGACCCTATGGGCATTAGACCGCTCAGCATCGGAAGATTAAAACTTGATGATGGTTACGCCTATATGCTTGCTTCGGAAAGTGCCGCTTTTGATATAAATAATTTTGAATATATACGAACAATAATGCACAATGAAATAGTTGTAATAGATGAAGAAACAAGAAAAACGGGAAAAATCAAAAGTTATAAAATTGTTAATGAAACACCTATTTCTGCTCATTGTATTTTTGAATATGTGTATTTTAGCCGCCCAGATAGCAAAATATTCGGTCATTCTGTTGATAAAGTCAGAAGAAAATTAGGAAAAAGCCTTGCTGAAGAAAGCCCACTTTTTGATTCAGAAGATAAAATACGTGCAATACCTGTTCCAGATAGTGGTAATACCGCAACAATTGGTTATGCAAGAGTAAATTCAAAAATTGCAAGTCCTACTTTATTCGAACTTGGATTGATTAGAAGTCATTATGTAGGAAGAACATTTATTTCACCCGGTCAAAATAATCGTGAATTTAAAGTAAAAGCAAAGTTTAATCCAGTAAAAGGTGTAATTGAAAATAGGAATATAGTATTGGTTGATGATTCTATTGTACGCGGAACAACATCAAAAGCTCTAATTAGATTAGTTCGTAGCGCTAAACCAAAATCAATTCATTTAAAAATAACATCACCACAAGTAAAACATCCTTGCTATTATGGTATGGATTTTCCGAGTGAAGAAGAATTAATTGCTAATTATTATCCAAACGAAGAGGAAATTGGAAAAGCAATTGGAGTTGATTCATTGCATTATTTATCCGAAAAAAAATTAATGGAATCAGTTCCTCAAGAAGAAGGAATTGGATATTGCACCGCTTGTTTTACAGGAATTTATCCAGTTGAAATTGAAGATAATATTAATGATTCAATAGATGATTAATTCAGAAGATAATATATCAACTCACGATAAAGGTGCAAGTTCCGAAACATTAGCATTGGAATATCTTGTTTCAATTGGTTATCAAATTGTAAAAAGAAATTTTAAATTTGGTAGAAGTGGCGAAATTGATATAATAGCAAAAGATAAAGATGTATTAGTTTTCATAGAAGTAAAATCAAGAAAATCTTTTGAATATGGTAGCCCAATCGAATCTGTACCACTGAGTAAAAGAAAAATGATTTATAGCGTAGCCAAAGGTTATTTATACGTTAATAAAATTGAAAATTCCGAAATTAGATTTGACTTTATTGGTATTGATTTACGAGGTGAAAAGCCTATTTTTGAACATATCAAAAATGCTTTTTAATACATTTTTTTAGTAAAGATAAAATATTTTTTGAAATTATACTTTATTATATTTTTGGATTTAAACAATTAATATAATTAGAAAAAAATAATTCTTTATAAATTTTATATCAAGGAATATTAATGAGTGTTCTGGTAAATAAAAATACAAAGCTTTTAGTACAAGGTATTACTGGCTCGGAAGGTTCATTCCATACTATGCAAATGATTGAATACGGCACAAAAGTTGTTGCTGGTGTAACTCCCGGAAAAGGCGGAATAAAATATGAAGGAAAATCTCCAAATATGTTCCAAAAACCTGTTCCAATTTTTAATACTGTAAAAGATGCGGTTAAATCTACAAAAGCTAATACATCAGTAATTTTTGTTCCACCACCTTTTGCCGCTGATGCTATTTTAGAAGCTATCGAAGCAAAAATTGAAGTAATTATTTGCATTACGGAAGGTATTCCGGTTAAAGATATGATAGTAGTTAAAGAAGCTCTTAAAAATTCTAAATCTGTTCTAATTGGTCCTAATTGCCCTGGTGTTATCACTCCGGACGAAGCAAAAATTGGCATTATGCCCGGTTTTATTCATAAAAAAGGACACGTTGGAGTTGTTTCACGCTCTGGAACATTAACTTACGAAACTGTTAAGCAATTAAGTGATTTAGGACTTGGTCAGTCAACTTGTATTGGTATTGGTGGCGACCCAATTATTGGAACTCAACATATTGATGCAATGAAATATTTTAACGAAGACCCCGATACACAAGCAATCGTTATGATAGGTGAAATTGGCGGTAATGCAGAAGAAGAAGCCGCTGAATATATTAAAAAGTATGTTAAAAAACCAGTCGTAGCATTTATTGCAGGACGTACTGCACCTCCGGGCAGACGTATGGGGCATGCTGGTGCAATTATTTCTGGTGGTAAAGGTACTGCTGAAGATAAAATTAAAGCTTTAAAATCCGCTGGTATTTTTGTTGTTGAAAGTCCAGCTCGAATTGGCAAGACAGTTTTAGATGCTTTAAATGGTAATGTTGATACAAAACCAACTAAAAAAGTAACTCAGAAAAAAGCGAGTGAAAAAATTGAAGTAGCTACTGAAACTGCTCCCAAAGCAAAGAAAAAAGCTACTACAAAAGCAAAAAAATCATAATAAATTGAATATTTTATTAATAACATTCTCGAAGGATAAATGAGTAATAAAACTTTAGCAATAATAAAACCGGATGCAGTCTCAAAATATTATATGGGTGCAATAATTGAGAAAATCCAATCAGCTGGATTTAAAATTTTAGCTTGTAAATTAACAAAAATAAGCCCCGAAATAGCTGGTGAATTTTATGCTATACATCGTGAGCGTCCCTTTTATGGAGAGTTAATATCATATATGACAAGTGGCGCCATCGTTCCTATAGCATTAGAAAAAGATAATGCTGTTGAAGAATTTAGAAAATTAATCGGTGCTACTGACCCCAAAAAAGCCGAAGCTGGCACTATTAGAGCTTTATTTGGTACTGGAATCGAAGCAAATGCAATTCATGGCTCTGATTCCGATGAAAATGCTACAAGAGAAATTGCTTTCTTTTTTAGTGAAAGTGAAATAGTTATGATTAACTCATAATTTAATTTTCTCTTTTTAATATTAGATGTTGATAATTTCGTATTTTTGAATTTATTATTTTCTTAAATCGAAAATTATCAACATTTTTATTATGGAAAAATATACTCAAATTTTTAGTAAATATATGTATCGCAATCCATATTGGGATTATAAGTTTGATAAATATATTTTACCTGATATGTCGGAAGGAGAATATCATTATGTTGAAACTCCCGGTTCAGTAATGATAATTCCAATTACAAATGATAATAGAGTAATTTTTGTTAAACAATTTAGATATTTAAATCAAAAGTTTAGTTTAGAATTTCCGGGTGGTGGAGTTAAATCTCATTTTAGTAACTTGGAAAATGCGATTTCTGAATTAAGAGAAGAATCTGGTATCGTTGCAAATAAAATTACAAAAATTGGTGAATTTAATCCATTTAATGGTGTAACAAATGAAATTTGTTTCGTCTATATTGCAGAAGATTTGCATTTTTTAAATTCTATGCCTGAAAATAGCGAAGAATTTGAGTTGCTTTCATTAAGTCTTCAAGATATTAAACAAATGATCAAGAAAAATGAAATATGGGACGGAATGACCCTTTCAGCTTGGTCTTTATATTATTTTTCAATAGTTGTGGAGTAATTAAAAGTGAAATATTTAAAAATAATTATTGTTGTTTTATTTTTTTCATTTAATTATTGTTTTATTTTTTCTCAAAATGATGAAAGTCAAAGAAAAAGCGAGCTTAGTGATGAGATTCTTTATAAAATTTTGCCACGTATTCCAGTTAATGTAGCTCATAAATATATATATACTGAAAAATCCAAAATTGCAAGAGAATTAAGTAGTGGAAATACTCAAAATTTTGAACGTGAATTAACTTATCATTTCACTATGGTTGCTCCTTCACCACTTGATAATAATGGATTTCAAACTGTTGAAATTTCTGTTGACTCTATTGATTATAAATTCAAAAATAAAGATACAACAATTTATTTTAATGACCAAAGAGATGATTTAAGAATGCCGAAACTTGATGATTATCAAATTAAAATGGTACCTCTTGGCTTGAATTTTCAGTTGACATTTTCACCATATCATGATATTGCCAAAGTTGGTGGAGATATACTAATAGAAAAAAGAGATTATATTACATCTCCCAATACTGCTCCAAGTGATGAAATGGTAAAATTTACTTGGTTAAACGGATTAAAAGATGAATCTTTAATTACTATTTTTGATGTTATTAAAGGCATTCCACCTATCGAAAAAGTTGCTATTGATTCAATATGGTCAAAACAAATTATATCAAATGTTGAAGATGGAATTTTTGTTGATAGTGTTGATTTTAAACTTATAAATTTTAATATTCAAAGCTTTACAATAAAAGGTCAATCAAAGAACTTTAAAGCAATACCAGACAAAGTAAGGCTATTTAGTATTAATCAATTAGTAGATTTAGTTGATATAAAAGGTAAATCTGATTATACTATAAAAATGCATCCACGTGGCTCTATTAATCAGCTAAATATCAAATATAATGTTGAAGAGCATTATAAAATTGAAAATGATATTTTAATACAAAAAATCGAAACAGAAAAGAATTGGTTTTTAGAGAAAATGTATAATTGGTAATTTTTTCATCTAATTTGAATTAAAAGATATGGCAAAAATTGGTATAATAATGGGAAGTGATTCCGACCTTCCAACTATGCAATTAGCCGCAGATGTTTGCAAAGAATTTTCAGTAGAATATGAAATTAAAGTTGTAAGCGCTCACAGAACACCAAATGATATGGCTAACTATGGAATGAATGCTAAATCACGTGGAATTTCTGTAATTATAGCTGGTGCGGGAGGCGCTGCGCATTTACCAGGTATGATAGCATCGCACACAACAATACCTGTTATTGGTGTTCCTATTCAATCAAAAGCACTTAACGGTTTAGATTCACTACTCTCAATTGTACAAATGCCTTCGGGAGTTCCCGTAGCAACAGTTGCTATTGGTGGTGGAAGAAATGCAGGTTTGCTTGCATTATCTATATTAGCATTAAGCAATAAAGAATTAGCAATTAAATTAGAAGAATACAAATTGCTAATTGCTCAAGAATCAAGAGATAAAAACAATCAAGATGCGTTTAGATAAGTCTATTTTACATATAATTTATTAATGCAAAAAGAGCAACAAATATTTAAATTTATTGCTCTTTTTATTTTAATTTAAAGAATTTTTATCTATTAGCTTCCAATTTTTGCAATATAAGCTGCCGCATCCATTAAACTATCAAGATCAGCCATATTATTGATTTTAACTTTTACAATCCAACCTTCGCCATAAGGATCTTTATTTATAGTTTCAGGAGCATCGTTAAGCCCACTATTAAATTCAACGATTTTACCAGATAACGGTGATAATAAATCAGCAACAGTTTTAACTGCTTCAAGTGTACCAAAAATATCTCCAACTGCTAATTCAGCTTCTGCATCTGGAATATCAACATAAACGATATCGCCAAGTTCGCCTTGTGCATGGTCAGTAATACCAATAACAGCAATATCACCATTAACTCTCACCCATTCGTGATCTTCGGAATACTTTAAATTTTCTGGATAGTTCATTTTCACTCCATAAATAAAATAATTTTTTAAAAATTACACATTAGACAAGTGCAAAATTAACAAATTTACATCAATTTCCAATCATTTCTTTCTAAATATTTAGTATCTATGTTGCCAGATATAAAATCAGGGTTCAACATCATTTTTTTATGAAATGGAATTGTTGTTTTTATACCTTCAATAATAAATTCATCTAAGGCTCTGTACATTTTGGCAATTGCTTCTTTTCTTGTTGTGCCTCTTGTGATTAATTTAGCAATTAATGAATCATAATTTGATGGTATAACATAACCTTGATATGCATGTGAATCTGTTCTAATACCATGACCGCCCGGTGCGTGAAATACTTCAATTTTTCCAGGCGAAGGTCTGAAATTATTTTCTGGATCCTCTGCATTTATTCTACATTCTATTGAATGAAATTTTGGACTACTTTCTTTTAAAGAAAGTTTTTCACCAGAAGCTATTAAAATTTGTTCTTTAATCAAATCAACTCCAAGCGATTCTTCTGTTACTGGATGCTCGACTTGAATACGCGTATTCATCTCCATAAAATAGAAATTCATATCATTATCAACAAGATATTCAATAGTCCCTGGTCCGTAATAATTAACAGCTTTTGCACCAATAACAGAAATTTCCCCCATCTGTTTTCTTAATTTTTCATTAATTATTGGAGAAGGTGATTCTTCGATTAATTTTTGATGGCGTCTTTGAATCGAACATTCTCTTTCATTAAGATGAATTACATTGCCATAAGTATCACCAATAACTTGAAATTCAATATGTCGCGAGCCAATAACTAATTTTTCAATATATAAATCTGGATTACTAAAAAATGCATCAGCTTCGTTTTGTGCAATATTAAAAGCATTTTGTAATTCTTTTTCGTCCATTACAATACGCATACCCTTACCACCACCGCCAGCAGAAGCTTTTAACATCACGGGATAACCAATCTCCCTGCAAATTCTAATAGCCTCATCAAGATTTTTTACAACCCCATCACTACCGGGAACAACTGGCACACCAGCACGTTTCATAGTATCTTTTGCAATAGATTTATTACCCATTTTTCGTATTGCATTTGATGAAGGTCCAATAAAAGCTATCTGATGATCATTACATATTTCAACGAATTTATCATTTTCTGCCATAAATCCATAACCAGGATGTATTGCATCAGAATTTGTAATCATCGCCGCAGAAATAATTGATGGAATGTTTAAATAACTTGCTTTACTTGCAGCGGGACCAATGCAAACTGCCTCGTCTGCAAATCTTACGTGTAATGATTCTTTGTCAGCCTCTGAATATACTGCAACAGTTGAAATGCCTAATTCTTTGCATGCTCTAATTACTCTTAAAGCAATTTCGCTTCTATTAGCTATTAATATTTTTTTTATCATAATTATTCATTAGGACGAATTACAAAAATTGGCTGATTAAATTCAACAGGTTTAGCATTTTCAATTAATATTTCTTCGATAGTACCACTTATATCACTTTCGATTTCATTCATTAATTTCATAGCTTCGATTATACACAATGTATCACCAGATTTTACTCGTGTTCCTATTTCAACGAATGGACCAGAATCAGGAGATGGTGAGCGATAAAATGTTCCAACAATTGGTGAATATATTGTATGCAATGTATTATTTTTTTTATTTGATTTTTCACTAACAATTATTTCATTATTCAGAGCTTGAATATTTGTTTCTTGATTAGAAATTTGAGGATTAAAATTGTTGTAGGGCTGTGTAACAATAGGGCTTTGCATTTGTTGAATTGTTGTATTTTCAACAGAAAGAGAAATAAATACACCATCTTCTTCTATTTCAAGATGAGTAGCTTTGCTATCATCAAATATTTTGACTAATCTTCGTAAATAATTCAAATCCATAATTTCACCAATAATAATTAATTAAATAATAGTAAATTGACGCAAATAGAAAACTAATATTTATTCTTTTACTCTTTCTATATAAGTTGAGGTACGAGTATCAAGTCGGACAATGTCGTCTTCATTGATAAATAAAGGCACATTTATCACTGCTCCTGTTTCCAAAGTAGCTGGTTTTAAGACATTTGTAGCTGTATCACCACGCAAACCGGGTTCAGTAGAAACAACTCGAAGATTGACGTGTTGTGGTACATCAACAGATAAAACAGTATCATCATTGAATGCAATAATTACATTTTCATTATCTTTTAAAAATTTAATTTCTTCCCCTAATGATTTAATAGGAACATAGATTTGTTCGTAATCATCAAGGTTCATAAATACTAAATTATCACCATCTTTATACAAGAATTGGTATGTACTACGGCTTACGTTTACCATATCAACTGTTTCGCCAGAACGGAATCTATTTTCAATTATTTTTCCAGTTTTGACATTACGCATTTTAGTTTGATAATATGCTCCGCCACGTCCAGTTTGAACATGTTGAAAATCAATGATAGAATAAATTTCGTTATTATATTTTATCATTGTATTTAATTTAAAATCTGATGTTGTTGCCATTTTTTTTGAATAATTAATTTGAAATGAGTTGTAAATATTATTATAAACATTAAAAAAGTATCAAAATATAAAATATAATTTATATTATAAATGTATTATTCAAAAATAATATTTTTTTTCTTTTTATCAAACTTGAATTTTTATGTATCTTACTTATTAAAATAATGTTTTGATAAATATAAAATAAATTTATATATATTTAATTGATAATTAGAGGTTTGGCTAATATAATTTTGATTAGAAAGAGGTGACGATAGGAGTCGAACCTACGTACACGGTTTTGCAGACCGCTGCCTAACCACTCGGCCACGTCACCAAAGGATTACAAAAGTAATACTTTTTTTAGAATTAACAAAATTCTTTTTCTTTTTATTATATATTACTCATTTTGGAAAATAATGTTAAAATGATAAAATTTTCATATATATATATTTTATTATCAATAAATTAATTTTTTTAACGTTAATATTTCATAATTAATTCAGTGTGAAGAATAAAAATGAAAAAAAATTACAAACAACTATTATTATGGAGCTTAGTTGTATTAGTTCTTATTGTTGGTATTTGGTTTAAATATTATAACAATAACGATAAATCACAAGATAAAGTTTTAATGGCTAATAAATCAAATAAGCCAAAAGAATTATTATTAAAGGCAACTATTGTAAATTATAGTAAATTTGATAATACAATATTTTCAAGTGGAACGCTTTTAGCAGATGAAGAAGTTCAGCTTATGCCAGAAATACCCGGAAAAATCGTTTCTATTAAATTTAAAGAAGGAACATTGGTTAAAAAAGGCGATTTGCTTGTTAAGCTTAATGATGATGATTTACAGCCTCAATTAAAAAAAGCTGAAACAAAATTAAAATTACTTGAATTAACTGAAAAAAGGCAAAGTCAGCTATTTGAAAAACAAGGTATTAGTAAACAGGATTTCGATATTGCTGTAAGCGAAGTAATTAGTCAAAAATCTGAAATTGCATATATTAAAGCATTAATTGACAAAACAGAAATTAAAGCACCATTTGATGGGATAATTGGATTAAGAAATGTAAGCGAAGGTGCTTATATTATGCCATCAAATGTTATTGCTACTCTCCAAAAAATTGATATATTGAAAGTGGATTTTTCCATACCTCAAAAATATTCTACAATTATTAAAATGTCTAATACTCTTACTTTTAAAGTTCAGCCAGATACTAATAATTATAAAGTTAATATTGTAGCTTTTGAGCCTAAAATAGATGATAAAACGCGTACACTAAGAATTAGAGCTAAGTTTAATAATATTGGCAATAAATTCTTACCCGGTTCTTATTGTGAAGTTAATTATGTAACTTCTGAAAATGATAATTCTGTTTTAATACCAAGTGTTGCACTTGTTCCTGATTTGCTTTCTGAATATGTTTATGTTTATCAAAATGGAAAAGCTGTCAAAAGAAATGTCAGAACGGGGTTTCGAAATGATGAACAAATTGAGATTTTAGAAGGACTAAATCCCGGCGATACTTTAATTGTTTCTGGAATTTTACAAATAAGACACGGTATGAATGTGAAAATTGATTTATCAGAAAATCGAGGAATATAATTAATGAGTTTGTCTTCATTAAGTATTGAGCGTCCAGTATTAGCTACAGTGTTATCAATTACTATTGTACTTTTTGGATTAATTGGATTTACATTTTTAGGGGTTAGAGAATATCCTAGTGTGGATCCTCCTATCGTTACCGTATCAACATCTTATACAGGTGCAAATTCAGATGTTATCGAAACGCAAATCACTGAGCCTTTGGAAAGCTCGATAAATGGTATTGCTGGTATTCGTTCACTAAAATCAGTTAGCCGTGATGGTCGAAGCACTATCATTGTTGAATTTAATATAGATATTAATCTCGAAGATGCCGCAAACGACGTAAGAGACCGTGTATCACGAGCTCAAAGAAATTTACCACTCGATTGTGATCCACCCGTAGTTACAAAAGCAGATGCTAACTCTGACCCAATTATGGCTATTAGTATTAGAAGTAGCTCTAAAGATATTCTACAAATTAGTGATATCGCATCTAATGTTTTTAAAGAACGCTTGCAAACTATCAAAGGTGTGAGCGAAGTGATGATTTGGGGAGAGAAAAAATATTCTATGCGTATGTGGATGGATCCTCGAAAATTAGCACTTTATGGGCTTACACCATTGGATGTTAAAAATGCTCTTAATAGAGAAAATATTGAATTGCCAAGCGGACGAATTGAGGGAAGAAGTACCGAATTAACAGTTAGAACATTAGGGCGTTTATACCGTACAGAAGATTTTAATAATCTTATTATTAAAGACGATGGAACAAATGTTGTTAGATTTAAAGATTTAGGCTATTCTGAATTATTTCCCGAAAATGAGCGTTCATCGTTAAAACGTGATAATGAGATAATGGTTATGGTTGTTATTATTCCACAACCTGGTGCTAATTATATCGAAATAGCTGACGAATGTTATAAAAGAATAAATGAAATTAGTAGAGATATACCTTCTGATTATGAAGTTGCTCTCGGTTTCGATTCTACAATTTTTATCAGAGCTTCTATTAATGAGGTTGAAGAAACAATTATTACAGCTTTTATTCTTGTTGTTTTAATCATATTTTTATTTCTTAGAGATTGGAGAACTACATTAATACCAATTATTGCTATACCAATTTCACTAATTGGTACATTTTTTATAATGTATTTATTTAACTTTTCAATAAATGTACTAACTTTATTAGGAATTGTATTAGCTATTGGACTTGTTGTTGATGATGCAATCGTAGTATTAGAAAATATCTATAAGAAAGTTGAGCAAGGAATGCCGTCATTTCAAGCGGGTAAAGAAGGTACAAAAGAGATATTTTTTGCTGTAATAGCAACAACTATTGCTTTAGCCGCTGTATTTTTACCTATAATGTTTCTTCAAGGAATTACAGGTAGGCTATTTAGAGAATTTGGTATCGTGATTGCTGGTGCTGTTGTTATTTCTGCTTTTGTTGCTCTAACACTTACCCCGATGCTTTCATCAAGATTTATTAAAAAATCAGATAAACATAATAAATTTTATAATCTTACTGAGCCTTTTTTCTTATGGTTAAATGATATCTATAAAAATTCACTTAATAAATTTATGAGGTATCGCTGGATATCTTTTATCATAATTATTATTTCTGGTATAGCTATATTTTTCTTTGGTACAAGTTTACCGAGTGAACTTGCACCTATTGAAGATAGAAGTGAATATCGTATTGTTTTATCTGGCGCTGAGGGAAGAACTTTCGATTATATGGAAGAAAAAATAAATGTTATTGTTGATACATTATTAAACAATATTCCAGAAAAGGAATTAATTGTATCAATAACAAGTCCGGGATTTGGCGCCTCGAGTTCTGTAAATAGTGGATTTATTAGAATTGGTCTCGTACAACCAGAATATAGACAAGCTAGTCAAATGGATATAGCACAAAGAACAACAAAAATAATTTCACAATTTACTGATTTAAAAGCATTTGTTGTTCAAAGTCAAACAATAGGTTCGTCAAGAGGTGGTCTCCCAGTTCAATTTGTTATACAAGCACCAAATTTGAATAAATTAAAAGATGTAATTCCAATCTTTATGGAAAAAGCCTCGAAAAATCCAACTTTTGCTATGGCTGATGTGGATTTAAAATTTAATAAACCCGAACTTGTTGTTGATATAAATAGAAATAAAGCAAGAGATTTAGGAGTTTCTACTCAAGATATTGCACAAACTTTACAATCTGCTTTCTCTGGGCAAAGATTTGATTATTTTATTATGAATGGAAAACAATATCAAGTAATTGGACAATTATTAAGAATAGATAGAACTCAGCCCGTTGATGTTACGTCTTTATATGTTAAAAATAATGTGGGTAATTTAATTCAATTAGATAACTTAATATCATTGCGAGAGAATAGCTCTCCACCACAATTATATAGATTTAATAGATTTTCTTCTGCTACGATAAGTGCAAGTTTAGCACCAGGCAAAACTATTGGTGATGGTATCAAAGCAATGGAGCAAATTGCAAAAGAAACTCTTGATGAATCTTACTTAACAGCTCTCGACGGTCCATCTAAAGATTTTGTTGAAAGTTCCTCATCATTATTCTTTACATTTTTCCTTGCTCTTGTATTAATTTATTTAGTTTTATCTGCACAATTTGAAAGTTTTAGAGACCCATTTATAATTATGTTTACAGTTCCATTAGCTATTGCAGGTGCACTTTTTTCACTAACATTTTTTAATCAAACAATTAATATTTTTAGTGAAATTGGTATGATTATGTTAATTGGACTTGTTACTAAAAATGGTATTCTTATTGTTGAATTTGCTAATCAACAACGTGAAAGAGGGCTTGGAATTATCGAGGCTGTTACTGAATCTGCTGTACTAAGATTAAGACCAATTCTAATGACATCTTTTTCTACTATACTTGGCACTCTTCCAATAGCATTAGCAGTGGGATCGGGTGCTGGTAGTAGAAAATCAATGGGTATTGCTGTTATTGGTGGATTGATATTTTCAACTATACTTACTTTATACGTAATCCCTGCAATTTATTCATATTTTACCGATAAAAAATTACATCTTATAATCGCTGATAAAAAATTAAACGAGCAAGAAATTTCACAGACAAATGTTGAGCTTGTATCATAAAATTTTAAAATAACAAAACTATGAAAATTAATAAAATTATAATTTTTTTGACAATATTAGTATTTTCTACAATAAATCTATTTTCTCAAAATAAAATTTCTTTAAAAGATGCTATAAAAATAGTTTTAGAAAAAAACTACGATATTAAAATCGCAAAAAGTGAATTTGAAATTTCTAAAAATAATTTTTCTATTGGAAATGCAGGATTTTTACCAAGTTTAGATTTAACTGGAAAATTTAACAATGCAAATCTTAACGTAAGTCAAGAATACCTTGATGGACGAAAAGTTGAGCGTGATGGCGCAAAATCAAGTAATTTCGATGGAAATATTGGGCTAAATTGGACAATTTTTGACGGTATGAAAATGTTTGTCAAACATGATAAATTAAAAGATTTAGAAAAAATTGGTGAATTAAGATTAAAATCAAAAATTGAAAATACTATAAAAGATATTTCTGTTCTTTATTATTCGGGTATTACCAACAAAAAACAATTAAATATAATTAGTGAAAACCTTGTAATTTCTCGAAATAGATATGATTTTGTAAAAAATAAATTCGATGTCGGCACTGCGTCAAAATTTGAATTATTACAAGCTAACGTAGATTTGAATTCTGATATTTCTGACTCCATTGATAAAAAAAATGTATTTGAAAATTCATTAGTAGAAATTAAAAGATTTTTAAATTTAGACTTCAATACGGATATTGAATTAGATGATGAAATTGCTGTTGATAGTGATATTAATATTAATGAAGAAGTAAATAAATACAAAAATAATATTGATATAAAAATTACAAAAGAATCTATTACTTTAAATAAATACGATATTGATGCGATAAAATCTGATTATTTCCCTAAAATTTCATTATATTCCAATTATTCATATAATAAGCAAAATACCGAAGCGGGCTTTCTAAGTAGTAGTTTATCGAATGGATTTAATTATGGAATAAATTTTTCTATGAATCTATTTGATGGATTAAACACATCTTTAAATTTACAAAATGCAGAGGTAAATAATCAAATATCTGAATATATGTTACAAAATTTAAGTGATATTGTCAAAAGTGCGATTATTTCAACTTGTAACACATTTTTAAAATATAAAAATCTTATAGCTTTTGAGAACGAAAATCTACAATCTGCTCGTGAAAATATGGATTTAGCACTCGAAAGTCTTAACGTCGGACTTATTTCACCCGTCGAATTCCGTGAAAGTCAACGTCAATTAGCAAACGCTCAATTACGTTTATTAATGGCTGAATTAAACGCTAAAACAAGCGAAATTGAATTAAAAAGATTGACTGGAAGCATATTCAATAATTAATATTATTTTGTCAAGTTACAAAAAAATGTTATTTTTGAATGCTTCCTTAGCTCAGTAGGCCAGAGCAAATGACTCTTAATCATTGGGTCGCGGGTTCGAATCCCGCAGGGAGCACATAAATTAATTTTATAATCCTGTAAGTATATAAATATAAGATACTTACAGATTTTTTTTAAAGAAAAAATAGTACCCTAACACAAATCCTAACTCTTTTTACGAATTTCTAATGGATTTAAAAAGAACTATAAAGAAAAGTTAATTGTATTAACCTATATATTATAATGACTTATATTACATATAATTATTTTTAGATTTATATAATTGTAGTCCCATTTGGATTAGAAACTAATTTTATTGATAAATTTTCAATTACAATCAACGTTTTAAAGTAAATTCTAACTCTGACCACTATAATTTACAAGGTTGTAAGTTCGCATATAGCCTTGTTTTCACGGTTACACAATAATATATTTTGAAAATATAGTTTATTCAAAATACAAATTAGAAAATATTTAATTATATAATATTAGTATATTGATAAAAATTCTTACAAAAAAAACAATCTAAAAAATATAAAAGATAGATTCTTCACTTTGTTCTGAATAAAAATTCATTTACGCTTATTGCACCATAAATATGTAACAAGCTACTTTGCTTATCCCATTTTATCACAAAATATCATACAAAAATAATTTAATATTTATTGTTTTATAATAAATAATTTGGGTGTAATTTAATTATATAAACTTTAATAATAAAAAAATGGGGATTACAAATAATAAAGTAATCCCCAGAATTTTTATATAAAATTAATAAAAAATATTAGTGTTGTTGGTCTTCGTACTCGCTAAGCGGTGTTCTAACAATTACTTGAACAGTTCGATTATAGAATCTTCCTTCTGGTAAATCATTTGTATATAGTGGATCTTCTTCACCAACACCTTTACTATTCAATTCATTATATTTTCCACCAGTTACTTTGTTAATACCGTCTTTAACTGACGCAGAGCGTCTTGTTGATAATTTCATATTATGGTCATACATACCAACAATGTCAGTATGCCCGATAACTTCAATTTTAGAAGATGGGCGGCAACGTGAATAGACATAATCTCTCATTATTCTTTCATTAACTGGACCAGCGTCGTGTCTATCGAATGGGAAAAGAATTAAGTTGTAAATTTCTCTTGTTGTATCTACTGTACCTTCTACTTTTAATCTCGATTGAGTAACTTGAAGAACGGGAATATCAATTGGGTCAGACATACATTCAGCGCCTGTTTGAGTTGTAATAACTAATTGTGCTGTAAATGGAACTTCGTCTGTTGGATATTTACGCTGTTCATTTTGCCAATTCCACAAGTATTTTTCTTCTGTAGTACCAATTTCTTTTACAGTTTTCCAATTTTGACCTTTACGAGTAATTTCGATTCTACGTTTGGCAACGAGAGCTTGTTCGATACCATTTTTCATTACATAATTCATATTTCTTGGTTGAGGCTCAGTTACGGATCCGATATCAAATACTGGTTTTACAACTTCCCAATTATCACAAAGAATTTCTACTCTACGGTTTTCGTGAATACCAATAGTATCAACTTTAATATTTGTAGGTAATTTTGGTAATCCTACGAATTCTAACTTCATACGTGATGGGTCAATTTTCCAAATATTTTTCAAATAGTCATAAACATTTCTTGCTCTTGATTCAGATAATTTCATATTATTTTTTTCACAAGTTGTAACGCCATCATTTGTACCGACGATAGTTATTTTAACATCTGGATTATTTTTTAATCTATATCCATAAATATTAAGTAAATGATAGTATTTATCAAGTGTACCACCAAGAATAGTAGTATCAGTAAACATTTCAGTTTGCTCTGGTGAATCAAATAATATGTATCTTTCTGGAATATCGCCAGAACATTGATCAAAGAATACATAATTTAACAATGGATATAAATTCCAAGTTTTAGTTTCTTTCATCACTAAACCGCGCCAATTTTTAAATTTCGTTTGGTCTTTTTGGCGAGCTATATAGTCTGCTTCATCAATATCAGCAACAAGAACTGGGCGTTGTCCTAATGTTATAACAACTTCGATTTCATCTGCGGGTTTATCAATTTCATCTGGGTCTTCTGTCATTGATGGTCTTGTAACTCTTTGAGTAACAGTTTTGCTTCCATATTTAGGATTCATAGCTGTAATTTCAAGGTCAACATATTTTAATGAATCTTTTGGATTACCATAATCTGGATTGGAAACAATAATCTCGAATTTTGGTTTAAAAGTATTTATACTATCTTTAACAATTCTACCAGTAATTGGATTTTTTACAGTGATTGTAGCTGGAATAAATTCTTGTGAACATTCGTCTTTAACGGTTGTTAAAACATTTACAGCGCGGAAAAACGAAGGCACAAAAGCCATAAATATGTCATAATCACCTTGATATCCTTTTAAATCATTTCTCTTTGAAGAGAAATAAATTATATCACCAGAAGCTGGCAAAGTAATAAATGATTCATCTTTACTTGTATTTATCGGAGCTCCTAAATTTTGTGGTTTTGACCATTTATTTGTAGTAGGATCAAATCTTGAGTAATAGAAATCAAGTCCACCAAGATTAGGCTTATGACTATCAGAAGCAAAGAATAAAGTTTGATTATCGGCGGCGATAAAAGGAGTATATTCCCAACCGCTGGTATTTAATTCTTCAAGATTTACAGCGGGCTTCCATTCTTCTAAATCGTCATCCCAATCAGAATACCAAATATCCATATTTTTAGTAATTGGTTTACCATCACTATTTGGACCCTTTCGAGTAGAAATAAAATATAATCTTTTACCATCTGGCGAGATAGATGGCTGAGAATCCCAATTTTCGGAATTTACATTTTTACCTAAATTAACGGGACGCCCCCATTTATCACCTTCGATAGTACTTCTATAAATATCACACATACCTAAACCATCGGGTCGGCTACAAGCAGTAAAATATAAAGTCTGCTTATCAGCACTAATAGAAGCGGCACCTTCATTGAACTCTGTATTAACATTTAAATAACCTAAATTGGTTAGTGTATCAATGTTATAAGGTGTGAAAAATACAGTATCAAGTCTGTCGTTTTTCTTTGCTGCCCAGAAATCATGCGATGGTTTTCCATCAAGAGTCTTACTACCCGGTCTATCGGAAACATAAAATAATGTTTTACCATCGGCACTTACTGTTGGGGCATAATCTACTCCCGAATAATTAACAACTGGTCCTAAATTGATAATCCTTATTCTATTTGCTTTGCCTAAAATTCCTTTATCTTCTTCTTGTGCAACAATGCTTGCACTTAATAAAAATAAAGTACTTGGGGAATTGGCAAAACATAGATCATTGACATCTGCTTGTTGTTGTGCTTTTAAATTATTTCCAAACACAAATGATAGCCAAAAAATTGCAATTGAAATTGTAATTAACCTTTGCATAAGCTCCTACCTATTAATATTAAATTAAAATTATATTTTTTCAAAATTTAATCAATTTATTAAAACTATTTAAAATTTGCAATAAAAACTAATTATCAATTTTTATTAATTTTCATTTAATCATATATAAATTTATAAGAAATTTAAAAATAATAATAAAAATAATAATAATTATGAAAAAAAAATACTCAATTTCTTATAAGTTATTAATATTTATTTAGTTAATCAACTATTTATAAAAATTAAAAAACTTTTTTCACCTTTACAAGTTTATTAAACTTAATTTAGCTAAAAGATAGCAAAATACAAAAAGTTTTTATCAATGTTTTTTAGAAAATACGATTTTTTATTAATTTTTAGTGAATTTTAAATCCTAATTCTAAAAATAGTCTCCACTCATTTATTTTATAATCTTTACCTTGTTCCGAAATATTGGTGAAAGGAATATTATATTGAATATACGTCAATAAATAAGTTGTCTCAGAAAAATTGAATTTAAATCCAGTTGCTGGTATTAAATTCCATTGTATAGAATTCAACTCTCTAATTGGACTATCCTGAATTGTAACCTTATTTTCATCTGAGTCTGAAATTTTAATTGTAACAACAGAGCCATTACTTAGTGTAGCTGTATTTTGCAATAATTCTTTTGTATGATTTATTTTTGAACTTAATATATAAGAAACTCCAAGACCTAATCTAAAAAAATACCAATTAAAAGGCTCAAATTTTAAATATGGCATTGCTGTCAATAAATGTAAATCAACATCTGAATTATGTTTAAATTTTACAGGCACTTTCTCTTTAATATCACTATTTTCAAGTTGAAAATTTACTAATTCAGTTTCAGAAAAAGTATTTTTTATACCAGAATTATCATAATAAATAGCAATTCCATATTTTAACCATTCAATTGGGCGTCTATCATAAGAATATCCTAATGTAAATCCTGTATTTACCCCACCATCAAATATACAATCCTCGCAATCAACGTAATATTCACCTGATTGAAAATTTTGTCCAAGACCAAAAATAAATCCATTCCAGCCTTGAACCTTATCTTTAGCTGGATTTAAAGGAGTATCCAGATATTGAGAAAATAACTTATTATTTCCCAAAAATAATAATATTATCATTATTACAATATTATAATACAATACACGCATAATATTTCTCGTAATATATTTTTAAATTGTATAAAACTATTATAAAACTATTTTATTATGGATTGTAATCAAGAAATTGAAGAAAATGAAAAAAAATATTCTTATACTCCAAGTGTACGTCAATTAGCTGTCAATATCTTAAATAGATATGATAGAAGTGATTCATATATTGATAAATTACTTAGTCATGAATTAAAACACGAACATTTAATACACCAAGATAGAGCTTTATTAACTGAGTTAGTAAATGGTGTTATTCGATGGCGTGGAAAAATTGATTGGATATTAACGGGTTTCTATCACGGTGATTATCAAAAATGCTTAAATTTAGTAAAAAATTCTATGCGAATTGCTTTATATCAAATGCTTTATTTGAATAGAATACCTATTCCAGCCGCAATTTTTGAATCTGTCGAGCTTGTAAAACGAATTCAAGGTGAGAAAACCGCGGCAATAGTTAATGGTGTTTTAAGAAATATAGCACGTAATATCGAAAATATTAGATATCCAGACAAATCAGAAGACGAAACCTATTTTTATGCTGTCTTATATTCTCATCCTAAATGGCTTGTAAAAAAATGGATGGATAGATACGGTTTGCACGAAACTGAAAAATTAATGGATTATAATAATAAAAGACCTTATACCGCAGTAAGAGTAGTTAATATTAATTCAAATGTCGAAGAAATCAAAAATATTTTTGATACTCATTGTATTAATTACACAGCTTCACCATATAATCCCAATTCACTACTTTTAGAATCTCCACGATACGATATAGCCGCAAGTGATATTTTTAAAAGTGGAAAAATTACCATTCAAGACCCTAGTTCTACTTTATCAGCAATTCTTGCAAATCCCAAAGAAGGCAACATTGTATTAGATATTTGTGCCGCTCCAGGGGGCAAATCATTTTTATTGGCTGAATTAATGAATAACAAAGGTTCTGTATTAAGTTTTGATAAACATGAATCAAAACTTAGATTTATTATCGAAGGGGCTAAACGTTTAAAATTAGATATTATACAAGCTATTCCAAGAGATGCTGAAACTCACAATTTCCAAGAAAATGCTGATATAGTTTTTGCAGATGTACCTTGTAGTGGAACGGGTACAATATCTAAAAAACCAGATATAAAATGGAAGAAAGAATCAGAAGATATTGCAAAATTAGTTATTCATCAAAGAAAAATATTAGAAAATGCAGCAAAAATTTTGAAATCTGGTGGTGTACTTGTTTATTCAACTTGCTCTATCGAGCCAGAAGAAAATGAAGATAATATTAAATGGTTTTTAGAAAATCATCCAGAGTATGAATTAGATCCGGCTGAAAATTATTTGCCTAATGAATTGTGTAAAAATGGCTTTTATATGTCAATCCCACACTTAAGCGGAATGGACGGTGCTTTTGCGGCAAGATTGATTAGAAAATAAATTTTTAAATATAAATGATTTGAATAAGTAAAGAATTTATGTTACTTCTTTACTTATTCAAAATTAGAAAATTAATGACCAATCCCTTTATATATTATATTGTAACACTCGATATCATCTTTATTTAAGAAATTTTTCCCGTCAATAACTACTTTTACGTTCTTCTTGTTAAGTAATTCACCTGATAACAATTTGAACTCTTTATGGTCTGTTGCTAATAATATTGCATCGCATTTTTCTAATAATTCATCTATTGAATTTGTGTTTGATAATTCTGGAAAATATGGGTCATAGATAAATAAATTGGCGGATTTTTCCTCAAGAAAACTTTTTAATTTAATTGAGGGGCTTTCTCTTAAATCACCAACATTTGCTTTATAAGACATTCCTAATAAACCAATAGGAGTGTTTTTAATAGGTTTTTCGATATGATTTAATGCATCAATAAGCTTGTCAATTGTATATTCTGGCATCGAATTATTAATCTCTCTTGCTAATTTTAAAAATTTATGGTCGAAACCGCTTTGTTTAGCTCTTTCGATTAAATAATATGGGTCAACAGGAATACAATGCCCTCCTACTCCGCAGCTTGGATAATGTGGCATAAATGCAAAAGGTTTATTTGCGGCTCCTTTAATTACTGCAAGTAAATCAATACCGAGAACATCAAAAGATTTTGCTAATTCATTAACCAAGGCAATATTAATATCTCTAAAAGTGTTTTCAATAATTTTTGTTGCTTCGGTTGTCTTTAAATTTGGCATTTCATTAATACTATTATTCACAAATTCGCGATAAAACTCAGCTAACATTTTTGTACCTTCTTTTGATGTAGAGCCTATATTTCTTGGAATATTATAAACATTCCAATTAGGATCACCAGGATTGATTCTTTCAGGACAGTGAGCGACATCAAAATCTAAACCTGCTTTCAAATTAGTCAATTCTTCGAGTAAAGGAATAACAATTTCATCACAAACACCGGGGTTTATGGTTGATTCAACAACTATATTTTGTCCTTTTTGTAAATACTTTGAAACAGTACTTACAGCATTTTTAATTGGGCTTAAATCAGGTGTATAATCATTTAAAACAGGAGTCGGTACACATATAATATATATATCTGAATTATTGATAATATCTGGATTTGCAGAGCATTCCAAATTTACAATTTTTAAATCTTGCTCACATTGAAAATCATCAATTGGGCATATTCTATTTTTGATTTTTGATATTTTACTTTCACTTTTATCAAAACCAACTACATTATGAGTTGTGGATTTGGCAATTGCACATGCAAGTGGTAACCCAACATATCCTAATCCAATTACGGAAACTTTCATAGATTTTTTTAAAATTAATTATTCAACAGTTACACTTTTTGCTAAATTTCTTGGTTTATCAATATCGCAATTCAAATCTAATGCAACATAATAAGCCAATAATTGAAGAGGAATAACAGAAAGCAAAGGGGTCAATACAGGTAATGTTTCAGGTATATAAATCACGTGGTCAGCGACTTCACATATTTTTTCATCACCAACATTTGCAATAGCAATAATCTTTCCTTTTCTTGCTTTTACTTCTTCAATATTTGAGAATACTTTATCATAAATTTCATCTTTTGTTGCAATAATGACAACGGGCATATTTTCATCTATCAATGCGATAGGTCCGTGCTTCATTTCAGCTGCTGGATATCCTTCTGCATGAATATACGAGATTTCTTTTAATTTTAACGCACCTTCTAATGCTACGGGAAAATTATATCCTCTGCCAAGATATAAGAAATTTCTTACTTTTGAGTAAATATTTGCAATTTCTTTAATTTTATCTTTTTGTTCAAGAATATATCTAATTTTATCTGGAATTAGAGTAATTTCTTTTGCAATTTTTTGTCCTTCCCATTTACTTAGATTTCTCATTCTTCCAATTAATAGTGCAATTAGAGTAAATACAGTCAATTGAGAGGTAAATGCTTTTGTTGAGGCGACTCCTATTTCTGGTCCAGCATGTATATAAACTCCCGCATCAGTTTCTCGAGCAATAGAGCTACCAACGACATTAACGATACCCAACACAATCGCGCCCTTTTGTTTGGCTTCTTTTATTGCGGCTAATGTATCGGCTGTCTCACCACTTTGAGAAATAGCAAACACGATATCATTTTTATTTATTATTGGATTTCTATATCTAAACTCTGAGGCATATTCAACTTCAACAGAAACTCCCGCTAACGACTCAATTAAATATTCTGCTACTAAGCCAGAATGCCAAGAAGTTCCGCAAGCAGTAATAATTATTCTATCAGTATTTCTTAATTGTTCGATAACCGCATTCAGACCTCCAAGTTTTACATTTCCCTCATCAACTAAAAGACGACCACGGAATGCATCGTGTATTGTATCTGGTTGCTCAAAAATTTCTTTAAGCATAAAATGGTCAAATCCACCCTTTTCGATATGCTCTAAATCAAATTCTATTTCTTCAATAATTGGCTCTGTATCTTCATTTTCAATCGTTTTGATTGAATATCCATCGTGTGAAATTGTACAAATTTCATTATCATTAAGATAAATCACTTGCTTTGTATATTGTATAACAGCAGAAGCATCAGAGGCAACAAGATATTCACCATTACCGACACCGAGTAATAATGGAGAGCCGCGGCGTGCCGCAATTAATTTTTCTGGTTCTCGTTTAGATAAAACTAATAAACCAAAAGTTCCATCAACTTCTCTTAAAGCTAATCTGATCGATGTTTCAATATCTTTAATTTTTTCATATATCGAACCAATAAAGACAGCTAAAACTTCTGTATCAGTTTCGGATTTAAATGAATATCCATCAGATAATAGTTTTGTTTTCAATACCGAATAATTTTCGATAATACCATTATGAACAATGCTAATATCACCAGAATTATCAAGGTGTGGATGGGCATTTATATCATTAGGATAGCCATGTGTAGCCCACCTTGTATGAGCGATACCATAATTAGAATGGAATACTTCGTGATTTACCATTTTTTCTAATTCTGCTACCTTACCTTTCTTTTTAATAGTATAAATTTTATTATCTTGTAAAATTGATATACCAGCTGAATCATATCCGCGATATTCCATTCTTTTCAAGCCATTAATTAAAATCTTTGAAACAGGTTTATCACCAATATATCCAATTATACCGCACATATTATTTTTCTCATTAAATTAATTTGAAGCTAAATTTTAATTACAAATATAAGAATTATTTTAATACTATAATTTATCATTTTTTTACTTAATATAATATTAAATATTTTTTTAATATTTTTCTATTATTAAAAAACAATATCTTATATATTTATATCTATCTATGTAAATATAGATAAATTATATAATTAAGCATAATTATAACAAAATTTTGAAAGTATAAATATTAAAAATTTAATCATAAGCAATCCTTATAATTTTATGTTAGACTAATATTTTATTAAGTCTCGCATACACAACTTTATGATAATTAATGACTTATTTGTAATTTTTCTTTTATTTTTAGTTTAAATTGCGTATTTTTAAATGTTTTTAAATTACTATTATATAATTTTCTATTGAGTAATAAATATATTCATAATTAAGTTAATGGGGCAATAAATATGACAGAAAAAACTTATATTACGATAGACGGCAACGAAGCCGCAGCTTATGTAATGTACAGAGTCAATGAAGTATGTGCCATTTATCCAATTACACCTTCTTCAAATATGGGTGAGTGGGCTGATGAATGGGCATCGAAAGGTTACAAAAATATTTGGGGCAACGTTCCAACTGTTTACGAAATGCAAAGTGAAGGCGGTGCCGCTGGCGCTACTCATGGCTCACTTCAAGCTGGTGCATTGACAACAACATTTACAGCATCACAAGGATTACTTCTAAAAATACCTAATATGTATAAAATAGCTGGTGAATTAACTCCATCAGTCTTTAATATATCGGCAAGGTCATTAGCAACACACGCACTTTCTATATTTGGCGACCATAGTGATATTATGGCGGCACGTGGTACTGGTTTTGCTTTTCTTGGTGCTTCTTCTGTACAAGAAGTAATGGATTTTGCTTTAATATCACAAGCTTCTACATTAGAAGCAAGAATCCCTTTTGTGCATTTCTTCGACGGTTTTCGTACTTCACATGAAGTATCAAAAATTGAAGTAATTCCAGATTCAATTATGAGAGAAATGATTGACGAAGATTTGGTTACTGCCCATAGAAATCGTGCTTTAACTCCAGACCGTCCAGTATTAAGAGGTACGGCTCAAAATCCAGACGTCTTTTTCCAAAATCGTGAAACAGCAAATCAATTTTATAATCGCTGTCCACAAATTGTACAAAAACAAATGGATAAATTTGCTAAATTAACGGGCAGACAATATCATTTATATGAATATGTTGGTGCACCAGATGCTGAAGATTTAATTATTTTAATGGGTTCGGGTTGCGAAACTGTTCACGAAACAGTAGAACATTTAAATTTAAAAGGTGAAAAAACTGCTCTTATTAAAGTTAGATTATATAGACCTTTTGATATAAAAATGTTTATGGAACAAATTCCAGCAACAATTAAAAATATTACAGTTCTCGATCGTACAAAAGAACCCGGTGCAAGTGGCGAACCACTTTATCTCGATGTTGTAAATACATTATTCGAAGGTATTGGGCTTGGATATGGCAATCTTAAACAAATGCCAAAATTATTGACGGGACGCTATGGATTATCATCAAAAGAATTCACACCAGCAATGGTTAAAGCTGTATTTGATAATATGAGAGCAAGTAACTCAAAAAATCATTTTACAGTTGGTATCAATGATGATGTTAATTTCACAAGTCTTGATGTTGATTATACATTTGATATCGAAGCCGATAATGTTATTCGTGCTTTATTCTATGGTCTTGGCTCTGATGGTACAGTTGGTGCAAACAAAAACTCAATAAAAATCATTGGTGAAAATACAAATAATTATGCACAGGGTTATTTTGTTTATGACTCAAAGAAATCAGGATCACTTACTGTATCTCACTTAAGATTTGGTCCTAATTATATTCGCTCACCATATTTGATTTCAAAATCTAATTTTGTTGGTGTTCATCAATTAGTCTTTTTAGAAAAATTTGATCTTGCCGCAACTTTAGTTGATGGTGGTGTATTTTTAATTAATTCTCCATTGCCTAAAGAAGAAGTATGGAATAGTTTGCCAAAATCACAACAAAAACAAATTATTGAGAAAAAAATTAAATTATATGCAATAGATGCTCAAACCGTTGCTGAAAAAAGTGGTATGGGACGCCGCATTAATACAATAATGCAAGTATGTTTCTTTGCTATTTCTGGCGTATTACCTAAAGATGAAGCAATTGAACAGATTAAAGAATCTATTCGTAAAACTTATGGTAGAAAAGGTGATGTAATTGTTGCTATGAATATGAAAGCTGTTGATAATACATTAGAACATTTACACGAAATACCAGTACCAAATGAAATAACAAGTAATTTTGAAATTCACCCGCCAGTATCAGATAAGGCTCCACAATTTGTTAAAGATGTAATTGGACAAATTATTGCTGGTAATGGCGATAATATTCCCGTTAGTGCATTTCCAATTGATGGTACTTGGCCCACAGATACTGCACGCTGGGAAAAAAGAAATATCGCTCTTACAATTCCAGTATGGGATCCAGATACTTGTACTCAATGCGGTAAATGTGCGTTTGTATGTCCGCACGCTGCAATTAGAATTAAAGTATATGATGAAAAATATCTCGAAAACGTTCCAGAAACTTTCAAATATACAGATGCACGAGATAAAGGTTTCAAAATTGAAAATATGAAATATACAATTCAAGTAGCACCAGAGGATTGTACGGGTTGTGGTGCTTGTGTTGAAGTATGTCCCGCGAAGAACAAAACTAATACAAGTCTATTTGCTATTAATATGGAACCACAAGCTCCATTAAGAGAAAATGAAAGTGTAAACTGGGATTATTTCTTAAGCATTCCAGATTTAGATAGAACAAGAATAAATATTAATCAAGTTAGATTACAACAATTACAAAGACCATTATTTGAGTTCTCGGGTGCTTGTTCGGGTTGTGGAGAAACACCATATATTAAATTAGTAACTCAATTATTTGGCGATAGAGCTATTATTGCAAATGCAACTGGATGTTCATCAATTTATGGTGCTAACCTTCCAACGACACCTTATGCAAAAGATGAAAATGGGCGCGGTCCAGCATGGGCAAATTCATTATTTGAAGATAATGCTGAATTCGGACTTGGATTTAAATTAGCTATTGATAAGCAGCAAGAAGTAGCAATTCATTTATTAAATAATTTGAGAAATGAATTAGGTACTGAATTTGTTGACGAACTTATTAATAATTCAAATACAACAGATGAAAAAGGCATTGCAGAACAAAGAGAAAGGATTGCTAAATTAAAAGATATACTCACGAAATTAGATGCACTCGAAGCTAAAAGATTAAATGCAGTTGCAGACTATCTTGTTAAGAAAAGCGTTTGGGTATTCGGTGGAGACGGTTGGGCTTATGATATTGGATACGGTGGACTCGACCACGTTATAGCATCTGGAAAAAATATTAATATATTAGTTCTTGATACTGAAGTGTATTCAAATACTGGTGGACAAACCTCAAAATCTACTCCAATGGGCGCAGTTGCTAAATTCTCTGCTGGTGGCAAGAATACTAATAAGAAAGATTTAGGAATGATGGCAATGAGCTATGGCAACGTATATGTAGCATCGGTTGCTATGGGTGCAAAAGATGAGCATACTCTTAAGACTTTCTTAGAAGCCGAAGCTTATGACGGTCCTTCAATAATTATTGCTTATAGTCCTTGTATCGCTCACGGTATTGATATGAGCCGTCCAAATAGCCGTCAAAAATTAGCTGTTGATAGCGGTCAATGGTTGCTTTATAGATTTAATCCCGATAATGCAAAAGTTGGTAAGAATCTTTTAACACTTGATAGTAAAGAACCTAAAATTCCAGTAAAAGATTATTTCGTTGGCGAAGGACGTTTCCAAATGTTGATGAAAAGTAATCCACAAGTGGCAGAAGAATTATTCAAATCAAGTCAGGAATTTGTTAATAAGAGATTCTTAAAATACAAACACTTAGCAGAATACGGCGTTATTAACGAAGAAACTGCAGAGAAATAAATAACTTTCCATACGGGTGGATGAAAAATCCACCCGTAATATTAAAAAAATAATGAAAATAATTAATAACAATAAATGGAGTTTATAATGGATTTGACAACAAAATATTTGGGTATGACCTTAAAATCACCTTTGGTAGTATCCGCAAGTCCACTATCAAAAACAATTGATGGTATTAAAAAAATTGAAGATGCCGAAGCGGCAGCAATGGTTTTATACTCAATTTTTGAAGAACAAATTGAATACGAACAAAAAGAATTATTTTATAATACTACAGTTGGTACTGAATCTTTTGCAGAATCACTAAGTTATTTTCCAAGTGATGTTGATTTTAATTTAGGTCCAGAGCAATATTTAGAATTAATTCGTAAGGCCAAAGAAAGCGTAAATATTCCTATTATTGCAAGTTTAAATGGTAAAACTATTGGTGGCTGGACAGAATACGCAAAATTAATGCAAGAAGCTGGCGCAGATGCTATAGAATTAAATATTTATAATATTCCAACTTCTTTTGAGCAAGATGCTACAGAAATAGAAAACAATTATTTAGAAATTTTAAAAGCTGTAAAAAGCAATGTTACTATTCCCGTTGCTTTGAAATTAAGTCCTTTTTTCACAAATTTTGCAAATATGGCTAAAAAATTTGATGATGCTGGTGCCAATTCATTAGTTTTATTTAACAGATTTTATCAACCAGATATTGATTTAGAAGAGCTTGAAGTTAAACCACATATTATCTTAAGTAGCCCTACTGATATGCGTATTCCAATGCGTTGGATAGCAATACTAAAAAATAGAATTAAAGCAGATTTAGCTGCTACTTCTGGAATTCATTACGGTGAAGATGTTATTAAAATGTTGCTCGTAGGCTCGAATGTCGTTATGCTATGCTCTACTTTACTTCGTTATGGGGTTGATTATATTAAAGATATAAAAGAAGAGCTTATTGAATGGCTTACTAAACACGAATATGAGTCAGTAATGCAATTACAAGGCAGTATGTGCCAACAAAATGTTGCTGACCCAAGCACTTTTGAAAGAGTGCAATATATGAAAGCTTTAAATAATTACGTAATTAATTATTAAAAATACACTTAATAAATAATAAATAACAAGGTTTTACTTTGTTATTTATTATTGTTTTGCAAAGCTATTTTTTTCTATAAATTCAAGAAATTAAGTTTTTTGATTTAATAAATTTATTAAATATATTATTATTATTATGAATAAAGAACTTGTTGAATTAGAATTTGCTACCATTAGATTCGCTGGCGATTCGGGTGATGGTATGCAACTTACTGGAACACAGTTTTCAGATACTTCTGCCGGATTAGGCAACGAAGTAAATACATTTCCTGATTATCCATCAGAAATTCGTGCTCCCGAAGGTACTTTGTATGGTGTTAGCGCCTATCAAGTACATTTTGGAAATAAAAAAACTCATACACCGGGTGATAATATTGACGTTCTTATTGCTATGAACGCTTCTTCTTTAAAAGTAAATTTGAAGCATGTTCGTAAAAATGGTATTTTGATTTTAAATACTGCGGGTTTTAAAGATAAAAATTTAAAACTTGCTAAATATGAATCAAACCCTATTTTAGATGGTAGTTTAGCAAATTATCAAGTTTTTGCTTACGATATTAATGAACAAGTTCGTAACATACTCGATGATTCCGGATTATCTAATAAATATATTGATAGAACTAAGAATATTTTTGCTCTTGGTCTGGCTTATTGGTTATTTAGTAGACCTTTAGAACCAACCGAAAATTGGTTAAATAAAAAGTTTGGTAAAAAACAAGATATTTTAGCTGCTAATATAAAGGTTCTAAGAGCTGGATATATGTTTGCCGCTGAAAATCAAGATATGATTGTTAGATATAATATTAAACCAGCTAATTTAGAAAAAGGAACTTATAGAAATATTACTGGCAACGAAGCTGTTGCAATTGGATTAGTTGTTGCCGCAAATAGAGCAAATATGCCGTTATTCCTTGGCTCTTATCCAATTACTCCTGCTACTGAAATTTTGCATTTTATTTCAAGCTATAAGAAATTTGGCGTTAAACACATGCAAATGGAAGATGAGATTGGCGGTATTACTTCTGCAATTGGTGCTTCTTATGGTGGTGCATTAGCCGCAACAACGACAAGTGGTCCCGGACTCTCTTTAAAAGTTGAAGCTATGGGTTTGGCAGTAATGCTCGAAATCCCATTATTGATAATTGATGTTCAGCGTGCTGGTCCAAGTACGGGGCTACCAACTAAACCCGAGCAATCTGATTTATATATAGCTATGTATGGACGTCACGGAGAAGCTCCTATGCCCGTATTATGTGCGACATCTTCAACTAATTGTTTCGATATGACTATCGAAGCCGCAAGAATTGCACTCAAATATATGACGCCTGTAATATTGCTTACTGATGGCTATCTCGCACAAGGCTCAGAACCTTGGAGAATTCCAGATATTGAAAAAATTCCTTCTTTTAATGTTGAATTTGCTACTGACCCAACAAATTATGCTCCTTATAATAGAAACCCTGAAACTCTTGCACGTATGTGGGCTATTCCAGGTACACCTGGTATGGAACACAGAATTGGTGGGCTCGAAAAGGAAAATGGTTCGGGACTTGTTAGCCACGACCCAATGAATCATCAAAAAATGTGTGAAATTAGAGCTAAAAAAATTGATAATATCGCTTTTGATATTCCAGAAGTTACTATTGATGGACCAGAATCGGGCGATTTACTTGTAATTAGCTGGGGAAGTACTCACGGTGCTATTAAAAAAGCTCTTCCAAAATTAAGAGAAGAAGGTTATGAAGTTTCTCACGTAAGTTTGAACTATATTAATCCTTTACCAAGAAACCTTGAATCTGTTATGAGAAAATTTAAACGTATCCTCGTTCCAGAATTAAATCTTGGTCAGTTAAAAGCATTATTACAATCTAAATACTTATTACCAATTTTAGGTTATAACAAAATACAGGGTAATACTTTTACTTCAATTGAAATTCAAAATAAAATTAAAGAATTACTATCTGTAAAGGAAAATTAATATGACTACTTTTGTTGATCAATTAATAAATAAGGAATATCTTACTATTCCTCAATATACTCCTAAAGATTTCAAACCAGATATTGATGTTCGGTGGTGTGCTGGTTGCGGTAGTTTCTCGATACTTGCGCAAATTCAAAGAATTATGCCAGAATTAGGAATCCCAAAAGAAAAAATTGCTTTTATTTCAGGTATTGGATGTTCAAGCCGTTTCCCATATTATATGGATGTTTATGGCTTTCATACAATTCACGGTAGAGCATTAGCAATTGCTTCGGGCTTAAAAGTTGCACGCCCTGATTTATCTGTTTGGGTTGCTACTGGTGATGGCGATTGTATGAGTATTGGTGGTAATCACCTCATACATTCCGCTCGTAGAAATGTTAATTTGAACGTTATTATGTTCAATAACGAAATTTATAGTTTGACAAAAGGACAAGCTTCGCCAACTTCTAAAGTTGGACAAAAAACTAAATCATCTCCTCTCGGATTATTAGATGATCCTTTTAATCCTTCTACCTTAGCACTCGGCTCTGGCGCTTCTTTCGTTGCTCGTGGTTATGATAAAGACCCTAGCCAAATGAAATATTTATTCGAACGTGCGGCAAAACATAAAGGATTTGCTTTTGTTGAAATTTATACTAATTGTGTAATTTTCAATGATGGAGCTTTCGAAGAATATACACGTAGAGAAACTAAATTTGAATCCACAATTTGGCTCGAACACGGCAAACCATTAGTATTTGGCGATAAAAAGAATAAAGGTATTAAAATGGATGGATACCGTCCAATAATAATTGATATTGACGATGGCAAATATTCTATTAATGATTGTATCGTTCACAATGAACAAGATTCTACTTTATCATTAATTTTATCAGATATGAGTTTCGACGAAACATTACCAAGACCTATGGGAGTTATTCAGGCTATTGAGCGTCCAACTTATGATGAAAAAGTTGCTTGGCAAATTCAAAATGAAATCGAAACTAAGGGACAGCCCAATATCGTAGAGCTAATGAAAGGTTCGGATTTCTGGGAAATTAGTTAATTTCATATTTTTAATCTGATGTTTTAAAAGGGGTTGACTAATATAGTCAGCCTTTTTTAAAATTGGGAAAATTTTATTTATAAAAAATACAATTTTTCTTGACTTTGTCAGCTAATACATTTAAGTCAATAATATATATAGACTTAACTTTTTAAATTAATTATTTTTATAGATTTGGTATGATTTCATTATTTTCTATTAAACTCTCAATATATAGTTCGATAGCTTCTTTTGCCTCAAAAAGCGTTTCACCATAGGTAATACACCCCTTGGGAGAGTAGGTACTACAACAGTAAAACCTCCTTCTGGTTCTGGTCTAATCAATATTTTATAGTTGTGTAACTTCATTAATCTTTTTCATTAAATTTTATATTATTTAAAAACGAATTTATTATACTTTCATTTTTATATTAAAGAATTTATCAAGCATTTTTAAATTTTTTGTTTTTCTAAAAAATCTATTTATTATTAAAAATTGAAATTTCTATCATAATTTATATAATATACCAATTAGCAGAATTTTAAAAATTATAAATATATAATCTAATAAATAAAAAATTTTATATTCTAATTTAATAAGATACTAAATAATAATTTCGTATTTTTGTTAAATTATATTAATCAAAAATGAATTTAATCATTAATTATTAGGAATTAAAATGTTAAAAGTATTATTTTCAGTCCTAACTTGTGGTATTTTAATGGTTTACTCTTGTTCAAATCCAGATAATCAAGCACCGCAATCAAAAGAAAAAAATGAAATTGATTTAAGTCTAAATCAGACTAATTTCGGTGAAAGAACCTTTAGCGCCATTGATTTATACTCTACAAAAAGAATCACAGAATTTATTTTGTCGCCCGATGGTGAATGGATTGTATATAGACAGTCAACTCCTTCAATCGCAGATAATAAATTATATAGTGATTTATTTGCAGTTAAAAAAGATGGTTCGGAAACTATTCAATTAACTAATGATAAATTTTCTGAATCAAATTTGCGTTTTTCTGAAGATGGTAAAAAACTTGCTTTTATTTCTTCTGCAGAAGCAACTCCTCAGATTTTTGTTATGGATTTTCCAAAAGGCACACCAAAAAAATTCACAAATCTTGAAAAAGGGGTTGGTTCTTTTAATTGGGTCGGTAATCCAGGTATCTTTGCTTTGGGAAGCGAAGTAAAAGTTTTTAAAACTTTAAGCGAAGAATATCCTGAATATAAGAAAGCAAATATGATGATTTTTAATGACTTACCTATTCGCCATTGGGATGAATGGAATGATGAATTTGTAAGTCATATATTTACAGTTCCATTTTCTGGTGGCGAACCTAAAGATATTATGGAAAATGAAATATATGAATCTCCGATGAAACCTTTTGGTGGTCCCGAAGAATATGATATTTCGCCAGATATGAAAGAAATCGCTTATACTTGTAAAAAAGTTAGTGATTACGCAACATCAACAAATTCAGAAATTTATCTTTATAATACAGAAGATGGTACTTCAAAAAACATTACAGAAGGTATGCTTGGATATGATAAAGTGCCAAAATATTCACCCGATGGAAAAATGATTGCTTTCACAAGCCAAGAGCGTCCCGGATTTGAATCTGATAGAATACGTTTAATGGTTTATAATCGTGAAACTGCAGAAATTACTGAAATCACTAAAACACTCGACCAATGGGTAGAGGAATTTGTTTGGGCGCCTGATAGCAAATCATTTTATGTCGTTGCTGGTGATTCGGGAACTGAGCAAATCTATCATTTGAATATAGATGGAACTTGGAAAATTATTACAGAAGGTTTGCATAAAATTGGTGGTGGTCTTCATATTTCTAATGATGGTAAAACTCTTTTCTTTGGAAAGCAAACTTTTACAGACCCTCTTGATATTTATAGTATGGATATAGAAAGTAATAAAATTACCCAAATTACAAATATTAACAAAGAATTATATGCAAATATTAAAAAAGTAAAAGTCGAAACAAGATGGTTTAAAGCTACTGATGGCAAGCCAATTCAAGCTTGGATAATTTATCCACCGGATTTCGACCCAAATAAAAAATATCCTGTTGTAACTTATTGTCAAGGCGGTCCGCAAAGTATGATAAGCCCTAATTTCCATTATAGATGGAATCAATTCTTAATGGCTTCACAAGGTTATATTATGCTTGCGGCAAATCGTCGTGGCGTACCGGGATTTGGTCAAGCTTGGAACGATGCAATTAGTAAAGATTGGGGTGGAATGCCTATGAATGATTTACTTGCGGCTACTGATCAATTCGCAGAAGAGCCTTATGTAGATAAAGATGGCTTATCAGCTATGGGAGCAAGTGCAGGCGGTTATGCCGCATTTTGGTTAGCAGGTCATCATCAAAAACGTTTTAAAGCATTTATCGCACATTGTGGAGTATTTAATTTATTTAGTAAATACGGCTCGACGGAAGAGCTATTTTTCCCAAATTGGGAGTTTGGCGGACCATATTGGGATGCTAAAAATCGCCCAAATTTTGAGAAAAATTCACCACATAATTATGTACAAAATTGGGATACACCAATATTAATTTCAACGGGAATGAACGATTTCAGAGTGCCTTATACTCAAAGTTTAGAAGCGTTTACAGCGGCTCGTTCACAAAATATTCCAGCTGAACTGATCGTATTTCCTAATGAAACTCATTTTATTAGTCGCCCACAAGAATTTTTAATTTGGAACGAGCAAGTATTCAAATTTTTAGATCGTTATTGTAAAAAGTAATTTTATATTTAAGATTAATAAAGTACTGATAAATTTCTTTTATTAGTACTATATTTAAAATATTGACTGATTTATAATAGTTTTAAGTAAATACTGTAATTTATTGATATTTATAATAATTAAATCTTATAGAATTGGCTAAAAAAGAAGATTTTGTTACTAAAATTAAAACACTAACAGGTGCGACAAGTTCTGAACTTACTATAGTATTTACTTTACTTGTCGGACTTATTTTAGGTGCGTTCTTAAAAACATATATTTACGGAGAACAAGATAAAAAATTAATTAATAAAGAAGTATTTAGACTATTAGATTCATTAGCTGAAGCATCAAGATTATCTTATTCAGATATAGTAATAAAAACAAATGTTAATTTATTAGATTCTACATATAATAATTTTGAAACATCTAATATTGAATTAGCTTTTAATGGTAATAAAAAGCAAACAAAAGCAGAAAAAATTGCTGGAAAAAAATTTAATATTAATACAGCTTCAAAAAGTGATTTGATGAAATTGCCTTGGGTTGGCGAAAAAACTGCTGATAAGATTATTGAGTATAGAAATAATAAAAAATTTCAAAAAATTTCTGATATAAAAAATATTAAAGGTATTGGTGATAAGAAATTTGAGTCAATGAAGGAATTTATAACTATTGAATAAAATTTTTTAATATAAATATTTTTGATAATAAATAATAATATTTTATAATTGAGGTTAAAAAAAATGAAAACAACAATTTTTACAGAAATCCATAAAAGTTTAGGCGCAAAAATGGTCGAATTTGCTGGCTATACTATGCCTATTCAATATCCAAAAGGTATAATATTCGAGCATAAATTAGTGCGTGAAAAAGTAGGTGTTTTTGATGTATCTCACATGGGCGAGTTCGAGATATTAGGTACAAATGCACTTAATTTTGTTCAAAAAGTAACAACTAACGATGCTTCGAAATTAAGTGATGGCGCTATCCAATATTCTGCAATGTGCTTTGAAGATGGTGGAATAGTTGATGATTTATTAGTATATAGAATTAACGAAAATCATTATTTATTTGTAGTAAATGGTGCTAATATTGATAAAGATTGGGATTGGTGTGTAAAAAATTCAGAAGGTATGAACGTTGAATTACGTAATTCTTCCGATGATTACAGCTTACTTGCAGTTCAAGGTCCATCATCAAGAGAACTATTACAACAATTAACTGATATTGATTTAAGCGATACAGAAATTCCTTTTTATCATTTTAAATTTGGTAAATTAGCTGGTTATGATATGATTATTTCTCGAACTGGTTACACGGGAGAATTAGGCTATGAATTATATTTTAAAGGTGATGAAAGTGTTGGAAAAGACGTTTGGAATAAATTATTCAAGGCTGGAAATAAATTTGGATTAGAAGCTGTTGGCTTGGGTTGTCGTGATACATTGAGACTCGAAAAAGGTTATTGCTTATACGGAAATGATATTGACCAAACAACTAATCCAATCGAAGCGGGTTTAGGTTGGATTACAAAATTAAATAAAGGTGATTTTTTGGGTAGTAAAGTTATTGCCGAAATAAAAGAAAACAAACCATCGCGACATTTAGTAGGTTTTATCGTATCTGCTGATAGATTTATTCCAAGACACGGTTATAAAATTTTTAGTGGCGAAGAAGAAATCGGCATTGTAACAAGTGGCAATCTTTCTCCATCGTTAAATAAATCTATTGGTTTAGGTTATGTTAGTCCCGCATTTAAAACGCCAAGCTCTGTTATTCAAATCGAAGCTCGTGGCAAAAAATTTGACGCTGAGGTAATTAAATTACCATTTCTTTAATAATAATTCTTAATTTATTCTTAAAGCCTTCTGAACTTTCCATCAGAAGGCTTTTTAAAATAAATATTTAGAACCACTTTCTTTTCATAAATACAAATACACCGAGACCAGAGAAAATAAATGAAATTAAAAGTATAATCCACAGTCCAAACATATTATTTTCTAAATAATTTGGCACATTCATACCATAAAAACTTGCAATTAAAGTTGGAATCATTAATATAATCGAAATTGATGTAAGTTGCTTCATTATAACATTTAGATTATTAGAAATCACAGATGCATAAGCATCCATTGTATTACTTAAAATATCACTATAAATATGAGTAGTTTCTATTGCTTGTTTTAATTCAATTTCGACATCCTCGAGTAATTCAGTATCAAATGTATGATTATAATCTTTTAAATTTTTTAATCTATAAATTAAAATATCATTACCTTTTAAAGAAGTATTATAATACACTAAACACTTACCAATTAGTAGTAAAGTTTGCAAATCCTCATTTTGAATAGATTTTTCTAATTTTTCTTCAGCAATTTTTACCCTATGATTTATTTGTTTTAAATATTTAAGGAACCATACACTTGATGATAATAATAATTTAAGGGCTAAATCAAAATTATCTTTTATTTGTCTATTTTTCCTTTGTGTATATGTAATAAAATCGGGTAATAATTCCGTTTTATAAAAGCATACACTAACTAAAATATCATCTTTAAAAATAATACCCAAAGGGACTGTAGTAAATGGTATTTCCTCATTTTCATTATTATAAGGAATTCTTATAATAATTAAGTACCAACCATCTTCATATTCGATACGAGGTCTTTCGTCAATATCCTCTATATCATTAAAATAGTCTTCTGGAATTTTTAATTCATTAATAAGTATTGATTTGTCATTTTGGTCGGGGAGTTCACACGATACCCAGCAATTTGGTGCCCAAGCATTAATTTTTTCAAGACCATGAGCATTTTTAAAATAATTAATCATAAATACCTCTTTATAATTATAAATAGAGGTATTTCAAGGTATAACCTCTATTTAAATTGAGCAATATAAGTGATAGTCGTCCATTTTTTTTCTGAAAAAGAAAATTATTAATATACAAAAGTAAATATTTTTTTAATGTAAAATCATTTTTTTTATAATAAAATTATAAAGGATTATAATAACCTCCTATTTATCATATTTTATAGGAGGTTATATAATCAAGAATTTATTTATTTTTCAAATTGTTTTTTAATAATATTAAGTGCCGCACCAGCTTTGAACCATTCAATTTGTTGCAAATTATATGTATGATTTGCTTTAAAAACATCACTTGTACCGTCTGAATGGTAGCAAACTATGGTAAATTGTTTATCCGGTGCAAATTCTGTCAATCCAATAATATTAATATTATCGTCTTCTTTTATCTTATCGTAATCTTCTTTATTTGCGAATGTTAGTGCAAGCATACCCTGTTTCTTTAGATTTGTTTCGTGTATTCTTGCAAATGATTTTACTAAAATTACTTTAACACCTAAATGTCGTGGCTGCATAGCGGCATGTTCACGCGACGAGCCTTCACCATAATTTTCATCACCAACAACAATAGTTCCAATACCCGCTTTTTTATATTCTCTTTGAACCGCTGGCACTTCACCGTATTCATTAGTAAGTTGATTTTTAACTGAATTTGCTTTTTCGTTAAAGAAATTTATAGCTCCAATAAGCGTATTATTAGAAATATTATCGAGATGTCCGCGATATCTTAACCATGGTCCAGCCATAGAAATATGGTCGGTTGTACATTTACCTTTTGCCTTTATTAATAATTTTAATCCTAAATAATCATTTCCATCCCAAGCGGAAAAGGAATCGAGTAAATGCAATCTATTAGAATTAGGATCAACAATAATTTTCACATCACTTCCATCTTCTGCTGGCTTTTGATATCCTGGATCTACGGAGTGAAATCCTTTTTGTGGAAGCTCTTCTCCACTTGGTGCTTCTAAAAAGACCTCTTCCCCATTTTCATTTACTAATTTATCTTTTAATGGATTAAATGATAAATTTCCAGCAATGGCTAAAGCAGTAACAAGCTCGGGCGAAGCAACAAAAGCGTGTGTATTTGGATTGCCGTCATTTCTTTTTGCAAAATTTCTATTAAATGATGTTACAATGGTATTTTTCTCTTGTTTATCAGCTCCCTCTCGTGACCACTGCCCAATACAAGGTCCGCATGCATTAGCAAGAATTAATCCACCAACTTCTTCAAATTCTTTTATAAAGCCATCTCTTTCGATAGTTTGACGAACCATTTCAGAGCCGGGTGTTATAGTAAATGCACTTTTAGCTTTCAATTTTTTAGAAACTGCTTGCTTTGCTATTGAAGCCGCTCTTGATATATCCTCATAAGAAGAATTTGTACAAGAACCAATCAAACCGACATCAATTTTATTGGGCCAACCGTGTTTTTCGACAGCTTCTTTCATTTGTGAAATTGGTGTTGCTAAGTCGGGTGTAAATGGTCCGTTTAAATGTGGTTCGAGTTCTGATAAATTGATTTCGATAACTTGGTCGAAATACTTATTTGGATTATCATATACTTCTTTATCACCAGTAAGATAATCTGAAATTTCATTAGCTAAATCTGCAACTTCTTTTCGTCCCGTAGATTCTAAATATCTATCCATAGATTCATCGTAACCGAATAAAGATGTTGTAGCACCTATTTCAGCCCCCATATTACAAATAGTACCTTTACCCGTACAAGAAATTGATTTTGCACCTTCGCCAAAATATTCAATTATAGCGCCCGTTCCACCTTTTACTGTGAGAATACCAGCAACTTTCAGTATAATATCCTTTGGTGATACCCAGCCATTAAGTTTTCCCGTTAGTTTAACACCAATTAATTTAGGAAATTTAAGTTCCCAAGGAAATCCAGCCATTACATCAACAGCGTCTGCACCACCCACACCGATAGCAATCATTCCTAATCCACCGGCATTTGGAGTATGGGAGTCTGTACCAATCATCATACCACCGGGAAAAGCATAATTTTCGAGTATTACTTGATGAATAATACCAGCACCCGGTTTCCAGAACCCTATTCCATATTTATTTGATACTGATGATAAAAAGTCATATACTTCTTTATTTGTTACTTTTGAATTATCTAAATCTTTCGTAGCGCCTTCTTTTGCTAATATTAAATGATCGCAATGAACAGTAGAAGGCACAGCGGTTTTAGGTCTTCCCGCTTGCATAAATTGAAGTAAAGCCATTTGAGCAGTCGCATCTTGCATTGCGACTCTATCTGGATTAAAATTTACATAATCCTTACCACGTGAATATTCCTTTAATTCCATATCTTTAGCAAGATGATTATATAGAATTTTTTCAGTCATTGTAAGTGGCTTATTAACTTTTTCTCTAATTAAATCAATATTTTTCCTATAATTATAATATATGGATTTAATCATATCAATATCAAATATCATTTTGATAACCTTTAAAAATATTAATATTATTGTTTATTTTCTAAAATATGTAAAAATACAAATAAATAGATATGTAAAAAAAATTATACAATTAAAAAATCTGATTTCTTTAATTTTTATATTTTATAGAACAGCCATAGGATTTGCTTGTGCTTATGCTAACACTTTTCCCACTAAGAAGCTCATCTAAAGCATTTTTTACATAATTCTTTGCTTTTTTAATGTCCCCAATATCAGTTGATTTAATATCATCAATAGCACCTTGATAAACAAGAATACCATTTTTATCAATAATAAATAAATGTGGCGTTGTCTGAGCAGAATATATTTTACCGACAAATCCTTCTTCATCAATTAAATAAGCAGTCATTTTTGCTTTATACTCAGAAATTCTTTTTTTTATTTCATCATTATTATAATAACCTTGTTTATCTTTTGCAGAAGAGCATATTGAAAGCCAAACTACTCCTTTATCAGTATATTCTTTCTGTAATTTTTGCATATTGCCAGATTTATAATGTTTTTCAACAAAAGGACATTCAAAATTAATCCATTCTAAAACAACTATTTTTCCTTTTAATTCATCAATATTATATATTTTTCCTTCTGCCGAGCGTAATTCAAAGTGAGGTGCTGTTTTTCCAATTTCTGCAGGTGATTTAGTCTGTGATTTTGTTGATATTGTAAACATTATATATATGCTTAAAAGCAAAAATACATACTTAAATTTCATTATAATAACCTTCTTAAATAAATAATATCGTAAGTTAAACGATAATTTATCATAATAATTGCAATTATTTTTAATTAATTAAATAAAATTATCATTAGTTTTAATAAAATCATAAAAAATTAATATTTGTTACAAATTTGTAAATTATTCGTATATTTTGATGTAAATTACAATAAATTTATAAAAAATTAGAAATTAATGTTTGAATAATAAAAAGATTATTATTTTTGCAAAAAATTTGATTAACATTTTGTTATTTTTAAAGAGGTATTTATGTTTTGGACACCCGAATTAGCAACAACATTAGAAGATGCTCCTTGGCCAGCAACAAAAGATGAATTAATTGATTATGCAAACCGTAGCGGTTGCCCCCTTCAAGTTATTGAAAATTTATACGAACTTGAAGATACTGATGAATTAATTGAAGGAATGGAAGATTTATGGCCCGAATATGAAGATATTACGAATGAAGAGTATTTTTATAATGATGACGAAGAAGAACAATATATTTAATTAAATCACTCATATATTGGGCTGTCAATTATTTATTATTTATTGACAGCCTCTTTACTAAATTATGCACAAAAAAAATAATAATATTTCCTATTATTTTATAATTACAATTCTAATTTTTAATATATATAACTCGTATAGTGAAAATTTTATTTCAGACACTTTATATTCGTCAAAAAAAGATAAATTACTTTACGAAGTTGGTGATATTTTCTTTGTAGGCAACAATTCCTTTACTGATTTTGAATTATATGATGTAATAACAAGTAAAAAAAGTTCCTTAGGTATTCAACGTAATATTTTTCAATATTATTATGATAATTTAGCAAACAATCCTTCGACCCCAAAAATTATTCTAAAATCTTTATCAAATTCCTTAAAAAATTTAAGTTATGAAATTAAATATTTTAACGAAGGAACTGCTGAATTAGATGCTCAAACTTTATGGCATTTTTATAATATTAATGGTTTTCACCAGGCAAATGTGAGTTATTCATTTTTACAAGATAAAGACAACAAAATTAATGTTCTTAATTTTAATATTGATGAACAAGTACGTTTCAAAATTGATACAATTTTATATCTTGGTTTAGATGATATACCAGCTGAACTTAATCATAAGTTAAGAGAAGTAAAAACATTAAAAAAAGGTGATTTTTATAACGAGCAATTTGTGATGAATGAAATTAATAATATTCTTACTATTTTGCTGAATAATGGATATTATTATGCTTCATTAATTGTCGAACCCGTTTATATTAATACTAAAACTAACACAGATAGTATAACAGTTCAATTTTTAACAGGTAAAAGACAAAAAATTACGAACCTTACATTTGTTGATAGTTTAGCAGAACAAACAAAAATTATTGATCAAATGAAAAATCTACAATTAGATTTCTCTATTGGCGAATGGTATAATCGTAGTAAAATTCAATCATCAATAAATAATTTGAATACTTTAGGTGCTTTTGAACTTGTCTCGATTGATACAAGTAGTATATTTTCTCCAATTACTGATTCTACTATTTCATTAATTGTTTTTACTAAATATCGTAAACAAAAAGAATGGAGTATTGGTGCTTTTATAAATAATACTCAAATTGATAATTTTACTAATTTTGGTATCGAAGCAAATATTTCACATCGAAATTGGGGTGGAGCTTCTCAAACTGGAAATATTTTTTCTAATGCTATGATTAAAAATATTAGTCGTATTTTTTCTGGTCAAACAATAGAATATGAAGGGCAAATTGGATTAAGGTTTGCTCAGCCTATAATTTGGTCAATCGAAAATATGAAAATTGGTTTAAATGGAAGTATATACTATTCACTTACTACTGTTGATCAATTATTTGATATTTTATCTTGGAATTTTCCTATTAGATTTCCAATAAAACTTACAAATGATACTTATTTGAATCAAATTATTATTGATTTTAATTTTGAATTCCAAAACCCGACTAATTTCCTCGATGTTGTAAGAAAATATGATAATGATACAAACTCTACAGAAACAGCTCGCTTTGTACAATTATTATCTTTATATAGTAATTTGTATAATTATCTAAATAGCCCTAAAACAACATTATTAACAAGTAATTTATTTGGTATTACATTAATTGGTGATAAGAGAAACCACCCTTTTAACCCATCAAAAGGTGATTATTTTAATTTTATGCTTGATGGTTGGAATATTTTTTTAGCTCACCCTTGGGTTTCGGGAATTGCTAAATTTTTAAGAATACAAGCAAATTATAATTTTTTTATGCCTTCATCTAAAAACACTGTATTAGGTTTTAAGTTCAGAGCTGGTTTTATTGACATGGCTGATGATTATGATTCTTATGTTCCTTTTGAAAGGCAGTTCTTCGCAGGGGGAGCGAATAGTGTTCGAGGTTGGTTATCACGCGAATTACATTATGCACCTATCGAATCCGAAGAATATTTAAAATCAAATAATAATTCAAATAATATTCTCGATACAAAAAGTTATAATTTACTTTCTAATGTGCTTGGAAGTTCAAGTTTGATAGAAGGCTCGCTTGAATTACGATACACTTTTCCTTTACCGAAAGGAATTTATGAAGTATTAGCAGAGCAAATATCAAAAATTGGTATTACTTTTTTTCTTGATTACGGAAACTCTTATCATTGGTATGCCTCCACAGATTATAATATGAAATGGTATGAATATTTTACTAAATTAGCTTGGGCGGCTGGTGCGGGTATTAGATATAACACTCCAATTGGTCCAATTAGATTAGATTTTGGATTTCCAATATATAGACCGGGCTATAATGTTGATGATTATTATTTATGGAAAAGTAATAATATTTTCAAAGACATGAAAGTACATTTTGGTATCGGTCATTCATTTTAATTAAATAAATTTAATTAAAAATTAAATTTATCCTTGATAATTTCTATTAATATATCTATAAATCAATTATTTTTTAGTAATTTTGTAGTTTGAAAAAATGAAAATATTATAATAAAAATATGAGGATTATATGGCTATCATTTTAAATGGATTTGATTTAACTATAGAAATATTAGTAAAGATAGCAAGGTTTGGTGAAAAAGTTGAACTTAGCAACAAATCATTAGAAGCAATAAAAAAATGTAGAGTTTTATTAGAAGACAAAATTGATAAGCTCGAAATAATGTATGGGGTCAATACTGGAATTGGTGAGTTTTCAGAGGTTGTACTTACTGATGAACAAATCAAAGAATTTCAGAAATTTTTAGTTTATAATCACGCCGCTGGAATTGGCGAGCCTACGAAAAGTGAGTTTGTACGAGGCGCAATGGCAGGTCGTATAAATGTTCACGCACACGGAAATTCTGGTTGTAGAGCTGAAATTACTCAAACACTGGTTGATTTATTAAATCATGGCATATCTCCAATTGTTTGTCAAAAAGGTTCTGTCGGGGCTTGTGGTGATTTAGCTCCAATGTCCCAAATTGCATTATCACTAATGGGCGAAGGCGAAGCTTATTATCAAGGTGAAAAAATGCCTACTCGCGTAGCAATGGAAAAAGCGGGTATCCCAATCCCCGGATTGAAAGCTCGCGACGGCTTATCCACAATCAATGGTGCAAATTTACTAACTGCAATGTCTGCAATTGAATTATATGATTATAATAGATTATTAAAACACGCTGAAATAGCAGCTGCTATGTCTTTAGAGGCATTACTTGCTAATATGAGACCTTACGAAAGCCGTTTGCACGAATTAAGAGGATTTTCGGGTGCTGTACGCTCTGCAAAAGCATTGAGAAAATTATTCGAAGGTAGTGATTTATTAAGTGGAAAAATGAAAACAAGAGTTCAAGACGCTTATTCTATGCGTTCAACTCCTCAGGTTATTGGTGCGGCTTATGACGCTTGTAAATATGCTCGCTCACAAGTTGAAATCGAGTTAAATGGCGTGGGTGATAACCCTATTTTCATACCTGATGAAAATCTTACATTAACCGGTGCAAATTTCCAAGGTACTCCTGTATCTTTACCTATGGAAATGGCGGGAACTTCGATTACAATGGTATGCGTACTATCAGAAAGAAGATTAAATCGTTTATTAAATCCAGCATTAAGCGCAGATTTACCAGCATTTTTAACAACAAGTTTAGGAATGTTCTCGGGTATGATGTTAAGCCAATATACCGCTGATTCACTTATTGCCGAGCAAAAAATTCTTTCTGCACCAGCAGCTATACAGTCAATTCCAGCGGCGGCTGATCAAGAAGACTTTGTTTCTATGGGTATGACTACTGCAATTAAAAATCAACAAATACTTGATAATGCTTATGGTATTATTGGTATAGAACTTATGGCTGCTGCACAAGCACTCGATTTCAGAAAATTCAAAAAAGGTGATGGTGTTACAAAAGCTTGGGAAATTATACGCCAAAATGTTGATTTTCTTGATATTGATAGACCTCTATTCAAAGACCACAACAAAATGGCTGAATTAGTTAAGTCGGGAGTTATTCTTGACGAAGTTGAAAAAGTTGTTGGTAGTTTAGAAGATTAATTTTTATTTTCATAAATAAAGTCATGTTGTTTTATTATCTTTACAAATAACATGACTTTTATTTTTATTTAATTTGTAAAATTAAAAAACAAGTAATATGAATAGAAAATCTTTTAAAATAGCATTTTTTGCATCGCATGGTGGCTCGAATATGCATGCAATAATTGACGCTTGTAAATCAGGCTTTTTGCAATCCAAACCAAGTTTGCTAATTTCAAATAATTCTAAATCCGGAGCTATTCAAAGAGCAATTAATGAGAATATCCCATATTTTCATATTAGTTCATTTAGCCATCCCGATGAAAAAATTAGAAATAATCAAATTATTCAATATTTGAAAGAATATAATATTGATTTGATTATTCTCGCTGGATATATGAAAAAACTCGATTCTGAAATTATTGATTTTGTAAATGGAATGGTTTTGAATATTCATCCAGCTTTGTTGCCAAAATTTGGTGGTGAAAATATGTATGGAATGAATGTTCATAAAGCTGTTATAGAAGCAAAAGAAAAAATTAGCGGTGCTACAGTTCATTTTGTAAATTCTTATTATGATAAGGGAAAAATTATATTGCAAAGAGAAGTTGAAATTTCCCCAAATGATAGCCCAGAATCTTTAGCAGAAAAAGTTTTAAAAATTGAGCATATAATTTATCCAGAAGCTATAAAATTATTAGAACTAAATTCATTTTAAAAATTATTCTTTTAATCTATCAGTAAATAAAATTCCATTTAGATGGTCAATTTCGTGTTGAAAAATCACTGCTGTAAATCCTTCGACCATTTCAATATGATATGAATTATCTGGAGATTTATATTCGAGCATTATTGCATAAGAACGAGTTTTAGTTGTATCCATAATATTAGGAATAGATAAACACCCTTCTCGGCAATCTTGCTTTTTTTCTGAATATTTTAAAATTTTTGGATTAATATATGCTTCGAATGGTTCGCCCATTTTATCAAATCTTTGAACAAGTATAAGTCTTTTTAATATACCAACTTGCGGAGCGGCAATGCCAACTCCTAAACTTGCAGAATCGTTAACTGTTGCGTATAATCGCTTAATTAATTTATCTAAGTCAATATTATTATCTTTAATTTCTAAATATTCAGACGATGTACGTAAAATTATTGAATCTTTTTTATCTGTCGTTAGTAATATTCTCAAAGGAATATTGTCTGCTTGTGAATTAATAAGTTCAATTTCTTTAATTGAAAAGCCATGATTTTTCTCTATTACTAAATTATCCATACTTATTAAATTATTATTTATGAATACAAAATAGCAAACGAGAATTAACAAATTATATATATATTTCATAAATTAAAATTCCAATTCAAATAAATTATAAATTAAAAATAGTAAAATATATTTAATATCAAATATATTTTTTATAAATTATTTAACTAAAATATTATTTTTTCTTAAAATTTGAAAATATTATATAAACTTTAATTAATATTTAAAAAAGTAAATGTAAAATTAATAAATAAAAAAAATTAGCATACAAATTTTAAAATAAATAGTATTTATTTAATTATTAATGAATATATGCAAATAATAGAATCAAGATTTAATATTTTCATAAATTCCTATAATAAAATAATTTAGTTAATTTATATTTGTTTTGTTGCATTGTTAATTAGAAAAAATTCATTATCTTTGTATATGGTTATTTTTCTTTTTTAAAAAAACTGGTGTTAGTAATATGAAAGAATTCACAAATGCTGTTCCTCTAACATTTACAAATCAAGAGGATATCAACAAACAAAAAGAAGCAATTGCTAATGTACGTGCACAACTTGGCAAAGAATACCCCAATATTATTGGTGGAAAAGAAGTTTTTACTGATAGAAAAACAATATCTTACAATCCTGGTAATAAGAGTGAAGTAATTGGTACTTTTCAAAAGGGTGGTAAAGAACAAGCTGAAGAAGCAATGCAATCAGCATTAAAAGCTTTTGAAACTTGGAAATATGTTCCAGCAGAAGAAAGAGCATCATACTTATTCAAAGCAGCTGAAATTATGCGTAATCGTAGAATGGAAATCAATGCTTGGATGATTACCGAAGCTGGTAAAAATTATGCAGAAGCTGACGCTGATACTTGCGAAGCTATTGATTTTATGGAATTTTATGCTCACGAAGCTATTAGATATTCAAAATTACAACCATTAACACCTTATCCTGGTGAAAAGAATGAGTATTTTTACATTCCACTTGGTGTTGGCGTTTGTATTCCACCTTGGAATTTCCCTTTTGCAATTATGGCTGGTATTAGTGCCGCAGGTTTTGTTGCTGGTAATACTGTCGTTTTAAAACCATCTTCTGAAACACCAATGATGGCATATTTATTTGCTGATATTATGCGTCAAACTGGTTTACCAGAAGGCGTTTTGAATTATTTTGTTGCAAGTGGTGCCGAAGCTGGTGATTATTTAGTTGACCATCCAAAAACTCGTTTCGTTTCGTTTACTGGCTCAATGGAAGTGGGTTTAAGAATTATGGAAAGAGCTGCAAAAATCAATCCTGGACAAATTTGGATTAAACGCGTTGTTGCTGAAATGGGCGGTAAAGATGCTATAATCGTTGATTCAGAAGCTGATGTTGAGCTTGCTGCTCAAGGCGTCGTAACGGCAGCTTTTGGATTCCAAGGTCAAAAATGTTCTGCTTGTTCACGTGCTATAGTAGATGCTAAAGTATATGATAAATTCGTAGATTTAGTACAAAAAGAAGTTGCTACAATTAAAGTTGGTAACCCTGCTGATAATTATCGTATGGGCCCAGTTATTAGTGCAAGTGCAGAAAAATCAATTCTTAATTATATTGAAATTGGTAAAACTGAAGGTCGTTTGTTAAATGGTGGTAGCAAAACTGAAGGTTTAGATGGCTACTATATTAATCCAACTGTTATTGCAGATGTTCCAGAAAATGCTCGTATAGCTCAAGAAGAAATTTTTGGACCAGTTCTTGCAATTATTAAAGCCCGTGATTACGACCACGCTCTTGAAATTGCTAATGGCACAATCTATGGATTAACTGGTGCTGTTTATTCACAAAATGAAAGCAAACTTGCACGTGCTAAAAAAGAATTCCATTGCGGTAACCTCTATTTAAACAGAAAATGTACTGGTGCTATGGTTGATGTTCACCCATTTGGTGGTTTCAATATGAGTGGTACTGATTCTAAAGCTGGTAGCCGTGATTACTTATTGTTATTTATGCAAGGTAAGTCGGTTGCTACAAAAATCTAAAATTTTATTTATTAATTAAATTTTTATCAAAAGGGCTGTTTAATTAACAGCCTCTTTTGATTTTTATCAATTTTTATATATAAATATTTAGTTAAATCAATTATAAAATTAAATAACACATTGTTCATCAAGATTTAGAGTGCCTAAATCAGCGTCTATTGTAACGTTAATACCAAGTGGTATAGTTATTTGTTCGCTTGTATGACCAAATAATAATCCATAAAAAGCTGGTTTGTTTAGTGGTTTGATATAATAATCTAAAACCTCGCCAAGACTCCAATCCCATGTTGCTTGGTCTTGTGTGCAGTCTGAACATTTTCCAATTATAAAACCTTTTGCATTTTCGAGAATGCCAGAAAGTCTTAATTGATTTAACATCCTATCAATTCGATATGGCGATTCTCCAACGTCTTCAAAAGCGAGTATTTTATCTTTTGTGTCTATTTGATATTTCGTTCCTACTAATGAACTAATAAGCGATAGATTCCCCCCTATTATTTGACCACTTGCCTTACCCGAAACAATTGTTCTAATTGGATAAATAGTTCTTAGACCAGATTTATTACTTGGATTAGAAATTTTTCCATAAATTTCTGAATTAAATAATAATTTTACAAATATTTCCTGTGTAAAACTTGTAAATGGAGATAATAATACAGGAGAATGGAATGTAACAAGTCCAGAATATTTATTTATTGCAAGATGTAAAGCAGTAATATCGCTATATCCACAAAAAATTTTGGGATTATTTCGAATAAGTTGATAATCTATCGAGTCAAGCAATTGTCCCGAGCCATATCCTCCACGAATACAAAATACTGCTTTAGCATTATCATCTGAAAATGCTTCGTGTATATCATCAATCCGCTCTTTAACAGTTCGAGTTTTATATCCAGAACCAGCAAGTAAATTATTTGAAAATATTGGTATTAACCCTAATGATTTAACAATCTCATTTGCTTTATTAATATCATCAGGGTCGTTAACAGCAGTTCCGGGCGATATAATTCTAACGCTATCACCTTGTTTTAATGCTTTAGCTTTTATCAAATTTAACTGATTCTGAGCAAATTGCTTTTCCATCGGTGATTTTAATAAAAAAGCTGAAGAACTCAAAGCAAGGAATTTTAAAAAATTACGCTTTTCCATTATTATTAACTATTGGATTACTTGAAATTTTCCATATTTCATCTGAATATTGTTTTATTGTTCTATCACTTGAAAATTTACCGGATCTTGCGACATTTAATATTGATTTTTTTGTCCATATTTTTTTATTTAAAAATTCTTCAGCAACTACATTATGTGCTTTCAAATATGAATCAAAATCAGCCATCAAGCAATATTTATCAGAATCATAAATTAACATATCCATTAATGAATCAAATATTCCCGGTTCGTGAATATTAAAATAATTAGATTTAATCAAATCTATTGCCTCTTTTAATTCTGGATTATTATAATAATAATCATAAGGATTATAGTTATTTTGATGTAAATCAGAAACTTCGTTAGAAGTTAGACCAAAAATATAAATATTTTCATTTCCAACTTCTTCGAGCATTTCAATATTAGCTCCATCGAGTGTTCCAATAGTTAATGCACCATTAAGCTGAAACTTCATATTTCCAGTACCCGATGCTTCGTATCCAGCAGTAGAAATCTGTTCGGATAAATCAGATGCAGGAATAATTAGTTCTGCAAGTGTTACTGAATAATTTTTTATAAATACAATTTTCAGTTTATCGCCAATATATGGATCGTTATTTATAGTATCAGCAACGCTATGAATTAGTTTAATTATTCTTTTTGCTATGAAATAACCGGGTGCCGCTTTTCCAGAAAAAATCATAGTTCGAGGTACAAAATCAATATTAGGATTGTGTTTAATACGATTATAAAGTGAAACAATATGAATAACATTTAGTAGTTGTCGTTTATATTCGTGAATACGCTTAATTTGCACATCAAAAATTGAATTTGGATTAATTCTAATTGGATAATTATGTTCGATATAATTAATTAATCTTGATTTATTAATTTGTTTAGCTTCGTTCCATAATCTATGAAAATCCTCATTTTCAGAATATTCTTCGAGTTTTTTTAATTCATACAGATTTGTAATCCAATTATTTCCAATTTTATTTGTAATGACATCGGATAAAAATGGATTCGCCTTTTTTAACCAACGGCGCTGAGTAATTCCATTAGTTTTATTATTAAATTTATAAGGTTCGAAATCATAAAAATCACGGAAAATCTTGTTTTGTAATATTTGTGTATGTAATGCGGCAACTCCATTAACAGAATAAGAGCCTACTATAGCAAGATTTGCCATTCTTATTTTTTTATCATCGCCTTCTTCAATAACTGACATATTAGATAATTTATAAAAATCATTTTGATAATACATTCTAACTTTATCTAAAAATCTTGCATTAATTTCATATATTATTTGCAAATGTCGAGGTAATAATTTACCAAATAAAGCAACTGACCATCTTTCGAGAGCCTCATTTAATACAGTATGATTAGTATAAGCAAAAGTATTAGAAGTTAATCGCCAAGCCTCGTCCCATTCTAAATGTTCTTCATCAATTAAAATTCTCATTAATTCAGGGATTGCAATCGAAGGATGCGTATCATTTAGCTGTAAAGAATTTTTTTCAGCAAATAGCTTAAAATCTTTATGTTTTACTTTATATCTTCTAATTATATCTTGTAATGATGCAGACACGAAAAAATATTGCTGTTTAAGCCGAAGTTCCTTACCAGCGACAGTATTATCATTCGGATATAGCACTTTTGAAATGTTCTCAGTTTCGTATTTATTCTCTACTGCTTTAATGTAATCGCCTTCATTAAAAGAAGAGAAATCAAAATCGTGAGTAGCTTTTGCTTCCCAAAGTCTTAGATTATTACAAGTATTATTGTTATAACCGGGTATAGGCACATCATAAGCCACGGCAAGCACATCATAAGTATGAAGCCATAAATAAACATCTTTTCCTTTATTATCTGTATAATGCTCTACATTTCCATAGAATTTTATTTTATAAGTATATTCAGGACGAATAATTTCCCAAGGACTACCAAAATGCAACCAATTATCGGGTCTTTCTACTTGATAACCATTAATAATATCTTGTGCAAAAATGCCATACTCATAACGAATACCATATCCGAAAGCTGGCAATTCGAGTGTAGCCATCGAATCAAGAAAACACGCAGCGAGGCGTCCCAAACCACCATTCCCCAAACCCATATCGTTTTCTACTTCGATAATAGAATCTAAGTCATAGCCCATTTCTTTTAATATATCATTACATTCGTCGTAAAAACCAAGGTTTATAAGAGCATTACCTAATAGACGTCCCATTAAAAATTCCATCGAAAGATAATACACTCTTTTGACATCATTTTTATAGTATTGATTCTGAGTTCGTAGCCATTTGCGTATCATTCTATCACGTACTGATAGAGATACTGCTCGATAAATATCGTCCATAGTAGCAGTAAGTTTATCTTTTACTAATGTAAACTCAAGGTGTTCTGTAATTTGATATTTTAATGAATATGATTCGGGATTATTATTATCTGTAAAAAAAATTGAATCTGGCATATATTAATAAATATTATAAATGATACATTTTTTAAGAATAGTAAAACGTAATATATTAAATATATTTTTAATTAAATTATTATAATATACTTTATATTCGTATAAATATTATATTGTCATTATAATTAGAAAGTTATTATAAATTAAACTCTCTTTATTTGCCCAAAGATAAATCTTTCAATTTCGTTTAAATCTTTATAAATTTTAATTTCATATTTATCTTTAAACATTTTTAAAATATCCTCTTTTTGATTATATCCGAATTCTAACATAAAAAAACCATTTTCATTTAAAATTTTATAAAACTCAGAAGCATATTTTTTGTAGAATTTTAATCCATCTGCGTTATCAGTCAATGCAATTCTCGGCTCGAAATATAATTCTTTTTCAATATGATTTTCATATTCTTCTAAAGATATATATGGTGGATTTGATACAATAATATCAAACTTTTTATCAAAATCAAAATCACTCAAAATATCTTTTTGAAAAAAATGGATTGAATTACTTACATTGTTTATTAAAGCATTTTTTTTAGCTATTTCAAGAGTTTTATAAGATAAATCAACAGCTACAATTTGAGAATCTGAATGTTTTTTTGCTAAAGCTATGCTAATACAGCCGCTTCCCGTTCCGATATCGAGAATATTTGGATTTGAATAATTATTATGATTTAAAATTAACTCGACAAGCTCTTCGGTTTCTGGTCTTGGGATTAAAACATCATTAGTTAAAATTATTTCAAATCCCATAAATGAGGTCTTTCCTAAAATATACTGTAAAGGTTCGCCTTTTGCCCTTCTTAGTATCATTTTTTTCGTTTCAGTCAATTCTAGTTTACTCATAGGTAAATCAAAATTAGTATATAAATTTATCCTTTCACAATTTAAGGTTTTACATAGCAACAATTCTATATTTAATCTGGGTGATTCAATATTTTTAGAGGCAAAATAAGTTTTTCCCCAATTTACTATATCAATTATTTTCCAAATTTGTTCCAAAGTATTCTTTTATTATTAATAAAATATTTAGTTGGTTTTAAAAAAAAAGCCACCCTCGCGGAGTGGCTTCCCAAAGAGTAAAGAAAAATTATTTTTTCTTTGTTGCTTTTTTCTTTGCTGGTGCTGGTGCTGGCTCAACAACAGGATTAACTGATGTAGCTAATGCTTTACCGGGTTTAAATTTTACAACTTTTTTAGCTGCAATATTAATACTTGCACCAGTTTGTGGATTCTTTCCAACACGGGCATTTCTTTCATTGATAGAAAAAGTTCCAAATCCAATTAAAGTAAAATTGCCGCCATTAGCTAATTCTTTACTAATAGCATCGAAAGTAGCTTTTACAGCTTTTTCAGCTAAAATTTTAGTTAATCCAGCATCAGCTGCAACAGCTTTAATTAAGTCAGTTTTGTTCATTGCCATAAGCACTCTCTCAAAAAATATTTAACAAAAAAATGGTAATAATAATTAAAAAATATCAAGAAAAAGAATTTTTTATTTCAAATACTTTACAAAGCTTTGTAATTATATTGATTTAGTAAATTTTACAAATGTGAAATTAACAAATTATTACATTATAAACAATTTTTTTTTGAAAATTTTTATTTTTTTTACAAAATTTTTAAAAAAAATGGCAAAATTCTATATCCAACCTGTAAAATTTGCAAAATTATAGTAGAAAACAGCCCTGCAACAAGATCATCAGCTATAACAAATAATGCACCTTTTTTATCATTTATTTTATTTATTGGGAACGGTTTTAAAATATCAAATAATCTGAATAATAAAAATGAAATCGCTACCCAATAAACATTTAATGTCAAAAATGGATTTGAAAAAATAATTAACATACCAATTACTTCATCAATAACAATTGATGAATGGTCTGCACCATTAATTAATTCATATCGTGAAATTGGTTTTAAACTAATAGCAAATAAAAATACAACAAAAAATATCGAATAATAGCAAATATCAAAACTATCAAAAAATAAAATTGGAAGTGCGGCAAGGCTACCAAATGTTCCAGGTGCATATTTAATCTTGCCAACAAAAAAAAATGTTACTATTATTTCGTCAATCTTATTTTTATTTATTAAGCTCTTCATTTAAGGATTTTTAAATTTTTGGAATACTCGTAAAGTGTCCATAAAGTTAAGATTACTATTAATAGTAAAAAATAATAAGTAAAATCAGAATATATAAAGTTAATTAAATTTTCTTGTCTAATAAAAGAAAAGTTACATTTAATTAAAGTAAAAGCAACTAATATAATACTTATAAAAACCATTTGGATAAAAGTTTTAATTTTAGAAGTTTTTGATGTATCAATTGGTTTAGACATCGAACTTGGATAAATTCTCATTGTTGTAGTTAGAACATCTCTAAAAATTATTATCAATACCATCCATAGTGGTGCTATGCTAAGTTTGACAAATCCTAAGAATGCAAATCCAGTTAAGAATTTATCTGCAAGTGGGTCAAAAAATTTACCAAATTTTGATACAGCCTTAATTTTCCGAGCAAGCCAACCGTCAAAATAATCAGTAACAGCTCCGATAAAAAACACCGGTAATGCTATACAATTAAAATCTCGATTTTCAGATATTAATAGTATAAAAAATACCGGTGATATTATTAATCTAATTAAACTTAATATATTAGGTAATTGTTTCAATTTTTATATGTTGTTTCAGCATTATTTAAAATTGAAATAAAAGATTCTAATTTCAAAGCGGCACCACCAATAAGCCCACCATCAATATCTGGACACGACAATAAATCAAATGAATTTTTCTCATTCATACTTCCACCATAAAGAATTCTTATATTTGAACTTTCTTTACCATAATTTTCATTTAAAAAATTTCTTATCCAAGTATGAGCTTCACTTGCTTGCTCAGTAGTTGCAGACACTCCTGTGCCAATAGCCCAAACGGGTTCATAAGCAATTACAATTTTAGATAAATCATTTTTATCAATATCTTGATATGCTTTTCTAATTTGATTTTCTAATACTTTAAATGTATTTCCGGAATTTCTATCTTCGATAGTTTCTCCAATACAAAATATTGGAGTCAAATTATGCTTTAAAACTTGTTTGATTTTTAAATTTATAATCTCATCAGTATCACCATAATATTGGCGTCTTTCTGAATGCCCAATGATAACATATTTACAACCCACAGAAATAAGCATTTCTACTGAAACCTCACCTGTATAAGCGCCAGAGTCTCTATATTCGCAATTCTGAGCGCCAAGCGAGATATTTTTATCTTTTATCAACTCATTTACAGAACTTAAATTTGTAAATGGTGGGCATACCAATAATTCAGATTTGGGTTCACGTCCCTCAATTTTCTCAATAATTGAACTGACAAGTTCATTGGCACTGTTAATATTAGTATTCATTTTCCAGTTGCCAGCAATTAATTTTCTTCTCATATTAATCGTTCCTATAACTAATTCCACTTACCTTGTGTATTTTATAATTATCTAATTTCTGGTCGGATTCAAAGCCGTACCCAGTAATTATTTCATTTCTTGTAGTAATTTTAACAAATTCATTAGAATATATTTTTTGAGTGCTATTATTCCATTCAAGCACTGTTGTCTCCAATTTATTACCACTACTATCTGATGTAACTACGACATTTCCACGAGCTATCATATTTTTGGTAATATCGTCTATTCTTGCGCTATCAGCAACAAGTTTGCTAATTCTTGCACCATTATACTGTGAAAAAAAATCTATTCTAATATTATCATCTAAAAAAGTTTCATTATTATCTTGATAGACTCTTCCTTTATCAGCCTTCAAAATCGCTTTTGTATAAACCGAATCTACAAACATAACTTCAATATTTTCGCCACTTTGGTCTGGCTCTCTAAATACGTATGTAGAATCACTCGGTTTTGACAATTTCTTATCAAATTCGTCGCATGAAATTGCTATAAAACTTAACAAAATTATTAATAAAAAATAAATTATTAAAAATAGCTTATTCATATTATTCAAATTTAGAGAAAAACTTGTATATATCAATGATTTTTGAAATAAAATCTTCTGCTTTTTCCAATTGTAGTTGAGTAGCTGAATCACTTATTGCATTTTTAGGGTCTGGATGTGTCTCAAAAAATATTCCATCAACTCCTGAAGCTAATGAAGCAAAAGTTAGTTTTTCAATAAATTGAGGATTACCGCCAGATTGTTCTCCAATAGATGGTCTCTGAACTGAATGCGTTGCATCAAAAATTACGGGAAAGCCAGTTTGAGACATAATTTGTACTCCTCTAAAATCAACTACTAAATCGTGATAACCAAAGCTTGTTCCTCGCTCGGTAAGCAAAATATTTGAATTACCAGTAGATAGTACTTTATTTGTTGCTTTAATCATATCATCGGGTGCCATAAATTGCCCTTTTTTTATATTGACTATTTTCTTAGTATTTCCCGCCGCTAATAATAAATCAGTTTGACGACTTAAAAATGCTGGTATTTGAAGAGCATCGACATAATTTGCCGCTAATTCTGCTTCATTTGGATTATGTATATCAGTAATACTTTTTAAATTATACTTTTTTGCGGCATTAGCAATCCAATTTAATGCTTTTTCATCACCATAACCAGAAATTGAATTTATAGATGAGCGATTTGCTTTTCTATAAGAGGCTTTAAAAAAGAATTGAATATCATATTTGTTTGTAATTCTACTTAATTCCGAAGCAGTTTCCAATACTATTGATTCAGATTCAGCTAAACAAGGTCCAGCAATTATTATTAATTTTTTATTCAGCATTATATGTTATTTGATAAATTATAATTTATCAAATATAAAACATTTATTTTAATAATTTAGTGTAATAAAAAAATCTAATACAAAAAATATCTTTATATCAAAAAAAAACCTTAAATTTAAATGCAGCAAAATTTACATTTTCAAAAAAGATATTCGGTTTATTGAATTTGATTGATTAACTAAAGAGGAAATTATAAAATGTCAGTTTTTATTGATACATATTTAACACCATTTTTCACTGAAAGCGAGAATTTATTTAATAATAGTATTGTCATTATGATTGATGTTTTAAGAGCAAGCTCAACTGTTGCAACTGCTCTTCAAAACGGTGCAAGAGAAATCATCCCTACTGAATCATTAGAAAAAGCTGTTAAAATTTATGCGAATTTAAGCAAAGAAATTAGTTTTTTAGGCGGTGAAAGAAATGGTTTAAAACCTCTTGGATTCGATGCAGGAAATTCTCCTTTCGAATATACTACTCAAAATGTCAATGGAAAAAGTGTGATTTTAACTACTTCTAATGGCACAAGAATTTTTGAAAAAGCTAAAAATGCAGATTTTAGATTAGTTGGTGGATTTGTTAATTTAAGCATTATTAGTAATTTTGTTATAGAAAAAATTAATGAAAATGAAAAAATTAAAAAAATCATTTTTTTATGTGCGGGAAATGATGGTAAATTATCTGCCGAAGATATGCTCTGCGCCGGAAATTTTATCAACATATTTAAACAAAATATTTTTGAAACAGAATTATCTGATTCATCAATTATAACCGAACAAATTTATAATATTCATTCAGAAAATTATACTGATTTTCTGTTTAATAGAGATCATTCTTTAAAATTACAAACGCTTAATTTTCATAGTGATATTGAATATTGCTTAACAAAAGATATTTGTCCAATCATTCCTATTATTAGTAATTCAAGTATTAAAAAATTATGATATTAAATAATTATTTATTTTAAATATTATGAGAACAAAAACAAAACAAACTGAGAAATTGCGTCCCTATGATAAGCATTATAAAGTAATTTCAATATTGTTACTTTTTTTTGCAGTATTATTACTTCTTGCTTTAATTTCTTATACAAAATTTGATGAAGAAAATTCAAAAATATCTATTTCTGAATTATTAGGATTGCTTTCGGGGGACTCACTTGTTGAAGCAAAAGCCGCTACAACAAGAAATTGGTTAGGACTCGTTGGCGCTTGGTTATCCTATAATTTTTATAATAAAACAGTTGGATTTGCATTTTTGCCATTTCCTATCTTCATTATAGCATGGTCGAGGTATTTATTTACTGGGAAAAAAGTATCGGATACATTGATTAGATATACTTCGATTTATTTTATAGTTTCTGTTTTGTTTGCTGGGCTGATGGGGTCGCTAAATACTTTACCAGCTTTATCCGAAATTTCTAAAGAATGGAGTGGCTCAATAGGACAATTTTTAGCATCAATTTTCACAGAACTGCTTGGTTCTATTGGCTCAATTTTATTATTTATTTTTTCAATCTTAATTACTTTATATCTTGGAACTGAAATTAAAATAATGAATTATTTGAAAATATTTAGTGATTTTATTAATTCAAAATTCCAAAGTTTGAAAAAAGAGAAAAAAGAAAATTCCAACGATGATATTGAAAAAAATATTCAAACACTAAATAATAATTTATCTCAATTAAAAGATATCAAGTATAAATCTGAACCTATTGATAATAATGTTAATTATAATAACAATCAAATTGTTGATAATGAGAAAATTATTAATGATAAAATTGTTGAACCAGCGAAATTCATTCAAAGGAAACCAACAATTATTATAAATAAAAACACTTCGAAAGATATTAGAAACGAGACAAATCCTTTTAATGATAAAATTTCTAATGATAATCATAATATTAGTTTAGAAAATAATAATATTAGCATAGTAAATAAAGAAACTCAAAATGAAAATGAACAGATAAATATTGTACCCGAATTTAAACCAAATTTTAAAAATGTTGATGATGTAGTATTTTCAAGCTTAGATGTTGAAAATTCAAATTTTATAGATGATGATTTTAATGTAAAAAATCAAGCAGAACAAAAAAAATTAATTGAAAATAAAGCTAAAATCGAAGATATTAAAGATATACAAACAGATAACACAAGCCAAAAGATAGAAATTTCTCAAGAACAAATTGAAGAACAAAATATAGTTGAAAATGATAAAATAAATGTTATTAAATCTAATAATGATTTAGAATTAGACAATATTATTCCTTCAAATATTTTATCAACAGAAGTTCAGAATAATGAAATACAAAAAAAATTAACAGTAACAGTAAATAAACTAAAATTTGAGTCAAAAGAGCCAATTAATCTTATCGGTACAGCAATTCACGATCAAGAAATTAAATATCAATCGCCCAGAATTGACTTATTAATTAATGAGAAATCTCATAATGATGTTGATGAAGAAGAATTGAAAATGAATGCTCAAATTTTGCAAGAAAAACTTGAAACATTCAAAATTTATATAGAAAATCTAAGTGTAACGCCCGGTCCAGTAGTTACTCAATACGAATTTGTCCCGGCGGCAGGTATAAAAATTAGTAAAATCGAAAGTTTAAGCGATGATTTAGCTATGGCATTGAAAGCAAAGGGAATTAGAATAATTGCACCAATACCCGGAAAAGGCACAATTGGAGTAGAAATTCCTAATGCTAACCCTTGTGTAGTTAGATTTGCAGAAACAGTTGAATCACCAAAATTTTTAAATTCTGATGCTAAATTGCCGCTTGTTATGGGCAAAACTATTTCGGGCGATGTATATGTCGTTGATTTAGCAAAAATGCCGCACTTGTTAATTGCGGGCTCTACTGGTTCTGGAAAATCTGTCGGTATAAATACAATTATATCCTCATTAGTTTACAAATTACATCCAAGTGAATTAAAATTTGTAATGATTGACCCCAAGAAAGTTGAATTACAATCTTATAGCAAATTAGAAAAACACTATATGGCAAAATCACCAGAAGTCCAAGATACAATTGTTACAAAACCAGAAGATGCTGTATTAGTACTAAAAGCCGCTGTTGCAGAAATGGAAATTCGTTATGATATTTTGGCATCTGTTCGTCAGAGAAATATTTCTGATTATAATTCAAAAGTTAAATCAGGAGCTTTTAAAGATAATACAGATATGATTCATAAACCAATGCCATATATTGTTGTAATTATTGACGAACTTGCTGATTTAATGCTTATTGCTTCTAAAGAAATAGAAGAGCCTATTACAAGGTTGGCACAAATGGCACGTGCTGTTGGTATTCATCTTGTTGTTGCTACACAAAGACCCTCTGTTGATGTAATTACGGGGGTTATTAAAGCAAATTTTCCAGCTCGTATTGCTTATCTTGTAACGTCAAAAATTGATTCACGCACTATTCTTGATATGCAAGGAGCTGAGCAATTGCTTGGGCAAGGCGATATGCTATGTCTGCCACCGGGACTGCCCAAACCAGTCAGAATACAAAATTCATTTATTACAACTGATGAGGTAGAAAATATTTGTGAATTTATTGGCTCGCAAAAAGGATATACCGAACCTTATTATTTACCAAGTTTAAATGAAAAAAATGAAAATCAAGAAGTATATGATCCCGAAGATAGAGACCCATTATTCGAGGAAGCGGCACGAATAATCGTTCGTCATCAACAAGGTTCTGTTTCCTTATTGCAACGCAGACTTAAAATTGGTTATGCTCGCGCTGGGCGAATTGTAGATGAACTCGAAAATGCGGGTATTGTTGGCCCTTTCGATGGCTCAAAAGCACGCCTTGTATTAATTGAAAGCGAAACTGACCTTGAAAGAATTTTATAAATAATATTTATTAAATTTTTAAAACAATAATTTTAATAAATCGTAAATTTATCTTTAATAAAATTATAATAGTTTTTATGATTAATAATAAAAAAATAGTTGTAGTATTACCCGCTTATAATGCATCATCAACTTTGGAGCAAACTTATAGTGAAATACCTTTTGAAATCGTAGATGATGTTGTATTAGTAGATGACCATAGCAAAGATAATACCTCAGAAATTGCAGTAAATCTTGGAATTAAACATATAATTCGCCACGAAACTAATAAAGGTTATGGTGGAAATCAAAAAACTTGTTATAAGAAGGCTCTTGAATTGGGTGCCGATATTGTGATTATGCTTCACCCCGATTACCAATATACACCACAATTAATTCATTCGATATCGTATTTAATCGCAAATAATGTTTATCCCGTCGTTTTAGGCTCAAGAATACTTGGAAAAGGCGCTTTAAAAGGTGGTATGCCAATATATAAATATATAGCTAATCGTTTTCTAACATTATTTCAAAACATAATGTTAAACCAAAAATTGTCAGAATATCATACTGGATATCGTGCATTTTCATCAGATGTAATAAAAAATATTAATTATTTAAATAATTCAGATGATTTTGTTTTTGATAATCAAATGTTATCACAAATATTTTACAAAGGATACGAAATTGCTGAGATTACTTGCCCTACTAAGTATTTTGCAGAAGCTTCTTCGATAAATTTTTCACGTAGTATAAAATATGGTTTAGGAGTTGTAAAAGTATCATTAATACATTTCTTAAATAAGATAAATATTTTAAAATCTGATTTATATAAATAAATTTTTCAAATTCATTAAACTAAATTATTTTTGAATTGTCTAATTTATGTAAATATGTTAGAAAAATAAAAAATATTTTTGTTGGCGGCTTTAACATTGGATATCGAATTTGATTTAATTAACGAATTTATCACTACTCGTAGCGAAAAGTCATTAAATAATATTATTAAGACTTATAAGAAATTCGTTTATGCAACTGCTCTACGCTATATAGAAAATTATGACGATGCCGATGATATAACTCAAGAAGTATTTATTAAAGTTTACAATAATTTAGATAAATTTAAAGGTAACAGCAGTTTTAAAACTTGGCTTTATCGGATAACTGTAAATCTATCAATTAATTTTTTAAGAAAGAAAAAAATATTTCGTTTTTTTTCTCTTGATAACAAAGAAATTAATGAGAATTTTCAAATTGATTTCTCGACACCAGACAAAGTACTCGAAGATAAAGAATTTAATACAAAATTTTTATCTATAATTGCAAAATTACCAGAAAAACAAAGAGAAACTTTTGCACTGCGATATTACGAAGAAATGCCTTATGAGGAAATATCTAAATTACTCGGTACAAGCGTTGGTGGTCTTAAAGCAAATTATCACCAAGCTGTGAAAAAAATAACTAATATGTTGAAATCAAGTGATTTGCAAGAGGTTAATTATGAAAAATAAGCTCGAACTCGAACAGCTTTTGCCTGATTATGTCTTTGGGCGATTGAATAGTGATGAAAAAATTGAATTTGAAAAATATGTTATTGATTATCCAGAATTATTAAAAGAAATTGAAGATGTAAAATCTGTATTTAATAAAGTCGAAAAAATGGATTTTGATAAAATTCTTGATACAAAAACAAGAAATTTAAGTGTTAAAGTTAATAACAGATTACAATATCAAAAAACAAAAAGTAATAATGTTTTTCTTTATAAGTACGCAATTCCAGTTGCGTTTGTAATTGCAATTATGATTATTTTTGTTCAAAGTTTTAATACAAAACAAAAAAATATTAACGAAGAAGCAAAATTTTCAACAAAATTAAATTCAATTCTTAATGATTATGATTACAATAATGAGGAAGCTGAAATAAATACAATTATTCGTTCAAATGAATACAATAATGATTTTTCTGATATTGATTTAATACTTGAATATTTGAATGAAGAAAATTCGGATTTTAAATATGAAATCAATGATTTGTTAAATTATGATAATTTTTTCGATAATAATTTTGATAATTTTACTGAAAATGAATTACAAGAATTTTTAGAGGATATAAATAATGTTAAGATTTAATTTAGTAATTTGTATAGTCGCATTTAGTATATTTAATTTTTCTGTAACTTTTTCGCAAGGATTTGCACAAAGAGGTAACGAAAGAATGCAAGCGGCAAAAAAAATTAAATTACTCGAAATCCTTGATTTATCTGATGCAGACGCTGAAAAATTTCTAATTAAATATACTGCGTCAGAAAAATTAATTATGGAAAAAAACGAGCAACTTCGTAATGTAAGTAGTGAACTTATTGAATATTTAGATAAATCACCAAACGGCAAAGAATTGAGCGATAAAACTAATAAAGTAATTCAAGCTCAAAAAGAAATGCACGAGGCTATGGAAAGTCGAATTAATTCAATGAAGCAAATTTTATCAGAACAAAATTTTGCTAAATTCCTTGCCTTCGAAATTGAATTTTCTCACAGACTTAAAAGATTTATGAATAGCCCTAATTCTAATGAGCCTAATCCAGATAAACCAAGAAATATGAAAAGAAAAAGATAATTTTTAAATATTTAATTCTCCAAGAATTGATATACAAAAAGCCAAACTTAATTTTTTAAAGTCTGGCTTTTTTGATTAAATTTTTTTAGAAGATTATAATTATAAATCTCAAAAAATTTATAATATTAGCTCATTATATCTAAAACAATTTATTTCGTGGTCATTAATCATTCCAGATGCCTGCATAAAGGCATAACAAATTGTAGAACCAACGAATTTGAAACCCAAACTTCTTAATGATTTACTCATATTATCAGATTCGATACTCGTTGTAGGAATTTCGTTTTTAGATTTCCAATGATTAATAATTGTTTTCCCGTTTGTAAATTGCCAAATATAATTACTAAATTTGCCATATTTAGCTTGAACATCTAAAAATAACTTTGCATTCAAAATTGTAGAAGTAATTTTTAATTTATTACGAATAATTCCCGAATTTGTCATTAATTCGTTTATTTTATTTTCATCATAATTCGCAATTCGTAGAGCGTCGAAATTATCAAATGCCGATCTAAAATTCTCTCTTTTTAGCAAAATAGTTTTCCAACTTAATCCTGCTTGAAATGCATCTAAAACTAAGAATTCGAATAATTTATCATCATCAAACAATGGTACTCCCCATTCTTTATCGTGGTAATTCCTTTCAATCTCACTACCAATGCACCACTCGCAACGAATTAAATCCATATTAATCCAAATAATTTAAAAGAAAATCTACTCTTGCTAAAATATCATTTATCAAACTTTCATTATTAGAAAATCCGCGTATTATAAAGCGTATTTCTGAATTTTTATCCAAAATTGCAATCGTAGGCAATCCCGTAATTCCTATTTGCCTTGGAAAAACATCAAAATTATCACGCGCAACGGGATATAAAATATCATTTTGTTTTATAAATTTTTTAAACTCCTCATTTGTATATCTATTATTTTCCCAAATATTGACTGCAACAAGCTCTACTAATTCATCTTCTAATAGCTCATCATTTAGCATATTATAAGCGGGGATCATTGCTTTACAAGGCTCGCACCAACTTGAAAAAAAGTTAAAAATAGATATTTTATTTTTTATATCGCGTTTTTCAACTAAGGTGCCATCGAGAATTTCAAGCGAGAAATCAAAATCATCAATTTTTAATAACTCATTTTTAAAAATTTCTCTTAAATAAAGATTTCGTTTCTGCTTGACAGAATCTAATTTTAATAAATATGTTGAATCATTTAAATTGTAAATTCTATGAGATAAATCGCTATGAAATTCAAAAATATTTTCACTTGATTTATTTTTAATAATTGCGTCTTCTGCGTTTTTTAAAGCTTTTAATGAATCACCAAGCGAAATGAGTAATGAGATAAAATTTTCATAAATACTTGAATTTACATTATTTCTATATAACTCAATAGAATGTTCAAAATATGGAACTGCATTTATCGGCTCGAATTCCTTTAATAATTCTGCTTTTATCTCATATATTGTTGCAATTTGAACATCAATAATATCTTCTAATTCACCTTTTGAGTAAATTGAAAAATTTTGATTTTGAGTATTATTTTTAAAATTATTTGATTTTTCTTCGGCTTTATTTACTAATGAAAGTAAATAATTTTTTGTTTCGTAGTTAATAATATTATTTTGTTTTTTATAAAATTCAAATAAATTTTTTGCAATTCGAGAATAAATATAAGCGGGCGAATTAGGCAAAGAGTCTAAAATATTAATTAAAGCATCTACTTTATTTTGCTGTAAATAAGCAGTTGAAAAAGCAGTAAAAATTCTATCATTATTAATTGAATTAGGGAATTTTTCAAAAAAATCTAAGCAAAAGTTTGAAAAATCTTTAAAATTATCAGCATTTGAGATTTTATTTATCATTAAATCTTCTGCTATTGATGAATTTGGAAATTTTGCGGCAAAATTTTGTTCTAACTCTTCTGCTTTCTTCTTTTCATTTATTGCAGATAATGATTTTGAAATTGCCCTAATATCATTCTCATTACTTTCATTAATTTTTGTTTTTGATATTTCTTTAATTCTCTTGTTAAATTCATCATTAGAAATCTTTTTCATATCGAAAAGAGTTGTAACAAGCCCAAGCTCGGCTACAATATTATCAGGATAATTTGCTAATTCATTCTCTAAACTTTTTATTGCTTCATAAAAATTTGGAATTCTATCAATATTTGATGAAATAGAGCCTAATCGTGTTAATGCAGATTTTAAATAAGCATTTCGTGTAGGTTTATCACCTTCATAAATTAATAAATCCCAATAATTTCCTAAATTATTATCAATAATATCAATATTATCTTGTGCAACGAAAATCTTAAATAAAATATAGGCAGAATTATGCGGCACAACAAATTTTCCAAACCACTTATCATTATTTTTAATAAGATTCGCTTCATATCCTTTTGCAAATGAGGAGTTTTCATCAAAAATATAATAAACCAAATCTATTGATTTTTTATTATCAAATCTTAGATTACCAGAATAAATTACATTAATCGTATCGCCAATTTTTGCTTTTTCTGGTTTGAAAATTAATTCAGAAGCAAAAATCTCATTTCCAATTAATATAGTAATTAAAATAAAAATTAATTTTTTCATAATATTTTTATCTATAAATGAAATTAATATGTTCTTTTAAATATTCAAAAGCTTCATCAGGAGAGTTAGCATAATGAAATAAATCTAAATCGGATTTATTAATCATACCCATATCAACGAAATAATCAAAATTAATTAAATTTCTCCAAAAATTTTTGTTATATAATATAATTGGCAAAGGTTTAGTAACTTTTGTAGTTTGTTTTAAGGTTAATATTTCAAATAGTTCATCGAGAGTTCCATATCCACCGGGCATAGCAACAATACCACGTGCATAATATGTAAACCAGAATTTTCGCATAAAGAAATAATGAAATTCAAAATTAAGCTCATCAGTAATATAATCATTCGGATATTGCTCGAATGGAAGACTAATATTTAATCCAATATTAGGTGATTTTGCACGCCAGGCTCCCCTATTCGCCGCTTCCATCATACCGGGACCACCGCCTGTGCAAATATTTATTTTATGCTCATCTGGTAAAGTTTTAGACCACTCGGCTAATTTTTCTGCTAATATCACAGCATCATTATAGCAACGAGTCATCTCGTAAGTTTTCATATGAGCATCTATTTGCTCTTGATAAATATATTTATCATCGGGTTTTGCAAGTGCAAATTTATCGTTTAAATCTTTAAGTTTTATTTCAAATTCATCAAGCGATAATGTTCGTGCCGAGCCGTAAAATACGATTGTTCCCTTAACACCATATTTTCTAAAATACTGCTCAGGATATAAAAATTCTGACATTATTCGCAATACTCGTGATTCTTTTGAATGTAAAAATTCACGATTATCATAAGCTTTTGGCGATCTTTCTTTTTTTCCTTTGGTTACAAAATCGGGGTCTCTAAATTCCATAATTCAACCTTAAATTAAAAATTATTTTAAATTAAATCCACCATCAACACATAAATTTTGTCCAGTAATATAATTACTTGAATTTGCAAAAAAATATACTGCATCGAATACATCTTTTACGGTTCCATACCTTTTCATAGGAATTCTATCCGTAGTGATTGCCAATTTTTCACTTGGCTCTACATCTTCAATAAAAATACTACCAGGAGAAACAGAATTAACTGTAATATTAGGAGCAAGTTCTAATGCGAGAGCTTTTGTAAGCTGTATTACACCTGCTTTTGATACATTATATGGTATTCTACCTTTAAAAATTTTAAATGCACCTAATGACGCTATATTTATTATTCTTGAGCCCGTTTTTGCATTTTCAGCAAAAATTCTTGACATCGCAAAATAGCTTGTTAAATTTGTATTTATAACATCGTTCCATAATTCTATACTTGTATCTTTTAAATTATTTTTTTGTGGATAAATAGCGGCATTATTAACTAATATATCGGGATAAGCAAATTTTTCAATAATCTTTTTAAAGCCATATTCCATTTCTTTTGTATTTCTTAAATCTGCTTTAAATAAAAAGCATTTCTGTCCAAGTGCTATAATTTCATTATAAGTTTTTTCTGCCAAATTTTTTGATGAATTATAATGAATAATTACATCATAATTTTGTTTAGCAAATTCTATTGCTAATCCTCGACCAAGTCTTTTTCCTGAACCCGTAATTAATATTATTGACATTTTTTATTGTTATTTGAAATTATTTACTTACTTTATATTTTTAAAAACGAATTATATAAAATTTTGATACAAAATTTATGCAAATTAAACAATTATTATCAATCTTCAATTTATTTTTTGCATTTTTTATACTATTTGACACTGTTATTGCTAATAATGGTACATATCGAGTATTTTTTAAAGATAAAGGTGATGAAGAATTTTTTGTAGGTTCAAAATTATATAATGAAACTTTAAATTCATTATCAACACGCGCTTTGAGTAGAAGGCAAAAAAACAGCTTAAATGATAGTATAATTAATTATCAAGATATTGCTATAAATCCAAATTATATTAAAGAGTTAGAGAATTTAGGTTGTGGAATTTTAGCAAAAATTAAATGGGAAAATTATTGTGTTATTTCATTAGAAGATTCAAATAAAATCAATAAAATAAAAGATTTTCCTTTTGTAAAATATATTCAGAAAACTCAATCAAGATTTGCCACTTTAACAAATAACAATATTATAAACATTAATAATGATACTAAAAAATTACATAGTGCATTATCCAAATGTATTCAAATCAAAGATATTTCTAATAATATTTATGGATTTAGTTATGATTTTCTAAATTTATTAAATATTGATAAAGTTCATAATGCGGGGATTTCTGGCGATAGCATTTTAGTTGGATTTATTGATACCGGATTTAGACCAAATTTTTTTGAAGCGATGAAAAATATTACAATCGTTGTTGAAAGAGATTTTATAAATCAAGATGATAATACTTCTAATGAGGATAATGATCAATATAATCAAGATCATCACGGCTCGATGTGTCTTTCGCTTGCGGTTTCAAATAAGACCGATGAATTTATTGGAGCTTCGCCAAATATAAGTGTTGCATTAGCAAAAACTGAAAATTTTGCTTACGAAAGAAAGATAGAAGAAGATTGGTTTTTCGAAGGTGTAGAGTGGTTAGAATCACATGGAGTTGATATTATTAATGCATCATTAGGATATTTTAAATTGGATTCAAGCGAAACTCAATATTCTTATGATGATTTAGACGGAAAAACTCCAATTTGTTCCAAAGCTGTTAATTATGCGTCTGAACGTGGAGTATTATTTGTTGTTGCCGCAGGTAACAACGGTCCAAACTCAAATACTTTAAATAGTCCTGCTGACGCTGATAGTGCTTTTTCTGTTGGTGCAATAGATTATAAAAATAAAGTAGCTAAGTTTTCATCAAGAGGAACTGATGGTATTGGTAGAATTAGACCAATTATTGTCGCACCTGGCGATAAAATTAAATTACCCGACCCTAATGTATATAAAAATTATTTTACAAATTCTGGAACTTCACTTGCAACTCCACTCATAGCTTCATCCGCTGCATTATTATTATCTGCTTTTCCAGAGTTGAAAACGAGTGAAATTAAAACACTTTTAATCGAGCATTCTGATAATTTTTTAACTCCAAATAATGATATTGGCTTTGGAAAACCCGATGTTTATTCTGCAATGATTAATAATGATATAGTAATTTCTGAAATGATGACTTATCCTAATCCAACATTTGTGAAAGTAATTTTTAAGATTTTATATAAAAATCCTATATATAACGCTAATTTAACTATTCGTGAGAATATTTTTTCAAATGCTTATACTTTTCCACTTAAATATTTTATTAATGACTATTTTTATACAGATATTCCGAAATCATATTTTACCAAAGATACTATTCTTGCTGAATTATTAGTAAATTCTGTTGATGGCAGACAAAGAAGAAAGCCATATTATCAAAATCAATTTATGTATTTAATTAATAATTATGAGAAAATACCTTTTGGACTAAGTTTAGATGATTTTAAGTCGGATATTAGTTCTTCGGATAACGAAACATTTATTTTCCCAACAAAAATCGAAAATAATAATTCAACTATTAAATTAATTACATATTCACCAATAGAATCACCAATTTATGTAACAATTTTCGATATAATTGGTAATGCCGTAAAAACTGAATATTTTCCGTCAGTAATCGGGGTATTTGATAGACTAATTGATATTAATTCTCTTAGTAATGGTTTATATTTTATTCAAATTAGAAAAAATTATTCAACTGAAATGATAAAATTCATAATTTTTTAAAAAATAATTTGCATAGTTTGTAAAAATGTATTACTTTTGAATTTCCCAAGCGGGACGAAATTCTTTTACCAGATAGGGCTCATAGCTCAGCTGGGAGAGCGCTTGAATGGCATTCAAGAGGTCAGGAGTTCGATCCTCCTTGAGTCCACAAAAAATTGTTCTTTGGAGTCGTAGCTCAGTTTGGTTAGAGCGCCTGCCTGTCACGCAGGAGGCCGCGAGTTCGAGTCTCGTCGACTCCGCTTCTTTTGAAAAAAGGACTTATTTTATAAGCCCTTTTTTTTATTGCTATTTACGATTTGAATATTTATCAAAATAATGCTCTTCTGCACTAGTATATAATTTAAAAAAAACATATGCAACAATTTAGCAACAATTTTAACGTTTTTACTCTTAAATTTATATCTTTTTACTGGATAATTTTAAGATTTTTGAAAAATTGAAGTTAGATTTGTCAAATTTTTAGCAAAAAATAAGTTAGATTTGTCAAAATTTTAGCAAAAAATAAGTTAGATTTGTCAAAATTTAGGGTCAGAATTATCACATTTTTGTCAAATATTTAGTTAAATTTGTTAAGTTTGTCAAATTTTTTAAATTTTTTTTGTCAAATTTTTAGAAAATTATTATTTTTTTTTATAAATTTAGGGTTTTATGTATGAATGGGCAAGAATTTAAGTTAATTAGAACGCATTGTAGGGTTTCACTTCAAAAAGTAGCAGAAAAAAGTCAATTATCACGTCAAAGAATACAACAAATTGAAAAGGATGAATTTATACCTCCGCGATTCGTTAAAATTTTAGCGGGATTAATCGATTATGATATTACAAACGAAAAAAATTTACAAATTTTATTAGATGAAATTAAAAGAAAAGAAGAAAATAATACTGTTGCAGTAAAAAATAAAAATTTCTTTAAGAATTTATTTATATAATAAAAAAAAGCACGTCTAAACGTGCTAATGTGAGATTAAAATTCAATTACAAAAATTTTTGTAATATTTATTTTTATTTTTTCATATTTTAGTAAACATTAAAACCAGAAGCTAATAATACAAGTGAAATCTTAGAAGAGATAATCGAAGCCCAACCAATTACTAATACAACTTTTTTGCCAGTATTTAATTCACTAAATTTAACGATTTTTTTTGATTTATTTTTTGCTATTTTAACACCTTTTATTTTATTATTAAATATCCTAATAATAGTAATGCTACAGCACTACCTACCCATACATAAACATTATTAAGTTTCTTTTTAGTTCCTTTAATGCAAATTCTTTCAACTGATGCCTTGATTACTTTGTGTAAAGAAGTGTAATCACCTTTTGCAACTTCAATACCGATAGTTATTGGATTTAATTTATTAAATTCTTCTTTAATAATTTCTAACGCTTCCGCGTCTGTTAAATCATCACCTAAACACAAAGGGCAATTATTATTATACATATTATTTTACTCCATTATATATTTAAAAAATTATTTGTTCTTGGTAGACTTGTAAAAATGGGAATTGAATTGCCTTTTACAGCATCCCTATGTTTTATTGTCGTCGCAACTCCGTCATCACTTACAAAGATTTCAGTATTACAAAGATAAGCATAACGACGATCACCTGTATTTACAACTCCATTTTTTACCGAATGACTAATAACAATAAAATTAATATCTTTATCTTCGTATTTTGAAAATATATTTATTAAATGTTTTTCATCTTCAAACATATCTTTACTATCAATAGCAATAAATTTATATTTACCTGTATCAATTAAATCTACTAATTGATGAATTTTAGTAACTTCTGCAATATCAATTTTATTTAAATTCTGTATTTTCATACGATTTGCGCGTGCTGAAATTCTTCCGTGTCGAGCTTTTTCTTCTGTTAATATTAATAAACAATTTCCATTAATAGATAATTCATCAAGCATTGTAAGTAAAAACGATGATTTACCACTTCCTTGAACTCCCCAAATCAACATCTGAAAAGGAGAATTTAATTTATATAACATTTTCTTTGATTTACCTGTTAATCGTAAAGGCTTTAAAGCTATATTTTTTAATTCGTTTAAATTATTTATTCCACTATTAATATCTTCAATTTCAATACTATCATTATATATATCTTCTAAATTTTCCGTTTGAATTTTGTTTGAGAACATTCTGTACTGATTACGCGGTACATATTGAGGTATTATTTCTTTTTCTTGCCGTTCAATTTGAAATAATTTCTCTGTTTTTGGAATAGGTTTATATTGTTTTTTTATAATTGCTTTAACATAGCCAAATAAAGCATTCATTTTACTTGAATTTTCTTCAAAATTAGTAATTCCAAACACATCTAATTGATTATGATTTACTTTCATAATTTCTAAATCAATTTGTCCTAATTGTATACCGTTATCTTTATTATAAATATTTATGAAATTATCTACAAATGTAACGACTGTTGGAATTGGATAAAATAAAAAATTTGCTTGGTAATTTATAGCTTTTTTTCTATTGTCGCTAAATTCAATAATATCATTTAATTGAATTGTAGCTTCCTTTTGCATGTTTATAATGTCTTCTTTATTTTCTTGCCAATATATAATTATGTCAATTGGATTACTTTTATCGCCAAACATATTTTCATTTTCAGAAATTTGTCCTTGTTTAGCAATAAATTTAGAAAATGATTTGAAATATTTAAGTCTCATATCTAAAATTTTTAATATTTCAATAGTAATAACATCAACTTCTTCTCCAAAAGTACTGCCTTGTACAATAAATTCCTGCATTGATAATTTTTGACGTTTACGCCTTGCGTCTGCTAGTAACGCTTTTTGTAAGTGAGGAACTAAATTAAACTCATTACTTAAAGAATTTATAATAATCCAGTATGGCAAAGCTGACAATATTTTATTTCTGTATTCTTTTGCCTCTATCAATAACTGTTTACTTGGTAAAATAGAGCTTAACAAAGCATTTGTAATTATAATTTGTCCGCGTGTTGTAAATTCATAATCATTAGTAACATATAAATCGCCATTAGTTTTATTAATAAAATTAATATTTTTTAAAGTATCAATAATTAATTTATTTACTTCTTTGTTACTAAACATTTGCGGTACTGTTTCAACATCCAATTCAGAAATAGCATAAGCAATATTTTCATAAACATTTGGTATTTCTATTAACTGTTTAGCAATACTTATGCCTTCTTGGTATTCATCATAAGCCTGTGAATTGCTTTGATTGAGTATATTAGAATATTTAGAACATTCATTAATCGTTGCTTTTTCTATTACTCTAACTGCAATAGGGTGTTTTATATGTTCGTATTTTGACGGTTCAATTCCAAAAAGAAAATCGCTCCCACGTTTTAACAAATTCAAATAAGATTTATAATTTTCTTTGTAATTAGCAACAATATTATATAATATCATTGTTCTGCCATTTCCACCTAATACAATGCCGTCTTTTGTAATTATTGGAGTACCTGTTGTTGCGTCTGGTGAAGTATTTAATAAATGGTCTGCTTTAAAATGCTTTGAATAATCTTTAACTTTTATTTGCTCTCCTTGTACCATTCTATAATCACGGGTCTGACAATTCGGAGGATAATTTTCATTTTTTGAAAAAGTGAACGGGTCATTACTTGGAATTAAATCAAATAAATCACATATTCCATATTTTGCATTTAAATCTTCTGTCGGAGTTGTAATCTCTACATCATTACCATAAATTATATTAATGTCTTTTAATTCTTTATTCTCTTCTTCTTCTACTTTCTTAATAGTATCAATTTTAATATCTTTTTTTTCTTTTTCTACTTTCTTAATAGTATTAATTTTAGTATCTTTTTTTTCTTTTTCTGTTTTCTTGCTTGGATTAATTAATTCAATATTATTTTCATTTTCAGCAATAGCAATATTAAAACCAAATTCTTGCAATTCTTTGATTGCTTTATCAATCTTATATTTTGGTATGCTTGTAAGTGAAGTATAATTATCTTTGTTAACATTATCAATTGCAATATAATCTTGTCCTAATAATTTACTTATTTGTACAGCATTAGAGCCAAATGAATAATATGTATTATCGTATTTTATAAATGTTAAATGATTTGGGTGTTTATTAAGTATCTTATTGTGTAATATTTGTAAATTCATTAAAGACAAATTTTCTTTCTTCGGCTCTTCTATTGGTATTTTAACGGGATTATGAGTATTAATATTATATAAATCATTAATTGCCATTGTAAAAAATTTTACTGCACTATTTAATACTGGTTTTAATAATTCTTGTGATGGATATATTTCAATATTGTAATTATTAGCTTTTTTTATTAATAATTTATTATTATCATCTTTAAATTTATCAATATAAATAGCCTCAAAACTGCGTGCAATTAATTCCTCTGTTCTTAATTCGTATTTAAGTTCATTATCTTTTAAATATTGATGAAATTTAGTTTTATGTTTTTTATCGTCTATATATAAAATATTATCTAAAATATCATAAATAATATTTTCGTATTTATTATTCGATTTATAAAATGGTTCATAAGAATTACTTATCATTGTATATGCATCATTTTTAAGTATATGATAAGCAATTAAATTGTCTAATGCGTGAGTGTATTCGTGTAAAAAACACCCCTCATCAGAATAGGGTTTTGTTATATTTATAATAGCATAGGGAAGACATTCATAGTGAGCTATTGCCTGCATACTTCCACCAATACCTCTAGCACCATAAGAAATTGAAAGTTTACGATTTAATCCAACTTTTTCAGGACTAACTTTAAAATATTGAGCGATACAATCCAACGAGTCAGCCGCCGCGATTAAAAATTCTCTTCTTTCCTTTTGATTAGTCCAATTACCAAATTCTATACTTCTTAATTTATAATGCTCTACAAATGCGGCTGTATCATTATAATGATTTTTATTTAAATATTTCGGAGTATAATCCCTAAAATATCTTTTCACATTAAGCGGCACATCTTTCCAGTGCCTCGCGATTCTGCCCTCTTGTACTAAATTACCACTTGTTGTATTTATAATATTATTTGTTACTTGTTCAGTAACTAATGGACTTGTATAATTTGTTATTGTATTCATAATATATCAAAAAAATGTTAAAAAGATAATAAAATTCTAACAATACCAGGTTCTGCTATCGTATCGAGCGACCTACCTTGATATAAGCTTCCTAAAGTTTTTTTTGCCTTTCCATATAAATCACAAATTAATTTATCTCCTATATTTATTGCCGTTGATGTTTCAACTAATCCAATACCGTTGTATCTAATTTTTGCGACCTCACCTTCTAATGTATTTGTTTCAGTTACTCCTATTGCTTTCTTTTCAATCATGGGGTGTTTAAATTCATAATCAACAAATCTATTTGCTACTAAATTATCAGCCGCGACAATATCAATATAAGCAAGACTTTGGTCTATTATATTGCCTGTATGAATGTCAATCTCGTTACCATTAACATTAATTCTTATCATTTAAATTCTTCCTTTATTTTAATAAACATAAAATATAAAAATAATATTATTAATGAAAGAGTAAATCCCATTAATAATAATCCAACTTTTGACAAAAAAGGTGTTTCAATTATTTTCTCTTTGATTTCTGTATTATAAAGTGTATCACGTGCAGAAAATTTAACTGTATCAGGTTTAACTACTATATTTATATTCTTATTTAATGGATAATATTTAATATATACAAGTGTATCAGTTTGCTTATAATTCAATTTTAAATAACTGATTAAGCTATCATTATAAAATCTAACTGTGTCATTAATTCTTATAATTTGTGGTACTATTGAGTAAACTGTATCGCGAATAAATACCTGTTGTTTATCAATTTTTGACGAACAACTAGCAAATATAAAAATTAATATTATAATAATATATTTCATTTATTTAAATTCTCTTCTTAAAAAATAAGATTTAATAATTGATTTACCTGTTCCATATTTTTCGGAAGCCTCGACTTCTTTAAAATTAAACGGGTGGAAAACTTCTTGCTCTCCTCCGCTCATTTCTTCAATATGTATAAATAAATGGTCTTTAATTTGAAAAGTTTTGTCTTTTGTATTATAGCCATTTAATTGAACTTTATCATTACTATTGCCTTCTATTGTCAGCATACTATTACCATTGTCTAACACGGCATAAACAATAAAAGAATGACTAGTTTTAGAACCATCTTTATTATTTTTATTTGTAGTTATACCTGTATATCTGAAACCTATACAACCAGGGAAAGGTTTATTATCAATTCTAAATTTAGATTTATTATTATTATAAGAAGTAACGACGGAAGCCGTCCTACTCATTAGATTTTTAATATTTAATTTATCACAAGAAAAATCAACTAAAAAATCAACAAACGCTTGGCACCACGCGGCTTCACTGTTCAAAGTAGGAAAATTTAATTTTTCTTTTGGATTACCACAAAAAACTTTATTACTCCCTTTTGGTATTTCTTCGCAACCATCAGAATTAGAAGAGCCATCAACAGAATTGTAAGAAACCATTGAATATGCTTTTTGTATGATTTCAGAGCCTAATTTTGTTGTTACAAATCCCATTAATATATCTCAATAAATGTTTGACATCTTTGTATAGCTATATCTATTTTTAATATATTATCTGTTGGTGCTGGATATGAGGGCTGTGCCGTAAAAGATTTTACTTCTACTTTAAAACCACTAAACAATATATTAAATTCTTTTGGTATATTAATAATAAAATTTTCATCTATTTCGTAAATCGTTTCGGGCAAGTCTTTTATAGTAACTTTTAATTTTATTCCTACTTCTGCACCGTCAATAGTGCCATCTCCCCAATTTGTAACTAATGTAACTTTTCCCAATCCGTCAAATTCTGGTGGATTATATGGTATATAAATATTTGGGCTAGTTTCTTTCACAAATTGCATTAATGTATAATCATACAATAATCTTATATTTTCCAATACTGGTATTTCTATTTTTGGCTGTTGTAAATTAGAAACTTGACTTATTAAAGTATTAAATTGCATTTAATTAACTCCCATTAATCCGCTAACTCTCATTTTTGCAAGTGGGTGATAAATATTTCTTAATTTATAAGTAACACCATCTTTGCCATCATTACTTAAATCTCGTCCAAAAGATACATTAAAAGCAATTGTTCTAATCCAACCGCTTTTTTTAACTTCGATAATTCTTTCAACGTGTCCCTTCCAATTATTTGGATATTTCCAAAATATAAAATCATCAATTTCAGGTTTATAATTTGTTTTTATAGCTTTTTTTTTCATTATATTAAGCATATTATTTGCAACTGCTGTTTTAGGCAATGGGTTTTTTTTATTTAATTCTTTACTTGCTAGATCATAGCAATAATATTGACCTGCTGCACAATAAGAACTGCCAAATGGAACTCCAACAGTTTTATTATATAAATCTATTTGACTACTACGATTAAAACCTTTATTTTCAGTGATACCAATTTGTAAAATAGCTATCTTTTTACTCAAAGATACAATTTGACTATCTAATTTCAAATTGTATCTTTGACGTGCTTGTATAACAACAACATTAAATAATAAGAATAATATAATTATGTTTTTTTTCATTTATATACTACTTAAAAAATAAACCCCTACAACTATTAAACCTACAAATAAATGTACTGCTTGATAAATTCGTGAATTAGCCGCGATTAAACTATGTTGTTCAACGCTGTTAATTGTATCATCTTTTCCTACATTTATTTTATAAGTTACAGGACTTTTATAATGAATATAAACCGCTAATTGACAAAGCAACAAAGTTAATAATTCCAATAAGACAATAAAATTTATTAATCTGATTTCGGGCATTCCAGGGGTTACGATAAACCAAAATATAATTGATAATACTCCAAGAATTGCGTTTTTTGTCCAAAAATTATAAATTTTGTTAATCATTTTTTGCTCTTTTTACTCTTCTTTTAGGTTTACAAACATTACTTACTTTCGGTTTTACTTTTGTAATTGTTGCACCTTTAAAACTATTTATTGATTTTTTAGCCTCTTTCATAGCTGTTGCTAATGTATTATGATTAGTGCTATTTCTCTTGTTTGTTTTTGTAGTTCTAACAACTTTGTACTTAAACTTACTCATTTTATAACTTCCTTTTGATTATTAATAAATCTTTGATTCAATTTTATCAACTCTTTCATCTAATTCTTTTATATCTTTTGCAAATATTTTATTTATTTGTTTTTGTGCTGTTGCCAAATCGTGTGTGTTTTCAACTTTGTCAAGTATCTTTTTAACAAAATATATTATAACTGAAAACATTATAATTGTAAATGTTGCTAATAATGACATTGCTGTAATTTCGTTCATTGCTACTACTCTCCTATTATAATATCTTTTTCTTCTTTGGAATTTTTTAGTTTTTTCATTTAATACCTCATTTAAGTAAGGTATATCTTCAATTTTATACGATTTTATTGGAACACCAACTAATTTATTACTATTAGACTCGTATAGCTTCATAATTTTTATTTATTGGAATATTAAACATTTTCACCCATTTGTCAATATTTGATTCTAGTTTATTTTTATCATTTTGCGTTATAAAATCGTAATCATATTTATTCATTAGATTTAATAAATCTTTATCAAAGTATTTGTTAATTTTCTTTTCACTCTGCGGATAATTCTTTTTACTGTTTACAAGGTATAAATTAGAATTTGCCCACATAGTTAAAAAAGTTAAAGCAACTTTTTTACTATTATTTGGGATTTTACGAAATTCAACAATATTAAATATATCTAAAATCCATTGAGGAACATTATTATTTACTATCAACTTCATCTTCCTCGAAATTATAATCTGCCATTGTAGGGGCTACTGCGGGCATACTTCTTGCAAAGAATGGCATCGCCACGCTTTGCAAAGTAGGGATTAAATCTTTTAATGTTGTTGCCCAATCAGTTTTATTATTTTCTTGTTCTAATTTATCAATTTTCTTCTCTAATTTTATTCTTTCTTCTAACTGTTGTTTTTGCAAATCAAATTGAATTTTCTCTAATTCTCTTTGTCTTTTTTCTTTTTCTAATTCACTTTGAGCAGTTAGATATTTTGACATTAACTCTTCATATTTTTTATTACTTTCGGCAATAATTTCACCAATACGCTGGTCTATAATTGACGCGTCCCTTTGATATTCTCTTAACATTTCAGAGCTTCGGGCAATTTCATCTTGTAAAACTTGGACGGCACTATTATTTTGTGTTTGAATAATATCAGCTAAACCTCTTAATTGATTTGGTGTAACATTATTTTGAACAATAGGAACTGGTAAATTATTATTATGAATAATAGTATTATCACTTAAAGAATTATCAACAACTTCATAAGGTAGAGTATTTGTTCCTTCAAATACTTTTACAGGAACTCCATTAATAACGGCAACAACTTGTATATTTCTACCAACGTCGCCAATTAATCCACTATTAAATACAGTTACCCATGAATAGCCTTTTTTATCTTTGCCGTCAATTTTAACCTTTGACAATTTTAATTTTTTAAGGTCTTCAATTATTTCGTAGCCTTTTCTTTGCCCTAGATTCTGCCCATTACGAACTTTAAAATAATATAATCTTTCGGGAATTATTTCCTCTTCAAACATATCATTTTTATATTTTGCAATATTACTTAAATTTTCTATCATTATTTAATCTCACTTAATAATAATTTATTTAAAACCTTTCTTTTTATTTGTTGTATTAGTTCCAACTTCCCCATATTCATTTTTATAATGTTCAGGGAATAATTCTTTATAATAATTTTTATGTTGCTTAAAATAACCTTCAGAAGATTTTGCACTCCACGAACCAAGGTTATAAGCAATAACCGCCTTCTTCATATCACCGTTATATCTATGATATTGGGTAATAAAATAAGCTACTCCTAAATATGTATTATATTCAGCTTCCCATACTTTATTATAATCGGTTTGTTTTATGCGTAGCAAACGCTTTTCAATATCTCGACGCGTGCCGTCAAGTAATTGAAATAAACCTTTTGCCGTCGAATTTTTATTTTTAGCATTCTCGTGAAATTTACTCTCGTGATAAGCAATGGCAAGAGAATGACGTTTAATTAAATTATCATCATTTATATAAGTGAAATAGTTACTATGATTAGCTTTTATATATTTATACTGTTCTTCAATTAATTTTTCAACTTCTGCCCTGGTCATTCTCTCACCTTATTTTTTTAATCAATAATAATGAATTTTGCTTCGCAACACATAATATAAGGTTGGAATACATAATCATTTCCAACTAATATTTTTTGATATGCACCTGCAAAAACGTCAATAGACTGTATATTTGAATACACTTTAAGAGCTTTATCATACCCATTTTCTTCGTATGGCAAATTTAAACCTTGTGCAAATTCTGGCTTAAATATACTGCTTTCATTTCCCGTTGGATAATCGCCACTTGTTTCGTCCAAATTAAAGTAATCAATATTATTATTTACTAAAAATTTAGGTCTAAACCAATTAGGTTGGTGTGATACCATTTGAGAATTTTTAATTACAGTTTGATTATAAGCCCCGTCGCCTGTTAAAGTGGAATTTTTAATCGCGTCATTTACTTCTTTTGCTGTTTTACCTGCTCCGCCACTTGATTTAAGCGAAATTGGATAAAAATATAAGTAAATTAAAGCACCTGCTTTTCCCTGTATGCTTGCTAAATGATTTGTTACTGGGAATAATTTAAGTCCAATATCAGAAGGAACTGGAATTGATGATACACATTGCAAACCGTTTTCATAAGCGTCTGAAATATCGCTTTCTGAATTAGCCATTAATGATACATCAATATTAGTCCATTTTGCAAAAACGGTATTTTCCACCGTTGCACGATTTACTAATTTTTCTATTTCTGATAATGGATGACTATGGTATATATTATTACTTATCATGGTTGAAATCCTCCACCATTATTATTACTTTCTTCTTTCCAGTATCTTATATCTATTTGAACTTTTACGGGCATTTGTACGTAAGTTATATAGTTATTTATTGCATTTGCCAATACTTTTGCAATTGGTTTTAAAGCTGATTTATCACTATCAAAAGCACCGTGTCGCCAACCTGCACCAGCTACATCTACCGCGATCCAATTAACGCTATCAGGAATTTCAATATCAATCTCATTTGAAATATTTGGTAATATCATATCACTAACTTGGGAAGTATCTGTATTTTCCAAATCATTATTAATATTATATGAATTATTATCTTCGGGAGTTTCCCAAATATTTATATATTCGTCCCCAGCGTTGTCAAAATTAGGATTATTATTTTCAAATCCTTTTAAGTGAACCCAAAAATTATTATGATAAAAATCACCCGGTAACATACCTCCTCGAATAGAAGAGCGTGGGGCTGATTGTCCCAATACATTCATTACTTGTAATTCGTCTTCTCTTGCTTGTAACAAATTACGGTAAACAGGATAATGTGCCGTTGTAATTTTATCAGATTTTAGATAAAGCCATTTTATAGGACTACTTAATGGAGTTGGATTAATTTTTAAACCGTGAACATCAGGCGCGAATAAATTAGTTTCAATTCTTGTCGCAATATCATCAACACTTATGAAAGGTAACATTTCATTAAAGTCATATGCGGCATAAGTTATGCTATGTAAATATGCTTTATGTTCAGGTGTAGGTCTTACAATAGGAATAAATTTCCTTTCTCCAGCACCAGTACCAGCTGTATTATTTTCTGTATTTAAAAATAATCTTCGTCTAAATAAGTGCCAATTTTGTTTATTTAAATTGTATGTAATAGGTATATAAATATCATACATACCTGATTGTCCACTTATTTCAACAATTTTCTTTGGTATTGCTGAAAAATCACTGAATTTGTCCATTAATAAAAAGCGACTATATAAATTAGCGGGATTTTGATTAATTACTATATCACCAATATTGACATCACCACCAGCACCGCCACCTTCTACATTAACATTAACGTTAGCACTTGGATAATTATAATTACTTAAATGTTGGCTCATTCTATACTCCTAATTATCTTGTGGGAAAATTTTAGCACCTGATAGAATTAACTGTATATCAATTGGAAACGGGTCAGGTGTTAAACCGCCTTGTAAACCATAAGAAAAAGTAAGTCCACTTATACTTCCAAAGTTTGTGCCTTGTCTTGGGAAATCTGCACAAAAGTCTGATACTTTTCTAATATGTGTAAATTCTGCTCTTAAACCTGTATCGCGACTTAATATCGTTGGAGTGATACTTCCACGATTATTAATTGATGAAAATGCTTGTATATCTGTTCCAGCGTCTACCCAGTAATTATCAGTTTTTAAATCTTTTAATGTTAAAGTAACCAAATCGCGTGCTACTCCATTAGGCATAAAGTTGCCAAGACTACAAAAAGCATAAATTTGAATATCTTTAACTAAAAAATCATACCCAGAGGGCTTTAACTCAACTGAGCGAGTCTGTCCCTCTGCGTAAATTGTTGCACTCAAAGTTTTTTTGAAATTTTTGAGCTGAACTTTTCTACCTGTTAATTGCTGAACAAATAAGTAATCATCATTTGCCACCGTTACAAGATTACTATTATTGTCTCTTAACATTTTTAACCTAATTTAATTAATTATAATTATTTCACTGTACGAATTAATTCCGCTACATAAGATACTTTAATCCACATAACTGGACTATCGCTACTATCAATTAAACTACCTCCAAATTTATCACCAAATTTTGAAATATCAGCAGTTTTTTTATTCTCAATAACTGGGTCGAAAGTAATTTCAATATAACCATTATGAGGTGGGTCAATAGTATTACCAAGTTGTTTAAATTTCTGATTTAACGCTAATACGTTATAATTTTCAACAACATTGTCGGGTATAACAATTACTCCTCCAGCTGTATTCATTTTTAATAATCCGGTAGTTGTATTATACCAAATTTGATTTGTACCTGGTGTACCTGGATCAGTTGCTACTTGATTAACTTGTGATAGTAATTCTTTATAAGAACTTTGTGAACCTTGATTTACTCTATTATATGGTAATAAATCAAATACTGGTAAATCTGTATAATCTTTATTTTCAATGTTTAAAGTGATTTTTGCATATTCTTCAAACAATGCTAAATCATTTGGGTTTTCAAATTTTAGGTTATGAGTAACACGTAAACCTAAAATTTTCAAAACTCTACCACTTGTTAATGGAAAGGTATCAGTTCGTAAGACTCTATGTTTGGTAATGGTAGGGTCAAATAAATTTTGTTTAGTAAGTACAGCGTTATTATTTGCTCCACTACCTTTAAAATAAATTGTGTCGTGTCCATACCACAATACTCTTTCAGCTACGGCATTTGAAGGGACATCCGTTAATTTTGATAATTCTGTCATTTTAAAAATTCTCCTAAAATATTAATAAATTTATAAAGTTCCATTAATTGCTAAATTGTTAAAACCTATTTCTTTACTATTGACATAGTCATTTAACATTTTAACAGGTGTATTAAATTCAATTCTATCACCTTCTACAAGGTAATCATTTAAGTTATTAGGTTCAATAGCTACCATTCTATTATTCAAGTTTACTAATTGAACGCCAGGAGGAAGGTCGTTACTTAAAGTACTATCGTTAATTGTTGTTGTAATACCTTTGTCTATCCCCCAAGTTACATTAATTTTTTGATTTTTTTCTAGAATCTTATCGCCTAAATAAAAACCTGCGTGTAAACTTGCCCCTGCAATTGCTGTAAATACCATCGCGGGACGCCTTAAAGTTGCACCAAGAATCGCGGGTACTCCATAACTCATTAAATATGCTCCCCAACCTTTTAATTTTAATAGTGTTGCCCCGAATACGCAATAAATAGCTGTTGCTAACACCTCTGCATACATTAACATGTTTTCTTTGTTAAATGTATCTTTTACATTTCTTTGAACGTCTAATTTGCCTGAACGTCCTTTTTTTCTTTTTGCCATTAAAAAAAATCCTTAAATTATTAATATTACATTTTGCTTTTTATTAAATAACCTGCTCCAACACCAACAGCAACGGCAACAGTAATGTGTAGCCAATTTATACCTGTCTTTATATTATTATCTTTTAGATATGCTAATAATGTTTTAACATCCGGGAAAATAGAAGCCGATGAAAAACTAATCTCTTTTGAATTTGGGATTAATTTATTATTACAATTAGAATTTGCTTTGTTTAAATCATCTGCTTTGTCATCTGCTATTATACTTATAGCGTCATTATTACCTGTATCATTTGACAAACCTAATCTTTTAGATACAACATCAAAATCACTTTGCATTTAATTTATTCCTTATATTTATATAATTACTTTTAACAATATTATTCCACCTAAAATCCCGCCAGTTATAAGTATAGTTTTTTTATTTTTTTCGTAAAATTCTTTTAATTTAGTATTTGAATTATTTAATTTTTCTTGTGGCTTAATTTCATTTAAAGGTTTAGCTTCTTTCGTTGGATTTCTATCAAAAAAATCATTATCTACTTTTTTAACTGTTATTGCTTCTTCAATAGGATTAGCTTTATAAATACCTACACCATAATTAATAGAATATTTATAAACTATTCCTTGCGGACTTGAAGAACTTGTATTAACTACACCATTATTGCCATTTGAAAATTTAATATTATCATTTAAAACATACCTTTTACTTCTCATTATTTAAAATTCCTAATATATTTTTTATTATTCTTAACATTGCTTAATGTATTTATTGGGATTGGTGGTGTTGTATTCGTGTAATTAGCTCCAAATACTTCTATACCATATCTTTCTAAATAATTTTTTATACAAACTGCCTTTGCTGGTGGTAGTTGCGCTGGAAGTGTGTAAGTTTTTAATTTTCCTCTTACGATTTGATTTTCTATATTTAATAATAATAATTCATCAAAAGCATTTACACCCGTCGGAATACCAAATTTCATATCAATAAACGCTTTATGTATTTCAGGGGTTTGCTCTGTATTATTTAATTTATTAAATAAATATGACAATATTTCCTTATTATCAACTTTTGTAGGTAATACGGAAGTATAACCTCCTCCGCTATACATTGTCATTAGATTAAGTATTTCATTTGAAGTTGTTAAACTATTTGATGATGATACTTGGCTTAACATATCACTATATTGTGGAGTGTGAAAGTTAAAACCAGCATTTAAAAAACCGTTATATGATGATTGATTTCTAAACATTTGAACTATAGCATTTGTTTTGTCAAAATCAATAGGGTTTTTACTTGACAATTGAATTGTTTTAGTATAATTAGGGTCAAATATTTGCTCGTTAAATTTTTTAGACATTACATTAGAAATTCCTAACTCTTGGGCTAAATATTGATAATTTCCACTATTATAAGCTTCATATAGATTTATACCATCGCGTAAATAATTAGTTAAATCTTGTCCACCTACGCTATACATTACAGGGCTTAATACTGTCCCAATTTTTGATATATCATCACCAGTTAATTTATAATTTGGGTTTGTAATATAATTTGATGAAACAGAAACTGCTGAATTTATTAATAGAGCTAATTCCGGGCCAATTCCAGGGATGATACTAACAATAGCAGAAACAAAAGGTAAAAACTTTCCCCAATCTTCTTTGGTCAAACCTCTATCTCTTGAAATAAACACAATAACGGGTTTATCTAATTTTCTTTGTCCTATACCTAATTTCTCAATTCCAAAATCATTATTTCCACGTCCACCATATACAATATTATACTCTCTTTGCATTGTATATGAAGCTACCATTCTCTCTGCATAACCGTCGCCGTTAAATTCATTGCCTATTGTTGTTGTATAGCATTCTGATAATTCATAATATCCATTATTTTTATTTTTGCCTTTATTATTTCTATACTCTTTAAATTTATCGTAACTATCAAAAGAAAAACCAAACATTCCACTTGATAATAATTCAATATGTTTTTTATTCCTTTCATAAATTACAAATATTCTATTCCCATAATCATCTGTAAATATAGGGTTTGCTTGATATCTTGTATAAATATAACTATCTAAATCAAGTTCAAATTTGCCGAATTTTTCTTGTATTCCATTATTTTTACTAAATTCAAATATATTAGCCCATATTGACGCGGTATTATTAACCTGCTCTTTTGTTGCATTCTCTCCAGCAAATAAATTTTTATAACTTAATGGAGTATCTTGTACACTCATAGTGGTTAAACATTTATCTCTTAATCCACCAATTAAATAATCATTATTTACTGCGTCATTTAATCCTACTAATAAAGGTTGTTTCATTTTTTTATACCTTAAAATCTTGTTTTCTAAAATACTTTACCATATTGCCAAATCCATTAATATTCATAGAAGGGTCTAACGGCATTACTTTGGTATGACAAGGCAATTCTACCATTACAAACACGTGAGTAAAAGCGTTGCCAGTTTCTTTTTTCCAAGCTACACATCTAAACCATACATTATAGCCAGCTGATTTAAGTAAAGTAGCAAGTGCAACACTTAAATCATCACAATCGCCATAATTACTATTTCCCAAAATTGTATGTTTGGGACTTTTTACAAGTTCAATATTTGGCGGGTCTAATTCATATCTTAAATTATGAACTATATACAAAAAAATATAATAGATAAGCTCAAAACGTTTTTCACATTCTTTTTTAAAATTCACTTGTTTAATCATTGTATTTTGAATTTCATTAACAAGCTGAATTATTTCTGAATTACTAATATATTCATTAACATATTGCGTCATTAATTTAATTGTTTGATGAATACCTTCATCGCCATTTTTTAATACTGTTTTTGTAATGTTCATCTTGCCACCAGTCTTTTTTTGCCAACATTTGACGCTATTATATAAGTAGAATATGATTTTAATACATAATAGCCAGCTATACTTACTCCAATAATAACTAATACATACATTAGATTTTTAAACCAATTAGAGCCGACGGCGTCTTCCCTTAATTCACGGTAGCCACTTGTTTGCATATAAGTTCGCGGTTTAATCCAAGCCGTGTTATCAATCCTGCCCTGTTCTGTACTCCAAAATAATTGTTTTAATACTTTTGTTGTTAATTCTTTATTTACACCTGCATATATTGATACTGTATCAATTAAATCAATATTATTTTTTTCATTATAGCCGTCATATTCTTTGATTTTTTTGTCTGCAAGTAAAACATTGCCATAAGCATTAATAACATTATAAATTAATTCTAAACTATAATTTTCTGTAATTCCAATAACATTAACTTTATTAGCATTCCAATTTATTTCTTTATAAATTAAATATAGAGTCTGTAAAAAACTATCTTTATAAGTGCCAATTACCCAGCCCCATAGTATTTTACTACGAAATAAAACATCTGTTCTAATAGTCATCTGCATTGTTTTTTAGCCCTATTTAATTAATTTTGCTGTTATATAAGTATCTTCGCTAACTCTAAACTTATCAAATATGATAAATTTCTTTGTCCTTTTTATATACTTTCCTATCATTTTTTCGACGCAACTATTCCCTTTTCTATCATAACTCGCCTTTAAAACTTCGTATTTTTTACCTACTTCAAAATATTGCTCAAAATCAAAACTTCCTTTAATTTCTTGGAAATCTTTAAATTTACAATAACCATATTTTCCTCCATAAGCATTACAATTATTTAAAAACCATTTGCAAGTAGCAACGTGCCGGTTCCAATGTGTAGAATATCTTATAACTCCTTCTTTTGTGTACCAATATTTACTGCCTGAATTACTTATAAAATCTGGTGATCTAGTTGGATATTCTTCTCTATCTAATTGCTGAAAATTAGCATAAGTAAATCTAAAAAAATTTTCTTTTGAAATTTTACTCATTATCTTTTTCTTTCAAAATATAATACTTGCGTCTTTGTTCTTTTGACAATTTACGTAATATTTTTTTTTCAAAATATTCTTCTTGTTTGTCAATTTCTTTTGAATTTTTTAAACTTTTCATAAGTCTATTATAAATTTTATCTATTCGCATACTGCTAAATAAAGTATTCTTTATATAAATAGATAATTGCTAAATATACAATTTATATAATTAGTTATAATTCAATAACTTATTTAATAATTTTTGATTAAATTATAGAGAAATGAATAAAAAAATAAAAACCGTCATAAATGACCGTCATTTAATTTTTATTTAGTATTTGATACTTTTATATTTATTTTAAAATATATTTTCTTCTGAATTGGATATATTGATAATATGCTTTTTCTTTTTTACTCGAAAAACCTGTAATATATCTTGCTTTTTTAATTATGTAATTAATAGCTTCTTTTCTATTTTTACATTTTCCTTCATTTATTAATTTTTCAACAGCTGAATGAGTACAAAATCTTAATTTAAGTGTTTGTTCTGATATATACGGCATTTGTCCCCCTGTTTATTTTGTTGCATTTATTAACGATTAAATATTAATATAATTTACATTTCAAATTTTATATTACTTTTTGATATTTTTTAATAGATAAACATTGATTGATGAATATACAAAAATATAAAAGTTAGGGTATACCATAAGTTAGGCAGTTTTTTCATAATTTTATATTGTTGGAACATTTTAATTTTTTTTTATAAAAAAGTTCCCCCTTGAGAATGTAGGATACATCAGGGTTTACAATAAAAATAGGAACTTTTTCAAAATTTAATTTAAAAAAGTTCCGCATTTTTTACCATTAAAAATAGAGAAGAAAAATCAAAGCGAGAGATTTTGACAAGCATTTCCTAAATTTCTTTATAAGTCTATATATTACAATATTTTATAGTATAGGATTAGATTAGGATTAGTATAGGATTAGTATAGGATTAGAGTAGGATTTAATAATAGATTATCGTAAATATTTATTAATGAATGTTAATAATTGCTCTTTTATAGGATTATCCTTTTTAGTCCTAATTAAATCCTAATTTTTACGTTTTCTAACTATTATGTTTATAAAGCACTTAAAAATTATTATAGGATTAGAATAATATGTCCTACTCTAATCCTATACTAATCCTACAATGTAACTTATTATATAACATAGACTTACAATATATGTTAAAAAGTGCGATGTATTTTTTATATTTTCACTTTTATAAATTAGAATTGCGGGGCATTCTCTTGGTCGTGTTTTAATTTCAAATTTTGCTCAAATTCACGAATTTTGTCTCTAATATGCAATATTTTTGTAAAACTACCTTTCAGAATTTGATTATATTCTTTTGTGGATTGTAAAATTATATTATATCTTCTTTCAAATTCATCAATTAAAAGCTCTTTTAATTTACGCGAGCCTTTTACTGTTATATCTTGCTCATTATACCAATATTTGCCATAATATTCTATCATAAATTTTTCATAATCTTCATAAATATCAACTAAAAATAATGAGTAAGGTTTGTCATAATTATATTTATTTGGTGTATTGTCATATTCATAACGACTAAAAAATTCTTCTAATGGAGGAAGTTTAGAAGCCCAATTTTCAAGCCAAGTATCAGCATTCTTAACAGGTGAAAATTCTCTATTATTCATTAAACGCTGTAAACCTCTAACTGCTAAATTGAAAATTCCGCTAATTTCTTTGTTAAATATGCTTTCTATATCGCTATCTGGTGTCATAATTTCATAGTTAAATTGCAAAGCAACTATTCTTTTAGCTATTGGTTTAACACTTTCACCGTCGGGCAATAAAGGTACTTGGTTCATTGCAAAAATAAATTTAGCATTGTTTGAGAAACTTGTTGCGTCGCCGTATTTAATATCTGTAGTTTGTCGGTCTCCACCAGACAAAGATTTTAAAGTACTTACATTCGCTAATCTATAATGTAAATCTCCAGCTGTTGCAAGTCTTTTATTAATTAATCTTGATAAATAAAACTTTTCTCTTAAGTCTCTTGTATCTATTGAACTAATAGAGTGAAAATCGCCAACTAAACGCTCTATTATTCTTATAACTGTGCCTTTACCGTTTCTACCTTTTGCTCCCATAAACCAAAACATTTTTTGAAACGGCATAATTCCCAAAAGTGAATAACCAGCAATTTCATAAAATCTTAAAATCCAATTAAAATCAGGTATTCCTCTAGTTTTAGAATAGTCCATTAATGATCTAGTAAAATTTGTACAATGTGCGTTAATATCAAAATTGTAATCATTAATATATGTTAAATAATCATCTGCTTTGTGTCTATATGCTTTATAATTTTTTAAATCATAAGTGCAATTATTAAGATTAATTAAATATGGATTACTGTTCCATTTATCTTCTGCTATTATAAATCGAATATCTGAACACATCAAAGACAGAATCGCGTCAATTTTTTTGGGAACTATATCTTTCTTTTTTAATGCACCAAGAAAATACTTTGCAATTTCGCGTTTATCTATTGAGTGCCAAAATTTGCCATTATATATAAAATAATACCATTTACTTTTTATTATTGAGGTTTTAATATTTAATATTTCATTTATTGCGTCTAGTGCGTTTGTATAACAAAAATCATTATTTCCATCTTCGCCATAAATTATATTAAACATTTTATTATTGTTATTCTCAAAAATTGAAATATCGTTTATATTTAATGTTATTTCAATATTAGAAATTTTATATTGTTCAATATATTCATCAATATATTTTTTAAATATATCTTTTTTAAAATTATTTTCTTCTAAAAAATCAGTAACATCATATTTTTCTTTTTTACCGTTAAAATCAATTCTATAAATAGAATTGACAACTTCTTTTAATTCATCTATTATTTTACTTGTTAATTCACGTCCAGCTTCATCATTATCACTAAAAACATATAAATTAGCACCTTTGAAATAATCTTTATAGTATTTTTTCCACGCTTTTGCTCCACCTGTTATTGTTGTTGCTGTAAAGCCTAATTTAATTAAATTATCTGCGTCTTTTTCGCCTTCTACAAAATAAATTATTTCATATTTATTTATTGCCTTTATTACTGCGGGATAATTATAAATGTATAATCTTTTTAAATTTTTAAAATTATATACTTTATTGCCATTTTGAAATTGTCCTTGAAGAAACGATTTATTATTGCCTGTTATATATCTTTCTGTAAAGTGTATATTATTACCAATTTCATCAGTGTAAATATATGTTTTTTCTAAAATTTTATTTTCTTTATTATTAGGTCTATTATTATATAAATCTTTCATTGTTAAATTTACTTTGCTTAATATTGTTTCTGTCTTGCAACCTGCAAAGCAATTTATAAGAATATCGTTATTTTCATTTTTCGTAATTGACAAACTTGCTTGCTTGTCATTATGAGCTGGGCAATTACATTGAACTTTATTTTTACTAATTATTTTTGATATATCGAAATATTTAATAAATTTTGTGTATTCCATAGTTATTTATATTTTAATGTATTTTTTAACCATAAATCAACTGCTTCTTTAGTTGTTCGCCATTGTTTTTCTGGTGATAAATTAATTGAATTAATAATATTAGATGATAATAAATAATATGCTGTTTTTTCTGAAATACCTAAATAGTCGCTTACCTGTTTTGCTGTCCACAAAATACCTTCTTTTTTTGTTTTCATTCTATCGAAAAAATAATATAATACATAATAATTTACTTTTTATTCATAAAATCGTTAATTGAATTATTTGTATTGATTTTATTTAAATCAAGTATTAATTTTGTTTTATCGCATTCCTTAAATAGCAATTTTATATTAAAATCGTCATTTAACGGAATTAAGAGTTTTTTTGATAATAATATAAAATCGTTAAAAACATTTGTAACCTTTCGAGCAATTTGCCCTAATATAATTATATCATTTATCTTTAAATTATGTTTATTCACATCGCATATTGAATAATAATTATAAATTGTCATTTTTGCCACTTCTGTAATAATAGGTTTCAAATATTTCTTTTAATTTTCTATATTCTTTAAATCTAATATTCTTATATTTGATTTCTGCTAAAATATAGCCAAGAGTATAAGATATTATTGAAAAAAAAGCTACAATTATAATAGCAATACTTATGTATAAAATACTATTCAAAATTAATATATTCCTTAAATAATTTGTGGATTCTAAATTCTGTAAATAAATGAATTTTTAAAAATTTCATTGCGCGTTCTAAATTACCAGTTTCAATATTATTATTATATAATAAAAAACTGCTATCACTTAATAGGGATAATTCTATTAAGTGCTTTAAATATTTATCAATAACAATATTATTTAAGATTTCCATTTTTCAAATTCCTTTTATTTGAAATTAAAAATAAATTGTTAATTACTTTATAACAATAATCTTCATCAATAAAATCAAATTGTTCTATTTTATTTTGCAAAGTGAATTTTTGATTAATTAAGTAATTTAATTTGCTGAATAATTTTTTAAAATTATTCCAGTCATAAGAAAAAATAAAATTTTCGTTAAAATCTTTGTCTAAATTGATTTTATTTAATTCCTGCATGTTATTATATATTTGTAAAACCGTATAATAATATTCATAAGCCGTATTTTCTAAAAATTCTTTATTCATTTTAATTCCTAATTATTTAATAGATTTTAAATTATTATTATTCAAATTGATACTTGTTTACCGTTTAGAAAAAAAATTTTATATCTTATATCACCATTTGTTAAATCGCGTATTGCCCATCCTATAAATACTAAATTTATTTCAGTATTTCTTACGTGAGGTTTAAGCTGTTCAATAATGGCTTTTTTCATATTATTCACCTTTATATTTATTTTCAAAATAATTAATTACATTTTCATATATATTACTTACAATTACTTTATTTAGAAGAATATGATTATTATTTTCAATATCATTTTTTTCTAAAAAAACTTGAAAACTTATTTCATATTCATTATTTATAAATAATAAAAAATCTAATAATAAATTATCATTATTAAAATCAAACTTTACCAGTTCACAATATACATTTTCATATAAATCTAATCGAAAACCAACTAACTTTTTTACATAATATTCAATAAAATTTCTATACATTTTAAAACCTTATAATATTGAATTAATATTATTAATATTTAAAGTTTCATAATAGTTATTTATCAAAATTTCAATCATATTGCTGCGTGAACGCTTAGTATTACGTGCAATATATACTAATTTTTTAAAAGTATCTTTATTCATCGAAAAACTGCGTATAAATTTTTTTTCAAAATTAGAATTTTCTTCGATTATTTTCATTTTATACCTTTATATTATACAAAAATTTCTTATATTCGCCTAATCTTATATAACAATTATATAATTATTATATAAGTGTTATTAATTTATTTACAAAAATAACTCATTTTGAGTAATTTGCAAATTATTTTTTAATTATTTTATTATATTTTTTCAATATGAATAACATTATAAATATAAGTTTAATTTTGGAAAGATTAAAACAATATCTAAATATTAAAACTGATACAGAATTAAGCAATATTTTACAAGTTAAACAATCAACATTGTCATCTTGGAAAAATAGAAATACTATTGATATTAACGAAATTTATTCATATAGCGTAAAATTTAAAGTAAATTTACATTGGCTTTTAACTGGTGAAGGAAATCCAAACATAAAAGACAATTTAGAAAATACTATAAAATACAAAGAAAGAATTGAAGAATTAGAAGAAGAATTAAAAAAAACGGTTAAAGGAACGTCAAAAAATAATATTGAAATTGCACGTTTACAGAATGAAATTACTGAACTACGTGCAAAACTTGATTATGCCGACAATTTAATAAAGAGTATTCTAAAAGCATAATAAATATTATGCCAAAATTATTTATAAATTATTTTAAAAGGTGTTTTTATGAAAAAATATTTGATTTACACGGTTTTAATAGCAATAGCATTAATTATTTATTCTTGTGGTGATGATAAAGTTACAAATACTATAAAAGAAGTAAAACCAGAACAGGAACTTATAGATACTGTAAAAAGTATGTTTAGCTGGCATACTTATGTTGAAACTGAACAAGCTAAAAATGATTTACGAGGAATGATTAATAATTGTAAAATTTATAATGAATATACTGAATATGATTTTATTTTTATAGCTAAAACAAATATGAGCGATTATATTGAAAATAAATCTAAAATTTTATTTTCACCAGTTAATTGTTTAGATGAATATTATAGTAGTGAAAATTTTTACGCAATGGAAAATAGTTATTATAAAGATAAATGTATATTATATTATAGTGAAATTAATGAATGTTTATATATGTTTCTTTATGGCAATAAAGATTAAAAAATAAAGCCCAATTAATTATATTTTGAAGATGAGTTAATTGGGCTTTATGATTTTGTCAGACATATTAAAATCTTTGTGTTCATTCAAAATGAATAACGAATTAAAAAAAATAAAATTGCAAAATATTCCTGGGTCTATTTTTGTAGAAAATAGGTCTAATACAATTGTTGTACAAGTTAAAAAAAAACGAATTTACACGGGCTTAAAAGATAATTCAATAAATAGAAAAAGAGCAGAAAAGATAAAAGAAAATTTATATTTAGAAATTTTAGGTTTAAAAGAAAATTTACTTATAACACGTAAAAATATTAATCAAATATTTGACAAATTCATTTCTGAACGTGAAATAACGCATTCCAAAGCAACAATTTCAATTTATAAATTAGCTTATAAATCAATAATCAAAAATAATATAACGTTAGACGCTGAATTAATTGAAGATGAAGTTATATATTTTCTAAAAAATAGTAAAGTTACGCATGAAACTAAAAATATTTATGTTAGAACATTAAGCACCTTTTTAAACTGGCTACACGAAAAAGGTCATATTGATAAAAGAATAAATGTTAAAAGAAAATATTATTTGAAAACGAAGAAACAAGAAAATAAGATATTTTTAAAAAGTGAAATTAATCAAATAGTAGATTATTTCAATAAAATTGATGAAGAATTTGCTATATTAATTAAATTTTTATCTCTTACAGGTTTACGTATAGGTGAAGCTCTAAATTTAACTTGGCAACAGGTTCGTAAAAATTATATTTATTTGCATAATAAAGTAAGTTTTGAAAATGAAAAAATACCAATTAATGACTTTATATTTAATTTAATAGCTCCATTAAAAGTAAAGAATAAAATAAAAGTCTTCCGTTGGCAAAATTCATCGCGATCCCGTTTAAATCGTCGCTTAAATGACGCTTTAGAAAAATTAAATATTGAAAAAGATAATCGTTCTTTCCACGAATTACGAAAATCATTTTTATATTATCTTATGAAAAGTGAAATCCCCGTTAATGTTGCTCAAAAATTAATGAGACACAAAAATATAAGAGTAACGATTGATTATTATCAAAAATTAGATGATGATATACTACAAAATTCAATGAATAAATTAACAGAAATATTAAAATAAAAAAATATAATTAAATAATACTAAAGAGGTGATAGATTTGTACAATATCAAGATTGGCAAATATGGGGAATATAATGTAAATCTTGCAACAATTATGCAACAATATTTTAAAATATTAATGGACTTTTATAAACGTTAATGAGGTTTAATAAAGGTTTATGAACGTTAATGATAAAATCTATAAATTTATACGTTATAATTATTTACGATGTAATCACTTTATAATTCAATCATATAATCAAGTTAAATAATTTCATTATCTAATACCTGTCACGCAGGAGGCCGCGAGTTCGAGTCTCGTCGACTCCGCTTCTTTTGAAAAAAGGACTTATTTTATAAGCCCTTTTTTTTTTATTATTTACTCTTTAATATCTAAGTTTTTTCCATATTGAGTTTCTATAATTATTTACTTCTACAAATTTCAAACAATAAATTAATCAATTAATTAAAAAAATAATTTGTATTTTACTGGTAAAATAATTATTTTTAAGAAATATCTTTTATTAACTTTAAAAAAGAGTTTGAAAATGAAAGGTTTACATAATAATATCAAGCTATATTTTTTTGGTATAGTCCTTGCCGCAATTTCATCATTTCTGACACATTGCCCTGAAGATAATCCAACTGCACCAATTGATAATCCGGGACAAGAAACAGAACAAGTAAAAAAATTCAACAACGATGTGATTTCTGCTTTTCAAAGCGGTAATAAACAATCAGTACTTGATCTTATGTATGATGAATATAAAGAAATATATTCAGAAGAACTTGAAACAACACCCGATAAAATGGAAATTTTTGCAAACGCTTTAAAAAATAGAAAGTTGATATTTGCAAACGAAATGTACGCTGAATACGAAATAACAATTGATGGTCAAATTTTTACAATTACTTATTCCAATAGTGGTGAAGGTAATTGGAAATTGCATAGGTTTTAGGGGGCAAAAATGAAAACAAGAAATACCTTAATTATTCTGCTCGGTTTCATAACATATTTTGCCTTGCAACTTGTATTACGAGGTTATGAACACACTAAATCTCATCCATCAATCAATGAAGCAATAATTCAAAAGTTTAACGATTATTATAATTATGATGCTAAAATTGATAAATTTAAAAATTACAAATTCAATTTTACTTCTGATGTAACTAAACTAAAAGGATTAGCACTTACAAATCCCGGCTATATTGAGGGAAGTACAACTAATTCTGAAGCATCAAAATATGCAGATGATTGGATTAAACACGGTGGTTACTCCGCAGATGAGCCGGAATTACAGGCGGCTGTTAGGCATTTTTTCGATCCTACTAAGACAGAAGGTTCGCGATATTTAACTAATCGAGGCACATATTGGGAGGGAGTGTATCCTAATCCAAGAACCGATGCTATAGAGTGGGCTCTGGGAGATACTTATAAAGGCGAGAGCAATATCTGGTCGTTTAGGATTGGAAAAGCAAGCATGATACTGGCTTTAACAGAAAAAGACACAAATAAAAGAAAAGAACATCTTGCTTCTGCATACAGATGCCTTGGTGAAACATTACATAATACAGCTGATATGGGTTGCCCACCGCATACTCGAAATGATAGCCATGCCGCTCCTTTGGGTTATTCTGGCGGCTGGATATTAGGTAGTCCAGATCCGTATGAAGAACTTTTCACACCTGCTCAAACAGAAAATTATAAAGATAATATTCCCGACCCTGGACTTAAATCATATTTTAGCTCTTGCCAAACTGTTAGAAGTATCAATGAACGACTTGCAAGTTTTACAAATTCAAATTTCTTTACAAATGAAACTATTAACGGAATGGGAGTTCAAAATTATATTGCTATAAATAAAGATGGAAAATATTCGGCTCCCTTACTACAAAATCTCGAATATTTACCAGAGAGCTTTTCCTTTGTTAAAAAATTTCCAAGTGGTAGAGAAATAATTTTAGCTCGTGATCAATCTTATTTTAGATTTAGAGGATATCCATATATTGATAAGCGCGCCGCTAATTCGCAAGCATCGGAATTAGTGCCAAATATTATTAATGCTGGTTTAAATGTAATGCGTTTATTTATACCTCATTTAGATATTGAAATGAAAAAAACAGATGATATTTCCGATACACTCGAGATTAACGTAAAACATATTAGCGATAGTGAATACCCTAATCCCATTTTATACGAAGGTCCAATTTATTTCAAAGTCAATAATAAAATGCACGATTCAGTATTGATCATTGAAAAGGGTAAATTTAAAGGTGTATTGCCTTTTCAAATTAAGAATAATGATATGATTTCTGCTATGATTATTATGCCGGGTTTCAAAATTTCTACTGAAAAAGAGCTTAAAATTAAGATGAATCCACTATGGGGTGTATGGCATATTAAAGAAATTTTAGATGATTCAAACGACCCCGCCGCTCCTAAAAAGGGTACTGTTTTTTCTGGAACTAAATTCTATCAAGTTCTTAGTAATGGATATGTAAAAATTACAAATCTTGATGGTAGTGGACTTATGCAGTTAAAAATTGAAAACTCGGGATTATCATTTACTATTTCGGGTTCTAATGCTACTCAATCTTATTTACAGAATGGTAATTTGAATTCTGACCAAGAAAAATGGTCTGCAACGACAAGTTCGAATTATAAATCTGGAACTAATGATTATTATAGAAAATATACTTCTACTGGTAGTCGAGATGCGATAACATCAAAAGTTCAAAAAAAACTTGATACTGATGATTTCTTATCTATTTTTAAAAATTAATTTATTCTCTCAAATTAGGGGGATTTATGAAAAAGATATTTTTGTTATTTTTTGTAATGATTATATTCTCTTCTTGCGACGAGCTTGATAAGATATTTAATCCAAGTTCTGACTATTTATTAGATAAAACTGTTAAACCAAGTTCTGAAGAGCAAATCTTCGAATATGAAAATGATATTAAAATTATTTTTCCTAATAACTCAATAGCTGATAATATCGAGTTAAAAGTGAAAAAAGAAAGTTCTGTTCCTCCAATAAATATCCAGAATCTTAAACCAGGTAAGAACTTTTATAGAATTAAATTTAGTGGTGATGCAAATTTCCTTAAACCTATTCAAATTATTATCAATTATGATAAATCTTCAATTCCAAGTGGTAAAACTGCAAAAGAGTCTATATTTGCATACATTTACTCATTAGGCTCGTGGAAGCTTGCAAAATACCAGCTCGATGAGAGTAAAGAAAAAATTATCATTGAAATATCCAGTATTAATGGAAAAAGCAATAAAGATTTACCAATTTTACTTGAAAATGGTGATATTATAATAGGTGATTTTTCATCTACTGATACAGGGCAAGATGATAATTTACTTAAAATATTACCAAGATGTCTAATAAGCGTTTATAGTGATCAATTTCCAAAAGGTAAAGTTGTTTTTCAAAATTTAATACTTCAAAATGATAATACTTTTACTTATAATCCATTTGTGTTTTCGGGTAATAATTTTAGTTTAGCTTATAATTCCCATCCAGACCGAGACCCAGCTAATAGTAATCCAGAAACTTCTTTTTGGTTTCAATATTACAAATATTCTATTACGGGTAATACTATTAACGAATCACACTCAACTTTGAAAACTTTTGAAATTTCTGAATATAGGGATTATCATAGCTCACAAATTGATTGGTATGACTTTCAAGTTAAAATGAAACTAAGCAATGTTAATGCAACTTATGTTAGCAAAAATAACGATACATTAATTTATTATATGGATAAAAATGATGTTAATCGTTGTTTAGATAACTTGTATTTTAACTATGATTATAAGTGGGAAGGTAAAGTTTATAAACAAAATAAATCTGATATTAATGTTATAATAATGAGGTTTACAAAATGAAAAATCTATTAATTTTCAAATTTGTATTTGTTTTTACAATACTATCCTTAATCATTATTTCTTGTGATGATACTACAAATCCAAGTTCGAGTTATATAATTGAGAAAAATGTAATCGCTTCAAGCGAAGAACAAATCTTCGAGTCGGGTAATGATTTTAAAATCGTTTTTCCGCCTAATGCTATTAATCAAAATTTAGAACTCAAGGTTAAAAAAGAATCTTCAGCTCCTACTTTAACAATACCAAATATGAAATTAGGA
>JARKQC010000213.1 GCA_029974985.1 Bacteroidota bacterium | reverse complement strand
TCCTAATTTCATATTTGGTATTGTTAAAGTAGGAGCTGAAGATTCTTTTTTAACCTTGAGTTCTAAATTTTGATTAATAGCATTAGGCGGAAAAACGATTTTAAAATCATTACCCGACTCGAAGATTTGTTCTTCGCTTGAGGCAATTACATTTTTCTCAATTATATAACTCGAACTTGGATTTGTAGTATCATCACAAGAGAAAACAAATAGTAGCAAACTAATAATTGAGACTATTTTATAATATTTTTTCATTAAACAAATACCATATTAATGCAACAAAATTTAATAGTTATAAATCACAAAATTCAAATTTTATGGAAAGATATCCCGAGCCTAGAGTATGCTCCTTTGAAATTGAAAGAAGTTGATTTTACTAAACTTTCATGAACTTTATCATAGGCGTAATCATATCCCCAATTGTATATTTCACTTTTTAGCTGTGTTACGTACTTGGCAGCATCTTCACCTGTAATCATCACGAAAGGATACATATTTTCTTCGTTTTTGTTCGGCACATAAATTTTTAAATTATTCACATTGAAACTATTTTTAATAATTTTCAAATCAGGCAGTTTATCTTCGCCATAATAGACTCTTTTCACACTGTAATATTCGTATTTCATTTCGATAATTTTCGAGCCATCACTTGAGACAGTTCCATAAATGGTTTCTATTGTCGAGTCTGGCAGTGCTTCATAATCTGTAATCCAATCTTTTGGTTCGATATTTTCGTATAGTACAGAGAAATTATTTCCATTCCAAGTAACATTGTTTACGCCGGCCGGATAGTTGAGATTCCACTGCGTATCTTCGTCGTAGTTACTATTATCATAATAAATATTGAATATTACAAATGCTGAGAAGTACCCATAACGATTGAGCGGATTATCGCTTTGTCCAACGTCAGTTGTAGTGTATCCGTCTCCGAGAATAATCTCATCATTAGCTAAAAAGACAGGCTCATCTTTTGAATTTTTAGAATTTAGATTATTAAGATTAAAAATAATCTTATTATTGACTTTGTCAATT
>JARKQC010000204.1 GCA_029974985.1 Bacteroidota bacterium | reverse complement strand
TTTTAGGTTCTCATCATAAAATTGGCCATACGATTGATGGAACTAATGGGGCTTCTGTTATTGGGTCAATAGGTGATTTAAATGATTTTTTAGTTAATAATCAATATGATAGGGTTATAATAGCTATTCCTCTCAAATATTATGATAATTTGACTATGTTGGTGGATATTTGTGAAAATCATGGTGTAAAAGCTGAGATAATTCCTGATTATTATAGATATTTCCCTGCAAAGCCTTCTGTCGACATGATTGATGAATTACCTATTATAAATATTCGTTATGTACCTTTAGATGATGCTTTAAATAGATTTATGAAAAAAGTCTCTGATATTGTGATATCTTTAATTGCTATTGTTATAACTTCTCCTGTAATGATTTTAACAGCTATTGCTATTAAAATAAGTTCTCCAGGCCCTATTATTTTTAAACAAGAAAGAATTGGATATCAAAGAAAACCTTTTATGATGTACAAGTTTAGAAGTATGAAAGTACAGGATGAATCTGAGGAGAAATCTGAATGGACTACTGAAGATGATCCTAGAAAAACTCGAATTGGGGATTTTATTAGAAGAACTAGTATTGATGAGTTGCCTCAGTTTTTCAATGTTTTAAAAGGTGAAATGAGTGTTGTTGGTCCTAGACCTGAAAGGCCTTTTTTTGTAGAGAAGTTTAGAGATGAAATTCCAAAGTACATGGTAAAACATCAAGTTAGACCAGGACTCACTGGATTGGCTCAAGTACATGGGTATAGGGGAAATACCTCTATTAAAAGACGTATTGAGTATGATATTGAATATGTAGAAAATTGGTATTTTGGTTTAGATGTTTTAATTATGTGGAAAACGATTTTGAAAGGTAATAAAAATGCTTATTAAATTTGTTTTGTTATTTTTAATTTGTGAATTTTTTAATTAACTTTTTAATTAACTTTTTAACTAATTTTTAATAATTTTTTTAATTGATTTCTTCATTGTTTTTTCTATATTTTATATTATTACTGTAATTTTTATATTAATTGCAATATTATTGTATGATTCTAATTTTTTAAAACAATTGTAATAATATTTATATAATAGTTATTACTACTTTTTTAATGGTAATACTAAATTACTGTTAATTATTATAATAATTATATTAATGTATAATAACGTTATAATAAAGTTTCGAATATTTTTTGAAATCTGAGAAATTAAGTATCAAAATAGCATATAAAAGGTTTTTTATAAAAATCTTTGAATTAAATATAAAAATCTTAAGTTAAATAATATAATTATTTAAGTTAAATAATATAATTATATTATTAATATAATTAAAAATTTATATAGAGTTTTATATTTATAAAAAAGAGCATTATAATTTTTAAAATTTGATATTTATTTTAAAATATTACTAATCATTTGCTCTTGGAAAAAGTTCTAGATATATAAAAAAAATAATTAGTATTTAATTGTGAGGGCTTGGTATGGATAATGAAATAATAGAAGAATATAACAAAATCAAGGATAAAATCTCTGAAGAAGAATTTTTAGAGAAAATGAATGAAAAAAAGAAAGATTATAAGGATATAAGCTTTATGAGTGATGTTGACATTGCTCGGACTGTTGTAGGGGAATATATCAATGAAAAAAATGAACATAGGTC
>JARKQC010000200.1 GCA_029974985.1 Bacteroidota bacterium | reverse complement strand
AGAAGATAACCATGGGATTGAACCATTTTTCCAAAATTCTTGAACAGAAGTGCTCGGAGTGGCCCCTGCCATAATATTATCAGAAATATCACCAATAATTCCATTTTTCCATTCTTCACTAAATTCTGGAAATCGTAGTTTTTATATGAGCTTTAAATAAAAATAATTTTGAGTCAACCTCAAATGTATTTTTTAAAAACAAAAATAAGTCATGAAAAACCTTAAGAATAAGAAAAAATCTAACACTCTAAATATTTTTATTAATTATTAATAATTTAATTGAATTTTATAAAATATTTTGAGCAAAACTTATATTAGTGGAAATTTAATTAATTTTAAGTAATAATCAATCAATAGGAAAAAGATGATTTCAATATCAATCGATATAATATTCATAAATGTTAAGATGAAATAAGCAAAATTATATATTCAATGTTTTAATATAAGATACACTTTGTTGCAATGTTTTATTAGGATATTTTTATACAAATAAATTATATAAAACACATAAATCAATTGAAAATATTGGAAAAAAAGGATTTTGGTTGAGATAATTGCAGATAAGGAAACTTATAAATCAATTCAACAATCAAGCAATATTCCTATAATATTTTATATTAAAACAAAAAATTCTCAAAAAAATATTAAAACGGGACTTGTAAATGTTAAGATTTTTTTTAAATATTGATAAAAGAATAAACGCAGTTATACAATTAAAATCAGGAAAACTTGAAATAAAATATCATGATGATATAAATCTTCATGTTAAATTATATATAAATAATTTTAGAGGCATAAATTTATATTTAACTCAATGAAAATAGATTTAATAAAATAGAGTATATCAACTATGATTTTAGATTTTTTATTTAGGTTAATTGGTGAAAAATATGGCAAAAAATGAGAATGAAATAGAAGCTAGAAACGAGACCATAAAATCATTATTAAAAGATGAAAAATATTTCATTGATTATTTTCAGAGGGAATATCGTTGGGGAAGGAAACAAATCAATCAATTAATTGATGATCTGACTTATACTTTTTTAAAGGATTATGATGACGAAGATGAGCTTATTGAAGTTAAAAAATATCAAAATTATTATTTAGGACCTATTGTTTTAAATTCTAGTGGTGAAAAATCCTCTATTATTGATGGTCAACAAAGAATAACTTCTATTACTCTTTTATTGATTTATTTAAATCATTTGCAAAAAGATTCGGATAAACCAATAAGTATTGATAGTTATATTTTTTCAGATAGTTTTGGAGAAAAATCTTTTAATCTAACTGATGACATACGTAATGAATGTTTAGATGCATTGTATAAAAATGGAGAATACATCTGTAAAAAAACAGATAATGAAACTGTAAAAAACATGGTAAAACGCTACATTGATATTAATGAGGCTTTTCCAGAAGAAATAACTCCAAACATCCTTCCATTTTTTATTTATTGGCTTATTGAAAAAGTAATTATTGTTAAAATCACCGCACATTCGGATGAAAATGCTTATACAATATTTGAAACTATGAATGACAGAGGGCTAAATCTAACTCCAATAGAGATGTTAAAAGGTTATGTGCTGTCTAAAATTAAAGATGAGGATAAAAGAAATAAACTAAATGATAATTGGAAATATCAAATAAAATTATTAAATGAATATCAAAAAGACGAAGATTTACCGTTCTTTCAAGCTTGGTTCAGAGGAAAATATGCAGATTCGATGAGACCAGGTAAAGTAGGTGCAGAAGATAAAGATTATGAATTAATAGGTTCTAGTTTACATCAATGGTTTAAAGACAATCATGAGAACCGATTTGATATTAAAACTTCTGATGATTTTTACAATTTTTTTAGTGTCGAATTTTCGTTTTTTGTTGAACAATATTTAATAATTAAAGAGAAAATGAATAATTTTGATGATAAAATGCCTCATTTGGCATATATTAGCAGTTGGGGAATAGCTGATTCATTACAAGACCCTCTATTGTTATCTTCTTTAAATCATAAGGATGATGAAAGCATTAGAATTAAAAAAATAGATGCTGTGGCTCGATTTATAGAAACATTTACTGTGAGAAGGTCAGTTAACTTTAAAAAATTTGGACATTCTTCAATAAGATATACTATATTTAATATAGTCAAATTAATTAGAAATAACGATTTAAACTTATTGTATTGTAATTTAAAAAAGGAAATCAATAATTTTGATCAAAATTGGGAGGGAATTATTGGTTTCCATTTACATAGCCAAAATAAAGGTTTTGTTAAACATTTACTTTCAAGGATAACAAGTTTTGTTGATAATGAAGCTGGGGATAAAGATACAAACTTTTTAAGATATCTAAACCCAAAAGGGAAGCCATTTGAAATAGAACATATTTGGGCAGACAAATATGAACGACATAAAGATGAATTTAATGATAGTAAAGAATTTGATGAATGGCGAAATTCGATTGGAGCTTTATTACTAGTTCCCTCTGGAACTAACCAATCTTATGGTAGTGATCCTTATGAATTAAAACTTTCTCACTATCTGAAAGAAAATAGATTTGCTCAAACTCTTCATGAGTCATTTAAGGAAAAAAATCCAAATACAAAACAATTTAGAGAAAAATATGACATCAAACCACATCCATACTTTAAAAAAGAAGATATAATGGACCGGGAAAGATTAATTGAAAGACTCTGTGAAGATATATGGTCAGTAGATTATTATCATTGCGAAAATCCTCCTGAAGATTTTATAGAAGTAGAGGAAAGTATTTCTAATTCAAAAAATGAAAAATATGAAAATTTTACTGTTTTAGATATTAATAAATCTTCTAAATTGAATAATGACTCTTGGAATAGTGAGGAACTATCAGAATACCTAAAAATCTCTCAAAAACCTCAAAAGATATTCATAAAAATATTATTAGGGGAAACTGATTTTATTCCAATGAATAATCTCATTGAAAAAATGAATGTAATTACAAACAAAAACCCTGAAATTAATGGAATGTTCATTGCAGGAATAACAAGTGGATTAACAAAGAGAGCAAATAAATCAAAAAAAGAAAAGATTTATGAATTAAAAACAATTGACAATAAACAATATTTTAAAATCAAATCAGAATATAAAAAATTAATATTTGAAAATGAAATCTTGAAGAATATTTAGATTTTTGATGATTCAAAATTAAAAATATAAAATGATTTATGGTGCTAGATTTTTAGGTTTCTGAAAGCTTCTGTATGTTTTCAGAATCATTTTATCCTTGTTTTATGATAAGTTTTGTTAAAAGTACAAGTAGATAACTTGTTTTTGCTATGGATTCTTTAGTATATTTGTGGAATTTGTTATTTTTTAGTCCTTTTTTTAGTTAATTTTTTTATATTTTCTTCAAAATTCCCGAAAAACCTATAAAAACAATTTAATTCATCAGATTCTTTAGTAGTAAACAAGTCATTTTTTAATAACTTCATAATTTTCATTAAAAGTTTTTTTTTCAGCTAATTTTTAGTTTTAAAATCGATGCAAAAATTTTTAAAGATTTTAAAAAAGTATTAAATTCATTAACACTTTTTTTCCAATTGAATCTTTTACTTTTAACCATTGTTTGTATTTTTTCTTTTAAACATTTATTACATATACATTCTTCTCCTGTTTAGGTTTTAACAAAATTTTTATCATATAAATGTCCTGTTATTACAGTATTTTCATTTTTAACCTCATATTTAAATCTAAATACTTTCATTTGATCTTCAAATCCCTTTTATAAATTTAAATCATATTATAATTTTTTTATATTAAAAGAGTTACATAGAATTTTTTAATATAATCTATTTTATTTTCAAATTCCAATTAACATGATTACAATCACAACTAATATTTGTTGGAGTAAACCCTTCTTTTTTTAACCCAAGAATAGTGTTACATTTATCACATTTGTATATTTTGAATATTTCTTTATAACTATCAACAACATCAATAAATTCTTCTTTAGTGAAATTTGCCCAAGGGTTATAGTGTACATTAGGATTTACAATCCATTCTTCTTTTCGAACATTATCATAAACTTTCTTTCTATGTTTTTCAATTTCTTCTAATTTTTCAATATCTTCCTTTTTATTCCATGATTTAGCAGATTTGATAGCTTTTTTAATATAATTTTTATACTCTTCACGGACTGGTTGATAAAAGTCTCCTAAACCCCACCTATAATCTTCTTTAAACTTAACTGGAACTTCTAATTTTATAGCCACTTCTCTGAAAAATTCCTCTGCATAATATCTTAAGCTTGCCGCTGCAGACTGTGTATCATTATTTTCTAAATAATTATCTATTTTATCAAATACTTTACTTTTTATATTGTATAACGGTCCAAATTCAAATGTCCATTTATTTAATTCGATTATATTATTACTATTCACTAAATTGTCATGTTTAATATATTCTGTCCAAATTTTATCATGAGTAGTAATTATAAATTGCCTTTCAGGATATTCTTCTTTTAGTAATCTTGTGAATTTTTTCCTATGTTTCATATCTACTGACATTAAAACATCATCAAGCATAATAAATATATTTTTATCAATTAAATCACTTAAAGCCAAATAAATGCAAATTCCCATAGTATCCTGGTGCCCTTCACTATGAACTGCATGAGGGGGGAATTTTCCAGCATCATTGAAACTTACTTCTATTTTAGTGCCTGCATTACTGCCTTCTTTAGTTGATATGGTTGCATTAATCTTTCCATCTTCATCACCATGAAGTTTATCGTAAATATAATTAAAACGGTCTTCAATTTTTAAATAAAAATTATCCATTATTTCTTTTTGATTTTTTAAAAAAGTTTCATTAATAACATTTGCTTTCTGATGAATATTTTTACATTTTGTTAGATGTTTTTGAATATTTTCAAGTTGAGTTATATTCTCTTCTAACACAGTTAAATTATCCCAAGCAGTTCTTTTGGCATCTGGTTCCTTTAAATTATCTTTTGAAAACGTTTCTATTTCTTCCAATATTTCAAGAATATTTTTAATTTCTAAAATATTTTCAGGGCTTTTTTGTTTAATAAAATTTTTCAAATTATTTTTATCATCAAATATTTCTAATAATTTTTTTATTTTCACAATTTTTGAATTCAAAGTTGATTTATCGTATTTTTCTTTAAAAAATTCTATTTCAGAGTATAATTTTTCAAATTGTATTATTATATCTTTTAAAAATTTATTACAATCTTTAATTTCATCTTTTATATTTGTGTCAATTTTTTTAAATTCATCTAATTTTTCAAGTCTAGTTGTTAATTTGTTTTTTAATGTATTGTAATCCCAATCTTTTTCACATAAAGGACATATACCATCTTCTTCCAATAAACTTAACCCTTCTTTTGTTAAAGTGTATTTTTTCATCTTTTTTGATTCGTCTAAATTTTTATCTAATTTATTAAATAATTCTTGTAGTTCTTTGATAGAGGTTATTAATTTTTCATCTTCTTCTTGAATAAGTTTTTTAATGTTATCAACTGTAGACAAAACAATATCTAAATTAGGTTCATTTTTATCTGTAAATTCAATGCCTATATCATTTTTTAAAATTTTTGAATCTATTTTATTAATAGGAAGAGCATTGAGTATTTTTCGCCTATTGTTAATATGTTCAAGTAATAATTCTTCATTATAGTCGTCTTCATCAATATTGTCGTTTATTCGATCTATGATTTGAATTTCACTTTTTTCAATCTCTTTAACCTTTTCAGACGTCTTTTTTTCTAATCTTTGTAATTCTATTCGTGCTTTATCAATATTTTTAAGTCTGAAAAGAATCTCTATTGCCTTATATCTATCTTTTGCCTTGGAAGTAATATATTGTAAAATTTCTCGTCTTGTTAATATATGTTGTCTTCTTTCAGCAGTTTCTACTAAAGGATCAATTTGATTTTTTAGTGCTTCATCATAAATAAGTTTAGAGGGATTAGCTAATTTTCTCTTAATTTGTATTTTCTCATTTTTTTCATTTAATAAAGTAGCTTGAACACATGCTTCATTTTTTTCGCTAGCTACATGTTTTCCATGTTTTTTAAGACTTATTCCTTCTGTTCCTTCTCCTGTCAAACGACTTATATCACCACTAAATAAAAAATCAATAGCATCAATTATACTACTCTTACCTGAACCATTAGGTCCATAAATTGCAATGCTATTACCATTTGGAGAAATGTTTAATTCTCTTATTCCTCTAATATTCTTAATTTCAAGGTTTAAGATTTTCATTATCTTCACCATTTAGAATATTCAATAATATTTCCCAATTGAATTTTGCCTCTTGATTCATTTCTCTTATCTTGTTACTCAGGTTTTCTATCAAGATATCATCAAATTCATCTTTATCTCTCAGTTCTGAAAAAGTTTTATTTAAAATTTCATCTAATAAATTGTTTTGATGAACCATATAACCACTCCAATATATTCATTTTATATTTATTAGTATTATCTCTAAATTTTGGAATTTAACATTTATATATTATTCTAATATTATTAACATTGAATTTTATTTTGACAATTGTTTCATATTATTATAATTAAATCCTATTATTTTACTTATCATTCTTAAAACACTTATTTTTAATTCTTTTCGTAATATTATTCCTTTATTTATTTTTTATTTTATTATTAAATATTTTACAAAATGGTTCAATAGCTATTTAATTCTTCAATTTAAAATAATGAAAATAATATAATATCGTTTTCATTACATTATTAAAATAATAAGTATAATTATTTAGTAATTATATTATACTGAATAATAACTAATCATTGATTATAAAATATTAATAAATATTAATTAAAAGGTGCAAAATATGGAAAATGATATTTTCTAACATTGAACCAAAAGAATTATGGAAAATCTTTTATGATATAACACAAATACCTAGGCCTTCAAAACATGAAACTAAAATAACAACTTTTATCAAGAATTTTGGAATAAATTTAGGATTAGAAACTACTGTAGACAAAGTTGGAAATGTTATAATTAAAAAACCTCCTTCAATTGGAATGGAAAATAGGAAAGGAATTATTCTACAAGGACATATGGATATGGTTCCATAAAAATGCGCTGAAAGTAATCATGGCTTTGAAAAAGGTCCTATAAAACCAATTATTGATGTGGATTGGATTAAGGCAGATTGTACAACATTAGGAGCTGATAATGGTATTGGAATTGCAGCTGCAATGGCAATTTTTCAGTCAAAAAATATATCTCATGGTCCAATTGAAGCTCTTTTTACAACTGATGAAGAAACTGATATGACTGGAGCTAATGGAATAGAATCAGATGTTTTAGATGGAAAAATATTATTAAATTTAGATACTGAAGAGGAAGGATGTCTATTTGTAGGTTCTGCAGGAGGATCTAATTTTAAAGCCATATTTAAATGTTCAAAGAAAACAGCTGCAAAAGAAAGTATTGCCTTTGAATTAAAAGTATCTGGACTAATGGGAGGCCATAGTGGTGCAGATATACATCTTAATAGAGCTAATGCAATAAAAATATTAAGTGAAATACTGTGGATAGCTTTCTCAAACTGTAATATAGATATAAATTCAAACACTGCTGGATCAGCTGCTAATGTGATTCCTAGAGAGGCTTCTGCAATTATTACAATTGAAAAAGAAGAATTTTCTAAATTCAAAGAATTATTTGATAAACTTAATAAAGATATAATATCAAAATTCCCTGATGAAATAGGTTTAAATATTAAATATGAAAGACGTGATATACCTAAATATGTTTTAGATAATGAAACAAAATGGGGATTATTATCTTCACTATACTTCTGTCCTAATGGAGTTATAGCTATAAGTGAAAATATAGCCAACTTAGTTGAAACTTCTAATAATCTAGCTATAGTTGAAACTTTCCATGATCAAGTTATAGTTGAGTGCTTAATAAGAAGTTCAGTTGATTCAACAAAGCTTGTTGTAGAAAATCTATTGGAAAATATTTTTATATTATCTAAAGCTGATACTAAGAGCAATTAAAGATGCCCATATTCCTCAAGAAAAGTTTAATATTAAATCTGTTCAAAAATTTTGGGAATTATTGATATAAACATTAAAAAATGCTCCAATACAAAAATAACTCTTTTTTTTTATTTTATAACATTATAGAAATTAAAAATGATAACTAATTTATATTTTTATTCTAAATAAACACAACCCTTAAACTCATTATATAAAAAATTTAATTATTTATAATATTTTTTCACAAAAAATAATATAACTCTTTATAAAAATTTTTCATTATATAAACTAAAAATACCTATTTAAGGAAATACCGAAATAATTAAATAAAGTTAATATCATAATATAAATTAATTATTTTAAAAGGTGTTTAAATGTCTAAGAAAAAAACTAGCTTTACATTAAACATAGATTTATTAAAAGATTTAAAAATGAAAGCTGTCGAATTAGAAACTAGTCAAACTAAATTACTCGAAAAATTCATTAAACAAGGTCTAAAAAACAATGAAGAAGTTAATGGTTTCATTAATGATAATAGTGGAACTCTAATTATAGATAATATAAAGCCTAACTTATTAAAAAAAATTAGTAAAATAGCTAAAAATGAAAAAATCACTGAAGAAGAAGCTATAAATGAGATATTAAAAAAAGGAATAGAAGCTAAATCAAAAAATAAAATACCTGAACATTTGATACTTAATAAAAATACTTATAGTCCAGATCCTGAAAAAAGTAGAAAAATGATTGGTATAATCAAAACAGACAAACCATTTGACACAGCTAAAGCAATAAGAGAAATAAGAAATGTGGAGTATTGATTATGATTTTTTTAGATGCTAATTTCTTAATTAATTTATATGTCGAAAAAAGTAATGAGCATGAAAGAGCTAATGAAATACATAATTTAATTGAAAATGAAGAAAAGGTAATATCTAATCTTGTAATAATGGAGGTTATAACTGTTATGAACATTAAATTAAAGCTAGACCTAGATTTAATATCAGAAGTTTATGAAGAATTGAATATTGCTTATAAGATTTTAAATGATGCTAATTTTTATAATAAAGGATTTGCTATACTTAATAAAGAATTTAATAAAAATAAAGAAAGAATGCCTTTATTTGACTGTGTATATGTGGCACTAATGAATGATTTAGGCATTGAAAAGATAGCTACCTTTGATGATCATTTTGATAATATTGA
>JARKQC010000195.1 GCA_029974985.1 Bacteroidota bacterium | reverse complement strand
AGTGCCCTTGTCCAGTGCTATTATCTTTCCGTGGGGCGCTAGCTGGGATATGATACGGGTGGAATTACCTACATGGCAGCCCAGCTCTACTACAACATCATCTTCTTTGATAATGTCTTTCAGGGTCTGTCTGTAAACTTTGATATCGTATACAATGTTGATCATGATAATCATCCTGGTGAATGTTATGGTACTCTGAATAATTTAAGAGTATTTTTGATCAATTTTTTTATGCACTATTTTTAGGAAATGTCGAGATTCACACATTAACAGATGAACGCCCTACAAGCCCTAGAAGATGAAAACAGGAAAATAAGAAGTCCTATAACCCTGGAAATGTAATGATTTTAGTATATATTTGTGGAAAGCTCATCAAGTAAATGTAAAGTTTCCTTTAACGTTTTTGGGTCTAATTTTTCTTTTCTATTTATGATAAACCCTGGTAAATCAGAAGGACGTAATATTTCGTAATTTTTAGATTTTCTTCGGATTGTTATGTTGTATTGGGTCATGGCAACTATGGAATTGATCCAGAGGTCGAACGTTCTCACTCCATTGTATGATAGATATTTTTTTAGATGTATAGAATTCTTTTTGGCTTGTTTTCCAGGATTAGATATTGCTTTTTGAATTCCATTATCGTTTTTATATAACCATTCATCGCCATCTACAATGTAATGTCCAAAGTAGTTTTTGGTTTCAATAACAAAGATTCCTGTTTTTCCAACAACGATATGATCTATATTGCCATGGCTTTCAGGTAGTTTGACATCATCAAATATAACAAAGTCTTTTTCTGGTAGTTTTTTTAGATGATTGGTTGTGATTCGTTCTCCAATATCCCCTTTAATCCAGCTTCCACTTTTGCTAAAAGCATATCCTATTGTTGCAAGGCCTGAAATTGTCAGTAAAAATGAAATACCACCAGTTATATCTACTAATAACAAACCGATTATAGCTACTAATGCCCCCATGGCCATTAGTATAATGACTTGATTACTTTTTTGAGCAGTATGGGTTTTACCGTTTTTTAGTGTTTCACGATTATCTTTTGAAGGTATTTGAAGTTCTAGAACCGTTTCTACATATTTCAGTTGTCCTCCGCATTGACAACTTTCAAAATCATTTATTGATTCATTTGATTCTAGTTTATAACAACCTCCACATTTTTCACAAATAACGTACCCCATAATCATCTCCCCGCTAGACTATTATTTTAATATGTTTATTGATATTAATTATGTTGTATCTGGGCCAAACAATCATTCTTAATGGGTCGCTAAGACTACCACATGCAACACGAACCCATAGTATACGGATAGAAACTCACCGGGCCACGCAATGGTACAATGACAGAAACAATTCACATTTTGCATTTCCAAAAACTTGGAAAAACCCTATTGACTAGTCTCATATCCAAAAGTACTCCAAAAAAAGAAGACATCATCCGGGATCCATTTGGATAAACTGGTAGCACATAATAGCAGCAGGACAAACACAAAGAGCCTACCACTTCATGGAACTAAATCCCATTACTGTATTTAATCATCACTGGAAAAGAATTCACAAAGTTAAAAGCATTGATGAAATAATAATTAGTTAAGTTTATTTATGGTTATTTTTAAATTAAATTAATATCATGTTACGATTGGGGGGTAAATTATGATTAATTTTGATCCTGATAAAGCAATATTGAATCGTGAAAATGATCTACTAAGACGTTCTGGCTATTCTGAAAAGCTTGGTGATGCTATTTTAAATTATCAGGGGCAGGACAGTTTAGTAATTGGACTCTTAGGCAGTTGGGGTTATGGTAAAACATCTATTATTAATATGGCCCTTGAATATATTGGAGAACTTGGAGAACAAAATAAATCTCCAATTATAATCAATTTTAACCCATGGTTATTTTCTAGTCAAAACCAGTTAATTAAGAAATTTTTTGATGAATTAATAGTTGAGTTAAAAGATGAAAAAATAATTGAAAAATTGAAATCATATGTTAACCGATTAATTCCCCCGATTATGGGTTTAGCTACAATTTTGGATCCTGCACGCGCTCAAGCCTTTTTTAAAACTTCAGAATATGTTGACACCCTCCAATCAGAGGAAGAAGGTCTTGAAGATATAAAAGAGGAGCTCGATGAACTTATCTTAAAAATTGATCGCAAAATTATAGTAGTTATTGATGATATTGATCGTTTATCATCATTTGAAATTCGGCAAACTTTTCAGTTAGTTAAATTGATTGCAGATTTTCCTAACACTGTTTATTTACTCGCATTTGATAAAAATGTAGTTCATAAAGCTTTAGAAGAAGTTCAACAAATTAAAGGGGATGAATATTTAAAAAAGGTTGTTCAAATTCCATTTGAAGTTCCTAAAATATATAAAGGGGATATTGAAAATTTTTTGTTTAGTCAAATAGATCAAATAATTGATTCCTCCGATAATTTTGATCAAACTTACTGGTGGAATCTTTATTATAGTGGATTAAAATACTATTTTGATAATTTAAGGGATGTTAAATTGTATATTAATGCTTTAAAATTCAATTATCCAATCATCAAATCCGAAGTCAACTCTGTTGATTTTTTAGCAATCACTGCTATTCAAATCTTTGAAAATGAAATTTACCAAAGTATTAGAAACAATAAAGATCTTTTTGCTGGAATATTTGATGTCAGGGGACATACTTATGATCTGAAGAAAAAACAGGACCAAAGTCTTTGTGATGAGATATTATTAAAAACTAAAGAATCTACTCGTGCTCAGTTGAAAAAGTTATTAGAATATATGTTTCCAAGGTTAGAAGCCATTTATGGCAATACTCATTATGGAAATGAATGGCTTTCCACATGGCGAAAAGAGGTCAAAATTTGTAGTCCGGATATATTTGATGCTTATTTTGGACTATCTATTCCAGAAGATGAAATATCCCATCAAGAAATAAAGTCAATAATAGAAGTGAGTAATGATAAAAAATCTTTTTCTGATGCTCTTTTAAAATTAGGAGATAAAATAGTTAGGTTTCTTGAACGTTTTGAAGATTTTACTAGTGAAATTCCTGAAGAAAAAATTGAGAATATTGTCACTGTTTTAATAGATATTGGAGACAACTTTCCTAACAAACAAACTGAATTTTTTGGTTATGATACGCCTATGCGAATTCTTAGAATATTACATCAGCTTCTGTTTCGCTTTGACAGCCATGATAAAAGATTCAATATTCTAAAAAATGCTATTGGAAATTCAGAAAAAAGTTTATATGTTTCTGTACATGAAATAGCCGTTGAAGACCAAGTCCAAGCGAGATATGGTTTAGCAAAAAATCCGAAACCTCAAAACGAATGGAAAATTAATTCAGATCAACTAGATGAATTAGAAAAATTAGTATGTTTCAAGATTAATAAATGGGCCACAGATGGAATATTGGAGAAACATGATAATTTAATTAATATTCTTTTTGATTGGAAAAGATGGGAACCAGAAAAAGCAATTGATTACGTAAATGATTTAATAAAATCTAAAGAAGGCCTAATCTTGTTCGTAACTCATTTTTACATTATATCTAAGATGTATACAATAACTGATCAAGTTTCACAACCGTTTGTGATAATGAATCTAGATAATATAAGATCATTAGTAAAATTAGAGCAAATTGAGCCTCGGATACGTCAAATTGTTTCTTCAGCTGATTTTAATACTCTTGATGAAAATAATCAAAAAGCACTGCAATTATTCCTGGAAAAATATGATGAAGAAAAATCCGATGAAAGTAGCGTTAATATTTGAACAATTACCCTATTCCCGGATAAATTAGAGAAAGTTCTTTAAAATTAACTTAAGAACCAATGAAAAAATAGGATTTCTTTATTATCTACTGGGCCTGTTTGTGATAATAGTGAGATTAATTACTTATTTAATCAAATAAAGAACTGAGAACTTTATTTATCTTTAAAAACTTTTTATCATTTAAAAAAATATAATAACCAAAGATAACATAATAACTTACAGGGGGGATTGTTATGACTTCAGATAATAAAAATGCTGAGAATAAGGACCATTACGTTCGTAATGTACGTAAATATCGTCCAAAATCTGTCAGGAGTATTTTAAAAACTACCAAGAAGTATCACTAACCCGGGCTTTTCTTTACTAATTTTATTTTTCCTGATTCCTATCAGATTCCTTATTAGACCTGCGATTACAGAACAAATCATTAACAAATGCAGGCCAGATATAAAAAAGAATGGGAGATATTGTCCCAATAATTGTGGATTCTTAAGGATTAAATCCAATGGTTTTAAGGATTTAAATCCCAATTCTGATATTTATTAGTGGAGAACCGCTTTTTTAAATCTTTCAAAGCCTACTCTCTCAATAAATCTACCTAAACGTTTTTTGTCCCCGTTTTCCTGGTAATATTCGATTATTTTCCCAATCAGTTCAAGGGCTTCATCATCTTGCAGGTCTTGGGCTATAGTTTGGCCGATCATTGGTTTTATTCCACTGGTTCCACCTACCAGAATTCTCCACCCCTTTCTGAAACCAATAACTCCAATATCTTTCACTCCAGACTCTGAACAGGAATTTGGACACCCTGATACTCCAATTTTTAGTTTGTTGGGTAGTTCTATTCCCTGGAACCGTTCATCGATTTCAAGTCCCAGGCTGATGGAATCCTGTTGAGCTCGTTTGCAGTAGGTGGTTCCGGGGCAAATTTTAGTGGTTCTAACCTTTTTCCCAATGAATCCTCCGGGTTTCATGTCCAGGTCTTCCCAGATCCGGTCAATATCATCATATTTAATCCCAATAATGGCAATACTCTGATTGGAAGTTACTTTAAGAGTTTTTGCATGGTATTTCTGGGCAGTGTTCGCTATTTTAATTAATGTATCCGGGTCCACCATACCCCCGGGAATATAGGGAATTATAGCATAGGTTTCAAGGTCTTTCTGGATAACTGCTCCTTTTTCTGGAATATTTTCTGGCATCTTTACCACCTTCCTTCAATACATTTCCATTCTAATTCTATATACTCAATGACTAATAAAATCCTAATTCCGTGCAATTTATTTATCTAACTGGACTTTAGCACTAAACTGCAGATGTCATCAACATCCTAAAAAGTAATAACCATATGCTTATTGTTCTGGATAATCAAATGAAATCATCATTTCCTGTTAATTCCCATCTAAAAATTAATATATGCCTTTTACCATAATATCCATAGATTGAATTAGGTCTAATGCACCTAAAACCAATTTCTTTGGTGGGGTTTTGACATGGCAGAGGATGAGGGAAATGAATTGGAAAAGAGAGTTGATGAATTAAATCAACAGCGTATTGATCTGGAAAAAGATATCAACGATTTAAATCTCCTGAGAAATGAAAAATTGAAATCCATCAATGATGAACTTGAAATTAAGATTGAATGGATGGATAAAGAGCGGATAAAAGCCATTAAAGAGCGGGACAATTTACTGCGTAAGGTCAGACATTCCAATGAAAAAAGCTGGAAGAATGC
>JARKQC010000124.1 GCA_029974985.1 Bacteroidota bacterium | reverse complement strand
TGACTCTTTCTGCACCCGCATTTTTTAAGATTCTTCCTACTGGAGCAATTGGTAATTCAGCCATATTATCACCTCGATAGATTATAAGGGTACTATTATATATATATTTATCGTTTTTTTACCTAGATATGTATCCAATTTACAAAACAATTCTAAAATTTTATCTGTATTTTATATCAGTATCCCTCTACTCCACACTAATAATTATATCAAACCAGAAAAAGAATTAGATCATTGTTATTATTTTTTGATACATATTACATGTTATTGTAATAATGGAATAGTCTGCGATAAAGTTGAATTAGCAGATTATGATTAATATTTAAATAAAATAAAAGAGTATTGGCTCATGAAATAAGGGGGCTAATAATGGATTAAATTTTTTTAAAATCGAGTAATCAGTGTAATAATTTAAAATAATCCTTTTAGATTATGTTATTCAAATTCCTAATTTTCTACATAACTAATTACTTAAGACTCTGAAGACATAATATAAGGTGTAATAAGCTGCATTAACATTTAGAAAATGCGGTGATACATATAGGGGGTGAAAATTAGATGAAAATAAATAATGATCTGATTGGTAAAGAAGTTATAGACGATTCAGGAGATCAGGTAGGGGTAGTAAAAGATGTAGAATGGAATTCCAAATCAAATAATGTGGAATCGTTTGAATTGGAAGAAGGTGGAGTATCCGCCAAATTAGGACTTGGGGAAAAGAAGATTGTACCCATTAACCAGGTCGATACTATTGGGGATAAAGTTATCGTCCGAGGGAGACTTCTATCAAGTGATTGAACCATCTAAATATCTAAAATGATCTAAACGCAAATAGATCATTTAAAATATTTTTTTAGGATTTATGATTATACTAATTACTAATTAATAAGGAGACATTAAAATGGCCGAAGGTGTTGTTGAGTCTAAAGAAGAAATGAAGAAAAGAATGGAAAGGATTAAAAAAGGTAGAGAAAAAGGGGAGCCTGGGGAAAAACCAAAAGAAACCCAGGAAAAAGCTGAGGAAAAACTAGGAGAGACAAAAGAAAAACTAAAAGAAACCAGAGAAAAAACCGAAGAAAAACTGGGGGAAACAAAAGAGAAATTAAAAGGTACTAAAGAAGAAACCAAGGAAAAACTAGGAGAGACAAAAGAAAAACTAGGAGAAACCCAGGAAAAAGCTGAGGAAAAA
>JARKQC010000095.1 GCA_029974985.1 Bacteroidota bacterium | reverse complement strand
TAATTCAAATACAGCAATTGTGGCAATATGCAGAAAATGTAGCCTTGCGAGAATTGTCGGATACAATTAGTTCATACCCATCATCTACCCATACCTTTTCTAATACAACAGAATCTATATAACTTGCAGAATCTCGATATAGATTATATCTTGTATTATTAGGATTATTAAGTACTTGATTGCTATCGCGAAGATATGAAAAGCCAAAAACAGATTTTGTAGTGTCTGCAGCTTGAGTTATTAATTCACCTCTTTTGTCTATTGGAATATATAAAGTTGGTTTAAAAACGAAAGCCCTGCAATCATAAAAATCACTACCATACCAAATATATTTCATTGAATCATTGGGGTCGGCAATGCTTACTACAATAGAATCTGTCCAGCCTTTATGTGGCTGCCAGCCGTGATTAACATTCATATCTAATGCTTTCATCATTCGGCTATGTGCGCCCCATTGTGCTCCAAGACTAAATTTTTTCTGTTGAAAATACTCACTCGAGAACGGTTGATTTATGATATTATTGCCATTAATTATATAATTAAATTTTAATGGTGATGGTTCACTATCTTGAGAGTGCAAATTTATATTAAGTGCCATAATTAATATAATTATCAAATATAATTTATTTTTCATTTCATCACCATTACTTTATATGTTTTTGAAAAAGTATCAGATGTAATTCTACAGAAATAAACTCCAGGAGGAAATAATGTAGTATCGCAACTAATCTCATTTCTACCCTTTGAAATATAAACTGATTGCAATTGCTTGAGTAAGTTAAGATTAATGTCTAATATTTCAATGCTTAAATGCATATCTTCATCTGATTGAATTATTAAGTAAGTATTTAACTTAGTAGGATTTGGAGCTAAATTAATATGTAAAATAGGTTGCTTGATATCTTTAATAGAAGTTATTACAGAATTAATATTAAATAATAAAATTCTATCTGTTAATGCAAGAACACAGTACTGCTCATTTTTATCAATATCTAAAGACCAAGGTTTGTTAGTCTTGATCATTCCTATAACTTTTTCCTGATCTAAATCCCAAATTTTAGTATATCTTTGTGTATAATCTACATTACCATCGCAAATAATTTTAGAATTATTTATAAATCCAATAGAAGTTAAATTACCATAATCTTGAAGTGATGTTAAAAGAGTTTGTTGGTTTAAATTCCAAATTTTAATTTCTCCAGCACTTCCGCACGAAGCCAATAGAGCGCCATCAGGTGAGAAGGCTATATCTTGAATACTGCCTGTATGACCAGTAAAATTAGAAGAATATAAATCCCATGTTTCAGAATTTATTAAGATCGGGTCAGTAGATCTAATTTGAGCTAAGTATTTACCATCAGGAGAAAATTTAATTGTGTGACTTCCGTAAGATGATAATACTTTCACTTTTTCTCTTGTATTTACTTCCCAAATATGTGTCGCTGTTGTATAAGTAAGCTCTCCATGGTTATTTAGATAAAGATAAGCTACTAATGCGGCTATATATTTGTCCGATACTGTGACGGATTTATAATAAGGCTTTTCTTTCTCTTCGTAATTAGTCTGTAAACTATCAATAATTACCCCCGTTTCTGTATCCCAAATGTACATTGTGTTGCCCTCATTACCAGCATACAAAAGTCTTCCGTCTGGTGATAAAGCCATATTTGATCTAATATTTCCACCTCCTAACATTAGCCCTTCGTATTCCATCAGGATTTCTCCTGTTGCTGTGCTTAGCTTCATTGGTTGTCGTCCAACTACTGCTGCGTAAATATAATTTCCGTCAGGGCTAAATTTTACCTGTTGTACCTCGCTCCCGATTTCCTTTACCCAGACTGTATCGCTATCTTTAGGCTCTTGAGCAAATAACACAACTGCGCTACATATAAGTAGTACAAACAAAATTAGGTATCGCTTCATTTTGATACTCTCCTATATATTTTTAAATAATTTAATTTTCTCCAGATGTCCTACACTTTGGAAGTGTAGGACATCTAA
>JARKQC010000065.1 GCA_029974985.1 Bacteroidota bacterium | reverse complement strand
AACTTATCAAGTGGAATGTATTTTATTGAGATGACTGCTGGACCATATAAATCCAATTATGAAAAACTCATAATAAATAAATAATCTTTCTTAATAATAAGAAAATCTAAAAGCCCGAATGAAAATTTCGGGCTTTTTTTTTATTCAATATTTATGAATTTAAAGCAATCTAATTAATGAATATAAATTAATTGAAAAACATTGAATATGACAATAAATTAATTGTATATTTCAATAATTATTATGAATTTTGTATATAAAATTGTGTGAATATGAAAAAATAATAAATTGAATACTAAACAAAATAATCTTGCTTTGTCGAAAGATATGCAAAAGCGAAAAAAAAGCATTAATACTAATATAATTGATGAAAATAAACCTATTAGAATTAATAAATTTCTCGCAGAAGCTGGTGTTGCATCACGAAGAAAAATTGATGAATTAATTCTTCAAGGGCTTATCAAAGTAAATGGAAAGACAATTCAGGAACTCGGATACAAAGTATTAAATACTGATTTTATAACCGTTAATGGCGATCCTGTTAAAGAAATTAAACATAATATTTATATTCTTTTAAATAAACCAAAAAATATAATTACAACAACAAGCGATGAACATAATAGAAAAACAGTACTAGATATTGTAAAAAAAGATACAAGAATTTTTCCTATTGGTAGGCTTGACAGAAATACAACAGGTGTTTTATTGCTTACTAATGATGGTGAAATAGCATTTAGGCTAACTCATCCCAAATATCTTATTGAACGAACTTACTCTGTAAAACTTGATAAAGAACTTAAAGAAAATCATGCTAAGTCTATTTCAGAAGGAATTGTTCTTGATGATGGCGACAAAACTGGACCTTGTGAATTATTTATCAATCCAACGGATAATTCAAAAGTTATCATAACACTTACAGAGGGGAAAAATAGAGAAGTTAGAAGGATTTTTGAGCAATTTGGCTACGAGGTTAAACAATTAGACAGAAAAATATTTGCTGGACTAACAACTAAAGGGCTAAATAGAGGTGATTATAGGCATTTAACAAAAGAAGAACTTATGGGAATTAGAAAATTAACAAAATTAATTAGATAATTTATGTTTATAATTCACCTTTTATTTATTGGATAAATATTAGTATTTATGAGTATCTATAAAGTATTTTAAATAATGCAATTTTGAAAATTCAATATAGATTCATATTTACTTTTTTAATATGAAATTTATTTTTTACATATTTTTACAAATTGAGGTTTATATGAAAAATTTCTTTACACGGATTACTGGAACATTAGTAATGTTGCTAATGTTATCAGCAATAACCCTTAATGCGGCAGATAAAGATAAAGAAATCCGCCAAAATTTAAAGGATAAACTCCCATATCTTATGGGTGCTAAT
>JARKQC010000063.1 GCA_029974985.1 Bacteroidota bacterium | reverse complement strand
ATTAGCACCCATAAGATATGGGAGTTTATCCTTTAAATTTTGGCGGATTTCTTTATCTTTATCTGCCGCATTAAGGGTTATTGCTGATAACATTAGCAACATTACTAATGTTCCAGTAATCCGTGTAAAGAAATTTTTCATTTCAATCCTCTTTTGAAATTAATAAAAAAAATTAAAAATTTATACAAATTAAATATCACTTACAAATAAAAAAAAACTTCTTTCATAATATTTACTTGTAAGACAATTAAGAATGAATTTCATATCAAAAAAAATGCATTTTTTTTTCTTTTTTTAAAATTTTTTATCATTTTAAATTCATTTAATATTGTTGTTTGAATTAATTAATAAATAAAAATTAATAAAAATGGTTTAAGTACATTATAAATATAGAGTTGAAATTTCATAAAATTTTAATATTATTAAAAAAATATTTTATTTTTTTTTGAAAATTTTTTAAAAAAAATGATAAAATTTTGGTTTTTTTTATAGAAAAAATACTATAAAAATGCCCATTTATGAAAAACCGTTCATAAATGGTTTTTTAGGGATAAAAATTAATAAAAAAAATTGAAATATTTTTCTAATATATTATTGCTTTTTGGGATATGTAATTTTTGTTAGAAACAAAAAAATCACCTTTTTTAGCTAAGTTTTCTTCAACATAATCGAAAGTTGATAAAATTTCTGGTTTTCCCGAAACTAAAGCCACATCGTGTTCATAATGAGCAGAAGGCTTATTATCTTTTGTAACAACTGTCCATTTATCTTTTAAAGTAAATACGCTTGCAGTTCCCATATTAATCATAGGTTCAATTGCAAGTACAATTCCATTTTTCATCATCGGACCTTGACGTTTTCGTCCATAATTAGGAACTTGCGGAGCTTCGTGTAGTTTTCTGCCCAGCCCATGCCCAACTAATTCTTTAACAACTCCATAACCATTTCTTTCACAATGAGATTGTATAGCATAACTAATATCACCAATTCTTGCAAACTGCTTCATTTCATTAATACCAAGTAATAGAGATTCGTAAGTAACTCTCATTAACCTTTTAACATCTTCGCTAACCTCGCCAATAGCAAAAGTATAAGCGTGATCGCCGTAGAAACCATTGAGATAAACACCGCAATCAACGGAAACGATGTCGCCATCTTTTAGAGGTTTATCATTTGGAATGCCGTGAACAACTTGCTCGTTTACAGATGTGCATAAAGTATTGGGATAATCATACATTCCGAGAAATCCCGGTTTTGCATTATTATCTCTAATAAAAGTTTCAGCTAATTTGTCAAGCTCTAAAGTGCTAATACCCGGTTTAATATGTTCTGCAATTAAACCAAGAGTTTTCGATACTAAAAGTGCAGATTCTCTAATTAATTCGATTTCTGCTATTTTTTTAAATTCAATCATTCCTAAAATTCTTCTAATTATGCTCATAAGCAAATACAAAAGTAGTAAAAAATGATAGTTTATAATTGTAAAATAAGAAATTTAAAGTAATTATCAGTATAATTTTTTTTTAATTAAATAAATTATAAAAATTTTTAATATATTTATAAATTGTTTAATAAATATTATTTAATTTTGCTTAATCTGTTTTATCAATTTATCGAAATGGCTTAAATATGAAGAAAATATTTATACCTTTAATGTTTCTTATTTTAATATCAAATATATTAAATTCCGAAGAGCAAAGAAAAATAAATTCCCGCGATTTTGCAGTGTTATTAAGTGCTGAAACAAGTGAAAATCCACCTCAAATCAAGATTAAATGGAAGAATAACGAATTAGCAAATAAGTATCAAATCTCTCGAAAATCTATTAATGATATGTATTGGGGAGCAAACGCTACTCTCGATAGTGGAGTTACTGAATATATTGATAAAAATATAACTCCGGGCGTACTTTATGAATATCAAGTTGTGGCTTTGTCAAAAGGAAGTACAGGAACTGATGAAATGAGTTTTTATGGATTTGGATATATTTTGACGGGACTTAATATAAAGGAAAATGATATTCAAGGCGATGTTCTATTACTAATTGATACAACTTTGAAAGATAATTTAAAATCTGAGATTTTAAGATTAAAAGAAGATTTGCGTGCAGAAGGTTGGGGAATTATAGAAAAATATGTACCAAGAACAGAAAAATTTAATGGAAAAGAGGTCAAAAAAATTAAATCAATAATTTTAGATGAATATAATAATAATAAAAATTTAAAATCAATATTTATTCTTGGCAGAGTTGCCGTGCCATATTCGGGGAATATGAATCCCGATGGACATCCCGACCATATTGGAGCTTGGCCCTCTGATTTTTATTATGGATATACGATAGATGAAGGCTTTTGGACTGATAATAAAATCAACTCAACAACAGCAAGTCGCGAAGAAAATAAAAATATTCCAGGTGATGGAAAATTTGATAATTCTACTCAAAGTATTGGTAGTGCAACTTTATCAGTCGGTAGGGTTGATTTTTATGGAATGAATATTTTTGAAGAAAAAAATGGAAAAAGCGAATTAGATTTATTACGAAACTATTTAGATAAAGACCATAACTATAGAAATGGTGAATTTGAATATATAAATTCGGGAATAATTGATGATAATTTTTCTGCTTCTTCATATATTGAGGCATTTGCATCGTCGGGCTGGAGGAATATTGCAGTATTAACAAGTCCCGAAAGCGTGAAAGCGGCTGATTGGTTTACTACTTTATCAACTGAAAGCCATTTATTTGCTTATGGTTGTGGTGGTGGTACTTATACGAGTGCTGGTGGAATCGGAAAAACAGAAGATTTCACGAATAAAAATTTAAATTCAGTTTTTACTTTTCTATTTGGTTCGTATTTTGGTGATTGGGATAGCCCTAATAATTTTCTTAGAGCGCCTCTTGCAAGCAATCCCATGTCGCTTATTTCTGCTTGGGTAGGGCGTCCGCATTGGTATTTTCATCACTTGGCTTATGGATATTCTGTGGGCTATTCTGCTTTGATTTCGTTTAATAATAGCACACTTTATAAACCCAATATTGTTTTTACTTCACAATATCCAAATGGAGTTGTTTATACTGCGGGTAATCAATCTATGCATACTGCGCTTATGGGCGACCCAACCATTAAATTAAATCCCGCGATTGTGCCATCTCCAATAAATGTTAGTACTTATCAACAAGTTGATGAAAACGAAAGACAATTTATTAAAATAAAATGGGATAACCCAGCCGATAATCAAAATTTGAAATATAATATTTATCGTAGCATTGATGAATTTGGAATTTACGAGAAAATTAACGATAATTTAATTTCTGAAAATGAATTTATTGATAATCTAAATGATGGAAAATTTGATAGATACGATGGCGATGTATTTTATATGGTTCGCTCCGTTCGCAAAGATACAATAAATTCAGGTATTATTAACAATATTAGTCGAGGAGAAATTAATAAATTATACGTTACTTGTGTTGATGAAAATATTGATAGCAAATCAAATATAAAAGTGAACCCAAATCCCGCAAATCAAAATATTACTATTGAATTTTATCTTAATTCTTCTGGCAATACCAAGATAGAGATTGTTGATATAAATGGTAGGGTGATTTACAATTTATTTGAGGGATTTCTCTCTATGGGCAATCAAGTTGCAAGTTGGAATTTACGCAATGAATCAAATAGTAATGTATTGAGCGGAATATATTTTGTTCGCATAGTAACCCCAAAACAAATTTTAGTAAATCAAATTTCAATAATTAATTAATATAGGATTTTTTTTAATGAAGTATTTTTTTATTTTAAGCATTTTTTTAATGACTTCTATGAATATTTATAGCATTGATTTATCACAACAGCCTAAAGCTAAAATGGAAGCTGTTCGAGAGAATGTTCACGGATATGATTTTGTAGATTTCTACAGATGGATGGAGGATAAAACTAATCCAGAAACTCTTGAATGGTCGAAAGCACAACATAATTTTACAGTAAAATATCTAAAAGAAAATACAAAAGAATTACCGGGTTTCCGCGATGATATTTCATCTTTAATTGACCGCGATTATCGAAGCGCCCCCTTTTATAAAAAAGATAGAGAATTTTTTTATTTACGAAAAAAAGGTGACGCTCAACCAAAAGTTTATACAATAATAAATAAAAAAGAAATATTGATTTTTGACCCAATGAATTTCGATAAAAGCGGAAAATCTGCAATTACAGGATTCGAAATTACAAGAGATGGTAACAAAGCCGCAATTGGATTGCAATATTCAGGAAACGAAATTTCTATTTATAGAATTATTGATACTAAAAATGGTAAAGTATTAGGCGAACCAATTTCTGATTTAAATTCTTTTACTTGGTGCTATGATGAAAATTACGCATATATTACAATTCGCTCAAAAGAAATGATTGAAAAACAAGAACCGATAAAAACATATTTACATAAAATTGGTGATAAAAGAGAAAATGATAAATTTGTAGTTGCACCCGATGACGCAAAAAACTTTGCAAGTATTTGGGATACTGACGACGGTACTACTACATTCATTTCTGAAGGTGATTTCTGGTCAAATAGTCTTAAAATTAGAAAACCCGGCACACTCGATGAGCCAAAGTTGATTTATGAAAGAACAAAATTCAAAGCGAACCCTTTTGTAAAAAATGGCAAAATGTATATTTATACAAATCACGAAGCTCCGAATTTCAGGCTTATGGTTACTGATTTAAATAAACCAGAATTTGAAAATTGGAAAGATTTGATACCCGAATCCGAGACAGTTTTAGATGGATATGTAATTACAAATGATTATATTATCGTACAAGATAAAAAAGATGTGCTTTCTCGATTAACAGTATATGATTTGAATGGAAACAAGATTAAACAACTCGAATTGCCAGAGATTGCAAACGTTTCATCGCTTAGCTATCAAAAGGAAACTAATTCAGTATATGTAACTCTTGCAACATTTACTTCACAAGCAAAATTATACAAAGTTGACGGAAAAAGTTTAAATTGGACATTTGTTTATCAAGATAAATTAGCAATTAATACTGATAATATTACCTCGAAACAAGTATTTTACGAGTCGAAAGATGGAACAAAAATTCCAATGTTTATAATTCACCGCAAAGATTTAGTATTAAATGGAAATAATCCAACACTGATTTATGGTTATGGTGGCTTTAATATTAGTATGTCTCCAAACTTCATTGGTACGAATGCGGCATTTATAAACCGTGGCGGAGTTTATGCTATTGCTTGCTTACGCGGTGGTGCAGAATATGGCGAAAAATGGCACTACGACGGAATGATGTATAAAAAACAAAATACTTTTGATGACTTCATTGCAGGCGCAGAATATTTAATTAATGAAAAATATACTAATCCAAATAAATTAGCTTGTCGCGGTGGAAGTAATGGCGGATTGCTGATTGGTGCGGTTGTTACGCAGCGCCCCGACCTCTACAAAGCGGCAGTATGTGCTGTGCCACTACTCGATATGGTACGCTATCATAAATTTCTAATAGCAAGATATTGGATACCCGAGTATGGCGACCCCGAAAATATAGATGATTTCAAAAATATTCTTAAATATTCGCCATATCATAATATTAAAGTTGGTTACGATTATCCAGCAATGCTTGTTAAAGCAGGTGAAAATGATGCTCGTGTGGACCCTCTTCATGCTAAAAAATTTGCTGCTGCATTACAAAACAATCCCGGTCAGACAAATCCAATTCTTCTCTATGTAGATTTCGAATCTGGACACGGCTCGGGCAAGTCCACATTGCACCAAATTGATGATTCCGAATTAGAATGGAGATTTATTATGGGTTCGCTCGGAATGGGTGAATAATTTCTCTTAATATTTTTTTAGATAATTTTAATAGAAACCACACAATAAAAAGTGTGGTTTTTTATTTTAAAAAATTTAAAAACCGGAATAAAAAGAATATATATCTTTATAATAAGTAATAAAATAATACGTTGCAAAAAATTATATATATGTGAGTTGTTATGAAAAAAATTAGCAATAAAAATTTAATAAAATATAAAACAGTAATAGAAAAAAATACTTTTTATTTTAATAATGACGAGTTTCAAGAAAAATATGAAAGCTTTGTAAATTCATTAATAGAAACTTTATTAGTATTAAAAAATGAGGTTGAAACACAAGGGCTTAATAAAGAATTATTAGAACAATTTTTAGTTGAAAAAGAAAATGGATTAAGAGTTCTACTTGCATTAACTGGATTTACTAATGAAAGCTTAAAGCGTTTGATTACAATTGTCAGAGTATCAGAAAATAAAGAACTATCAAAATTATTCAAAAAGAATAAATGGATTGAAGAACAAGAGAAAGATGATATTTCAGAATGGGGCGATAATAGAATTTTTAAACTTATAAGAGAAAATAAATTTTTTAGACAAGGAATTGTAAATTTATTTTTTGAAGGATCTACCATACCTTTTTTATCGCAAACATTACCTTTGTTTGAATTAAAAAAATTAAGTATATCAAAATTAAAATTTGAAATACCAGCTTTAATAGATACTATTGTTAGATACAAAGAAAAGGGTTCTTATTCTGGAAAATCAGAAAATAATCCAGAATTTTATATTTCAAAAATTTTAGAAGATTTAAATATTTCGTTTGAAAAAGGTGATTTAGATAAACTATTATTAAACGAACAAGTTGTAAAACGAACGATGGATTTTATTATTCCAAACAAAGAAAATCCCATTATCATAATTGAAAGTTCATTTCTTGTAACTACATCATCTGGACAAGGTGATAAATCTAAAACTGAAATTGGTATGAAAAGGCTTATTGAAAAATATTATCCAAAAGCAAAATTTTTTGGTTTTATTGATGGAATAGGTTGGTATGTTCGAAAAAATGATTTACTTCGTATAGTAACGGCTTATGACGATGTTTTTACGTTTCATAAAGATGAAATAGAGCGTTTTAAGAAAACTATTTTAAAAGAATTAAAATGATAGAAAATTATAAAAATAAAATAATTCAAGGCGATAGTTTGGAATTATTAAAAATAATTCCAGATAATTCTATTGATATGTCTTTTGCTGACCCACCTTTTAATTTAAAAAAAGAGTATAATACTTATAAAGATAGTTTACAAGTTCAAGAATACTTACAGTGGTGTGAAAAATGGCTTTCTGAAATGGTAAGAGTTACTAAGCCGAGTGGTTCGATATTTGTCCATAATATACCCAAATGGCTTACATATTTCTCAACATTTTTGAATAAAATTGCTGATTTTAAACATTGGATAAGTTGGGATGCGCCTACAGCTCCGATGGGTAAAACACTGCAACCATCACATTATGGAATTTTATTTTATGCCAAAAATTCAAAAAATCTCAAATTTTATGAAATACGTTATCCTCATAAGCGTGAAAGAAAATCAAAATATTTAGCTAAAGATTATGGTGGGAAAAAAGGATTATTACATCCCTTCGGTCCATTAGTATCAGATGTTTGGACTGATATACATAGAATAAAACATAATAAATATAGAGATGAACACCCTTGCCAATTACCATTGCACTTATTAGAACGATTAATTTTAATGTCAACAGATGAAAATGATATTGTTTTAGACCCTTTTAACGGTACAGGTACAACTGCATTAGCTGCAAAAAGGTTGGGTCGAAATTATATTTGTTTTGATATTGATATTGATTATGTAAAAATTACAGAAAATAAGTTGCTACAAGAAGTTGCAAATTCAAAAATTGGTTCTTCTTGGGTTAGTTTTTATCTTGATAATATTGTTACAATTAGAGATAAAGATTGGAATGATTTAAAACAATATTTTTATATTCCACAAAAAATTGAAGAAATAGATAAACAATCTATTATATTATTTGAAAATGTCAATTTAATTCGATCAAATAAAGAATTTTCAGAGAATAATTATAGTTCTAATTTTAATAATTTATTTGAAACAAAGGAAATAAATTTTGTAGATTGAAATTCTAAAAAAAATAATAAATATGTGAGTTGTTATGAAAAGTTTAATCTTAAATATAGTATTATTGACCTATTCTGTGTTTTTTTTAAGTTGCGATAAAGAAAAAATTATAAATGCAGAATATTTGCCACAGAAAATCAAAGACTACGTTTCGCTTCATTTTCCAAATTGCACGATCACCAAAGTAGAGATTGAAGATGATCAAGATGATGATGAAATGTATGAAGTAAAATTGTCTTGTGATTGCGAATTAGAATTCGATAAGTTTGAAAATATTATTGAAATCGAATGTAAATCAAAATTACCAGATAGCACAATTCCAACAAAAATTCTTTCATATGTAAATTCTAATTTTCCAAATAATTATATTGTTTCATGGGAAATTAAAGGAAAAATTCAAAAAGTGGAATTGAGTGATAAAAATAAATTAGTTTTTGATTTAGAAGATAATTTTCTCTATTAAAGTAATTAATTTAATTACAAAATATAATTATTTAAGAATTTGGAGCGAATTGCGTTTTAATCCCGCGATTTTTAGTCTTTTTATTGGAGAATTTTTAAATATTTTACTGAAATCTTCTTGCTCTAAACTCTCAATAAACTTTTTTTCAAGCATACCATTTTCAAATCTTGATTTTAATAATATTTCTTCGGTGATTTTCGGTTTATTCTGATTCCAAGGACATACTTCTTGACAAATATCACAGCCAAAAATCCAATTTTTAGCATTATTAGTGATATATTCGGGTATATCTATATCGTGTTTAGCCTCAATTGTCCAATAAGCAATACACTTATTTGCATCAACAATTTTATTATCAACAATCGCATTCGTTGGGCAGGCTTGAATGCACTTTGTACAAGTCCCACAATAATCTTTAATAGGAGTATCGTTGGGTAATTTTGCACTTGTAAAAATTATTCCAATAAAAAAATATGAACCATATTCAGGGGAAATAGTAAGACTATTCTTGCCTTGCCAAGATAATCCCGACTTTACAGCCCATTGTTTATCGAGTGTAGGACCTGTATCGGCATAATATTTTGTCTCGGCTTGGGGGATTAATTCTTTAATATAATTTTCGATTTCTTTAAGTTTTTCACTCAAAATATCGTGATAATCACTGCCCCAAGCATATCTCGATATTTTTCCAATATCAGTATTAGATTCTTTTTTATGAATATTTCCAGTAAAATAATTGAAAGAAAAGCAAAGTATAGAATTTGTATTCGGTAAAATTTCACGAACGTCTTCTCTTTTTTCAAAATTGCGTTCCATCCATCCCATTGTTGCATTTTTACCTTCGGAAATCCATTTTTTATAATATTGAATTTCTTCGCTAAGAGTTTGGTATTTAGCAATTTTCATATCTATAAAGCCAAGCTCTTTAGCTTTAAGGAAAATTTTTTCTTTAATAATTATTGATTCTTCTATCGTCGCCACTTCGGAATTTCAAATTCTGGTTCTTGTATATAAATTAGTCCATTTTCTTCGAAAGCATCGAATTTTTTTAATCCTTTGATTCCTTGCAATTTATTAATATTTTCACCCGTTTCTAATGAATAAGTCCAGCCATGCAAAGGGCACATCACAGTTAATTCATTTATAATACCATCATAAATTTTATCAGCATGGCGATGAGGGCAGATATTTTCAAGAGCATAAATATTATTATTTACTCTGAAAATTGCAATTTGAAAATCATCATCTCCATCGAAAATAATCTGCTTTCCTTTGCCTTCGAAAACCTCACTCGATTTGCAAACAGCGATATATTTAATATTATTTTTAATTAAAAAATCCATTTTTTTAATCACTTATTTTAATGATTTCACCCACAGAAAAACCTTTTCCAGTATCAACTAATTTGCAGGCTTCGATAAAAGCGTCGTGTTCGAAGCAGATAATAGAATCCTTTTCGTACATTTTTGGTAATAAATTTCTTTTATCTTCAATAGTTGTCAAAGGAAAATTATCATAAGATAAGCCAAAAGTATAAGGAAGATGTGCTGATGTAGGTGCTAAATCCGAAATATATAACAAACTTTCAGATCCTGAATCAAGATATACTAATTGTAAATTATTAGTATGCCCATTTACGGGAATAACAGTAAGTCCTTCGTATAATTCTTCATGCCCATTAGTAAAATGTAATAATCCCTCTTTTATCAGTGGCTCGAAATCATCTTTAATAAACGAAGCTCTATCTTTTTCTTTTGGATTTATAGCCCAATTAAAATGCTCTTTTTGAATATAATATTTAGCATTCGGAAAAGTTGGTATTATTTTCCCATCAACATTTATCGTACTGCCACCCGCATGGTCGAAATGTAAATGAGTAAGAATGACATCTGTAATATCATCTTTATTTAACCCAAATTTAGAAATTCCATTTATTATATCATTCTCGCTTGGGTCAATATCATAAATTTTATTAAATTTCTCATCTCTTTTATTGCCATTTCCAGTATCTACAAGAATTTTTTTTTCGTCAAATTCAATTAAAAGTGGGCGTGCCGCAAGTGGTATTCTATTTAATTCATCACCTTGATTATAACGTTTCGACCAAAGCGCTTTAGGTACAACGCCAAACATAGCACCGCCATCGAGTTTAAAAATTCCTGAATCTATTACATTAATTTTAAATTTACCTAATTGCATAATTATATTTATTAATATTTAAAAAATTATTGAGAAGTATTTATTAAAAAATTATTGAATAAAGAAAAAAGTGATGCTTAATTTTCATCAAACATCACTTTTTAAAATTAAATTTTTTAAAAATTATTGATATTTTTTAGGATTTCCTTGTTCGAAATCTTTATCAGTCAAACAATTTAAGAAAGTTTTAATATCACTAACTTCGACATCTGTAAGAGTTTTACCGAGATTGATATCAGCCATAATTTTGATAGCTTCTTCTAATGAATTAACCGTACCATCATGGAAATATGGATTTGTATATGCAATATTTCTTAAAGAAGGCACTTTAAAGAAAAATTTATCAGCTTCATTTTTTGTAGCATCAAATCGTCCAAAATCATTGCTATTTCCATAAGGTTTTACTAATCCCATTTTTTGATACATAGAGCCGCCAAGAAGCGGGCTAATATGACAAGTAGTGCAGCCAGTTTCTATAAATACTTTCATACCTCGAATTTCATTTTCATTCAAAGCATTTTGATCACCATTCATATAATCATCAAATCTTGATTTAGAAATCAATGTTCTCTCGAATGCGGCAATTGCGTTTGCAATATTATCATAAGTAATAGTATTTTTATCATTTGGATATGCTTTTGCAAACATTTCTTTATATTCTTTTACAGCAGAAATTTTCTTTTCTACAGCTTTTTCATCTGGCATAGCCATTTCTACTGGATTAAGTATCGGACCTTTGGCTTGAGCTTTTAAGTCTGGCTCACGACCATCCCAAAACTGAACAAAGTGATAACCCGCATTTAATACCGTCGGGGAGTTACGTGTGCCTTCTTTACCCTCGATTGCACCCGGTGAAACACGTTTATTATCTACTCCACTAAAACTATCAACGATATTATGGCAAGTATTACAAGATTGAGTGCCATTTACAGATAATCTTGTATCAAAATAAAGCATTTTCCCTAATTCTACCAATTCGGGAGTATCATTTTCACTACCCGGCATTTTATCAGGTAAAGCACCAAAAATTTGTTTAGCTCTTTCATATAATTCAGTGTCAGCTTCTTGTGAATTTGTATCTTTTAAATCTTGTTTATCTTCATTACACGAAATAAACAAAAAACCAGAGATAACAAATAAAAGTAATAATTTTTTCATATTAATTCTGTTAAATTAGTTTCACAACAACAAAAATTACGCATATAATCGAATAAACTCATATTATATTGCTGAAAAGAAATCAAGTAAAAATTTAAATTTACTTGATTTCTTTCAGAAGAAATTTTAATAGCCAAGTTGTTTAGTATGCTGCATTCCAAGTAAATGATGATTAGAGCGATTAAAATTATAACTCGAATTATCAACCTTGAAAGTCATTACTAAATCACGAAGCTGTTCGGTTAATTGAGCAAGTTCATCGGAAGTTCTTGCAACTTCTTCAACCCTCATAGTAGAATCTGCAGTAACTTTTGAAATTGCAAGTACATTTTTGCTAATTTCATCACTTGTTGCAGATTGTTCTTCACTTGCAGAGGCAATTTGATTAACCATATCGAGTACTTCTTGAGTTGAATTTAAAATTTGCTTTAATGATTCACCAGCTTTATCTGCTAAATCAATACCACTTTGCACCTCAAGTGTACCTTTATTCATAGCAATAACAGCATGTTCAGTTTCGTTTTGAATACCTTTTATCATTTGTGCAATTTGTTTAGTTGCGTCTGTAGTACGCTCAGCAAGTTTACGGACTTCGTCAGCAACAACAGCAAAACCACGTCCTTGTTCGCCAGCGCGAGCGGCTTCGATAGCGGCATTAAGTGCAAGCAAATTAGTTTGGTCGGCAATATCATCAATAACAGAAATAATTTCACCAATTTGTTTACTTGATTCGCCGAGTTGTTCGATATTTTTTGCACTTTCTTTTACAACTTCAGCGATTTTTCTCATTTTATCAACTGTTTGTTCTACTACTTTTCCACTTTCATAAGCCATAGTGCTGTTTTGATTTCCAACTTCTGCAGTTCTACTAGCGCTCATAGCATTTTCAGCAATAGTTCTACTCATAGCTTCTACTGCGTTTGCAACTTCGTCTGCTTGAGTTGATTGTTCTTGAGAAGCGGCAGCAAGCGATTCAGCTGTACTTGAAATTTCGTGAGCGGCACTTGCTGTATTTTGTACAGAATCAGAAATTTTTAGAATTAAATCACTCAATGAATCAGCAAAGTGATTTACATCATTTTGTAATTTTGCAAAATCACCTTTATAATCAGAAATAATACGATGAGTTAAATCACCAGTAGCAAAAACAGACATAACAGAGCTAATTTCATCTATTGGTGATACAACTGAATTAAGCATATTATTTATACCTTCAACAATTTTTCTAAAATCACCTTGATGGTGAGTTGCATCTACACGAGTTTTAAGCTTACCTTCTACGGTAGAACCAGCTAACATATTTGCGTCAGTAATTAAGTTTATAACATTTAGTCTTAATGAGTTTATTGTATTGGTTAAAATAATTTGTTTACCGGGAAGTACACGCATTTCTTTTGATAAATCGCCTTGTGAATAATTATTTAATGAATTGATTATATCAAGAATATTATTTATATGTATTTGCATACCCTCGTTAAATCCAGCAACTAATTCTCTATAAATTCCTTGGAATTTATCTGTTTGAGCAAAAGCGTCTATGTCGCCTTCTTTCTGGAGTTTTGTAGTACTCATCATCTCACCAATTAATCCATTTAACGAATCAATACATTGGTTTAGATTATTCTTAATTTCATTAAAATCACCTTTAAAATTATCTTTTACTTTCGGTGGAATATCGCCTTTTGCTATTCTATCAACATATTCAGCCGCAACATTTAGTGGACCAATTACAGCATTCAAAGTATCATTAAATCCTCTTACAATATTTCGGTATTCACCTTCGAATAAAGTTTCATTTCCTCGATGGTCAAGCCTACCTTCAACGGCAGATGCACCAAGAACATTTAATTCATTAACAAGTTTTTTAATAGTTTCAGCCATTGATTGCATAGATTTCAAAAGTAAACCTGTTTCATCTTTGCTATCGGTTTGAAGGTTTACTTCCATTTTTCCTTTCGAAATACATTCGGCGGCTTCAACAGCTTGTTTTATAGGGCGAGCAATAGATTTAGTTATCCATAATGCAATAAATATAGCAAATATTATTGATATAACACCAATAATAATAAGTACGATAGTTCCCGTATTTACAACTATAACACTTTCTTGTCCTTGAACATGAACCTCATTAATCAAAAAATCTAAAAATTCTTTATTTTTATCAATATAAGCGGTTCTTGATTCTTTTAAATCTCGAGTTAATATATTATTTGCAGCTTGAATGTCGCCTTTATTTATAAATTCTAATAGTCTATCTGTATCTTATCTAAACTTTTTTCTAATAATTAACGATTCATTAAATAGTTCTCGGGCTTTAGGTTTAAATATTTTGATATCAATACTATCTGAATATAAATCAATATTTTTTCTCGATTCTTCAATAATTTTAATTTTTTCTTCAAAAAATTTTTTATTTGAACTACTATCATTATTAGCAAGCTCTTCAATAAACATATCTCTATATGATGTAGAGATTTTCCCAACCTCATCAACAAGTCTATGTGCCCATTCAGATTTAACTAATCTATCATTTACTAATAATTGTACATTATCATTAACAACTTGTAAGTTGTATATACCATATAGCATAATAGCGATTAAAAATAAAAGAACAAATGAAAAACTCCATAAAAGCCTTGAACCGATTTTTAGATTTTTTAACATACTAATTCCTTGAAATATATGTAAAATATTTTTGTGAAAAGATTGTATTTTATAGATTTATTTTTTGAATTTTTTCAAAAAAACAAAGATATTAATTATAAAACATATTTAATAAAATATTATTTTATTTAAAAAAAAATTTGGAGATTTAATGCTCAAAATCTCCTTCAATAAAACTATTAATAATCGTTAAAAACAGAGTGATTTAGCTGTTTTGCAGTTTGCGAACCAATTAAATGATTCGTTTTTGAAAATCCTATATGCGAATTTTCAACCTTGAATGTCATCACTAAATCACGTAGCTGTTCGGTTAATTGAGCAAGTTCATCGGAAGTTCTTGCAACTTCTTCAACCCTCATAGTAGAATCAGCAGTAACTTTCGAAATTGCAAGTACATTTCGACTAATTTGTTCACTTGTATCTGATTGTTCATTACTTGCCGCTGCAATTTGATGAACCATATTTAATACTTCCTGAGTTGAGGTTAAAATTAGTTTTAAAGAATCGCCTGCACGGTCAGCTAACTCAATACCCGCTTGAACTTCAATGTTGCCTTTTTTCATAGATTCAACAGCAATATTAGTATCATTTTGAATACCTTTTATCATTAGAGCAATTTGTTTTGTTGCGTCAGTAGTTCTTTCGGCAAGTTTACGAACTTCGTCAGCAACAACAGCAAATCCACGCCCTTGTTCGCCAGCGCGAGCGGCTTCTATGGCGGCATTGAGTGCAAGTAAGTTTGTTTGATCTGCAATATCATTTATTACAGAAATAATTTCGCCAATTTGTTTACTTGAATCACCAAGTTGCTCAATAGTTATTGTACTATTATGAACTACATTAGCGATTTCTTTCATTTTATTTACTGTTTGTTCGACAACTTTTCCACTTTCATAAGCCATATTACTATTTTGGGTTGCAACATCTGCTGTTCTACTTGCACTGTGTGCATTTTCAATAATTGTTCTACTCATTGCTTCAACTGCATTAGCAACTTCATCGGCTTGTGCAGATTGCTCTTGCGATGCGGCAGCAAGCGATTCGGCTGTACTTGATATTTGGTGAGCGGCACTTGCAGTATTCTGAACCGAGTCCGCAATTTTAATAATTAAATCACTTAAAGAATCAGCAAAATGATTGACATCATTCTGTAATTTAGCAAAATCACCCTTATATTTTGTCATAATTCGAGTTGTTAAATCACCAGTAGCAAAAACAGACATAACAGTACTAATTTCTTCAATAGGCGATACAACCAAATCAAGAGTAGAATTAAAACCCTCAACAATTTTACTAAAATCACCATTAAGTAAACTTGTGTCTGCTCGAGTTCCTAACTCACCTTCTTCGGTAGCGTGTGTAAGAGTATTTGTTTCTGCAACTAATAGATTTACCGAGTCAATACATAAATTCAAATTATTTTTAATTTCGTTAAAATCTCCTTTAAAATTATCTGTAATTTTTGGAGGTAAATCGCCTTTTGCTATTCTATCAAAATACTCAGCAGAGATATTAAGAGGACCAATAACCGCGTCAAGGGTAGCATTGAAACCCTCAATAATTTTTCGATACTCACCTAAATGTAATGTTGGATTTGCACGTGTTCCAAGATTACCTGCTAATGTAGCATCTGACAACATATTAGCTTCTACAACTAAACGATTAACAGCTTCAATACATTGATTAAGATTATTTTTGATTTCGTTAAAATCACCTTTAAAGTTATCTGTAATTTTTGGAGGTAAATCGCCTTTTGCTATTCTATCAACATATTCGGCAGCGACATTTAGTGGACCAATAACGGCATCGAGTGTAGAATTAAATCCTTTAATGATATTTTGATATTCACCTTTGAACAAATCAGTATTACCTCTAATATCTAAACGTCCTTCAACAGAAGCATCGCTAACACTATTTAATTCAGATACTAATTTGCCAATATTACAAGCCATTGTTTTCATTGATTGTAGCAATTGCCCCGTTTCATCTTTTGATTTAACCTCGATTTCCATATTGAGATTGCCTTGAGCAATATTTTCTGCAATTTCAACAGCATATTTGATTGGTTTTGTAATAGAAATTTTAGCAGCAATCGAAACTATGGTGGATATAATACTAATGACTATTGCGGCAATAATCGCATAAAAAATTAAATTTGATACTAAATCTACGTCTTCGAGAGCTTCGCTACGTATTAATTCATTTTGATAATCAATAAGTTCAAAAGTTGCATTTTTGTAATTTTGCTCTGATATTCTATATTTATTTAATAGAAAATCAACCAAAGATTGATGGTCTGTTTTGTTTTCAACCATTTTTCTAAATTGCTTTGCATCTGCAACGTATAAATTATATATTTTCCTGTAGCTTGCCATCAATTTACGCCCTTTGTCAGTTTGTATAAATCGCTCTAAGCTATCAATTAAAATATCATTTTCGGCACGTATTTTAAGTACTTTTTGGTGTAATTGTTCAATTTTATCAATTTCTGAATTAATATCATAAAATAGTTTATTTCCGTTTAAAATTGAATTTTGATTAATATTGTCAATAATTTTATTAGTCATAATTATATGTGAAAGTTTTACATTAGCAAATTCACTTGAACGTTCATTTACTTTACTCATAAATATACTGCTAACAATAATAATTGAGAATAAAAATACTAATAAAAATGCAAAATATGTATATAATCGAGTACCAATAGAGAAGTTATTAAACATAATAATATTAGCTCCAAAAATATTTTTCAAAATAATTTTTCAAAAATTTTATTGATTTTTTACATTAAAAATTTAGTCAATATTTTTCATAAATCAATAATAAATAATTAAATGTATTACGAAATTAACATATTTTATTTTTTACATTTTTTAAATATTTTTTACAATATTATTAGAATTTTAACTTCTTATATTTTGTAATAAAATGAGTTCCGTTGGAGGTGCTACAACAATAGTTGTTGCTGAGAGAGTCTCCTCGAACCTGATCCAGATAATACTGGCGTAGGGAAACGGTTAATGAATAACACCGAATAAGAAAATACTCTCCAAATATCCCCACGGGAAACTCGAAATGTTTAATAAACTTTAACGAGGTTCTTGTGAAAAAGTATTTAATAATTTTTTCAATTTTTTTTCCTTTTTTGCTATTTGCAAACGAGAAAAAGGCTAATTCTAATGATTCGACAAGAATTTATAGAGTGCCAAGCATTACCGTAAGCTCAACAAAGGCTAATGAGCATAATTCACCCATTCCTTATGCAGAGATCACTAAGTCTGAAATTAAAGAAACGTATTCGTCGCAGGATTTATCACAAATATTAGGTGAATTACCTTCTATTCTTACATTTTCGGAAAACGGCAATGGAATAGGTTACACAAATTTATCTTTACGCGGCTTTGACCAAAGAAGAATTTCTGTAATGGTCAATGGAATACCGCAAAACGACCCCGAAGACCATAATTTTTATTGGATTAATCTTTCAGATTTTGCTTCTACTGTAGAAAATATACAAGTTCAACGAGGAGCAGGCTTATCGTCCTACGGACCAGCCGCAATTGGCGGTAGTATTATATTAAGTACGCTTAATTATGCAAATTTTAAAGGCATTAATATTTCTTCTGGAATAGGATTTCAAGAGTATAATTATGATAATAGTTTAAGCCATATATCAAGCCGTTATGCAATCGAGTATTCATCGGGTTTAACAGATAATTATGCTTTTTACGCGAAACTTGCAAGAATAAATTCCTTCGGCTATCGGAAACAATCTTTTGCATTTCTAAATAGCTATTTCTTTTCTGCTATGAGATTTGATGAAAATCTTACTACTCAAATTAATATTTATGGTGGTTCGCAAGACGATGGTCTGTCATATAATGGGCTACCATATTCATATATTAAAGATTTAGAACTACGAAAATCAAATTATAGTTATTTTTCTTATAATAAAAATGATGGTGAAACTATAAATTGGATTACTCAAAGACGTCCACAAGAATTAGAAAAATTTTCTCAACCTCAAATTGAATTGCTTAACGATTGGCAAATTTCTGATAAACTAACTACAAAATCTGCAATTTTCTTTAAAATAGGGGAGGGCTACTTTGATTTTGACGGAACTGGCTGGACAAATGCAAATTCTTTTAGATTAACCCCAGAAAATGGTTTTATAAATGCCGAAGACCCGCAAAACCCAATTATTAGAGCTTTCGTTGGAAATAAAACATTTGGTTGGATACCTAAAATCGAATATGAGCATAATAATGGGAAATTTATGTTCGGTGCTGAAATGCGACTTCATCGTTCTGTTCATTGGGGAAAAATTAATTTTGCTGAAAATTTACCTCAAAACTACGATCCAGATTACGAGTTCTATTATTATGATGGTATTCGTAATATTTTTTCACTATTTGCAAGCGAACATTATTATATTAATGATGAATTTACTGTAAATATCGAAGGGCAATTAGTTAGCCATTTATATGCTATCGAAAATGAGAAAGCTGGAAAAGTTTTTTCCAATTATCATACTATTGATGGAAAAAATATTACAAATACCGAAAGACTTTTTGAAATTAATTATTTATTCTTTAATCCAAGAATTGGATTAAATTATAATATAAATAACAATAATAGAACTTATTTATCACTTGCATATACATCACGTGAGCCGAGAATGAAAAATTTATACGACGCAAGTAATTCCTGGGACGGAAACTCACCATTATTCGAGCATATCAAGGATTCCAATGGTGTGATATACTATGACTTTACAAAACCTTATGTTAAACCCGAACAAATGCTTGATATAGAACTCGGTTGGACATATAGTAGTAATTTCCTATATTTTAATATTAATACTTTTTTGATGGAATATTTTGATGAACTTGTTAAAAGCGGACAGCTCGATAATTTTGGTGCGCCAATAGACGGAAATGCACCTAAAACTCGCCATTATGGAATAGAAATTATGGCTACTGCAAAATTATTTGATTCTGAAAAATATGGGAATCTAAAAATTTCTACAAATACTACTTATAGTCAAAATAAAATTATTGATTATGATTTCATATCCAAAAAAGGGGATATAATTTCTCTTAAAAACAATTCTATTGCTGGATTTCCAGACTTTCTTGCTAACATTAGATTAATTTATAATTATGAGGAATTATTCGCGTCGCTTTATCTTAAAAGTGTTGGCGAATTTAGGACTGATAATTTTGGTGATTTGCTAATAAGCGATCCAAGAGTAAAATCACATCTCGGTTCTGAATATTATATTAATAATATCGTAGATTCATACAAAATATTAAATGCTGATATATCATATACTTTTAAACAAATTTTCTCTATAAACCGCTTGAAAATTCATTTACAAATTAATAATATTACAAATGAATTATATGCGGCGAGTGGTATTGGAAAAGAATTTTTTCCAGCTGCTGAAAGAAATTATTTTTTTGGATTTGAATTAGGTTTATAACAAATTTTTTATCACCAAGCAAGATGATTGTTCAAACAATATTAGTCTATTTTAGGTGTCCAAAACTTCAAAAGTTTTGGACACCTTGCAATTTAGATACTTCACTGCGTTCAGAAAGAGATTAGAAACTTGAAGCAAGATGCTTATCCTACAAAAAACAAGATATTATGCAAATTGTATGTATTATTTATTGATTTCATATAAATTATTTAAGATTAATATAGATATTATTCAATGATGTTTAAATTTACACGTCTCTTATTTCTTTATTAATCAAAAACTAAATAATTCAATGCAAGATACAGAAAAAATTAAATTATTAGCAGATTCAATATTAAAAGTAAAGGCTGAAATCGCAAAAGTTATTATCGGACAAAATGATATTATCGAGCAGTTATTAGTGTCCTTATTTGCGCGTGGTCACGTGCTATTAATTGGTGTGCCGGGTTTGGCAAAAACTTTATTAATTAGAACTTTATCAAAAGCTCTCGATTTAAAATTTTCACGAATTCAGTTCACACCAGACTTAATGCCCGGCGATATAAGCGGTACAGAAATAATCGAAGATGATATATCGAGTGGACAGAAAAAATTTAGATTTGTAAAAGGTCCAATTTTTGCAAATATCGTTCTTGCAGATGAAATTAATCGAACTCCACCCAAAACTCAAGCGGCTCTTCTCGAAGCTATGGAAGAACACGCTGTAACTGCCGCTGGCACTACTTATAATTTAGAAAAACCATTTTTTGTACTTGCAACTCAAAACCCTATCGAGCAAGAAGGTACTTATCCATTGCCCGAAGCACAGCACGATAGATTTATGTTTAATATTTGGCTTGATTATCCATCGCATAACGAAGAAATTGATATTGTTAAGTCAACTACTGCATTAAACAAACCTATTGTAAATAAGGTGCTTAATGGTGAGGAAATAGTTGATTTTCAAGATTTAATACGAAAAGTACCCGTTAGCGATAATGTTATTGATTTTGCAGTAAAATTAGTGCGTGCAACGCGTCCTGAAACTACAAATCAACAATTTATTAAAGATTTTATAAGTTATGGCGCAGGTCCACGAGCAAGCCAATATTTAATACTTGGAGCAAAATCAAGAGCCGCAATAAAAGGTAAATTCACTCCCGATATTGATGATGTTAAAGCGAGTGTTTTGCCCGTCTTGCGACACAGAATAGTAACCAATTTCAATGCAGAAGCTGATAATATTTCTGCAAATGATATTATAAAAAGATTAGTTGAATCAATATAATTTTTATATTATATTAACAATTATATTCAATTAAGTAAATCTTATAAAATAGTTGACGTTTTGTGCATTAGCAGAGAATAAATATCAGTTGAAAGTTGGTGGGTCAGACATTATTGCTTGTTAAGAAGAAAAACGGGTGACAATGGGGCATGCCCCGTTGCCTATGTTTTTCCAGTTGTCTAAAGTCGTTCATTTCGGCTACGCTCAATGAACGGAATTTTTAGCTTACCCTGAGCGTAGTTGAAGGGGCGCGTTTCCCAGATGTCCTACATTTTGGAAATGTAGGACATCTTATTTTATTACCTCACCCAAACCCTCTCCAATGGTGAGGGCTTATTCGTTTTCTCCCCATCTCCATTAGAGAAAGGGCTGGGGGTTGAGGTTATTTTTTTTACAAGCAAGAATGCTTATCCTACCCAAATATTAATCCGTTGAAAATGACAATGGGGCATGCCCTAATGTATCAGCTCTCCAGATGTCCAATATTTTTAAAGTGTTGGACAGCATAATAAAAAATATTAAAGTTTCTAATGAATAATTTATGTTTAATTTACTAAATCAAGAATTTCAATTGCTAATTGTGTAGCCGCTTGTTCATCATAAGACTCGGCTATTACTCTTATAATAGGCTCGGTATTAGAAGCCCGTAATTGAAACCATTTGCCGTCCTCAATATCAACGCGAATACCATCAAGAAGAGTAATTTTATAGTTCTTATATTTATTTGCAATAAAGTTAATCAAATCGCTTAAATCGCCTGTAAATTTCTTTTTGAGCTTGACCATACTTAATTTAGGCATATCAGCTACTAATTCAGAAACAGTTTTATTTTTCATTGTCATTAAATTTAATACTAATGCTATTCCAACAAGAGAATCGCGTCCATAATGGCATTCGGGCAATATTACGCCACCGCTACCTTCTCCACCAATTATAGCACTTGTTTCCATCATTTTACTTACTACATTAATTTCTCCTACGGGAGCATAATATGTAGTAAATCCATATTTATTACCAATTAATTCCGATACAGAAGAAGATGATAAATTTACAACTATATTTCCAATATGAGTAGAGGTATTGATTACGGACTCAACAGCAAGTGCGATTGTTTTTTCTTCTCCGATTGCTTCGCCATATTCGTCAATTATTACAAGCCGGTCAGCATCGGGGTCAACCGCAATTCCAATATCTGCTTTTACAGCTTTTACGATATCAGCTAAATCGTGTAAATTCTCGGGTAAAGGCTCTGGAGTATGTGGAAATAAGCCTGAAGCATCGCAAAACATATCAACGACTTCGCAACCAAAACTACGTAATAATTCGGGTATAATATGCGAGCCAGAAGAATTTACAGCATCAACAACTACTTTATATTTTTTATTTTTTATATTTTTTAAATTATCTTTTATAGATTGAATATTTAGTACTCTTTTTATATGTTTTTGTATTGCATTTTCGTCGTAAACTTTTTCATGGAAAAAAGTATCATTGGATAAATCATATATTGCTGTATCAACATATTCCCAAAGTTTAAGATTATCCTCTTTATCAAAGAATATACCATTTTTATTCATAAATTTCATACCATTCCATTCGCTTGGATTATGCGATGCTGTAATCGAAATTCCGCCAGAAGCATTTGTATGCTCAACTTCAAGCTGAATAGTTGGTGTAGGGACAACTCCAAGAAGCCGAACTTCGCACCCACATGCAATTAATGAACCAGCTATAATATCTTCTATCCATTTTCCAGAAGGACGTCCGTCGCGTCCAACAATAACTAATCCTTTTTCAATTTTTTTAGCAAATGCAACAGTATAAGCCGCAATCATTGATGGCACAAGTCCATCACCTAATGTAGCACGTAATCCAGAAATTGATCTAATAAATGGCATAATTTATATTCTTATTTAGTTATATAATGATAAATACTAAAAAATAAAGTATTTTTTTACAAATATAATTAGAAAAAATATAATTATCTATAATAAATTATGATTATTTTTGTTTATATAAATTATTTTTTTTTTAAACTTATATTAGTAAGAATGTTAGATAAAAATTCGGCTATCGGAGTATTTGATTCGGGAATTGGCGGATTAAGCGTATTAAAACAATTTATTCGATTTTTACCTTCTGAAAACTATATTTATTTAGGTGATACAGCAAGAGTACCTTATGGAAATAAATCCAAGCAAATTGTAGAGGCTTATGCAAAAGAATCTGCTGAATTTTTGATTTCTAAAGGTGTAAAAATAATTATTATTGCTTGCAATACAGTTTCGGCACTTGCGCTTGATTCAATAAGAAGTATTTCTAATGATATTGATGTTATTGGAATGATTGACCCCGCGGCAGAAGCCTCACTAAGAGCAAGTAGAAATGGAAAAATAGGAATTATTGGAACGCGTGCTACTATTGGGAGCAATGCTTATATAAATCAAATTAATAATATATCAAGTGAAAATTCAAATATAAAAGTTTTTTCTAAAGCCTGTCCAATGTTTGTTCCAATTGTTGAAGAAGGAATGATACGGCACGATGCTACGAAACTAATTGCTGAAGAATATCTATCTGAATTTCGTAATCATAAAATTGATACATTAGTGTTGGGTTGTACTCATTATCCATTATTATCACATTTGATTAACGAAGTATTGCCAAATGTTACTCTTATTGATTCTGGCGAGCATGCTGCGGTTTATGCACTGCGAGTGTTAGCCGAAAAAAGATTATTGATAGAGCCTAATTTGCAATTTATTGAAAAGCCAAAAATTGATTTTTATGTAACTGATTCAGCCACTAATTTTTACGAGCAAGCACATAATTTCTTAGGGTTTAAGATTGATAAACCACAAATTATAAAATTAGGTAAAGATTGATTAAATATATTTTTCCCAAAATTCTTTTTTAATAATTAATGGTATTAGATGAATAACGAGTGTAGAATTTGTAAAAATAATAGTGAAAAAAAGTTTTATAAAGTATTTGAAAAACATTTCGGAACTAATGAAGAATTTGAATATTTTGAATGTCCTGAATGTTTAACCTTGCAAATTTTATCTATACCCGACAATATTGCGAAATATTATCCCGAAAATTATTATTCAAAAGTTTCAATTAAACAGAGCGGAATTAAAATTTTCTTAAAAAAGAAATGGTATCAATTTAGTTTCGGAAAATGGAATATTTTGGGTTTTATCTTTTCACTCCTCAAAAATAAACCAGATTTTTATGAATGGCTTTCTCAAATAAATATTAATTTAGATAATTCAATTTTAGATGTGGGCTCGGGATATGGATTTTTTCTATCAGAACTCGAACTTGCTGGATTTAAAAATCTTACTGGAATAGATCCCTACATTTATGAAACTGTAGAGTATTCAAAGAATTTTAGAGTTATAAAAGGAACTTTAGAGGAAATTTTCGAACGTGGGCAGAAATTCGATACAATTATATTCAATCACTCTTTTGAACACGTACCTAATCTATTGGAATATTTAATAAATGCAAGAAAATTACAAGATTTAAACAAAAATTTAATTATCCGAATCCCCGTATCAAATTCTTACGCTTGGGAAAAATACGGAGTTGATTGGGTTAGTTTGGACGCTCCGCGTCATTTTCATTTACTAAACGAAAAATCTATGGAAATTCTTGCTAAACAATCCTCTTATAAAATAGAAAAAATTATTTATGATGCTACTGACTTTCAATTCTGGGGAAGCGAGCTTTATAAAAATAATATACCACTAACAAAAACAAAACTCGGCTCAAAAAATCCAATGCAAGATTTTAGAGAAATAGTTTCTGAAAATGATAGTAAAGAATTTATCAAATTAACAAAAAAAATGAATGAACTAAAAAAAGGCGACCAAGCTACATTTATCTTAAAATCAAATTAATAGAAGAGATTTAAAATTAATTCATAACAAAATAATTATTCTTTTAATCAGTTATTATAATAATTATTGATTGAAAATTAGCTATTTATATTATGAATAAAATTCTTATCACCACATATCTTTTATTATCAACAACATTCAATATTCTTATAGCACAAGAAACAGAAGCTGATACCAATGCATTAAGAGAAAAGAAAATTGTGTTCGAACTGCAAAAATTTAATTATGATTTCTTTAAAAAGGATACATTAATCTATAAGGCAGTAGTTTTTGATAGTCTTTTGATAAATTACGGCAGACCAATTGTGAAAACAAGGCTAGAACATATTGAGCTTACTTGTGATTCGGTTACCAAAGATAGAAAATTTTTGATTTCCCAACGTTTGCTGAATTTTATATCTGATGAAAAATATTCGGGTGAAGTGCCTGAACGACGTGAAACATCGCCTTGGATTAATCGTAGGGTGAGAATTTGGATAGACTCAATGGGAAATAGATTGCAAGTAATTCCCGATGATACATTAAAATATGCAATTTCGCCTGGTGGAGCTTTTATGCCAACTATAATTTTCCCATTTAAGAATAATTATATTTATATAAATGAATCTTGGAACGTAAATTCTACTGATACATTAATAGAAAATGGTATTCCACCAGCTATTGTAAAGCAATCATCTCTATTTAGAGCGGCTCGTCCAATAGATACATTAGGCTATGAATGCACTCGATTTAGTTTTATAAAAACTGCTCTCGGAAATATTAATATTTTCACTCCTGAGCAAGTTATTAGTACTGAATCAACAATTACGGGTTCTGGCATTGTAACAATTAGCAAAGAGTATTGGATACCTATTCATATTTTTCAAAATTCAGAACAGAAATTATCAATATTTAATTCTGAAAATGATGAATTACCCGGACAACATTATACATCGGTAGATTGGACACTCGATAAATTTGTGCCAAGTCCCGATAGATTTCCGAAAACAAAATCTTCAAATAAGAAAAAAAAGAAATAAGTTTTTCTGATTTGAAAGGTTCTAAAATTTGATATAACAATGTTTTACTTTATGAATTAAAAAAAAATACTTATTTTTGTAAATATTATAAAATAAATAAATTTCTGAATTGGAAAGAAAGAAAATCCTTTTTTTGTCTTCGCGTTATCCGTTTCCGCTTATTGGTGGTGATAAAATTAAGTCTTATCACTTGTTAAGGCATTTGGCAAAAAAATACGATGTTACATTAGTTGCATTTAGCTTCGCAAATTTACCTAATAGTAAAGAAATCGAAGCTATTGAAAATATTGGAGTTAGAGTATTTCCAATTAAACTAAATCCAATTTTATCTGGTATCGTTACGGGCTTAAGATTGCCATTAGAATATCCACTCGAAATATCTTTCTACTTAACAAAAAAATTCAAACAAGTAGTTGATGAATTAGTAAATAATGAAAAATTTGATATAGGTATTGCATTTTTTATGCGTACAGCTGAATATTTAAAAAATAAAAATATTAAAAAAATTCTTATCGCAGAAGATTGTAGAGTATTATATCAAAGTAGATCATTTACACGCAGTACAAATTTATTACAGAAAATTGTACGATGGTGGGAAGTATTTAAACTAAAAAAATATGAGCCAAATATCATTTCTAAATATGATTACACAACTTTAGTTACAGTTGAGGATATAGAAGAAATGAAAAAAGCTAATAATAATGCAAAATATAGATTAGTTACTAATGGTGTGGATATAGAGCGATACGCTCCTAATGAAAATTATGAAGTAAGAGGCAAAAATATAATTTTCACTGGAAAATTAAGCGTTTGGGCAAATACTATGATGGCTATAAAAATCGCAACAGAAATTATGCCTCGAATTATTAAAGAAGTTCCAGACGCAAAACTTATGATTGTTGGTTCTAATCCGCCAAATTCTGTTAGAAATTTAAAAAATGACTTTGTTGAAATTTATGCAGATGTCCCCGATTTAGCTGAATATTACGCAAAAGCAAGAATATTTTTACATCCACATGACGGTGCTTCGGGCATACAAAATAAACTTCTCGAAGCAATGTCTTCGGGCTGTGCTGTTGTTACTACTAAAACGGGAAATCAAGGAATATATGCAAAGCACGGCGAACACGCTTTTATAGCAAAAAGCGACGATGATTTTGCTCGATATACAGTTAAACTTTTACAAGATTTGGAATTATCTAAAAAAATGTCTGAAAATTCTCGTAATTGGATTATTCAAACACATACTTGGGATGTAGTTTTCGAACAAATTGATGGTGTTTTAGAAGAGCTTTTAAATGAAAAATAAAGCATTCTTTTTTGATAGAGATGGAATTGTAAATAAACGCATTATTGACGCTTATGTAACTAAACCCGAAGAATTTATCCTATTTGATGAAATACCTAAAATTTTAAAATTAATTCATAGCAATTCTTATAAATTAATACTTGTTACTAATCAGCAGGGTGTCGGAAAAAAATTAATGACTTTAGAAGATTTAAACTTAGTTCATAATTATATGCAAGATTTGTTAATTGAAAAATGTGGTATTGCTTTCGAGGAAATTAATTTTTGTACTGATTTAAAAGAAACAAATAGTTTTAGAAGAAAACCCAATCCAGGTATGATTTTAGAATCAGCAGAAAAAAATAATATTGATTTAAAAAAATCGTTTATAATTGGAGATTCTGAGTCTGATATTTTAGCAGGTAAATTGGCGGGGGTTAAAACAATTTATATTTCTTCTGAACCAATAAATACTATGCCAGACTATAAATTAGAAGATATTAGCAAATTATATGAATTAATTGAAAATTTGATTAAGGTAAATCAATAAATGCTCGAAACGATAATTACATTCTTAGCACAATTACCTTGGGGTTGGGTGCTGATATTTGCTTTTCTTAGCACTTTTGCTGAGAATTTATTTCCACCCGTACCAGGCGATTCAATACTTGTTTTTATGGGTACATTGATAGGAATACAGTCTCATAGTTTTTTGCAAATTTTTACATTATCAATTATTGGCTCGACACTCGGTTTTGTTGTAATGTATATATTAGGCAAAAAATTTGAAATTTATTTTATTGAAAGTAATAAATTCAAATTTATTTCTCGTGATAGTATTAAAAAAGTAGAATTATGGTTCGAAAAATATGGATATTGGCTTATTGTTGCAAATAGATTCCTTTCTGGAACTCGGGCTGTAATTTCATTTTTTGCGGGAATTTCTCGACTCGATTTTAAAAAAACTATTTTGCTTTCTGCAATTAGTTCAACTATTTGGAATTTGATACTTCTTTATTTTGGTTATTCTTTTGGAGAGAATTGGCAAGTAATTGATAATTATATATCAATTTATGGAAAAATAATTTTTCCAATAGTTTTTTTAATTATTTTAATTGCTATTGCATATCAATTTTATTTCAAAAAGAAATTTAAATCAAGTTAAAATTGCAATTACAATAAGATAAACAAGCATTGTTGGAAAAACAAATAATACGCTATCAAATCTATCTAAAATGCCACCGTGTCCGGGTAATAAATTACTACTATCTTTTATTTCGGCGTCTCGTTTAAGTTGAGACTCTGCAAGATCACCAATTTGCCCAATAACTCCGATTAATATTGCTCCAATTAGACTAAAATATAAGGGTATTTGAGGAATGAAAAAATAATTTAATAGTGAAAATGTAATTATTGATGTAACTAATCCCGCGATAGCTCCCTCCCAAGATTTCTTTGGACTAACTTCGGGGTGTAATTTATTCTTACCGAATGATTTACCTATAAAATACGCTCCCGAATCACACATCCATATAGTTATAAATATAAATAATACAAATAAAGCCCATATCGAAGATTCTGCAAATTCTGTTGAATATAAAAAAGAATTTTGTCCAAAAATATCTCGCCAATAAAGTAAATATTTATTAAAATTTCTTATAATAATAAGAGAGGAAAAGCCAAAACCAAGATAAATAGAAATATTTATCGCACCTGAAATTGAAACTATCGCACCTTTTACCCCCTTAAATACTTGTATTGAATAAATAGTTAAAAATTCAATCATAAAAGTAAGTAATAATAATAATGCAATATTACTTGGCGAGTAAACAAAAGAAAATATCAATAAAATTGAAATTGTAAATAAATATGTCGAAAATTTTTGAATATAAGATGATTTCTTTTCAATTAATTTTAAATATTCGCCAATCCCTAAAATAGCTATAATAATGATAGCAAATGAAAATATATACGAACCAAAATATATTATTGCAACTGCTAATGGAATCCCAATAATTGCTACTAATACACGCTTATATAACTCAGTCAAAAAATTACCTATCTATTTAATAAAATTATAATTCTTATTTTTGTAAATATTAAAAAAGTAAATATATGTATTATGTATTCAAAAATAAAGATATTTTGTGATTTTGATGGTACAATTGCAAAAATTGATCTCGGTGATGAGATTTTTAAACTTTTTGGTCAATTCGAACCTTTTCATTCTCAATTATTAGCGGGCGATATTAATATTTTTCAATATTGGCATAGCGTCGTCAAGACATTAGATATTAATATCGAACCCGAAATTGAAAAATTAGCTAATAATACTGAAATTGATAATTATTTTATTGATTTTTTAAATATGTGTAAATTAAATAATTATCAGATATCGGTAGTAAGCGATGGATTTAGTTCGTATATCTATCCAATTATGAGTAAATTTAATTTCGATTTATCAAATGTTTATTGCAATAAGATAAATTTTAGTGGAGTTACTCCTTATCCCGAATTTTATGGAGCAACTGAATCTTGTGATTGCCTTAGTGCGTCGTGTAAAAAAAATATCATTTTAAACAATATAAAAGATGATGAAATTTCTGTTTTTGTAGGTGATGGATATTCTGATTATTGCGCCGCAGAGCATTCAGATATAATTTTTGCAAAAAAGAATTTAGCTAAATATTGTAGTGAGAATAAATTGCCATTTTTTAATTATAAAACATTTTTAGATATAATTAGAATATTTGACAATATTCATTCTGGAAAATTAAAATTGCGAAAAAGGCGGCAGGCACAATTAAAAGTTCAAAAAGCTTTCGAAAAAGAATAATTATATCTTTTTTTGAATAAATTTTATGCTATCATCAACTGCTCTAAATAAATCATTAAATTTGATTTTTACTATATTATTTTTATTTACATAATATAATGATTGGACGGCAAATGCAAAATAAAATGTTACATAACCCAATGGCATTAAAATACTTATTCTGCTAATACCAATTAAAACAAACGATATTATTGCCATGATAAAAGAAAAACCAACTATTTTCATTAATTTAAGATGCTTTCCTGCCGCGGTTAATACAAAATAGAAAATATTAAATGGCAAAAATAGACACGCTAACAACATTATATTAAAATAATCAAGTGAATTTACAAAATTTGATTTCATTAAAGTGCCAATAATATACTCGGATAAGCCAAGAATTAATATAATAGCAACACCAACAAACCCTATGAAAGTAAAAGAAATAGCTTTGCTTATCATTGATTGTAATAATTTTTTATCATTATTTTTTATTGCTCTTACTGAAGCGGGGTAAATTAGACTATTTACACCATTTATGCCTTCTTCAAAAAATCTAAATATACTTTTTGCCGCTGAATATAAACCAATGCTTTCGAGTGAGAAAAATAGTTTTAGAATCAATACATCGAGATTTTTTGTTGCTGTATATATACCCGTTGTGATTGTATATGGAAAACTAAAATTGACAATATCTTTTAACGAAATATCTCCTTTAAAAGAAAATTTAAGTTCCTTAATAGTTAAAAGAAAAGCAACAATAGAGCTAAAAATTGTTCCCTCGAAATAAATATTAACAGCATCATCAAGTAGTATAGCTTGATTGTTAATCTTGAACATTATAATTCTAAAGGACATAAGTCCGAAAAAAGCTAAATTTGATAAAAATATCTTATCCATATTATGCTTTCTTAACATTAATTTAAGGCAATATGTTCGAGGCAACATAAATAATGAAAGAAATGGTAAATAGCTTGTAACTTCCAAAAAACGCGGTTCGTCTAATATATTTGTAATTGGATATCGTAAAATATATATTAAAAAGGTAAATATAATTATAATAGCAAAATGTAATAATAAAGAATATAAATTTACTCTTTTTTGATTATTTGTATCATATCCGAATTGAATTATTGCTTGTAATGCAAACGAATCGCTAATAATAAAAATCCAAGTATTAATAGCAATTAAAAAATTAAATAATGCTAAATCGCTTATGCTAATAAGAGTAATCTGAATTAAAAATACAAATCCATAGATAACATACAGAAATTTATCTGCAAGTGTCCAAGAAATTTTTCCTAAATGATTTTGAATTTGCATTTTAATAATTCACAAATTTATATAATATTTCCCGCTTCAAGTGCGGCTTGTTTAACATCAACTTTAAATAGTAAAATTAATCCAATAATAAAAAAAAGTGCTAATGATAATATTGCAAAACGATAAGAGGAGGTAAATTGTAATGACAATCCAAACACAAGTGGACCAATCCAACTTGTACCGCGTTCGCTTATTTCGTACAAACTAAAATATTCAGATTCCTTTCCTTTGGGAATCATCAATGAATATATCGAGCGGCTTAATGCTTGCGAGCCACCGAGAACTAAACCAATAGCAATTCCAAGAGCATAAAATCCAGTAGTAGAATTTAAGAATAAGTAGGCATAAAATATTATTAAAACCCATATTATTAAACTAATTATAAGTGATATTTTTGTTGAATACCTTTGAGATAAATAATTAAAAAACTTTGCTCCAAGAAATGCAACAAACTGCACCATAAGAATTACAATTGTTAGTGTAGAAATATCAAGCGATAATTCTTCTTGTCCAAATTGTGATGACACAACTATAACAGATTGAATACCATCGTTAAAAAACATATATGCAATTACAAAAAGTAATGTTTTCGGATAATTAAATGAATCTTTTATCGTTGAAAAAATTTGTTTAAATCCAAAAGTAAATAAATTTGTATTCTGAGGTATTTTTTTTGTTATCGAGGCTTGTTTTAGTTTTAACATTGGTATTATTGAAAACGTTGCCCACCATAATCCAGCTGATGCAAGAGATATTCTTACCGCTTCACTTGTGCTTAATCCAAAACTCTCGGCTTTTAAAACAAGAACTAAATTTATAGCAAGAAGAAGCCCTCCACCAACGTAGCCAAGTGCATAGCCATTTGAGGACACTCTATCACGCTCGTTTGGTTCAGAAATATCGTTTAAATAAGCATTGTAAAATACCATCGAACTTCCGCAAGCAATATTGGATATTAATAGTAAAATTCCACCAAGTAAATAATTTGTTCCCTCTAAGAAATACATAAATATTGTTGAAATTGCACCAATATAAGCAAATATCATTAAAAAATTTTTCTTTTGATTAGTATAATCCGCTAATGCACCTAAGAATGGCAACAAAAAAACTTGTAATATCACAGAAAGAGAAATACAATAAGCAAAAAAAGAATCAGCAAAAATATCAAATCCAAAAACATCAATATATGAATTAATAGCAGCGTTGTGAGCAATTTGAGTTAGATATGGACCTAAGAATACTGTCGTTACAGTCGTTGTAAATGCAGAAATTGCCCAATCATAAAAATACCAAGCTCTTTGCTGAATTATTTTATCATTATTTTTTTGCAATTTTTTCCCCTATAAATTTTTTTCAAAATATTCTTTTAGAGCAATGCTTGTATATGAGTTTTCAGCTTGTGATATTTGCTGTGGAGTTCCTGTAGCAACGATATAACCACCGCGATCACCGGCCTCGGGTCCTAAATCTACTATAAAATCAGCGGCTGAAATTACGCTTAAATTATGCTCAATAATAATTACAGAATGACCTTTTTTAACAAGTTTATCAAAACAGATTATTAATTTCGATATATCATCGGGATGTAAACCCGTCGTAGGCTCATCAAAAATATAAAGTGTATTACCCTCGACATTAGACTCCAGCGATGCCGCTAATTTTACTCTTTGAGACTCACCGCCGCTTAACATTGTCGAGGGTTGCCCTAATTGTAAATATCCAAGACCAACATCTTGTAAAACACTTAATTTTTTGACAATTCGCGGAACATCTTTGAAAAAAATGATAGCTTCGTCAACAGTCATATTAAGCACATCTACGATAGATTTTCCATTATAAAGTATATTACGGACTTCTTTTTTATAACGCGTTCCTTTGCATGATTCACATTCTAATGAAACGTCGGGCAAAAACTGCATTTCAACAGTTATGATTCCTTCGCCTTCGCAGGCTTCACAACGTCCACCCGGAACGTTAAAAGAAAAATGACCTGCACGCCAACCAAGTTGTATAGATTGCTGTGTGGAGGCGAAACACTCTCTAATATAATCAAAACTTTTGGTATAAGTAGCGGGTGTAGAGCGTGATGATTTTCCAAGTGAAGATTGGTCCACCATTTCGATAAACTCAATACTATCATAGCCCGTAATCATATCTGTTCTACCTGTTTTCAGTTGATAAGAACCTATATTTCTTTTTATACCCGAAAAAATCACATCTTTTACAAGTGTACTTTTTCCCGAACCAGAAACCCCTGTAACAACGACAATAGAATTTAATGGAATTTGTAGTGTATCAAATTTAAGATTATTAATTCGAGGATTATTAATAGTAATCTTTTTTTTATGTTTACTTATATTTTTTTTAGGTATTGGAATTTTAATTTTCCCTGTGAGATATTTCCCTGTGAGCGACTTTTCAGAAGATAATATCCCCTCATAAGCACCAGCATAAACAAGCTCACCGCCTTGAAATCCCGCTTTGGGACCAATATCAATGATATAATCAGCAAATTTAATAATATCAGGGTCATGCTCCACTACAAGAACAGTATTTCCTAAATTTCTTATATTGTATAAAATTCCTAATAAACGATTTGTATCTCTTGGGTGAAGCCCGATACTCGGTTCGTCCAACACATATAAAGTGCCTACAAGTGATGAACCAAGTGCAGTTGATAGTGATATTCGTTGCGACTCACCGCCAGACAAAGTATGCGACAATCTCGATAGAGTAATATATTCTAAACCAATATCTACGAGTAATTTAGTACGCCATTTTAGTTCGTTTATAATTTGCTCGGAAATATTAGTTTCGTATTCATTTAATTCAATACTATTTAAGAATTTTTGTAAATCCTCTAAATTCATATTTATTAATTGAGGAATATTTTTTCCAGCAATAAAAACTTGTCTGCCCGAAGTTCGTATTCGCGAGCCGTTGCAAGCAGTACATTTCGTATAACCTCGATAACGGCTAATCATTATCCTATAATGAGTTTTTTGAGGAGATTCTTCGAGCATTTCAAAAAATCCATTTATACCTATGTATTTATCATTTCCTTCCCAAACAAAATTCTTTTCCTCATCGCTTAGAGCATAATATGGAGCGTGAATATCATATCCTTTTTTGATAAAAGCTCTTACTAAATCAATTTGATATTTAGACATATAATCGCCTTTAAAAGGGTGAATTGCTCCTTGATTAATTGATTTGGTTTCATCAGGAATGACAAGAGTTTCATCAATACCAATAGTTCTTCCAAACCCTTGGCATTTTGGGCAAGCTCCTTGCGGATTATTAAATGAAAAGATTTTTGGGTCGGGTTCTTCGTATAAAATATCGCAATAAGTGCATTCATATTGTAAGCTAAATTTCATAAAAAGATTTTTTGTTTCATTTAATACATAGCAACGCCCCGAAGACATTTTAAAAGCGGCTTCGACTGAATCAGTAATACGAGAAATTATTTCATCGTCGTCATTACGAAAAACTAAGCGATCGACAAGAACTGCAGTATCGGAAAAATCAATATCTTCAAAATTTTCATTAGTATCAATTAAAGAATAATCATTTAAATTAATTAATCTAAAATAACCAGATTCTCTATATAATTCGATATAACTTTTATAATCACGAATATTTTCGTTAAAGGGAAAAGCAATATATATTCTATCACCTGGTTCGGATTTAAGAATTTCCTCAGTAACACTTTGCGGACTATCTTTTTTTACCTCTCTATTGCAACTATAACAAAAAGTATGACCAATTCTACCAAATAATAATCTTAAATAATCATAAATTTCGGTTGTTGTTCCAACAGTTGATCTTGGATTTCGAGATTGAACATTTTGCTCGATAGCGATAGCAGGGGGTATGCCCGTAATAGAGTCGCAATCAGGTTTGTGCATACGCTCAAGAAATTGCCTTGCATAAGAAGATAATGACTCTACAAATCTACGTTGCCCCTCTGCATAAATAGTATCAAATGCTAAACTTGATTTTCCCGAACCAGAAACGCCCGTAATAACTGTAAATTTATTTCTAGGAATATCAACATCTATATTCTTTAAATTATGAAGTTTTGCGCCACGAACACTAATATATTTTTGTGTTTCTTTAACTTTACTATTGCTTTTCACTTATTTAATAATTTTTTTAAAATTTCGAATATTAAAAAATTTCCAAAATAATACATATAATTCAATTTTTAATAAAAATTAAAATACATTTCTAAAATTTGAATATAAATTTTTAATCTGGACATTTCCTAATGATTTATCATAATAGCTATCTTTGATTTTCTGTGCGGCTGAAACTAACTCCTCGGTTTTAATTCCAATACTACACGAATGCCATGCTTCTAAAAATGCCGCAAGATGGTCAGCAGAGCGTATTGCTTCGCCGTCTATTGGATTAAATTCATCATTATTATATTTTTGATTTAGTTCATCAATAGAAATGTTGTCTTTAATAATTTGATTATCAATCGTAATTTTATTGTCAAATTCATCAATTATAAAATATTTAATTTCATTAATCCATTCTTTTTCTATTAAAGGGAAGATTTCATTTTCAGCAAGCCCCATTTCGAGATTTTTAATTAAATTATCAAATTCACTCGAAGAGCGTTTTATTGGTGAAATTATATCACGAGTAACGGCTTCTGGCAAATCGTGAAAAAGCCCACCAAAAAAATTATTATATAATCTTTTGTCACAAGCATTATTTTCGCGTGCAAAAAAATAAGAAATAATTGCAACTAATAGAGTATGCCCGAGAACTGATGTGGAAGGCAATCGCGGAGCTTGTGCCCAACGAATTTGAAAACGAAGTTGCCCTGTAAGGTCAATAAAATTAGAAATAGTATGCAAATTTATTAATTTTTGTATTCCGAGTAGGTCCTTGTAGTTATCAATGCGATTCAATAAATCAGTTTCAATACGAATATTCTGATAACTAAATGGATTAGATTGCCTAATTATTTGAAATTCCCAATAACTCGAATATATATGAGCGGCTTCGAGAATTCTATGGCTAATATCATCTAAATCAAATTCAGCAAATAAAAATTCATAAAGTTCCTTTTTTAAAATATCACTATCAATTTTTGATTCGAGTTGCTTATAAACATAAGAGTTAAGCTCTAAAAATACAGGTTTATTTTTCTTAATTTCGGCATAAATTGGTGATTTAATATCTGAAATTACTATTCTTCTAAGAAGTTCGTAAATACCATTCTTAATTATCATCTGCCAATTAATTAAATTTCCACGAGATTCCTCGTATTTACCCAATACATAAGCAATCATCATTTTATGAGCGTGCTTATCCATTTCGATTAAATCCATTGGGCGAATTCTATCATTCCACCTTTGGATATGAAAACCTCTGAAAAATTCATTCAGCAAAGCAAAATTTATTATCATAACAAAAAAATTAAAATTTGCAAATAATTAAAAATTACATGACGATATAATTGTGTATAATACGTTTTTTGAAATATTTTAGTTAATTATAAAATATAAATTGAAAATAATCATAAAATATCAGCAATTATTAAACAAAAAATAAAAATAATTAGGATAAAATCTAAAAAATATATAATTTTGTAGTTTGTTGCATATCGCAAGTAATTATAATTATTATAAACTATTAGAGGAATTCTTGAAGTCAATTTTTTTTTCACAATCTGCTCCTACAAAAAATAGCAGAGAACCCCAACGTTCACATAGAATTAACCATGAAATCAAAATACCCGAAATAAGAGTAATAGATTCCGATGGAAATATGCTTGGAATTTTACCAACTCGCGAAGCCCTAAAATTAGCTGAAGAGCGTGAATTAGATTTAGTTGAAATTGCTCCACAAGCTAAACCGCCCGTATGTAAGATAATTGATTTTGGTAAGTTTTCTTATGAAATACAGAAAAAGGAAAAATTAGCCAAAAAACATCAACAACAACAATTAATGAAAGAAATTCGTTTTAAATGGCGTACAGATACTCACGATTTTAACTTCAAAGTCCGCCATGCAAAAGATTTTCTCGAAGATGGGAACAAAGTTAAAGCAAGCGTAATGTTTCGTGGTCGTGAAATCACACATCACGAAATTGGTAAAGAATTACTCGAGCGTTTTGTATTAGATTTACAGGATATAGCAAAAGTTGACTCTCCTATCAAAATGGAAGGAAAGAATTTATCTGTAATTTTAAGCCCAGCTAAAAGTAAGAAAAAATCATAATTTTATAAGATATTTATATTTATGTTAATAAATTGAAAATTTATTCAAAAATATTAGTTTTTATATTAATACTATTATTTGTTTTTAGTAGTAGTATTGATTATTTTTTTCAAAATAATCATAAAAACGAATTTTTTGAAGCTAATTATAACTTTACAATATCGGCATCAATAACAAAAATTGATGCCATATCTTCGCAAATATTAAGCGCTGTTGAGATAATTAATATATTATCTTTTCAGAATTTTAATGTAATATCAAATTTTAATTTAAAAATTAAATTTGACATTGATTTTAAAATCATTCTAAATCAGCAACAGCTATTTTACGAATTTTATAGAAATATCCCAGATTTAATAATACGTAAAATAATTTTTCCTTTCCATTATTTTTGGTAATTCATTTTTTAACCTTTTAAATTTCGTTTGCTTACTCATTCATAACATTCAAAAATTGTTATGATATTATTATTTTTTTCAATATTAAAAAAAGGATAAAAAAATGAATTTAAGTTTTTTATTAGCATTCATTATTATTATAGCTCTAATTGCAATTCCAATATTTATTTCTAAAAATAAAAAGAATAATCTAAAAAAAGTATTATATAATACATTCCAAAATTATGCAGAAAAAAACGAGCTAAATATCACTCAAAGAGAAACTTGGAACTCTCGTTATTATATTGGAATTGATTTAGATAAAAGAAAATTATTATTTTTAAATAAAAATAATGAAAAAGAAGATTTTACATTAATTGATTTAAATAAAACAAAAAAATGTAGAGCAAATAAAATTAGTAGAAGTATAAAATCTAATGTTGGCAATTTATTATCTATAGATAAAATCGAGCTTAATTTTACACCATCTACTAATGACACAACAGAAATTAATATTCCCTTTTATATTGATTCGGAAGATATTAATCTTAATCACGAGATTTTAATTTCAGAAAAATGGGAAAAAATTATTAATGATATTATTAAAAAATAATTATTAATTAAATATAGTAGGGGACAATGGGGCACGCTTCAATGTCCTTTTCATTGAAGTAAAATTTGGGTAGGATAAGCATCCTTGCTTGTCTCAAGCATTAAAAGATGTCCTACGACTCAAAACCGTAGGACATCTTGTATAATCATCTATTATTAAACATTAATAGCTTGTGCATTTTGCAAAATTAATCATTTGTTTTTGGTTTTCTATTTTTATAATCGAGTTCCATTTTTCTTAATCTAATATTATTTGGAGTAATTTCGATTAATTCATCTTCTGCGATAAACTCGATTGCTTGTTCGAGTGTAAGTAATCGTGGGGGGCGTAAAACGACTGTACTATCCGAGCCAGCGGCACGCATATTAGTAAGTTTTTTCTCTTTTGTAATATTTATATCAAGGTCGCCAGATTTATTTCTTTCTCCAATAACCATACCCATATATACTTGTGTTCCAGTTTGTACAAACAAATCCCCGCGATCCTCCATACCAAGGCTTGCATAAGCTGTTACGCGTCCAGCTCTATCTGCTACTAATGCACCAGTATTACGTTGTGGGATATTTCCAGCCCATTCACTATAACCATCAAATAAGGTATTTAAAATTCCAGAACCTTTTGTATCTGTTAAAAATTGATTTCTATATCCTATTAAACCACGCCCAGGAATTCTAAATTCTAAATCTACTCTACCCAGACCGCGATTAATCATATTTTGCATAATACCTTTTCTGTTCATTAATTTTTCATTTACGATACCTGTAAATTCTTCAGGAACGTCAATATAAACATACTCATAAGGCTCTAAGATTTTCCCGTCAATTTTCTTTATTATTACTCTTGGTTTAGATACCATAAACTCATAACCTTCGCGTCTCATAGTTTCTATAAGAATAGCCATTTGTAATTCACCTCGACCTTTAACCTCGAAAGCATCGGTTCTGTCAGTTGGGCTAACTTGTATTGATACATTTCTTAATAATTCTTTTTCTAAACGTGCTTTAAGATGGCGAGTTGTTAGATATTGACCTTCAGTGCCTGCGAAAGGGCTATTATTTACATAAAATATCATTGATACTGTAGGCTCGTCAACACTAATACGCTCGAGTGCTTTTGGATTTTCAAGAGAAGTGATAGTATCACCAATTTTTGCATTTTCAACGCCAGCTATCGCAATAATATCACCTGCTTCGACACTATCCACCATTTTCTTTTGTAAACCTTTGAAAGTATATAAAGCAGAAAATTTTACATTATGCTTTTCATCATTTTCGCCTAATAATAAATATGTTTTATTCATAATTAAAGCTCCGTGAGACAAACGTCCAATTAAAATTTGTCCAACATAAGAATCATAATCTAAGCTTGTTACAAGAAATTGCGGTGTCTCGTCATCAGAAGCTATTGGACCCGGTATGTAATTAACAATAGTCTCAAATAAAATTTCAAAATTATCAGAATGTTTACCTAAATTTTTGAATGCTTTGCCCTGTTTTGCAATAGAATAAATAATTGGAAATTCAATTTGAGACTCGTCGGCACCTAAATCTATAAATAAATCATAAATTTCGTTAATTACTTCCTCTATCCTAGCGTCGCTTCTATCAATTTTATTTATCACAACAATTATTGGTAAACTTTTATCGAGTGCTTTTTTGAGCACAAAACGGGTTTGCGGCAAGGGACCCTCACTTGCATCAACAAGTAATAAAGCACCATCAACAAGACTCATACTCCTTTCAACCTCACCACCAAAGTCTGCGTGACCGGGTGTATCCATAATATTAATTTTGATGCCTTTGTATTCAACTGATGTGTTTTTTGCTGAAATTGTAATGCCGCGTTCTCTTTCTAAATCCATAGAGTCCATAACTCTATCATCTATTTGTTGATGTGAGCGAAATGTTCCGCTTTGTCTTAATAAATGGTCAACAAGTGTTGTTTTGCCATGATCAACGTGTGCAATTATGGCAATATTTCTAAAATTTTCTTTTCTCATAAAAAAACCTTTAATCTAAGATAAAAATTCCATTGTAGGAAAAACTAAATACAAGCATCAAAATAGCAAATATTCCAATTGCTATTCTTATTGGATTTAGTGGAGTGTTATCGCTAACAGGTGGATGTTTTAATTTAATAGCAAATTTTGCAAGTATAGCCCATAATAGCCAACCTGTCCAACCTTTATAAACAAAAGGGAAATGTTTATTTATAAAATCGAGAGCTGGAAAGAATATATTTTTTAATTGCAATAGCCAATTGCTATCCGCTTCGTATTGAAATATTAAATATATTACGCCGAGAGTTGCACCAATTCCAATAAATAACAAAATCCAAAACACAATTCTTGCAATTAAATAATGAATTTTTTCTCCAAACATTGCAAATATAGTATGCCCGCCATCAAGCTGACCCATTGGAAGCATATTTAAAGAAGTTACAAATAATCCGAACCAAGCAACATTTAAAAAAGGATAATGATAAATTTCGTTCATTGGAGGCAGATATCCATTTGGATTTGCGAAGATTTTCGAAAAAATATGAAAATATAAAGTATCACCAAAAAATAAACCTGTTTCAGGTATTCGTCCGCCATTATGAAAAATATATTCGGGATGTAAATGATAAATGTACTCAATACCGGGTAAAGTCATCAATCCATAAATTAAATAAATTGTGCAGACAATAAATCCAGCTATAGGACCTGCAACTCCGATATCAAACATAGCTCGTCTATTTGGAATTGGAGTTTTTGTCTTGATTACTGCACCAAATGTTCCGAAATTTATTGAAATTGTTAGTGGAAAAGGTATATAATAAGGTAATGTAGCGTCAACTTTATGAATTCGTGCCGCAATATAATGCCCAAATTCGTGGGCGCTTAGAAAAATAATAATTAATAATGCATATTCAATTCCGTAATGCCAATTTGTAACTTCGAGATAGTCTTTATATGCCCACTGAGTTCCAGCAACCATACAAGTTACAAATGTTACAATCAATAAAAGAAAAAACACTATTAACTTTTTTGTTTTATCTATATTTAGTAAACTAAATTTTGAATATCCTTCTTGCATATTTAGCAATTAAAATGATTATTAATAAAAAAAAAGCAGGAATAATTTTTTTTAAATTATTCCAGCTTTTTAACATTATTTTTTAAATTAACTCCAATATTAATTTTCTTGTTTTGTTGTTTTTTCTGGTTTCATTTGAGGGAAAAATAGTACATCACGAATAGAAGTTTCACCCGTCATTAACATTACTAATCTATCAATTCCGATACCTAAACCAGCAGTAGGCGGCATTCCAATTTCTATTGCATTTAAAAAATCCTCATCGAGCGTCATTGCTTCTTCATCGCCAGCGGCACGTATAAGAGATTGCTCTTCGAGACGGCTTCTTTGGTCACGTGGGTCGTTTAATTCAGAAAACGAATTAGCAATTTCTCCACCATTAATAAAAAGTTCAAATCTTTCTACTAATCCATTTTTTGAGCGATGTTTTTTTGCAAGTGGCGACATTTCAAGTGGATAATCTGTAACAAAAGTTGGTTGAATTAGGTGTTCTTCGACTTTTTCAGAGAAAATTTCATCTAATATTTTCATTGTACTCATAGTTGTATCAACATTAACCCCAATGCTACGAGCTTCTTTGTAAAGTTCTTCCTTTGATAAACCTTGTAAATCTTTTCCAGTGTATTCTTTGAATAAATCAAACATAGGTATGCGTTTAAACGGTGCGGCAAGCGAAATTTTGTTGCCCGAAAACTCAATATCAGTAGTTCCATTTACTTCTAAACAAATACTACAAATTAAATTTTCAGTCATCTCCATCATCCAATTATAGTCTTTATATGCCACATAAATTTCCATAGATGTAAACTCTGGATTGTGCATTTTATCCATACCTTCATTACGGAAATTTTTAGAAATTTCGTAAACACCTTCAAAACCGCCAACAATTAATCTCTTAAGATATAATTCATCTGCAATACGTAAATATAGTGGAATATCGAGAGCATTATGATGAGTTACAAATGGTCTGGCGCTTGCGCCTCCGTATATTGGCTGTAATACGGGAGTCTCGACTTCGAGCCAAGAATTATCATCAAAATACTTTCTCATTAAAGAAATAACTTTTGCTCTTTTTATGAAAGTCTCTTTTATATCGGGATTTACAATTAAATCTAAATATCTTTTTCGATATCTTGCTTCTTTATCAGTAAAAGCATCGTGAATAATCTTATTACCTTGCTCATCAATTTCTTCTTTTGCAATTGGCAGAGGTACTACGGATTTACACAATAATTGAACACTTTTTGAATGAACAGAGACCTCGCCCATTTTTGTGCGAAAAACATAACCCTTAACTCCAATAATATCACCAATATCAAGTAGTTTTAGATTATCATAAAAGTCGGGTAACTCATCTTTTTTGAAATAAATCTGGATTTTACCATCTTGGTCTTGAATATGAAAAAAAGACGCTTTTCCCATACGTCTAATAGCCATTATTCTGCCTGCAACCGAAACATCATTTAATTTTTCGGGCGATTCATCATCAAAATTATTAAGAATTTCCTTGCTTGAATGAGTTTTATCAAAACTATATGGATATGCATTGATACCATTTGATTCCAACAATTCGAGTTCTTCGAATCTGCGTTTACTCTGTTCGCTTCTATTTTCTATCATTTTAAAAAATATAAAATTATACAATTTATATAACAAAACTTTAACGTATTAAAATTATATTATTTTACATTTATTTTTGAAAATTGGAAAATTAGTTAATAAAACTACTCCCAAAATTTAAGAATAGTAATTTAAGATTGTTGCTAAATTGTTGCAGGTGATTTTTATATAAATATACTATAGTACATAAGAGCAGTTTTTTAATATTTATGCTAATCGTAAATAACAATAAAAAAAGGGCTTACAACATAAGCCCTTAATTTTCTTTTCTGTGGGGACGGAGGGAGTCGAACCCCCGACCCCCTGCTTGTAAGGCAGGTGCTCTAGACCAACTGAGCTACATCCCCTTAATTGAGAATTCAAAAGTAATACTTTTTTTCTAAACAAAAAAATTATTTTTTTAAATTTTAAAAATAATTATTCTTTTTCTACTCTACGAACTTCGGGAATATCTTTTAAAATAAATCTTTCGATACCTCCGCGTAAGGTCATCATTGATAATGGACAATCTGCGCAATTACCCGTTAATCTCAAAACAAGAGTGCGGGTTTCAGCTTCGAAGCGTACAAATTCAACGCCCCCACAATCTTTTTCGAGGTGAGGGCGTATTTTATTTAATACATTTTCTACTCTTGTTTGTAGCGAATCCATTATATTTCAATAATTGGTGAACTTACTTTATATTTTTCGTAATTAAGTTTACGTATCCCTTTAACTATATTTTTTGTTATATCTTTTAGCACTTCTTTTTGGTGGCTATCTGCATTTGATAAGATAATTGGCATACCGCCGTCATTTCCTTCTCGCATTGCCATATTTAGAGGCACTTGTCCTAATAATTCGACGCCAAATTCTTCTGCGATACGTTTTCCGCCGCCCTCGCCAAAAATATAATATTTTTTATCGGGCATATCTTCGGGAATGAAATAACTCATATTTTCTACAATTCCAATAACATCAACTTTAACTTTATTAAACATAGTAATACTACGTCTAACGTCAGCAAGTGAAATTTCCTGCGGAGTAGTTACGATTACCGCGCCTGTCAATGGAATTTTTTGCGTTAAAGTAAGCTGAATATCGCCAGTACCGGGAGGTAAATCAAACACGAGAAAATCTAAATTTTCCCAATAAACTTGTTCGAACAACATAGAAAAATATCCAGCAAGCATTGGTCCACGTACTATTGCCGCTTCGTCTCTATTAATAATAAATCCCATTGAAGCTATTTTAATGCCAAACTGCTCTATTGGCAAAGCGGCTTGTGTGCCGTCGGGTAATTGAGTAATCATTAGTTGCTCACCTGTTACTCCAAACATTGTAGGCTGGCTCGGACCGTAAACGTCGCCATCAATAATACCAACTTTTGCACCACTTAACGATAAACCCGCCGCAAGGTTAGAGGCAATCGAAGATTTTCCTACTCCGCCTTTGCCCGAAGATACTGCGATAATATTCTTTATTCCCGAAAGCATATTTTTACCCGCATTTGGAGTATCTTTTTCTTGAATAAAAATTTCGTGTATATGATTTGGTGCAATTTCATTTAATTTATTTTTGATAGCACTTTTTACATCGCTATAAACCCATTGTATTGGTTGATATAATTCAACGGATACTTGAACGGCAGTATCTGTTAAATTAACGCTTTTTATAGCATTTAATTCATTTAGCGATAAATTTAAATCTGGGTCTTGAATATTTCCAAGCTCAATAATTACATTATCTTTTGTTAATTGCATTATTACTCTCTTATAAAAATTTGCAAATTGTAACTAAAACTATTATATTTACGTTTTTAAACTAAATCAATTATTAAAAAATAATTTGTAACTTTATTTATCATTAAAGTGTCTATATATAAAGTTAAGTTTTACAAAAATAATTTTTTTTTGAATATAAAACCAATTAACTTTGTTTTTAGTTAAAAATCAATTTTGAAAAAAGTTTATTTTAAATTTATTTTTTTGTATTTTTTATATTTTGGAGAATTTATATGAGAAGCTTCTACTTATTAGTAGCTATGGCAATAATGTTGCCTTTATGCTTAATATCCAAACCAGCTGACGGCATTGATATGTTTAAAGAAATGCCCGCGCAAAATATTGATATTAGCAAATTCGGTGTGAAATCTGAAAATGTTTATAGTGTTAAAGTTAAAGATGCACCCGCACCACAAATGGCTTTCAAAGTTTTAGATACTGACCTTGAATATTTTTGGTCAACTATTTATGATGGTGTAACTCCATTTGCTTATGAGCCAAAAAGTAATACTTTAGTTTATGTAACTACTGACCGTAAACGTAATGGCGATTGGTCTGATGCTACTATTTATTTTCATTTTTCTCAAGATGGTGGTAAAAATTGGACAAAAACAGCTGTCTTTACAATGAAAGAAAGAATGTTATTTTTCCCAAGTGTTGCTGTTTTAAATCCAAATAATGAAACTGATCCAGAGAAATTCAAATATGTTGTTACTGTTACTCCTTTTATTCCAAGACCAACTCCTAATGATACTACGTATTATGCTTCTGGTAATCTTTATGTATTCTTCAATGGTCAAGATGGCTGGGACGGTGCAGAATATTATGCTGAAGAAGCTCCATCGAAAAATAATATTGGTGGCGCTCAAAAATGGGATGTAACTAATAAAAGAATGACAGCTGTATCAAGCGAAAAGGGCGATCATTTTTATATATATGGAATGTTAAACCCAGTAGATGGTTATCAATATGGTACTTATGGTTTAGCTTATATTGATTTTACTGACGACTATCCAGACCCACAATCACAAATTCCAGAACAATGGGATTTTAAAGTATTTAGAAATCCGGGTGGATTAAAATCTTCTTATAACGCTCCTATTCGTATGAGCGTAGATAAAGAAGGTAACGTATATGCATTTGTTTTTAATATGTTTAATGATAATCCCGACCAAAGAGTACCAGCTTTTTCAAAATCAACAGATAATGGAAAAACTTGGTCAGAGTTTAAAGCAATGCCATTTAGCGTAATGAGTGATTTCTTGTTAGATTGGAAACATAACTTAAAATTTAATTATGTACCATATCCATATACTTCTTGGGATGCTGTAGTTACTGGTGTAGATGAGTTTTCTGTTTTTGTGCGTTTAATTTCATTTGTTGGTACAGATGCTGATAATGCTGTTGGTACTGGTCACTACGCAGAAGCAAGTTATAAAAATAACAATTGGCAAGCTATAAAAAGAATTGGTGAATTATTGATAACTCCACTATTAATATCTAATGTTGGCGAAGATCCAATTGTTAAGGACTCTTTACAAGCTAATAGACGATATAATGAGCTCGAAGCGGCTATTACTGCTGATGGTAAATCTCTTGTTGTTAAATATTTAGATGCAGATAAAGAAAATAGCACTGCTGTTCTTGCAACTCCCGTTGCTTTAATCGGCAATCCAATGGCAATTATTGATACTCTTAATTCTACTGATATTTTTGTTGCTTATCGTAATCTTGATGAAAACGAATGGAAACCAGTACAGAATATCACAAAAGATTTATGGTATAACAAGGGAACTTATATGCCACCTATAGTACCATCAGTTACCAATATTCCAATTGTAGAATATTTAATTAACGAAGTAACAAATCAAGAATATCCAAGAATAATTTATCCATATTTCTTGTTAAATCTTGTTGGTGATAGAAGTACTAAAAGTTTAGGAATACCTTACTATACTGCTATTGTTGGCATATTTGATTTTAATAATCCCACTCCAATAAATAATCCAACTTTACAAACTCCAAAAGGTTTAGTTGGTATGTCAGTTCTTGAAAAATTACCATTTTCATTAAATAATATAGCTCCAAACCCTGCTAACGAATATACTTCATTAAGCTTTAATTTAGAATATGATACATTCGTTACAATTAATTTACATAATGCAATGGGTCAATTCGTAAAAACTATATTTACTGGAAATGCCCAACAAGGCTATAACGATATCAATGTTATTACTAACGATTTACCATCTGGTGCATATTTCTATACAATCAATGTTGATGGAAAATCACAAACTAAACTCTTAAACGTAATTCGTTAATATTTTAACTTCTATTTTTTTACAAAGCTCCAACTAATTATAGTTGGGGCTTTTTTTATTTATCTTTTTAAAAATTTTGTGGTAAAATTTATAGACATTAGGGCATGCCCCATTGCCGTTCTTTCACACTTGACAAGCAAGATGATTGTTCTAACCACGATTGCCTCCAGATGTACTACGTCTCAAAAGCCGTAGTACATCTTTAGAATATAACAACGCGACGGGTATGGGAAAAATGACTTGTGATATTTCAGATATACAAAGAGGATTTTATATTTTGGTCATCACAAATGAAAAATACTCAAAATCCACACCTATTTATATTGAGTAATTGATTATACTTTCCAGATGTCCTACATTTCCGAAATGTAGGACATCTAAAGAAAGCTCCCCTTCGACTACGCTCAGGGTACGCGTAGAAATCCGTTCATTGAGCGGAGCCGAAATGAACGAAGTAGGACCGCTGGAAAAACTGAGACATTAGGGCATGCCCCATTGCCGTTCTTTCACACTTGACAAGCAAGATGATTGTTCTAACCACGATTGCCTCCAGATGTACTACGGCTCCGAGACGTAGGACATCTTTTAATTTTTTTGTAACAATCAAGATGATAGTTCTACCCAAATTTTTCTTCAATGCATCCAGTATTTTAAGATTCAAGAAATTTTTCTGCACAATCGCAAATATTGCCAGCGCCAAGAGTAATAAAAATATCATTTTCTTTAAGAAAAGTACTCAAAAATTCATTAATCTCTTTAATTGTAGGAATATAATAAATTTCTTTATTAGTGTTGTTTTTAATTTCGTCAAAAATTATTTTTGAACTTATACCGGGAATTGGTTTTTCTCTTGCAGGATAAATATCACTCACGATAAGAACATCTGCATCATCAAAAGATTCTGAAAATTCTTTCCATAATGCTTGTGTTCGTGTAAATGTATGCGGTTGAAATGCGGCTACGATTCTTCTATTTTCCCATCCATTTCTTGCGGCAGACAATGCGGCTTTTATTTCAGTTGGATGATGAGCGTAATCATCAATAACTAATATATGGTCGAATTCTCCTTTAATATCAAATCTACGATATACACCTTTAAATTCGAATAATGCTTGTTTTATCATTTCGAAATCTATATCGAGTCTTTTAGCAACGGCTATAGCTCCAAGTGCATTTTTAAGATTATGAATACCGGGTATATTTAAAACTATATTCCCTAAATACTCACCATTTTCAATAATATCAGCAGAAATACTTTTTGCATTTGTAGTAATATTTGTTGCAGAAAATTCAGCTTTGGGATTAATGCCATAACTTACAATTTGTTTATTAATTTTATTTATTATCTCACAATTTCCTTCATCGTCAATTCCAATTGCAACTAATCCATAAAACGGCACTTTGTTAGCAAATTCGATAAAAGTATTTTTTATATCATCAAAATCTTTATATATATCAAGGTGTTCGGGTTCGATATTATTAATTACAGCAATTGTAGGTAATAACTGTAAAAAAGATCTATCATATTCATCTGCTTCTACGATAGTCCAATTTCCTTTTCCAAGCCGAGCATTAGTTCCGCCGAAATCTGCAAGTCGCCCACCAACTAATATAGTTGGGTCGAATCCAGCTTTAATCAAAATTAATCCAAGCATAGATGTTGTCGTTGTCTTGCCGTGCATTCCAGCTATAGCAAGGCAATAATTAAGTCGCGATACTTCTGCAAGCATCTCGGCACGTCTTATTATTGGAATCCCCGTTTCGAGAGCAAAAATAGTCTCTGGATTTTCCTGTGGATTTACAGCACTTGAATATACAACAACTTGTGCATCTTTAATGTTATTTTTATTATGACCAAATTGAATTTTAGCACCAATTTTAATAAGATAATCAGTATTATTCGATGGCGACAAATCCGAACCGCTTACTTCGAAACCTTGATCAATTAAAATTTCGGCAATGGCGCTCATTCCAATACCACCAATACCTACAAAATGTATTCTCTTTACGCTTTTAAACATATAAAATCTATTTTATTTATGATTAATATTTTCTTCTATTTTTTCTTTAATATTGTCTTTAAAATTTTTATCCAGCTCGATTTTTCCCAAAATTCCATTTTCTATGCTTACTATCAAAATATTTGGATTTGGTGCTGTAGAATATTGCAAATCATTACTAATTTTTTCAACTTTATTAAATTTCATAATTGGGTCATCAGAAGAATAATACAAACTTAATATCATTAAGTCTCTATCATTATAACTCATTAAAGAGATAGGGATAAAATTTTCGTTAATATAATCTAACTGATTTGTATCTTTTAGTTTAGCATTTAATTCAACATTTTGAAAATAAGTATTAATAACAAAAATCAATAATGGCTTATGTGATAGCTTTGATTTTTCTTTTGCCGCATCAAAATCATTAAATTTTAAGCTCGGAAAATTTAAAACTTCTTCAGCAAAATTTATAAACATCGAACTCGACCAAGAATTATCAAGAAAACTTAAACTTCGCCCATATTTATCTAATACTAATGTATAATTTGAAAAATCAACATTATATCTTTTCTTTAATAATTCTTTATCTTCTTTTTTATTAAAATCAATTTTAGCTGGAATAAAATTGTTATTAATAAAATTTACTACACTATCATTAGAAAATAGTGTTTTATTTGCAATTTTATTATTCGCAACCCATTTATTATGTATATAAAGCATTATTGGCTTATTTTTTTGCTTTGCTTTATTAAGAGCCTCATTATAGTTTAACCAATCTATATTACCCGAATTATCAGAAAAGAAAAATATTAGTGATATAAGTAGAAATACCCCAAAAGATATTGATGTATATTTAAAATATTGATTGCTCGCTTGTAACATTTTTTTAATCCGAATTTACATCAATAGTTAATTTATTAAAATGGAAAAATGCAAGTGATAGAAAAAAAGACAGTGCTGCAAATCCCCATAATATATTTTCAAATGAAATCGCACCCGTACTACTAGCAACAACTGCCGCTTCGCTAAAGCCCGATGGAAAGAAAAAATCTAAAATTAAAGTACCCGAAAAAGTGTTATTTAGCCAAAGCGACATAACTCCTTTCATAATAATATTATCAAAAAACATCCACGCCGCTAAAAGAAAAACATTCATAAAGCCACTCAAAAAGCAGGATAACCAAGTTGCAATTGTAATAAATAAACTTGCTTCTAATGTAAACAATAATATCACAAGTGTTAAATTAATGATTTTAAAGTTTAATCCAAGTCCGAGCGAAGTACTAAATAAAATCAATGGTATAATTCCTAATAATATCATCATTATTAAAACAGAAATAAGCGATGATAAAATTTTAGAAAATACAATTTCTTCTCGTGTAATACTATGAACTAGTATAGAGCGAAGCCAGTGATTTTTTATATCATTAGAAATTATTCCAGAGCTAAAAAACAATGCGGAAAAGGGGACAACAATTTTCCAAAATTGAATTAGGTAATCAGTAAATGGCATTGATAAATTTTGCAAATTATTTATCCATGAAAAAATTGCTGGCAAAACTGCTAACAAACAAGCAACAAGGCACATTACTATTGCAGTTACAATTTTTCCGAGGCTCCAAATTCTTATTAATTCAATTTTTGTGAGATTTAATATATTACGCATTAAATAAATCTCCTTTCAGTTTCGTAATTTTTAAATACTTTTTCGAGAAATCCGATTTCTGTATTTTTAAGATATACATCAGAAATAATTTTTCCTTCATCAATAAAAATCACTCTATCGCATATTTTTTCAACTTCTGTTAAGTGGTGCGAACTAAATAATATAGAATTATTATTTGATTTATATTCATTAATAAAATCGCGTAATTCAAAAACTGATGGTGGATCGAGTGCAGAAGTAGGCTCATCAAGAATAACAAGTTTAGGATTATTCATAAAAGCAATAATAAGCTCTAATTTTTGCCTCATTCCCTTTGATAAGCTATCTAATTTTTTATTTTTTGCATCAATTAATGAGAATTTTTTTAGAAAATTCTCTAATATTTCTTCATAATTTTCTATTTGATACAATTCTGAATGTAGTTTAAGATAATTCCACACTGTAAATGTTTTACTTCTATATTGCAAATCAGCCTGATAGCCTATTTTATCTCTTATTTCAATATCACTTGTTGATTTTCCTAAAAATTCAATTTTTCCTTCATTTGGAGTTTCATAAGCCATAATTATGCGTATTAGTGTAGTTTTCCCTGCACCATTTGGTCCTATTAATCCAACTACTTCATTCTCAAATAATGAAAAAGAAACACAATCGAGTGCTTTTAACGCTTTTTTTGAGTATATTTTTGAAATATTCTCAACATTAAGTATAATATTTTTTGTCATATTCAAATTGAATAAAATTTTGGTCTTCTATCAGAAAAGATATCATTAAATTCATTAAAAGATTTTTTTCGTGTATTAGAAGGTTCGATTTCTGCGATAATGACTTCTTCTTTATCAAGACTTGCTTTGGCTAAATTTGAGCCATTAAAATTATGAATTACGGAACCACCGTTAAAATGCAAATTTGTATCATTACGATTTTCGTCACCAAAACGATTTGCAACAACGAAATAAACCTTATTTTCTAATGCACGCGAAGGCGTAGAAATATCCCAAACAGTAGTAACTAAATTTGCGGGACATAGCACAATATCCGCACCCAATAATGCAAGTGTGCGGGTTGCTTCGGGAAATCTCCAATCATAACATATTATTTGCCCAATATTTACATCCATATCCGCGTATTTTACAACATTAAAACCTTTCTGCGACTCATCGAAAATAAATCTTTCTCTAAAAAATAGATGTACTTTATGATAAGTTTCAGAAAATTCTTTTTTAGGGAAAATGAGTGCTGAGGCATTATGTAATTTATCTCCAAGATTTTCAACAAATCCGACACAGATAATTTTGTTTAAATCACTTGAAATTTCTTGGATTCGTTTTGTATATTTAGTATTAAATTTTTCAGATAATTCGATTGCTTCTTGGCGATTTTTAAAATCATAACCAGAAAAAGCAAGCTCGGGAAATAAAATTATATCACTATTTATTTTTTCACAATAATTTAAAATTTTTGATGAGTTATTCTCTAAATTTCCAAACTCGGGCATAAATTGAACTGCAGAAATTTTCATAATCTAACTTCTTGACTAATTAATTATATTTCAAATGGTTTAACTTACAAAAGTAATATAATTTCTAATTATATAAAAAAAACTATCGAATTAATATTTATTTCGATAGTTTATATTTAAAATTTAATTGAAAGATGTCTAACATTTGCGGATATGTTCGACATTTATAATTTTGATTTTTATAAAATATATTTACTTAAATCAGTATTCTTCACTATATCTTTTAAGACATCTTGAACTTTTTCTGCATTTATAACTATATTATTTGATAGAATCTCGTCGGGTGCTTCGAACATAATTTCTTCGAGTAATGTGGACATTATCGTATGAAGCCGTCTTGCACCAATATTAGTAACCTCATCATTTACTTTCGCGGCAAGCGAAGCAATTTCGTGAATACCCGTTTCGTCAAATTCTAAATTAATATTTTCCGTTTTTATAAGTGCTTGGTATTGCTTAATTAGTGCATTTTCAGGCTGAGTTAATATTTTTACAAAATCCTCTTCTGTCAGGCTTTTCAGCTCTACCCGGATTGGAAATCTTCCTTGTAATTCTGGTACTAAATCTGATGGTTTAGAAATATGAAATGCACCTGAAGCAATAAATAAAACATGGTCAGTAGAAACCATTCCATATTTTGTATTAACAGCACAGCCCTCAACAATAGGCAATAAATCTCTTTGTACGCCTTCCCGTGATACGTCAGGTCCTCCGCTTCCACCGCCACTTCTCGAAGCTATTTTATCAATTTCATCAATAAAAATAATCCCCGAATTTTCTGCTCTATACAAAGCCTCACGAATAACAGCTTCCATATCAATTAATTTATCAGCTTCTTCTTTTTCGATTAGTATTTTTGCTTCGGAAACTTTCATTTTGCGAGATTTTCTTTTTTTAGGAAGAATATTGCCGAAAATATCCTGAATATTCATTCCAATTTCGTCCATTCCGATAGGTCCTAAAACGTGTAAATTTGGAGTTTGATCAACAATAACTTCCACTTCTATAATTCTATCATTTAGTACGCCATTTTTTAACATTTGTCTAAATTTTTCACGTGTTAAGGAATTTTCTTCGTTTTCACTATCCGAAATATTATCTGATGATTTTTTAACTGGCGGAATTAATATATCTAAAATTCTATTTTCTGCGGCTAATAAAGCGGCACCTTTTTTAGATTCAAGGTGCTCTTCTTTTACAATGCTAACAGCTCGTTCAGCAAGGTCACGAACCATAGATTCGACATCGCGCCCAACGTAGCCAACTTCTGTAAATTTCGTTGCCTCAACTTTTACGAATGGTGCATTTGCAAGTTTTGCAAGGCGTCGAGCAATTTCTGTCTTACCAACCCCCGTAGGACCAATCATAATAATATTATTTGGCATAATTTCATTTTTTATATCATCTTGAACGTTTTGCCTACGCCATCTATTACGAAGAGCAATAGCAACAGCTTTTTTTGCGGCATCTTGACCAATAATAAATTTATTTAATTCATTTACGATTTGTTTGGGGGTTAAATATGTATTATTTGTAGAGCTTTCTATTTTTTTTATTTCATTCAAATTATTTTCCATAATTATATTTTATCCATTTTTTAATTAAAGAGATTCGAGAGTTAATTGTGAATTTGTATAAATGCAAATATCTGCGGCTATTTTCAAAGACTCTTCTACTACTTGCAGAGGTTCGAGTTCTGTATGTTTTAATAACACGCGCCCAGCAGATAGTGCATAAGGACCTCCAGAGCCAATAGCAATAATATTATCGTCTGGCTCGATGACATCGCCTGTTCCGCTTATTAAAAACATTTCTTTATTACTCATTACAATCATCATAGCTTCTAATTTACGTAGATATCTATCAGTACGCCAATCTTTTGCAAGTTCAATAGATGCTCTTTGAAGATTACCACGATTTGATTCAAGTTTTTCTTCAAATCTTTGAATAAGAGTAAACGCATCGGCTGTAGCTCCAGCGAAACCAGCAAGTACAGTATTATTATATAATTTTCTTACCTTTTTTGCATTATGTTTTAATACGGTATTACCAAAAGTAACTTGTCCGTCTGAGCCCATAGCCGCTTTTCCTTCTTTAAGCACAGCGACGACTGTTGTAGCGTGAATTTGATTTATTTCTGACATATAATAATATACAATAGATTATTAAAATTCTTATGACGATTTAATATGTAGTTTTGTATATTTTTTTGAAAGATTATTAAAATTTGTTTAAAATTAAATAATGAAATATTCTATCTTTTTAATAAAATTTTAAGTTCAGAGAGCTTAATAATTTTGAAATAAATATTAAAAAATATAAATATAGTAATGCTGAGAATAAAATTCAAATATATATTCATTCCAAAATTTAAAAGAAGGTATCCAATAGAAAAGCTAAGTAACCCCACCAAAACAACTTTAAATATATTTTTTAAAAATAATTCTTTTTGCTCTTTAGAAAAAATATACATTAATACAACTAATGCACTAAATTCATAAAAAACAGAAGCAATAGCAGAACCAAAATATCCAATTAATGGTACTAAAATTATATTTAGTATTAATACAAAGAAAAGTCCAATTGAATTTGCCCAAATTACATATTTTTCTTTTTTCCAAGCGATTAAAGGGCTAAAATAACAAGTGCTTAGATACTGAATTAAAACACTAATAGATAATATCTTAAGAATAATATTAGTTTCACCATATTTTGAACCTAATAATAATATAATATAATCAGAGTAAACAAATAAAAATGATGCTACAAAAACCCCCGTAAACATATTCATTAATACAAATTTAGATACAATTTTATTACGCTCATTAATTTGATAACTTTTTGCTATTTGAGGGAAAAATGCTTGTTGCAAAATAGTGGAAGGTATTAAACATAATACTATTAATTGATATGCCGCACTAAAAATTCCCGTCTGGTGGTCGCCACCGAAATATGTAAGAATTTGAAGAGTAATAATTATATTCAAATTTGTAATTATAAATATTAATCCTATTCCAAAGGATTCTGGAATAAGAGTTTTCCACATTGCAATTTCGTTAAATAATTTAGGAAATCCAAAATTTTTTATAAAATGATATAACATCCATAAGATATTTATAATATTTGATATTGCAATTATCCAAACGGCAATTAATAAATCATTTTCATCTTTAACAAATAATAATAATCCTACGAGATTAATCAAATTTAGTAAAACACTTCGTATTGCAATTATGTGCATTTTTTCTATTGCTTGATATGCCCAATTTAAGAAAAAAGCATTTGCAATAATTAATGTTCCGTAAATATAACTAACCATTTTACGTAGCTCATAAGAAGAGTCATTAATACTAAAAAACTCCATAAATACTACTAATACAATACTACTAATAATCGCAAGAGTTATTCTTATGGAAAAAATATATCCAGCATATTTTTGCAACTTGTTTTTATCTCTGGCTACTTCACGTATTCCAATTTGTTCAAATCCGAGATAAACAAATACAATAAATCCAAATACGAGTGCTTTCGAGTATGAAAATATTCCAAAATTCGAGGGACCAATAGTACGCATTAAATATAATGAAAAAAAAACGCCTAATCCCTTTGCGGCAAGTTCTGCTGCCGAAAGTGAAAAAGCGTTTTTTAAAATTTGACGAGTATCGCTCATTTAACTAAATAATTCTACCCACCATTCTAATTGCAATTCGGGGAAAATTGAATTTCGTCGTTCAGTTTCTTCAATAAATTTCAAGTCAGCGCCACGTATTGCAGTACCGCGTTCAAATTTTTCTATCATATCACATAATTTATTAAAATCAGAATGATGAAAAGTAAATCTTTGCTCAGCATAATCCTGTGCAGATTTTGTATAAATCAAAAATTGCCAATCAGAGCTATGCAACAACATCAATTCTTTCAGTGCTTGCAAAGCAATTCTTTTTTGAGATTTACGTAATTTTTCTAATGGATATTTTTTAAGTAAATTACTTAATCTTAATTCATCATTATAAATTGCTTCCCAAGTCCATTTATTCCCTTCATTTGTCCACACATCGTGATGATTATTAACTCCCCAAGAGCCTTCGGGCAATGTAACGACTTCTTTGGGCTTAATTGTATCTAATTGTTCTGAGGCTTTAACAGCATTAATATATGGGGAATGATGAAGTCCGCGTAAAACATAATAAATAAATTCGGGTCCCTCGAACCACCAATGCCCAAACAATTCAGTATCAAAAGGAGTACAGACGGTGCTGAGTTTTCCCGTTAAATGATGGAAATAATTACTTGAATTTTCTATATGATGAATAAAGTGCATTGATTGTTTGTCAATTTTATCTTTTGTCCAATCTGGGTGATATAATGTTTTATACATCATATCAGCTTTATTATTTGTTACTCTCCAATATCTTAAATTTGATTTTATGTGCTTTTTATGAAAATCAAGATAATCTGGTTCGCCCGGATAACCAACTTCACCACTCCATACCTGCATAGAAATATCGTGATGGCGCGTAAATACTGCGGCAGTACCATATTCGGTTTTATCACTCGAACTTACATTGTATATTCGTAATGGCGATTTATCAAAATTTCCTGAGCCATAGTAATAATCAGGTGATTGAATACTTACAAAATCCTTTTTATCATATTCATTATAAATACCAAGTGGGCTTATACGATTTATTAAATCTTCGTCTGTTACAAAATACTCAATTCCATGTGCGGCAAGAATCTGCTCAACACCAGTGCGTAAATGTTTACTATGAAATGGTTCTATTGGTAAATAGCTACACCAATCATAACTTGGGCGATAGGCACACTCGGGCAACCAACATCCGCGTGGAGCGCGTCCAAAATGCTTTTTATAATTTTCTACTGCCGCTTTAATTTGTAAATTAACACTTTTATCAAAGCCAAGAAGAGGCAGATATCCGTGTGTCGCTCCGCAAGTCATTATTTCGATTGCTTCTTTATCTTGTAATTCTTTAAGTGCTTTAATTATCGAGGAATCATATTTATTTAAATAATCATTTTTTTTCTCGATAAACCATTCTTCCCAAAATGTAGTAAGCCAAATATGATGTGCATCATATCCCCAATCTGTAAAATTAAGCCTATCACGCCTAGAAGCTTCAATCATTTTATCACAATATTTGATAAATTCCTTTTTAAAATCGGGATGTTCTAATTGTTCACAAAGAACTGGCGAAATATCAAGTGTAACGTTTGGTTTAATACCTTCATCAAGCAATTTATTAAACACATTTAGAAGAGGAATATAACACTCAGCAACAGCTTCATTAAGCCAATCAACTCCGTGTGGAGAATGACCGTGATGCAAAACCCAAGGTAGATGCGTATGAAGAATTAATACAAAATTACCAGAATACATTAATATTTCCCTATAATAAATTGATAATTAATTAATCTTAGTATTACTTAATGATGGAAATGCTTGAAACGGGTCTGTGTCATTTTTTCCATCAAGGTCAATTTCACCAAAAGTATTTTCAAATTTTGAGATATTATCACCCAAAGCACGAAATAATAATTTCGCGTGTTGTGGTGTCATAATTATTCTTGAGTGGACTCTTGCTTTTGGAATGCCTGGTAATACTCTAATAAAATCTACAATAAACTCTGCGGACGAATGAGAAATAACTGCTAAATTTGAATATATACCTTCGGCTTCTTTTTCACCAAGTTCGATATTTAATTGCTGTACTTGTTGCTGTTTCTTTTTGTCTGACATTTTTCTTCCTTTGTCAATAATTTTTTTAATCTTTTATAGATGTTTTAATTGTTTAATTAGTTTAATTAAAAATAATTATTAAATTTTTCCTACTGTACAAAACTTTTTATAGCAAATTCTTTATTTATCTTTTTTACAACTTTTTCCGCTTCGCTAAGCTCTGCGTAACCCCATAGTTTTACTCTATATATTGGCACATTGTTTTGTAAATATCGCTCATAATATGCTTTATAGCCTCTTGTTTCCCACGTTTCCACATTTAAAAGCGCCTCGGACTCGGTATCAAAAGTTTGTGCTATAATTTCAAATGGTAAAAGCTCGGGATCGAGCCATCGAATTTCTACACGTCTATTATAATACTGCATCCACGAGGATTCTTGTAAATAATATATAGGATTGTTAGCTCCGTCGCTTCTTACTCTGATTTTCGAGGGGTCAGCACCATTTTGAATTAGTATTTTTCTAATATGTTGCGCTCTTTTCATCGCGAGATTATAACTAAACTGTTCATTACCTTCGATACTCGAATTACCAATTAACTCGATGGCTAATTTGGGATTCTTCTTTAATACAAGTGCAAAATTTAAAATTGACTCTATATAATCTGAACTAATAATAGTATCACCATAATTAAATGACGCTAAAGCCATATAGTTAAACTCGTGCCTTTGTCTTATTAATGGTATTATTAAAGAATCTTTTAATTTATTATTTTTAGTCTGAAATTCAATTTTAGAATTAATTTGAGTACAAGTATTTATTTCTGAATCTGGAATATTAATATCAAATTGATAATATGATTTTTGTGCAAAAAGTATTTCATTTAATATATTTTGTAAATCATTTAATTGATTTTCTTCGATTTCATAATATTTTGCACCCGAAAAATTTGCTAAATTTTGTAATGAATAGCTATCAACGGCATTTCCAACTCCAATCACATAAATTGGAATATTCTTTTCTTTTGCTAAATCTATTATATCATTACGGTCATAAACTATCGAAGCATTATCTGTACTATATGCTATTAAAACGATGACTTTTTGGCTTTCTTGATTATTTTCACATAGCTTGTCAATACTTTTTTTCAATGATTTATATATTGCTGAAAGACCAATAAACTTATCGGGTTTAATTAATTCTTCATTAATATTTTTTTTATGTCGAAGAGAGATTATTTCTTTAAAATTTTGGTTAAACGAATATAAAGCAAATCTATCATTTTTACCAAGCGATGTTACAAAATATGTTATCTGCGGGTAAATTGGGAAAAAATCTCCAGCTATAGATGAGTTATCGAGTAATAATACAAAATCCAACCCAACATCTTGCTTAGCTTCAATTTCTTTAAATTCAGTAACTAAAGATGTTTGAAAGTTATCTTCACAAGCGCTTTCGGCATTTATTGAAATAAAATCACTTTCTTGTGTGCCATATCCCGAAATAAAATTCCCAAACTCATCAAGAACTAAGCCTTTTGCACGAATAATATTTTTATTTTTATATGGATAAATATAATTCATTATTTTTAGATATTTTAATGAATTTCCAGATTGATATTTTTTTATCCCTTTCAAATAATTTGAATTAATATAAGAAGTAAACAGTGATTTATTTTTTTCGGGTATTAGTCCAGTTTCAATTTTTTCAACCTGTTCGTATACATAAATTTTCCAAGGAATAATCAATGTATCAATATCATTAGTAACAACAAATGTAAAGACCGAAGAACTATCAATTTTTATATTAGTACTATCAATAGGGTCGTAATTTCTATTTTTTTCTACAATATAAACATTTTTAGCATTATCAAATTGCCAATTAAGATTAGCACTTTCGCCACTTTTAATTTGTGAAACGCCATCGAATTGTGTAGGAGTGATTTTTGAAATAGTATTAGTACTCGAACAGCTAATAAATAGTAGCGTTGAGATAATTAAATTTAAAAATACAAGTTTTAAAAATGTTTTATTCATATTTATACCCTTTAGATTACAAAATAACGAAAATTTATTTCTTTTTAAAATAAAATTTTCCATTATCATCACAATCTAAATAAATTTCATCTCCAGAAAGTATTTCTCCAGATAAAATTTTCATTGCAACTACATCTGTAATATGTCTTTGGACTGCTCTTTTTAGTGGTCTCGCTCCAAATTGTGCATCGTAACCAAGATTTGCAAGCCAATCAAGTGCGCAATTGCTTATTTCTAATTTTATATGGTTTTTAGCTAATTTATCAATAACTCTTTGAACTTGCAATTCTGCAATTGCTCTTATTTCTTCATTGGTTAATGGTTGGAATAATATAATTTCGTCTATTCTATTTAAAAATTCGGGACGCAATTTTTTCTTTAATAATTCAACAATTTTTACTCTAATTTCTGAAATAATTTCTGAACGGTTACTATTATTCATTATGAGTATTTTATCATTAATTATTTCAGAACCAAGATTGGAAGTCATAATTACAATAGTATTTCTAAAATCAACTATTCGCCCTTTTCCATCGGTTAATCTACCATCGTCGAGTAATTGTAGTAATACGTTAAAAACTTCGGGGTGAGCTTTTTCGAGTTCATCAAGAAGCACGACAGAATATGGTTTTCTGCGAACTGCTTCGGTAAGTTGCCCGCCTTCTTCATAGCCAACATATCCAGGTGGTGCGCCTATAAGCCTTGATACTGAGAATTTTTCCATATATTCACTCATATCAATTCTTACTATTGCGTGTTCATCATTAAATAGAAATTCAGCTAATGCACGTGCTAATTCAGTTTTGCCAACACCCGTATTTCCGACAAAAATAAAAGAACCAATGGGTTTATTTTCATCTTGTAATCCCGCTCTTGAGCGTCTAATTGCATTAGAAACGATTTGTACAGCTTCGTTTTGTCCAATTACTCTTTGATGAATTCTATCTTCCATTTTTATTAGTTTCATTTTTTCAGTTTCGAGCATTCTACTAACGGGGATTCCCGTCCATTTTGCAACAATTTCTGCAATATCCTCGGCATCGACCTCTTCTTTTAGTAATTTTCCTTGTTTTTGAATTTCTACTAATTTATCGTTTAATTTTTGTATTGATAGCTCGCATTGTGGGATGCGTCCGTATCTGATTTCAGCAACCTTTGCTAAATCACCACTACGCTCATAGTTTTCAGCTTCTAATCTTAATTGTTCTATAAGTACTTTATTTTGTCTTAAATCATAAATATATTTTTTTTCTTGTTCCCATCTAATTTTTAATTCATCTCTTTTTTGAGATAATTTTTCTATTTCATCATTTATTTCTTCTAATCTTTTCTTTGTTGATACAGATAATAAATTTTCATCCATTTTTCCACCTTTAATAATTTATTATTAAAAATAAATTTAATATAAAAGACGAATATTTGAGTTATTTTACTTTAAATTGTTTGTTTTTATAATGTATCGAATCCCCGTGCTTATCAAATTTTATTATATCCCCAGCATTGGAAACCCATTTTTTGATATTTTCCATAAATTCATTAGATAACTCATCAAATTTTGGCTTGTTTTCATATAATTTATAATTTTCTTTATATTGCAATGGTGTGATATTTGGCATTAGTATATTTGCACCTGCTTTTAGTGCTTTTTCTTTACCTTCACTATCAATTGTTTGCATAGCTGTTGACGCGGCAATATTTATATCTTTCATAAAAATTCTCATTATAGATATTAATTTTAATGACAAATTAAATCTTTCATTAAGTGGCAATAGCATTTCGCGTTTTTCAAATAGAGGTGTATCAATATGCTCGATATACGGTCCCATACCAATCATATCAATATCTAAATCAATCATAAAAAAAACATCATCGGCAAGGTGATCCAAAGTCTGCTCGGGCAATCCAATCATAATCCCCGTCCCAACCTGATAATCGCTATCTTTAAGCATTTTTAGGCATTCAACACGTTTTTGAAAATTATGATTTTCGTTTTTATTATGAATTTTATAAAAAAGTTCTTCGTTTGAGCTTTCAATTCTTAATAAATATCTTTTTGCACCCGACTGTCGCCATAATCTATAAGTATCATAAGACTGCTCGCCAAGCGAAAGAGTAATTCCAATTTTTCCTTCGCTCAAATCCATAATTTTTTTAATTAAATCATTAATATGCTCAGTATGCTTTTTTGATTCGATTTCTCCACCTTGGATTACAATCGAACTATATTGATTGTCCATTGCATAGCTGACGCTTTCGAGAATTTCTTCATCACTCATTGTATAACGGGTAACGTTTTTATTTCCATAGCGTATTCCGCAATACAAACAATTTTTTGAACATATATTTGAATATTCTATTAATGCTCTTAAATATGTGAAATTCCCAACATATTTTTTTTTGGTTTGATATGCAAAATCATAAAGCTCATTACTATCATTTTCATTTAATTTTAGCAAATTTACAATATCATCTTTACTAAAATTATCTTTATTTAATATATTTTTTATTGACATAATTCAAAATTGAAATTAATAAAATTAAACTTTTTTTAAGTTAAAAATTACTATAAATATTGATATTTAATTTTTATTAAGTTTATCAATATTTGGTTCGCTCAAATATAAATTTTTTCTATAAAATGCTTTCGTAGAAATATAAATTGAAATAAATATTAAAGACATCACAAATCCCAAAATTAGCATAAATGCTCTTTTGGGAGAGTTTCTTTCGTCTGAAGGGCGAGCATAATCAAGCACTTCAACTACTGGTACATCACGCTTTTCTTGAATAGCTTCTTGATGCCTTTGAGTTTCGAGATAAAGCATTACTTGTTCAATAATTTTTCTTTCTCTAAACAAGTCAGTATATTCTCTAATTAATTTAGGTACTTCATCAAGCGGTATAGTAAAACTTTCGTTATCGGTCAGTCCACCTGTTTGAATTTTCTTATATTGTTCACTTAACAAATCATATTGTTTGCTATAAAACTCATATTGAGGTGAATTTTGCTGATATTCGAGTAATGCCATATTTTTTTCGAGGTCTGCTTTTGCTAATAAAGAACCTACTTCGATAGCTTGTTTAACGATAGCAAGTGTTTGCTCGTCGAGTGCAAATACTTTGTTATTTTTTTGGAATAATTCTAATTGAGTTTCGATACTATCTAATTTTGTTAAATATCTTGAAATTTCTTTTTCAACATATTCTTTTGATTTTCGTGCAGAGGACATACTGCGTTCTTTTATAACTTTGTCGAGTCCTTCAATAGCTGAATTTGCTAATTTGGCGGCAAATTCGGCTGTTTTTTTATCATCATTTTTATTTGGGAAAAAATCCGAACTTGCTTCTGCTGTTATATAAATAATTCCGCTTTTATCAACATCAACGTTAATACTTTTATCAATAAATCTTAATAATTTATCGTGAATCATTTTATTAAATGGTTCTTTTTGCTTTAAGTGCATACTATCAATAATAAATTCTGCAACAGTGCGACTCTTTACTATTTCAGCAAAGACTTTTGATTGGTCAGACTGCCCAAGATTTCCGAGACTAAGCCCACCACCAGCAAAATTTTGTATAAAACTTGATAAACCACCCGCAGAAGCACCATCTTTTTTAGGTGGCAACAAACTTGCATTCGACACAAAATCATGAGGAATTATAAAAGATAAAATCGTAATAATAATTATAATTATAAGTAATATTGAGCTTGCAAATTTGAAATTAATTTTTAATAATTTAAATAAATTTATCAAAGTAAATTCTTTTGGTTCTTCAAAGAATTTCATTTAGTTACCCCTTATATTTGTTATTGCTATAACAACGCCCGCTATTGTCATTAATTGAGTAGCAATTGTAAGAACTAAGGTAAACGTTTCCATAAAAGTAACTTCGGTCTGTGTTGGAACTAAAATCACATCGCCCGGCTCGATTTTATAATTCATTTTACTTGCTAAAAACTGCGCCCCTTTCGGTTTGTTTAAAAATGTCTCATCAATATCAGCGCGGAAAGCAAATCCACCAGCCAGATTAATATAATCCATATAAGTTAGTCCTTCTTTAAATCGAACTTTTCCCGGATTATTTACACGTCCTTGAACATTAACAAAAGAATTTAGTTGTGGTACGATAATGGAATCACGATTTTTAAGTGGAATATTATCATCTGAATAATAATCAGACATTATTTTATTAAAATTAATTGACATAGCACCTTTTTTTTCATTTACTTTTACTTGAAAATATCTTAATTCAGTTTTCGACATTTCCGAAGGCACTAATCTTGACAATCTTTCTATTTCGGGGTCTCTAATATTCAAATCTTGCTGACGAATAAATTCAATATTCTGAACTTCTGCTTTATCAGTAAATCCACCTGCACGAATAATAACATCGCTTACTCTATCAACATCTTTACGAATAGCATATTTACCCGGATATTTCACTTCGCCACCAATAACAATATAATCATTTTCCTGCCATTCGGCATATTTTCTGAAATAACATCTATCATTGGCTTGTAATGGAAAATCACTCGGTAAAGGTTTGCCGGAAAATAATATATCTCGCCAAGAAGATAAATCAAGAAATTGAGTAGTCATCATATTGCCTGTTTCATTTTTTCGAGCAAATTCGACTGAGTCTAATATTGCAGAATTTAAAAAACCTTGTGCAAATTTTATTAAAGTTGATAAAGAATCGCCTTCAACAAATTCAAAAACGCCAGGGTCTGCTACTTCACCATAAATTTCAATAACATCAACTTCATTTTTAGGGGGGATTCTTATAAGATCGCCACCTAATAAAGTTGGGTTCGCATTTTCATCTGATAATAAAAAGAATTTTAATAAATCAACTTTGATTAACTCTTGGGAGCCTCTTCTCAATAAAGATATATTTCTTTCTGATGATTCAAAAGTAAGCCCGCCTGCCTTCTCAATTGCCTCAGATACTCTATCAACAGCAGTAGCGGCTACTGATATTGGTTTAGCAACTTTGCCAGATACAATTACCTTAAATTTTCTTAAATCTTTTAAAACAATATCAATATTCTGAGATTTGTAAAATTTACTAATTTGCTGTTTCATTAGTACTATTGCTTCTTGAAGAGTCTTATTTTTTAAATCAACAGCACCACAACCCTTAATTAATACTTTTGCTTCGGGAGAAACAGGTGCCTCGAAAACAAATGATTCAGTTCCGATAATAGAAATTAAAAATATATCGCCCGGTCCTAAAATATATTTCTCTGGGTCTATTTCACGCTCTAATAAACCTTTATTTTCCTTTACAATTTGCTGTGCATTTTGTAAAGCAAGTGTGTCAATAGCGTCTTTCGTAGCTCCCGAAAGCCGTCCTTTATCTTTTTTAATTTGTGAAAAAGATAAATTATAACTAAAAACAATGAGAGCAATTAGGATTATACTAAACTTAAATTGATTCATCAATATTATTTATTAAAAATATAAAAAGAATATTACACAAATATATTAAAAATTTCAATAGACAAATTACGTTAAAGTAAATTATATATAATACAAAACTAATTGATTTTTATTTTATTTGAAAATAAGGTCATAAATGACAAACGAACTTTTAGAAACTGCTATAAAAGCCGCAAAAATTGGCGGAAATATATTAAAAGAGGGTTATGGCACTACTTTTAAAATTGATAATAAAATTGGGCGAAATAATCTTGTAACTGAATATGATTTGCTTTCTGAAAAATCTATCATTGATTTTATTAAATCAAAATATCCAAATCATATTTTTCTTGCTGAAGAAAGCGGAAAAACGGGTGCAAATGATTCAGAAGAAATAATATGGATAATTGACCCTCTCGACGGAACTGTAAATTTTGCTCATTCTATCCCACTATTTTCAGTTAGTATTGCGGCTGTAAAAAATGGCGAAATTTTAGTTGGAGTTGTTTATCATCCGCTTCTTGATGAACTTTTTTATGCTTCAAAAGGGCAAGGGGCATTTCTTAATGATGAAAAAATTAAAGTTTCTGACTCTAAAGATATTCATACCTCTCTATTAGTTACGGGTTTTCCATATAATGTTGATAAAAATCCTTATGATTGTGTTGGCTCTTTTGTTAAAATTGTACAAAAAGGCATTCCTATAAGACGGCTCGGCTCTGCAGCACTCGATTTAGCATATATTGCATGCGGAAGGTTCGATGGATTTTTCGAAGCAGGATTAAATCCTTGGGATGTTGCCGCTGGTGTTCTTATTGTTGAGGAAGCTGGAGGAAAAAATACTCAATATGATGGAAATAATTTTGATATTTATGGAAATACTATTATTTCTACCAATAGTCTAATTCACAATCAAATTATTGAGGTTTTGAAAAAATGATTGTAGAAATTGAGGTTTTTAGGATGTCGGGTGCGGGAAACCTTTTCTCAATAATTGATAATAGAAAATATAATTTTGATGATAATCAATTATTTTATTTATCAAAATTACTATCAAATATTAATGATATAAATAACTTTTCTGCAGAGGGTTTTTTAGCAATTTCTGATAGTAAAAATTTCGATTTTGAAGTAAAATTTTATAATCCCGACGGAAGTTCGGGTATGATGTGCGGAAATGGTGGTAGATGCGCCATTGATTTTGCACTAAATAATATGTTTCTTGAAAAAAAACATAATACCGTTACTTTTAAAATGGCTAATAATACTTATAAAGGCTCTATTTTTGATGATGGTATTAGTTTAGTTTTACCTGCACCGATTGAGATTGTTTTTAATAAAATGCTTGAAATCAATAATTTTTCGATAAGCGGAACTTATATAAATGTATCATCAGATCATTTTATTATTAATTTTGATGATTTAGACAAATTTGGAATTCAATTTAATAAAAGTGATATAAATACTTTTGCACCAAAAATTCGTTATCATCAAGGTTTTGATTTAAATGGCGTAAATGTAAATATTTTTAAAAAAGTTGGAAATATAATTTATTTATATACTTATGAGCGTGGAGTAGAAAGTATCACTGGTGCTTGTGGAACGGGCGCGATTTCTACTGCAATACATTGTCATTATATTGAAAAAATTCCTTTACCAATAATGATTTATCCACCCTCATCAATACCGTTATTTATAGATTTTGAAAAAAATGAAAATGATGAGATTAAGAATGTTTTACTTAAAGGACATTCAGAAATTATTAGAAGAGATGTTTTAAAAATTAATTTTAATTAGAATATGAATTTTGAATATATATTATCACAAGTAAAAGAAAATTATGATTATGCTCTTAAAATAAGAAGGCAAATTCATCAATTTCCTGAATTATCATATCAAGAATTTAAAACAAGTGAGTTCATTCGGCAAGAATTAACTCGTTTAGGCATAGAACATAAAGCTCTTGCTAATACGGGAACTGTTGCTTTAATTGGAAATGGAAAAAAATGCCTTGCACTGCGAGCAGATATTGATGCACTCCCAATTTTTGAGGAAACAGGTTTGGATTTTAGCTCGAAAAATAATGGAGTTATGCACGCTTGCGGTCATGATATGCATACGGCAATGCTACTAACAAGTGCTAAAATTTTAAAAGAAAATGAAACAGAATTAAATGGTATAGTAAAATTAATTTTTCAACCAGCAGAAGAAAAATTTCCCGGCGGTGCCATTGAAATGATAAATGAAGGGGTGCTTGAAAATCCAAAACCAGAGGTAATTTTTGGACAACATATTTTCCCCGGTGCTTATTCTGGAACGATTTCACTTGCCTCGGGCCCCGTCTTTGCATCTACAAGTGAATTATATTGGACGATTAAGGGTAAAAGCTCGCATGCGGCACAGCCACATCTCGGAAATGATGCAATTCTTACTGCGGCACAATTAATTAATTATTATCAGAATATTATCACAAAATTTAAAAATCCACTGGAAAGTGCTGTGCTTTCGGTTACCTCTATACACGGCGGAACTGCAACAAATATTTTCCCCGAGGAAATTAAAATGATGGGAACACTCCGAACTTATAATAAAGAATTAGGGCAAAATATTCAAAATGTTATACTTCAAAATTCAAAAAAAATCGCCGAACTTTATAATTGTGAATGCGAAATAGAAATTATTCAAGGCTATCCACCTCTTATAAACAACGAAGAACTTACAAATTTTGTTAAAGATATCGCTATTAATACAGTTGGCGAAGAAAATACTTTGCAAATGGAACCAAAAATGTGGGCTGAAGATTTTGCTTATTATGCTGAGCGTATTCCCGCTTGCTTTTGGCTTTTAGGAGTTAATACAAGTCAAATTGATGAAATGCCGCCATTGCATAATTCAAAACTTAATCCGAGTGAAAATGCTATGATCAATGGTATAAATATGTTAATTCAAGCAACAAATAATTATCTTAATAATAAATGAGTAAATAATATGAAAAGAATTTTATTAATTTTATTTTCAATTTTAAGCTTTGTCTTTATATCTTGTGATGAGACAAAAGATAGTCCAATTGATAAAAAAGATGTTTCAAGTAATTTAAGTGAATCATCAGACGAAAATATACTTTTAAACGCAAGTTTAGCATATCTTAAAGATTTACAAGTAAATATTAAAAAAATAAACGAGCAAAAAATTATTAGTTTAAAAAATGGTGATTCTTTTTATTTTATTAGTATAAAAGATAATAATAATAAAACAAATGCAATTTCTGTACAATTTACGGGTACTTATAATAATGCAAATGTTGATTTAGATAATGTACTTATTATTTCTTGTGATAACGAGGGTGCTTGCGAGGATTGTGTTTTAGATGTACAAGGCGACTGCGGAGTATTAAGTTGCGGTTGTACTGATAGTTCTATAAAAGGTGCTTTCGATTGTATATTAACTTATACAGAAGTTAGCGATTTTAAAAATCAATTCTTTAAAAATGGTGCTGAAATTCTAAAAAATCTCGATATTCCAAAATTAAAAAAGGTTGAATGTCAAGATTATTAAAATTGCCAAAAAATATTATCAATTTGTAAATAAAAATTTGAATTATTATGATTGAAAAAATAGCAGATCGTATATCAACAATGGGTAACTCGATTTTTGCAACAATGAGTAAGTTATCCGCTGAGTATAATGCAACAAATCTTGGTCAAGGGTTTCCTGATTTCGATGGACCAAGTGAATTAATAGAAGAGGCATATTTAGCAATGAAAGCAAGCAAGAATCAATATGCTCCAAGTCAAGGAATTTTCTCACTTAGAAAAAATATTGCTGAAATACAAAATAAGTATTATGGAATGGATTTCGACCCCGAAACTGAAATTACTATTACTACTGGCGCCACAGAAGCTTTATACTGCTCGATAAATGCTTTTGTAAACCCCGGTGATGAGGTGATTTTGTTTGAGCCTTATTACGATGCTTATTATTCAGATGTGATTCTTGCTGGTGGTATCCCAAGATTTGTAACTTTGAAAAAGCCAAATTTTTCCTTTGACGAAAACGAATTGCGTGATTTAATCAATAATGAAACAAAAATTATAGTTTTAAATACTCCGCATAATCCAACGGGAAAAGTTTTTCGTAAAGATGAGTTAGAGATAATTGCAAAAATTGCTATTGAAAATAATTTACTAATTATTTCTGACGAGGCTTATGAGTTTCTTACTTTTAATCAAATAAAACATATTCCAATTGCTACTCTACCCGGCATGCGAAACCGCACAATTACAATTAATTCAACGGGTAAAACTTTCGGAATGACTGGCTGGAAAATAGGATATGCAAGCGCTAGCCCTAATTTAACAACTGCAATTCGCAAGGTTCATCAATGGACTACTTTTGCTGTTAATACTCCAATTCAAAATGCTCTTGCTTATGGCTTTGCAAATTTGGAAAAATATATTCCCGAATTTGTATCAAATTATCAAAATAAAAGAGATTTGGCTTTAAATCTTCTAAAAAAAACGAAATTTAAAGCACATAAGCCAGATGGTTCTTATTTTATTATGATTGATATTCCCGACAATATTTTTGTTGATGATGTTGATGCGGCAACAAAATTAGTTCGAGAATACGGCGTAGCAACCATACCGCCATCAGTATTTTATTCAAAATCTGATGAAGGTAAAACTATGTTAAGATTGTGTTTTGCAAAAAGCGATGATACACTAAAAAAAGGTATAGAAAAATTAGCATTAATTTAATTATTAAATATGTTTACAGAAAATAATATTCGATTTATGCAAAAAGCTCTTAGTTTAGCAAAAAAATCATATTCCAATGATGATGTTCCCGTCGGTGCAGTAATTGTATTAAATAACGAAATTATAAGTTCTGCATATAATAAAATTGAAAAAAAAAATAATTCAATTAATCATGCTGAGGTTATAGCAATAAACTCGGCAATTAAAAAAATTGGCTACAAGCATTTACTAAATTGTGATATGTATATAACATTAGAACCATGCCCGATGTGTGCGGGTGCTATTGTGTTATCAAGAATTAAACGCGTTTATATTGGCACGCATGATACTAAAACTGGTGCCGCGGGTAGCCTTTATAATATATTGAATGATGAGCGACTTAATCATCGCTGTGAAATACATTATGGATTATTAGAGTCCGAATGTTCTCAAATTTTAAAAGATTTTTTTAAAGAATTACGAAATAAGAAAAAAATTGGAAAATAATTTAGAGCCCGCTTTATATATAGTTTCAACTCCAATAGGAAATCTCGAAGATATTACTTTAAGAGCAATTAGAGTGTTACAAAATTGCGACATAATTGCTTGTGAAGATACTCGGCATTCTGGACTCTTGCTTCAAAAACTAAATATTCCACACAAAAGTTTGATAAGTTATTATGATTATAATGAAAGCGAGAAAAGTGTAGAAATTATAAAAATGATTTCAGAAGGTAAATCTGTATGCTTGATATCTGATGCTGGCACTCCACTTATATCCGACCCAGGCTATAAATTAGTAAACGAGGCTATCACAAATAATATAAAAGTAGTTCCTATTCCCGGAGTTTCTGCACTAATAACAGCACTATCAGCGAGTGGATTAAGTGTACATAATTTTACATTTGTTGGATTTGCACCACAAAAAAAAGGGCGAAAAACATTTTTAACTAATATTTGTATGCTTGAAACGACTATAATACTTTATGAATCTTGTCATAGAATTGAAAAACTTTTAGCTGAATTTTACGAAATATTTGGCGATGAGCGAAAAATATGTATAGCAAGAGAGTTAACAAAATTTTATGAGGAGTTTCTAAGAGGAACCGTTTCCGAGCTTAGAGAAATTATTAGCAAGCGAAAGGGTTTAAAAGGTGAGTTAGTAGTTATTATAGATGCAAAAAAAAATTAAATAGGTGCCGAAAGTGTTTATAACTTTTGAAGGAATTGATGGCTGCGGAAAGTCAACGCAACTTATTTTATTGAAAGAAACTTTAGAACAAAAAGGGTTTAAAGTAATTACTTTACGCGAACCCGGTGGCACTCAATTGTCTGAACAAATTAGAGATATTTTATTATCAAATAAAAGCCAAATTAATGATATTTCCGAATTATTATTATTCCAAGCTGCAAGGGCAAATCTAGTTGAAAACATTATTAAGCCAGCTTTAGAAAATGATATATTTGTGCTATGCGATAGATTTTATGATTCTACTACTGCTTATCAAGGTTATGGTAGAATGATTGATTTAGATATTGTAAAGACTTGTAATATAATTGCTGTTAATGGGCTAAAACCCGATTTAACTTTTTATTTAAAATTACCATTAGACGTCGCAAAAGAGCGTTCTCATAAAAGAGATTTAGACAGAATTGAAAATGCGGGGGATAGTTTTTACAAAAGAGTGCTTTTAGGATATGAGCTTATTGCCAGAGAAGAACCCGAACGAATCAAGATTATTTGTTCAAATGGCACTATCGAAAATACTAAAAATGAAATTTTAAAAAATATTCCTATTTTAAATCAATAAAATAAATTAAATTTATTTAATTTTGTAATATACAAATTAGCAAATTTACAAATGGAATTTTTTTATGCTAAATCAATTGATTTTAAAAACGATGCCTTATGTTCCTAAATCTATTGTTTATTTATTTGCAAAAAAATACATAGCTGGTCCTAAACTCGAAGATGCTATAAGAGTTACAAAAACATTAATGGAGCTTAATGGCGCAAGTACTATTGACGTACTTGGAGAATTTGTTACTACAAAAGAGCGTGCAATTCACGAAAAAGAAATGTGTATGAAAGTATTAGATGCGATAGTTGATAACAAATTAAATACTTATTCATCTATTAAACCTACATCTTTGGGATTAGGTATTGATTTCAATTTCGGTTACGAAAATATCAAAGAACATATTAGTAAAGCCAAAAATCTTGGTTTATTTGTAAGATTAGATATGGAAAACTCTCCATATACAACTATGACTTTGGATTTATATAGAAAGCTACGCGAAGATGGTTTGGATAATGTCGGTATAGTTTTACAAGCCTATATGAGAAGAAGCTACGATGATGTGAAATCATTACTCGATTATAAGCCCAATATTAGACTTTGCAAGGGTATTTATGTCGAAGCCGAAAGTATCGCTTTTAAAGGCTTTGAAGAAGTTAGAGAGAATTATAGAAGTCTCCTTGATTTAATGCTTGACAATAATTTATACGTGGGAATTGCAACACACGACGAAGCATTAATTCAATATGGTTTAGATGCCGTTAAAAAACGTAATCTTGAAAAAAATCAATATGAATTTCAAATGCTATTAGGAGTTAGAGAAAATCGCAGAAATGAAATTCTTAATGCTGGACATAATCTAAGAGTCTATGTTCCATTTGGTGATGATTGGTATGGCTATTCAACACGCAGATTAAAAGAAAACCCACAAATGGTTGGGCATATCGTAAAATCAGTTTTCGGTATTAATTAGTTCATTATCATTTTCCAAATTATCAAAATTATTTTCAGTCTCACGGCGAGGATAGACTCCCGCCTGAGCTGAAATATTTAATAAAATACCAATCGCCGCAGAATAAAATAATACAGCCGTGCCACCATAACTAACAAAAGGCATAGGAACCCCCGTCGTTGGCAATAATCCCGTGTTAACACCAGCGTTTACAAATACATAAATCGCAAATGTTATAACTATACCAATTGCAAGAAAATATCCAAAATTATCAGGTGCTTTTCGAGCAATGAGCATTCCACGCCAAAATACGATTAAAAATACTGATATTATACCTATTAAACCAATAAAACCATATTCTTCGCCTAAAATTGAAAATATAAAATCGCCATAAGATTCGGGTAAAAATAAATGAGATTGTCTGTTTTGACCGACACCGACCCCAAACAACCCACCATTTCCTAATGCTATTAATGCTTGATTTAATTGATAGCTTACTTCTTGATTTCCAGCATTTTCACCAAATCCTAAAAAAGATTGCAACCTTGCAAGGCGGTATGGTGCGGTAATAAAAAATACTATTACAGCAACTAATCCAATTCCAAAAGTTGTTCCGAGATGTAATAAATTATTATTTCCAATAAACATCATTGAGACAGCAATCATAAAAATTACCATCATTGTAGAGAAATTTGGCTGTAATGCTATTAAAAAGCAAATTATCACAGTCCATAATATAAAAGGAAAAAAACCTTTCTCAAAATCTTTTATTACATCTTGTTTTTTAGCTAAAAGTGCGGCAAAATGTATTACCATCACAAGTTTTACAAATTCAGAAGGTTGAAAGCTTAAAGGACCCAACATTATCCAACGCGATGCCCCTTTTATATTAGTTCCTACAAATAACACCACTATTAGTAGTAAAATTCCCAATGTAAGCAATGGTAAAGATATTTTGGAATAAATGTGATAATCAATTTTCATACTGATGAACATTATTATTATTCCAAGAAATACTCTTATTGTATGGCTAAGAAATAATTGTTCGGAATCACCAAATTTAAACTCTGAATTTGTTGCACTTGCCGCATAAACAAATGATATTGAAAACAACATCAAAGCAATAACGGGAATAAATATCACCCAATCAATATGACCTTTTACATTCATTTTTATAAAGAATTTACTATTTGTTTAAAAACTTCACCACGATGCTCGTAATTTAGAAACATATCAAAAGATTTACAAGCGGGTGTGAAAATTATTTTATCACCTTCAGAAGATTGTTCAAAAGCACTTTTCACAGCACTTTCGAGATTATCTTCTTTTATACATCTTATTTTATGGCAAAAATGATTAAAAATATTATTTGATTCCTCGCCAATAGTAACAATACATTTGACATTTTTCAAAACAATATCTTCGAGAAGCGAATAATCATTTGAATCAGCCCGACCGCCAGCGATCCAAATAAGTGGAGAATTATAACTCGAAAGAGCATACCATGCGGCATTGATATTAGTAGCTTTTGAATCGTTGATAAAATCTACAGAGTTGAGTGTTCGCACATATTCAAGGCGATGCTCCACACCTTGAAATTTCATTAGAGAATCTCTAATATCTTCATTTCTTATTTCGAATGCCCGTGATGCTAATGCTGCCGCCATAGAATTATATACATTATGCACACCGGGAATACTAATCTCACTAATATTCATTAGTAACTCCTCTTTATTTGCTGACTTAAAATAAAGATGTTCGCCTTTAACGTAAATCCCCCAATCTACTTGCGAATAAGAGAAAAATTGAATCTTTGCCTTAGACGGCAAAATGTTTTTCAAAATTGTCTCATCATCTTTATTTAAAATTAACAAATTTTTTTCATTCTGCATAGAAGAAATTTTCCACTTTGCTAAAATATAATTTTCATAAGTAGAATGATATGCTAAATGGTCGGGAGTAATATTCAAAATTAGTGAGACATCAGGGCTGAAATTAACAATTCTATCTAATTGATAACTGCTTGCTTCGATTACTAAAATCGTGTCGTCATCAATATTACCGTACAAATCTGAAATAGGGGTTCCGATATTACCGCAAGCTATAGCTTTTTTCCCTGAATTATTTAAAATAAATGCAATAAGTGAGGTTGTTGTTGTTTTTCCATTTGTACCCGTTATTGCGATTGATTTATTTTTTAAATGTCGCCAGCCAAATTCGAGTTCGCTAATAATTGGAATGCCTTTATGTTCTGCCTCTTTAATTATTAGATTTTTTGGAGGTACGCCCGGAGATGTAACGACTAAATCACTGGATTTTAAAAATTTTGAACTATGCCCACTAAATTCATATTTAATATTAAGAGATTTTAGTATTTCAATTTCGTTTTCAAAGTCTGAACTTGCTTTAGATTCGCTTAGACTGACTTGATAATTTAGCTTTTTTGCAAGTTTTGCAGCTGCAATTCCACTTTTTCCTGCACCGACAATTGTTACTTTCATAATAGTTTTATAAAAATCGTAAAAAAAATATTATCAAACTTATTAAAATGTTATGAATAATTTAAAAAAAATAAATATTTAGATAAATTATTATCTTATTCTTTATTAAATTGCTTATCTATTTTTAACAAATTTCAAAAAACTTTTTATGAAATGTTGCACAATAATACCAGCGGGAGGAATTGGTAAGCGATTCGGGAGTGATATTCCTAAGCAATTTGCTGAAATTAACTCTATTCCTGTTTTAATTCATACTCTACGAATATTCGAAGATATTGATGATGTCGAAGCTATAGTTTTATCAGTTCACAATGAATGGTTTACATATACAAAAGAATTGTTAAAAAAATATGATATAAAAAAAGTTGCAGAAATTGTTATTGGAGGAGTTCAAAGACAAGATTCTGTAAGACACGCCCTTAAAACAAAGACCGTCGAATCTGCCGAAATTGTGTTAGTTCACGACGCAGTTCGTCCCTTTGTTTCAAAAAAATTAGTTCAAAGCATAATTGACACCGCAGAAGAAGCTGGAGCAGTTATTCCAGCAGTTATGCCAAAAGAAACTATTAAAGAGAGAAGTCATAAGGGCATGGTCGTTAAAACTATAGACCGTTCAAAATTATGTCTTGTTCAAACTCCGCAAGGATATTGGCAAGATATAATTCAAAATGCTTACACTCAAGCGGCAAAAGTAAATTTTTCTGGAACTGACTCAGCTTCTTTAGTCGAGTTCATCGGTTATAAAATCACTATTATTGACGGTGAGGATACAAATATAAAAATCACTGACCCATTAGACCTTAAAATAGGTAAAATGATTTTAGATGATATTTCCTAAATCCTCATTTTTTATTGATTTAATTTTTTAATGCTCTGTATTAATTTATAGAGCATTTTTTTATTTTTGAAATAATATTAAAATTCATTTTATTATAAATTTAATATATTTGAAAATATAATTATTCACTTTTTTAAATCATTTTAATATGAAAGTTAAAGATAAGAAAAATAGCAATAAAAATATTAGTAAAAGCATACTCTTTTCTAATTTATCAAATACATATATTTTTATTATTATAAGTGTCGTTATTTCAATTGTTTATATTAGTGCGCTAAAATTTGATTTTACAAATTTTGATGATAGTTCTATAATCCCACCTAATGCAGAGCTTTTTAGCGATATTGATAATATTAATAAAGTGGTTTTGAATGATGCTTTTTTTCAAAATGGTACTACTTCATTTTTTAGACCATTGCAAAATCTTAGCTTTATGATTGATTATCAATTTAGTGAAATTAATCCTGTTGCTTATCATATTACTAATATTTTGCTACATATTTGTTCAACTATATTCTTATTTTTACTACTTATCGAATTAAATTTTGAAAAAAGAATTTCATTTATTAGTTCTTTGATTTTTGCAGTTGCGCCAGTATTTAATCAAGCAATTGCGTGGGTTCCGGGGCGAGGAGATTTATTTTTAGGATTATCATCTATAATATTTTTATATACTTTTCTGAAATTTGATAAAAGTAATAATCAAAAGTTTCTTATTATTCATTTAATATCACTTGCTATTGCACTTTTATCAAAAGAATCTGCACTTGTTTTACCATTTATTGTACTTTCTTATATTATTCTTTTAAAAAGAAGTGAAATTTTTAAAAAACAAAATGTAATCTTATACATAGTATATATTATTCTATCATTATTATATTTGTTTTTAAGAAGTTATGTAATGATTGCAAAAACAGATTCATCTTCTTTTGGTATAGCGCAATTATTTTCAAATTTTCAAGTATTATTCGAAATTATTGCAAAATTCTTTTTACCAATTAGCTTATCAACATTATCAATATTTTCAATATTAAACACAGTTTTGGGCCTTATTATTATTACTTTGATTGTTTTTCTAACTTTGAAAATTGAGAATGATAAGAGGTTAATAATTTTTGCAAGTTTGTGGTATATAGCTTTCTCTATACCCGGAATGATGTATTCAAATTATTTAGGCATAAATGCTTATGATTATTTAGAGCATAGAGCATATCTACCTGCTGTTGGATTAATTATCATTTTTAGTAGCTTATTTAACTATTTTACGAAAAAAAATAATTTGCTTATTATTTATAGCGTAATTTTATTACTATTTTATATAGTTTTAAATTTTATGAATATCTCATATTATAAAAATGATTTAAGCTATTATGGGCGTGCAGTTGAAAATAATCCAAATACAGCCGCTTTGGCTTATCTAAATATTGGCTTGGCAAAAGCAAATATGGGAAATCATAAAGAGGCAATCGAGCTATTTAGTAAAGCGGCTGAAATCAAACCCGACTATTCTGATGCATATAGCAATAGAGCATTATCAAATACTTTTCTTGGTATATATAATGGTGAGATATTAAAAGATTATGATAAAGCGATTTCAATCAATCCAAATAAAGCAAATTTTTTTAGTAATAGAGCAATAGCTAAATCAAAAATGAATGATAAAGAGGGTGCTATCAATGATTATATTCAATCTCTAAAAATTGACCCGAAATTTCAAATCTCATTGAATAATCTCGCTTATGAATATAATCAAATGGGAAAATTTAATGAGAGTATAGAAGTTTCTAATAATGCAATAAAATACTATCCCAAATATGCTAATGCTTACCTCAATCGTGCTATTTCAAATTATCAATTAAATGATATTATTTCAGCTTGTAATGATTGGAAAACAGCTTACGAATTAGGTTCCGCTATAGCTAAAGACTTTTTAGAGAAATATTGTAAATAATTCTACATTTTTTCATAACTTGATTAATCTACATAACTATTATTAAGTTAATAGTTTTTTACATAAACTTTGATTTCCAAAATCTCAAAGAAGTTGGACATTTGAAAAAATGAATGAGGCAGTCCCAAAAGGACTGCTTCTTTTATTTTTAAAAAAAATAGATTTAACCATTTATTTCAAATAAATATACTACAATTAAAAAATTATATAGTTAATTTTTAAAAAGTACTACTAATAAAAGGATTGGTAAATTTTTATACTGTTAGTTGAATGTTTTTAGGCAATTTAGGACAATTTTGCTAAATTATGCGCGAGTGATATTAAACCAATTTCGATTTCTACTTTTGATTTGCCTTTTAAATTAAATCTTTTAAATTGTTTATTGTGTTTTATATTTCCAAAAACCGCTTAATGCTGTGTTGATATTGTCAATAGCTTTTTCTATTATACTGAGATAAAATATAGGTGATTTGTAGTTTATCGTTTACATTATTTACAACTCTTACCGGATGATATTTAGGTATTAATTTTTCTAAAAAAGGCGGTAGAATCATTTGTTGATTTTGATTATACTGCT
>JARKQC010000241.1 GCA_029974985.1 Bacteroidota bacterium | reverse complement strand
CTTCAAAGATAGTGAAGAGAGTATTTCATCGCAGTGTAACTGTAAATTTTCTGTTTCTCTCGAAATAATGTCGAGATTGATTTGAGCTCGAACCTTATTGTCATTTTCTATGTTGTTTTTCAAAGAATCGACAAGTTCATGGATGATGGTGATTGATGTTTTTAATTCGTTCGAAAGGTTCATACAGAAATCAAAAGAAGATTCCTCTGCATGATCCTTCTCATCTTTTTTCTTTTTTAATCGGTTATTTTTTATAAATATAATTCTTGCCGATACTCCGGTCATAATTGATGATAGCACAACTATTATAAGATATTGTTGACGATTTTTTGTTTTTTTGTTCGAAAATTTGTCAATAGTATTGGTAGTATTGATTGATAGTTTTTTATCTTCAACGTTATATTTTACAGTTTTTTCAAAAAAAAATGAGAAGCTTTGATTTATATTTTGAAAATCAATTTTCTCTGCTTTTCCTGCTCCATTATAATTTGACTCTGAGTATACGACAAACATTAAAATGGAAATAAAAGCAGCTTGTATCCATATTTGATTTATGCTATTCATATTAGACTCTTTTTGCTTTCAAGATTTTCCAAATCTTTTCACTGTTAGCAAATTTTGATAATAAAATTAAATATTGTAACTACTTATAACTTCTCAATTCGTAAAAATAAATTCTTAATTCGTAAAATTTTTTCTTTGAAGTGGAAGAGAAAAAAAATGAGGGAGAAAGAAACTCTCATTTATAATGTTATATCGATAAATATTATAATCAAATTTATGAATTTATGATTTTTATTTAATAAAAATTTTTATACATTTGGAAATCTAACCAAGAAATCTCGTATTATGCTCTATAGTTTCTTCACGATAATGCCTGTTTTCGTTAACTTGTTCTGGTTCATAATCTTACTTCTTGAATCAAAGCAAAATAACTCAAAACGCTTTCTCACCATTTTCTTCGGTGTGATGATTGTCAATTATACTGCGCATTGGCTCTATTTCAATAAAGAATACGAAATTTATACGATCGTGGATAGTATATGGGTTTTTACCTCTCTGGCTAGTTATCCGTTGTATTATTGGTATATTCGAACACTGACTACGGATGTGAAAATAGATTGGCGGTGCAGTTGGGTCTTGATTCCTGCTTTTCTGATGGCTGTGTATTCGGCTACAATGTATATATTGATGTCTCCACGAGAAATCGAAACCTTTATTCATGGAATCATGTACGACGAACCGGGATATCCTCCTCCTTATTCCCTACTTGTCAGACTACAGATGTTCAGGTTGAGTTTGTTTCAGATTATTTTTGTTTTGCAGGCAATTTTATCAGTGTATTTCGGTCTAAAATTGATACGTGAGTTCCATACTAAAATCAGACGATATTATTCCGATATCGAAGGAAGGGAGCTGAACTCGATAAAATGGATGATGATATTGATGGTATTTGCTTCGTTTATCTCTTCTTTCTCAAGTATCATCGAAAAAGATTATTTTATCGTTCATCCCTTCTTATTGGCCATTCCTTCCATCACTCATTCCATTTTTCTGTTTGGTGTTGGTTATGTGGGGTATAAACAGAAATTCTCTATTCAGGATTTCATGCATGATATCGAAGCAAATGATCAAAAGATAACCCGGCAATCAACGAAACTTGCTACCGATTTGTCAAATAAAGAAATATCAAGATTAAACAAACGGTTACAAACACTCTTGGATAATAAGCAAATATACAATAATCCCGACCTGCATCTTTCGGAGGTAGCCTTAATGCTGGGTACTAACCGATCATATCTTTCCCGACTGATCAATGATGAAATGGGTACCAGTTTTTGCGAGTTGATCAACGATTACCGGGTCAAACACGCCAAATCTTTGCTGGATAATTTAGACGAAAAAATTTCTTTGGATGAAATCGCGAGTATGTCAGGTTTTAACAGTACAAGCTCTTTTTACCGTACTTTTAAGGAAAAGACGGGACTCTCACCGGGAAAATACCGTCAACATTGCTTAAATCAAAAAAACAGAACTATTTCGATAAACGATTAACTTCAATTTACGACGAAAAAAAGGGGCTGTCTCAAAAGGGCACTTTCTTTTTTAGATCAAGCAGCCAAATCAAGGGCTAAATTTTGATTTGAAGTAATTCTGTTTTTAATTTTTTGGAATGAGCGAAACATGACGCTAAATATAAAGGTATTTATCAGCGATTTTATG
>JARKQC010000238.1 GCA_029974985.1 Bacteroidota bacterium | reverse complement strand
ATTGGTTCTGTGTCATATGCTTTGTCTGCTACTATGTAATGTGGTTTATACTTTTTGATTTGTCTTAATGCGGGTTTTGCAAATTGTGTGTCGTATTTTGGTCCACGTGATGTTTGATAATATAAAATAAGGCGTGTTTTTACGTCTATTGTTAAGTGGTTTTTTATGTAGCTTTTTCTTTCTTTTTGCCGTATTTTTGCATAATATTTGTCTGCATAATCATTCGTGAAACCAGAGCCGTCTAATGCTATTATATCTGCTTTAATATCGTTTAATGATAATATTAATTGGTTAATTTCTCTAATTTGTTTTGAAGGTAGTCTTTTAAAGAATTTTTGGATTGTTGTAAAGTGTGGAACCTTTTTTATTCTCAAATATTTCTTAATTACGTCTGATACATCAATAAAATCAATTATTTCACGATATGTTGATTTTGTGTAAATTTTCATTGCCAATATTGTGAATAAAGCATGTTGTGAATATAAATGGTTAGAAAAAGCATTAGAATACTTGCTTATCGCTATTTTAACATAATAATATGTCCTTTCGATGAATTTCACCAGTTTATTTTCTTTTAATTCACTATTCTTGTTTAAAACACTTTTTAAACATTGAATTTTAGAATTTTTAAAATTAAAATCCAAAAGATTTAACTGCTTTGAGACCCCACAATAAACAGGGGAATAATAGATTTCGCTAATCATAATAATATTATTCCCCTTTATCATTATAAATACTTTAACAACCGTATTTAAAAATATGTAAGTGTAATTTCAAGTAAACAGGAAAACTAAACCTAAAACTAACAAATTTATTTTATTACCAAAAAAATACAAAAAAACCTCAATTTCAAATAAAAAAAACATGGTTTCTACAAAGCCAAAAAATTATAAAAACAAATTGTTAAATTTTTAATGTCGCAGACTATAAAAGAAAAAAGGAATGTAGAAAATTATTTAGAACCCTTCAAAGCTTCCATACCTTCCAGGAAACATTTAGCAAA
>JARKQC010000343.1 GCA_029974985.1 Bacteroidota bacterium | reverse complement strand
AATAAATGAGTAATTGGTCTTATGAATGGATTAAAAACATCTGTAAAAAAGATTGATACAGCTATAAATATAAAAAAAATTCCAAATAAAGTATATCTATCTATTTTCATGTTTAATCTCTTTAATTTAATCTATTTATATCTAATTTCTTAATTAAACTTCTTTATATTTAATTTTTTTAATTAGATTTTTATATTTTTTTAATTTATTTTTTTATATTTAATTTCTTTAATTAAATTTTTTATATTTAATTTGATTATTATGCCTATTAGGTATCATTAGTTTTATTTTTACAATTGCTATCTTTGTTATTCTTATTATTCTTATCTTTGTTATTTTTATCTTGTTAATGATTTTATTAGTTTATAAAATTATTCTTATTTTTACAATTTTATATATGTTTATAAGTTCTTATATAATTTAGTAATTATAAATATAAAGTATCAAACAATTAATATAGATAAAGATATAAATATTTACATATTCTGATGCTTTCACATTTGTTTAGAGGTGTAATTATTCTTTTAATTGAATATATATTTTTTTTAATCATCATAGGAATTTTTGCAGGGAGTTTAGCTGGTTTATTAGGTATTGGTGGGGGATTCTTAATGGTACCTCTTCAATATTTCCTTTTAACTTCTATGGGTGTTGACCATGATTTAGCCTTGAGAATATCTATTGGAACAAGCCTAGCTATTATTATTCCAACAGCAATTTCTGGAGCTTATAGTCATCAATGTGAATTAAAAAATATACTAAACATTGGGATTATTTTAGGAATATTAGGGATGTTTGGAGGTATTTTAGGGGGAATCGCTTCTTCAAACCTTCCTTCTAACATACTTGGAAGTATTTTAGGTTTTTTCCTTATTTTTACAAGCATATTTATGGTTTTAAATAAGAAAATATCAAAAAAGGATAGTGAAACAGATAGTGAAATTAGTATTAAAAAGAACATCAAAAAGGATATTGAAAGCAATAGTGAAAATAATATTGAATATACTTGTAAAGATGATAGTGAAAAGGATTGTGAAAATAATATTGAAATTAATGGTGTACTTAATTTTAATGTGATTAATAATGATTCTAATGAAATAGATAATGATATTGAAAGAGATGGTCTTTATAGTCCTAAG
>JARKQC010000317.1 GCA_029974985.1 Bacteroidota bacterium | reverse complement strand
AGAGTACGTCTTACATATTCAAGCGATCCGACACCCTGCGGTAGTTCAAGTTATGGTGAAGTAGAGGATTATACAATTTATCTTATTCCACCTATTCCAGATGCTCAAATCAAAGGATTGAAAAGCCCAGCAAAACCATTTTTAGTTGGTAATTATCCAGTTATTACATCATTATATTCTAATAATGAGACTAAACTTACATCTTGCTTAATTGATTGGTATGTTAATGGTGTATTCCAAAGAACAGTTTCTTGGACTGGCGGATTATCTGATGGAAATTCGGTAGATATCAATGTTGGAAATTATAATTTTGTGTATCCTCCAGAAGAAACAAAATTTGATCCTTTCCGCATTATGTTTACTGTAAGAAATGCAAATGGTAAAGATGCAGACGCTGATCCATCGAATGATACATATATAGTTAATATATCTCCAAACTTAAATGACTGCGGTGCAATTGGATTTTTCGGTCCTCCTGAAGGGTTTGGTGCTGGCGTTACAAAAGTACGCGCTAGAATAATGAATTTTGCTCCAAAACCACTTTCGAGTGTGAAGGTAAATTGGAAGATTGATGGTAAAGTGCAAACTCCAAAAACATTTACGGGCTTAAATATTAAACAAAATCAGTATCAAGACCTTGATATGGGAACTTATGATTTTTATAATAAAACTCCGCTCGGACCTTTTGAGGTAGAAGTATGGACTGAATTACCTAACAATATTAAAGACGAAGACCAAAGCAATGATACTTATAAAGGTGGTATAGGTCCATCTCTTTCAGCAGGAACTTATTATGCTGGCGGTTCTAATGCTCACTTCTCTTCACCTGCGGAAGCCGCTTCTTATATTAATTCGAGTGGTGTTTTTGGTCCTGGCACTGTAATTGTTGAAATACGTTCTGGAGTTTACAACGGACAAATAGTTTTAAATAGTAAATTTGCAAATGATAACCCATTGATATTCCGTTCAGCAACTGGAAAAGCTTATGATGTAACATTATCATATAATCCATCAACAGCTGTAAATTATGTTGTTCAATTAGCAAATATGAAAAATGTTGGATTTGAAAATATTACAATTAAAAATAATAATAGCAATATTAGTAATGCTGGTCGCCTTGTATTAGCAGATAATGTCGATGGTCTAAATTTTAAAAATGTTGTATTTAATGGTATCAATTTAGCACCAAAAACAGCCGCATATAATATATTTACTGCAAATAATTGTACAAATATTAATTTACTTAATAATGAATTTAATAACGGTTCTGCGGCATTGTGGAGTAATTCTATTAGTGCTGTAAGTGCTAATATAACTAAGAATACATTTTATAATTTCTCTTGGTATGGAGTTTATAATTTTATTGCAAACCAAGCAAATAAAACTGATGACTTTGTTGTAAAAGAAAATACATTCAAGAGATTAAATACAGTAAATCCGAGTGGAGCAGTTTATTCATTTAATGCATCTAAGATCATTAATAATTCAATGTTAGATATCGTTGGTACTGGAAATGCAAACGAAGCCGTTATTAAAGTAGAACACTCAAGTCCAGATGTTAATAATACAGTATTGATAGAAAGCAATAATATCAACAACTGCTCAAATATTAATGGAATTATGGTAAATAATGCTAATACATTAGTAAATAAAAATGTTTTAGTAATGTCGCAAAGTGCTAACTATGGTTGCTCATTATTAGATTTTAGTAATAGCACTGGTGCTGTTGGTAATAATATTTTAATGGGCTCAAATATTATGGGCTTTGATGTAAATAATTCACCTGGGTTATTTATTATTTATAATACAAGTTCAGTTGAATTAAACGGTAATCCTTTATCAAGATTTACAGGTGCTTCTGCTAATTTCAAACGTAATATAATTGTAAATCAAGGAAATGGATTGGTATTACAAGCTGCGAGTGCTAATAATATTGACCAAAATATCATATTTACATTAGGTAATATTTTAGCAAATATTAATGGTAAAAATTATATTACAATGAGTGACATTCAAAGAGATGGCTTTATGTTGCAATCCTCTGCTTTTCAAGCTGAGTTTTTTAGTCCGAGCGATCCACACTTGAAAGTATATAATGGTGCATTAGTATTTAACGAACCTTTGTTTAACAATGATAACAAAGATGGCTCTTATATTGAAAGATTTGATTACGATGGCGAGCCAAGGATATCTTATTTTGCTGGTATAGATGAAATTAATCTTACTATTGGCATAGACCGTCAAACTGATGGCTTTATAGATTGTGCTGGTGCAACAGATAATTTCCTAACTGTTTCTGCGGCTATTGGATACAATGCTCCTATGACTTATCAATGGGAACATGACGGCGTTGCTTTAAAAGGCGAGACTGAACCAATATTATACTTCCCTAATTTGCGTCATAGTCAAGCAGGGGTTTATAGATGTTTAATTAAAGGTCCTGGCAAAACTGAACCTATTTATTCACGTGAAGTGGCAGTTTATGTAGCTCGTCCTACTGAAATAACTAAACAACCAGAATCTATGAAGAGTGCTATTGGGGGACAAGCGTTTTTAACATTCTCGGCTCACGTAAATGGAAAGAATATCGAAACCGCTATCGCTAATGATGAAGTGAGAGTACAATGGTACAAAGCTGTAGATGAAGCTAATGATATTCCATTAGTAGATAACAATTTCATTTCTGGCTCGAAATCTAATTATCTTAGCTTCACTAATTTCCGTAATAGCGACAAAGGTGAATATTATGCTATTATTGATGGTTTATGCGGTACAGTTCGTAGTAAAAATGCTTTTGTAAGCGAAGAAGTTATTGATTTAGTTGTTGTTACCCCGCCAAATGAGCAAGAACTATGCGAAGGAGCAGATGCAAACTTTAACGTAGAAGCCACAACTCAATCAGCAAAACAAATTGTATATCAATGGTCAAAAGACGGTATAGAATTAAATGATATTGATGGTAAAATAACTGGCGCTAAAACAAATAATTTATTAATTGCAAATATTGAAGCAAATGATAACGGTGTATATAGTGTAGAAGTTAAATTATCTGGAACTGGATTAGTTGAAAATCTTGATGCTAATTTACAAGTAAACGAAGCACCAGTAATTATAGCTCAACCTGAAGATATAATTGCTGAAATAGGCGAACCTTTTGATTTAGTTGTTGAAGCAGAAAATGCAAAAGAATATAGTTGGTACAAAGATGGTAAATTGTTATTAACAACAGAAGAAAATATATTCTCATTAATAATTACAGATGAAAGTTTTAATGGGGAGTATTATGTGGTTGTATCAAATGATTGCGGTGAGGTTCAATCAGAAACATTTACTATAACCGTATCAGTTGGAACAACATCAGTTATAGAAGTATCTAAAAATGGTTATTCTTTACTATCCGCTACTCCAAATCCAGCAACAGGAATTTCAATGATTAGGTTTAGCGTGCCGACACAAAGCTATATTAAATTATCATTGACAGACCTAAGCGGTGCAAGTAGAACAGTTTTAGCAGAAGGAACTTATGAAATTGGAACACATTCGATAAATATTGATGTAAATAAATTAAATTTATCTAGTGGCACA
>JARKQC010000313.1 GCA_029974985.1 Bacteroidota bacterium | reverse complement strand
GAACTTGAATATAAAAATATCGTTGATGAGATAGAGGGATTAGAACTTGAAGATCCAAATGGTTTTATTGAGCTTGAAAATGATAAATTTTTAATATATAAATTAGAAAAAGATCATCATGTTACTGTAGCTAAACCAGCTAATGGATTAACAATGAAACACCACGCAGAAGAAATACAAAGATTGAAAGAAATGAATGAATAATTTCTTTTGTTCTTTCTGTCTTAAAAGGATAGAAAGGTAATTAAATTGAAATTCACGAAAAATGATGAAAAATTAATGCAACTTGTAAAAAGAAGAAAAGTTTCTTATCAACGAATAAAAATGTATGATATTGTTTTCAATGAATTATATCAGCTATTTGAAAAAACACCAACACAATTTATAAAAGAATCAAGAGCTGAACAACAACCATTCCTTGATAATAATGGAAACCCAAAGATATTAGAGCTAGATGAACGAAAAATAAACAAATATCAATTTTTATATAGTAATTATCTAGACACAACCGGAAACTCTGAGAGAACAAAGAAAACCAAATTAATCACCTTCAGATGTTTATTCAATGAATATAATATAGAGCTACCCAAACCCTTAAATTTTAATGTAATACATGAAAGAACACGAACAAGAGATTTACCAACATGGAATGATGTTAAAAAAAGTTTAAAATACTGTATAAATCCTAGGGATAAAGCCATAGTTACATTATTAGCTACTTCAGGGATGAGGGAAGGAGATGCGGTAAGTTTCACAATCCAAGACTTTTTAAATGCAACTGAAATATATCATGATGGTACATTAGAAAATTTACTACTTTTAAATCCATATGAAATCGTGCCATGTTACGACTTCAAACCTGCCAAGACATCAAACAGAGGAAATGTTTGCATTACATATAATACTGGAGAATGTACACAACATATATTCCAATACTTAAAAGAAAGAATAAAAAATAATATTTCAGTAAAACCAAAAACTCCACTATTCCATAGCTATTTAAACAAGGGATTTTTAAAAAGCAATGCAATAATAAAAATATTCCAACGAATAAATGACAAACTTAATACAGGTATGGATAAAAATGGATATTATGGCAAGTTTCGAGCACATAACCTTCGTAAACTATTTTCAACAACCTGTAGAAGAAACATCACAAATATTGTAGTTAAAAATGATAAATACACAGAATTAGACTTTATTTCAATATTCACTGGCCACACACCTCCAAATATGAATAATTCAGAAGTTTATGATGCAATAGACGATGTTGACGGCCCAAATAACCCACTAAGGCAAACATATGAAGCTTTAATTCCTTATCTAATAATTGACAAAAATAAACAAAAAACTAAAACAGAAAAC
>JARKQC010000295.1 GCA_029974985.1 Bacteroidota bacterium | reverse complement strand
TTTTTCTTTTTATCAATACCATTTTTATGTCAGGGACGACCAAATCCGATACATAATTTTTTTTGGGAGAGATAAATGTATTAGAAAAAACAGTTTACAAAACTCCCCCTGCTTCATTCTTCCCATTTGATAGTTCTTTTTTTTATCTTTAAATACCTTCCCCTCCTATAGTAAACTAGGGATGACCAAACCTATAATCTATTATATAAGACTTAATTTGGAGTATTTTTATTGAGGAGATAACATATGATATTTGTTAAGTTTGAGGATGTTAATGAGGGAGATATTATCAATATCCTTGCAGAAAATGAAACATTAGATTTTGAAGTTATTTTTAAAGATGAAGAAGTCGTTCAGTTAAGATGCGAAGATTTTCGTAAAGGCGGAGTATCTCACGTAACAATGAGTAAAAATGAATTTGATGAAGGAGGATTCACTAGAAAAAGAAGACATTCTTCATTTAATAGGTCTGATCATGTTTAAATCTATTCTATGTTATTATTTGATTTTGATTATTATAATTAGTAATTTTTACCCATATATTTTTAATTTATCTTTAAATACAATTTTAACAGAAAATATTATATATCGAGTAATTTAAATATATAATATAGGCTAAAATAATATATTAAGGGTGTATTGATTTGATGAGCACAAAATATGTGGAAAAAGGAACTAAAGACTGGGAAAACTTACTCAAAAAATATGAAACTAAACAAAAAGGGGAAATTAATCAACAAGGGAAAAACCATCCTATGGTAACGTACCGGGAAAAAGAAAGAATCCGATACGCACAAAATATGATGGAAGTCAAAGCGTTACATCTTCCTGGAGATTTAAAAGAGCAGGTAATTTATTTGATCAAAAATGGACCACCAACTAAGCAGTTATGTGCACGTTGTAAGTGGCAAACGGTTGTTTTGGCTTTGATTTTTTATATTAAGTTTAATGATAATGGTGGGGTGGGGCAGGTTGAAAGGTACAGGGTGGCTCGTGAAGAAGGATTGACAGATACTATTTATTTACGTATTACCACTAAGTTAGGGAAATATTTCCAGGAACATATGGCCTTGTCAAAAAGGATTAGAAAGATAAATTAAATTTTTCATTAAAATTTAAATTCTTATTATTAACTCTTATTTTTAATTTTAAACCTTTGTCCTTTAGTGTCTCATGTTTGTGATGTTATTATAATAAGAGGCAAAATAATGGAGGGAGGGATGGGCACCTGGCCAGGAAGAAACACAAATTTGATCAGGACTTGGAATGGTTACAATTAATCCATGAGGGATATTGTCCTGAATGTTTAAACCAATACAATCCACAAAATAAAAAGCTCTTAAAAAAAGGAATTAAACGTGAATGCAGCCAGGGCCACCTCATTATTTATGGAAATCCATTGTATCTTGCTTATTATCGTGTTGAAAAGAAGAAAAAGTTTAAAAAGGTTGAAGGCTGCCCTGCTTGCGGTGGCAGGGCAGTTTCTTATGATAAGAAGCATGATGAAATTGTTTGTGATTTTTGTGGTATTGTTTTGTCTGGTCC
>JARKQC010000224.1 GCA_029974985.1 Bacteroidota bacterium | reverse complement strand
TTAAAAAACTCTTAATGTATTATTATCTCTTATTTTTTTTACAAACTGTTTTTTTATTCTTATAGGATTTTTATACATTTTTTGTAAAAGGACTAGCAATTAAAAGATTAAAGGAAAGTCGCCCTGCTTATTCTAGAGAATTGATTTTTTTTATGAAGGGTTTTTATTTTTTATAGATATGGGTTTCACAACTTAGTTGTCTTCTTTAAAGAATTGGATTTAATCTTGTATTGCGCCCCGTGGGAGACCCATTATTTTGTTTCTCAGAGAATATCTAAAAAATTTTTTAAGTAGCTATGAAAAAAATAAAGTATGATTTTAAAATATGATATTTTCATTGGGAAAAAGTGTATAATCTTCATTTGAAAGTTTTTTTTATAAAAAAGGACCTGGTTATTTTTGTACTTTATTTTTTCTTAGATCTTATATTATTGATTTTATGAGGAATTTCTTTTTTAGGCTTATAAATATTGTTTTTCATTACAGATTTTTAAAGGTAGCTGAGGACTTATTTTCCTGATTTGATGAGGTTAGCTTCCTATTACAAAAATTTTCTGTAATGGGAAATAAAATCTGTAATGGATTTAAAGCCCGACTATCTGGTCTTAGGGATTTTGGGAAGGGTAGAACCCTTGAAAAATTTTTCATTACAGTTATATAAATATATAATTATTATATAATAATCTAATAATATATTTATATATGAGCAACCCGGAATTAATAGGCCTTATATATAAGGGGTCTTATTTTCAAAAACTGTAATGGGGAAAAACCATTTTTTTACTTCTTCCGTAAACCTTAAAAGACGATTAGTCGGAAAATGAAAAATTAATTCATGATAAAAATAGCTATAGTTTTCAATTTTTTAAAAATAAAGAGAAATAATTTTTTTAAATAAAATCACGCCTTTTTAAGAGTTTTTAGAAAATCTGTAATTGTTGTAATAAAAAGTGCAATAAAAAAAATACTAATAAAAAGAAAGGATATAATAAAGGTGTTTAAAGTTCCAATAGTCCAATTGGAATATTAGCATACCTTATATTATTTCCATTAATATCAATTCCCTCATTATATTCTTCAAACAAGTTTAAGATAGTTCGGATATTCATATTATCAAATTTATATCCTTTTTTCTTTAATTCTTTGTTTATTTTTCCAGTAACTCTAACAAATTTATTATCATTGCTTATGGATAAGTAAGATATTCTTTTATCTTTAACAACTTTTATAAACTTTAACTCTCTACTTTTTTGAGGATTTTGGTTTCCTATGGCTTCGGTTGCAGATGTTTCGCCATGGTATCTATCTTCCTTATTAAAGTCTTCAATTATCAAATCAATAATAGCTTGTCTATAAATATCATCGATATTTCTATTTAGCTCCTCGCTATCATCGTAATCTAATAAGACTTCTTCGATATCTAAGCTTTCTAAAAAATCATTTAACATATCTTCAAAGGTTTCTTCGTAGTATTTTTCTTTAACTTCATGGAAGAATTTCTTACCAAGAGCTTCAAGGGCTTTAAAATCAGAATTTCTGTAACCTTCATTACCTTCGATATTAAATATCTCTTTAAATGATACTCCTTTATCTTCAGAAGCATCTTCAGGATTAAGGGTAATATTAATAACTCTTTTAACCTCTGATTTTTCAGTTGATTCATAATATGTATTACTGGTGAGTATAGCTATTGAGAAAGCTATTTGTTGTTTTTGCTCCCAGTCCTTTATTGTTCGCTCTTTTTTACTTCTGCTATGATTTGTATCATAAACAGATTTGATTATGAATAATTTTTCACCATCATTTATAATTTCGTCAGCTTCATCTATGAATAGGGGGAATCCAGATTTTTTAAATAAATCTGCGAAGTTAGTAGCATTGTGTGCGTCTGTACCTTTATGTCGAATATCTAATCCCCAAATAAGTAAAAATATCAAACATAATGCAGTTTTACCTGTATCAGATTCACCTATTAGGTTTATAAATTTTATGTATTCTCCTTTTATCTGTCCATCTCTGATAAGATAAGCAAAAGGAGCAGATACAAACCATTTAAAGATAGTAGCTATCTTACTCTTATCTTTAATAGAGGTATGCTCAAAAAGTCTTTTTAAAACCTCAATACCTGCTTCAAGTTCATCTTTAGTTGGGGGTTCTACATTTTTAACTTTATTATCTTCAAACCAGTACAATTCATCATTATGGGTGAATATTCCATCAGCAGAGGAATAGAAGCTGTGTTCATAATTTACTTTATTTTCAATTATAAAGTCCATAACTGCTAATATTCCTTTTTTAGCCATATTGTGTTGTGCAGATATTCCGAAAATGTTATCTATGTTATCTATGAATTCTTTTGTCTTATCAAATTTAATTTTTTTTAAACCTTGTTTAGATATTATTTCAGCTTCTTTAATGTTTTTTTCGTCAAGAACATCATCTAATATACTTAAACCTGTTATTGCAAATTTTCCAATAATGTCTTTATCTATTTCTCCATAGATGTCGGTTTTAAGTTCTTCGCCAGTTAGAGCAAATTCTGCTTTAGCTGTACTTTTTTCTTCAGTAATTTTCATCTCCATAATAATAGTATCATTAATTACATACTGATTATTAAGCAAATTAATCTTATTTAAAGTATCCTGAGAGATGCCATTGGCTCTCTCAATATACTTCATATAATCATAAATTCTTGAATTATGTGCAAGTTTCTCCTTTGCAGAAGAAAGTCCATTATATTTAGTATCTTTTTCGAGTCTACTTTTTAGATGCTTTAAGAATAATGAGACTGCATTTTTACAAGCGGTAACATCGAAATATTTAACACTCTGTCCGATGTATCTGTTTCTATTAGACTCTGACTCATCTAAAAACTTTTGAAAAAAATTGGGTGTGATATTAAAAGTTAAATCATCAGACCAACCATAGTGATAGCCCATTTTATCTTGTATAACAACAAGATATGCAATTGTATCAAATTCATACTCTTCTATATTATCTAAAGCTTCAAGACACTTTATATCAGGAGTCTTAGTTTTTACTGCCTCTTTAATCCAACGCTCTCCATCATATAATATGAACAGCTTATTTTCTTTAAGAATCATTTCGTCATTACTTAATTCTTTCCACATTGGATTGCATATTGTTTCAACACCAACCATTTCTTTTTGAAAAAGATCACTGAAAAATTCTTTAGTTGAATCAATAGCTTCAGGAGTACAATATTCATCTATTGCATTCTGTAAACCAGATAGTCCAGCTATAGTATCATAATCTACACTATATTGCTGATTTATATCTGCCCTTACTTTTGATAGTTTTTGATCGATTGGGAGTTCTTTAAATATTTGATAAACCTCCTCTTTATCGTAACCCGCTCTTCTGAAATTAGCTATTAGCTTATATCCAAAGGAATTCATATTTCCTTGACGATAACAGTTTAAAATATTTTTTTGTAACTCATCAAGATCATAATCTCCTTTTTCATAAGAATAGCTTTGATTGGAACCTTTGGAATCTGTTGCACTATCAGTATCTAAACTATAAATAAACCCTGCTTTTGTTAGAGCATTTTTTAGCTCTAAGTTTATATCTTCGACAGGTTTCATCTTCAACAATTCAACAGGTTCATCATCTACAAAAGTATATTTTTCTGTAGGAGAACAAGATACAAATTTTGCTCCACCTTTAGAAAATACTTCTATAAACTCTTTGTTCCTACCCTCTAAATTACTCACTTCATTTATTACAAGACCTTCAAATTCAGACCCTTCAGGAAACATTAAATGTTTGAGATGGAATACTTTATTTGTTAAAACCTGTTGTTCGGTTACAAACCATATATGATATCCTCCTCCCTGACTTTTTTCGGCAAAAAAATCAAAGTCAGCATGCTCGTTAATAGCTTTGTATAGCTCATCACAAGAGCGTTTTCTAATATTGCTCTCATTATCATCTTTAGTTTTATAACCATCAATGTCAACACAAGCTAATCTAAGTTCGCCATCATCTTTTTGTAGGTAATCTTTGTTAGATCCTCTACCTATTAAAACGCACCAACCTTCTGGTTTTGTAATATTTTTACCATTGAGTTTGCCATTAGAGACATCTATTAATTCTTCAAATGAGTCAAATGGGCTTTTGTCCCAGAAGAAACTGTGTGAGAAAAATTGTTTATTTTCTCTAGTTTCTAACCATTTTTTGGCATTTTCATCTTTTACTGGATAGGAAAGATTTATATTACTAATCCTATTTTCATCAGCTACTGCAAAATATGCAGGTGTCCCTTTATCAGCAGCAGGGTAAAGATTTATAACACCTTTTTCCCAAGCTTCTTTTAGATCTTTAATCTTGTTAAACACAAGACCAAACCCTTGTTGTAAAGAGCTGATCTTCTTTGTTTTTATTATATTTATTTAATTTAATCATTTTTTCACCATATGATAAAAAAGTGATGTTTGGTTAAATATGAATTAGAAAAAAGAAAATAATACTTAAATATACATCTATATATTTTAAATAGTATCAAAAACAGAATATAAATACATAAGTTTAAAAATATATACAGTGGAGAAATAGCTGTATTTTTTTGCTTATATTCTGTTTGGTGTTTTTTCAAATTCAATAGTTGGAGAAAGTAATATCTACAACATATTACTCTTCAACTTTAATCAAACGGCTTTTTTTGTCTATTTTTATTTATATTCAACTTCATATTACTTTTTTAATATCAATCTAATAGAATGATATATAATTTATTAATTTTTTCATAATCTACATTACATTTTTATAACCTCTTTTTTATGCTATGTGAGAAATTTTTAAAAATACAAAAGGTACTGTTTTTCAGATGTTTTGTATTTTTAGTTTTATTTTCACATAGTTACATTGTATTTAATTCTATATAAAGCTTTGTATGTGATATTGCTCTCTAATTTTCTTTTATTGAGCTAATAAATGCTTTTAAATAGGTTTTTATTAGTGCAAAATTTTTAATCTTTTATAAGTAGATTGTAATTTTGCACTGGTTTCTTACTTTTTGTTTGTGCAAAATCAATAGTTTATTGTTTGTTGCCAACATTTTTCTAAAAAAGTGAAAAATTTTATATTAAAAAAAATTTATATTTTTATATTATGAGTTATAGTGTCTTAAAGCCTGATAAAAATTTGAGAAACATAAACATTATCCGGCTTATTAAATGGTCTAAGGGAATACAATGCCCTTATTGTCATTCTAAAAATGTAAAAAAATTAGAAGATATTAGATATGAATATCATTATAATCATGTGTGCCTAGATTGTGGTGGAGATTTTCATATTGTTACTGATATTCCTGATGAGGTTAAGTTTAAAAAAGGAAAAGTTTATACTAAAAAAGAAGCTATGGAAATTTTTAGAAAAATTCGATGGGGAAATAAAAAACCCTTTTGCCCCATATGTTACTCAGATGATACTCATAAAAAAGGACATCAAGATGAAATTTGGCGATATTATTGTAAGAAATGTAAAGAGAATTTCAGTGATACTACTGACACTATCTTCTACAAACGCAAAAATATAGAAAAAGTCTTTTTTATTCTTTCAAATATGGATTTTGAGAGTATTGCTTTTTGGGAAATAGCAGAAAAAATAGGATTTAGTAATATTAATCATGTTAAAGAAATAGTTGAAGAATTTGAAGATTTTTTTGAAAGTGAAAAAAAAACAAACAACAAGTGTTCGAGCTATATATGGTTCTTATTTAGAGGATAATCTTAAAAATTGGGCCAAGGAAAAAAATTTCCCATCAAATATTATTGATAATAAAAAAACTCGTGAATTACTTTTTAATTTGATTATAAAATATGACCCGGATATTTTAAAAACATTCAAGCTCAAAAAAGAAGATAAAACCAATTAAATATGGATTAGTTTATATTATAACAGCAAAAACCATATCTAATTTTTAAACATGTATTATTATTCCTATAAATATTACTATGAAGCAAATACAACACAATATAATAGCTATTATAGCTACTGCAAAACCTTTTATTTGTTCATTATGAGTATATAATATTTTTTTTGAAACCATATTACTTACTATTTTATAGCTTTATATCCATTTTTCATATCTTCACTATCAACATGTGTATATATTTGTGTTGTAGCGATAGTTGTATGTCCGAGTAGCTGTTGAACTTCATTTATAAGTCGTTTAGCATTGTTTAATAGATATATTGTAAAGTTGTGTCTAAGTGCACGAGGTGTTACTCTATATGTAAGGTTGCCATATTTATCAGTGAATAAAACATTCATTTTTTATTTGTAAATTATGATTTTATCAATTCTCATATTTTTGCATTTTTATGAAAATGTTCCTAAAACAATTATTATCGGAACAAAATTTTCCTTATATTAAAATTTTTTCCTTATTTTGGTGTGAATAGTATAGTTTTATGTTCCAAAATATGAATATTTATATATGATAAGGAGCAATATTAATATAGATTATCAAAGTTTTCATGTCAAAAAGAGGAACAAAATTATGATAAATTTAAACAAAGAAGAAATTTCATTATTCTTACATAAAGTAAAAGAAGATCCAAAACACTTTAATAAATATCTTTTTTATAAGTTGCAGTATTTTTATGGTCGTAGAAGTAAAGAAATAGCTGAATTAAAAATAAGTGATATTGATTTTGATAAAAAAGAAATTACATTTGATTTAGCTAAGAAAAAACAAGAAACTAAATTAAATTTAATTTTACCAGATGATTTAGCTATTGAATTAAAACAATATATTGAAGATAAAAATAAAACAATAGATGATTATCTTTTTGTTGAAAATAATGCAAAAATCGATGGATTTAAACGAAATATTCGCACATATCTAGAAAGAAATAGCGATAAATTAATAAAAGGATTAACCAAAAAAGATATAACTTTAGCAACTCATGACTTTAGAAGATTAAGAGGTCAGCATTTATACTTAGCTGGTAATGACTTGGAAATTATCCAAAGCCTTTATGCACATAATTCTTTAGACCAAACAATAGAATACTTGCAGATTAAAGAAATTGAAGTAAATAAAATGCTAATGAAAGACTTAAACTGAAATAATTGGAAATAAGGAAAAAATATTATTAAGATATAGTAAATAGCCACTACAAACATATATGTACAAATTGGAGATAAAAAGATTAAATAAAGGAGATAATATTGTAATTGGGAATAGGTCTATTTTAATTGGATAATTGATTTTTTTAATTTAAAAATCGTGAACAAGCCGTCTAGTATTTAAAGTTGAAATAAATTTTAATGAATGTTCTAAATAGTTTAATAGATATTAAGTTTTACCATGCTTTAGTTTAAATCTTTTAAATCATTTGATTGGCTATATTTTTTTAATTTTTCTATTAGTTCTTTCTCTTTAATTATATTTAAGCATTCTTTCTCAGTTTTTTTATCTAATAATGTTCCTACTTTTTTGACTATATTTTCAGTTCCTTTTTCCTGTAATTCATCTAACTCATATATATTCACAATATAATTAACATAATTAACATATATTCTTAAATTCACATTTTTTATTTTATCATATTTTCTTTTTTCTTTTAATTTTAAATAATTTTTTTTCAAATGAAATATTTCATTATTTATTCTTTTACTTAATTGGAATATAGCGACTAAATAGTCCATTTTTTTGATTTCAAACCCTAATTTCATGCAATAATTATATAAATCTTCTGTGAGTATTGAATCAACTGTTAATGAACCAAAATCATTATAATGTTCATCTGGGGAGTATTTTTCTAAAAAATGAAATTTATAAGTTGCATCTTCTTTTAAAGAATATATGATATTTTTTAAGAAATTGTTTTTTTGAGAATTTTCAATTATTTTTGCTTCTCTTTTTTCAATATTATTGAAGTATGATTGCAAAGAAAATACTAATACTGAAGCAAATAATATAAATAACGGACCAAAGGATGATGAATTTTTATTTATTATAAGAATTAAAGGTAAAAATATAATGCCGAAACAAGAAACTTTAATCAATGATATGAATAAAATATTTTTATTATCTTTCCATTTCTTTTCAAAGTATATCTTTGCAATATAACCAAATATTATTGCTACATAAATGGAATTCAGAATTATGTTTATATGTTGTTGGATGATTTCAATGCACATATTTTCACTATAATAATATGAAATTATAAATTAATTCATTGTTTAAAAAAATTTCCAATTTTCTGATTTAATTAAATCTAAAAAATTTAAACATTCAATGTCATGTTCTTCACAGATATCTGGAATATGGCATATTTTTTCGCTTTTAATTCTTTTATGTTGTTGAGTTATCATTTTACAATTTTTTTCTATGCCCATTGATAATACCCATGGGTCGCTCCAATCTACTTTTTGAGTTTTTTTAGGAGTAAAATTAGGAAATTCATTTAGAATATCTTTTAAAATATCTGTAGTTTCGTTCGTAGGATCATGAAATAAATCAGTTTCTTTACACCAATCAGTTAATTTATCATCTCTTCTTTTGATTTCATTTAACACATGATAAGATGAAAGTAACCTTTTTTCCTCAATCAATTTATGAATTTCATTCCAAACTCCAAAATTTTCCTTAGGAAATTCAGTCCATCCTTCTAACAAGGCACTTGTATCGATACAATAGATTATCATGTTATTTCCTCATTTTTTCAATATGTTCCCATTTTACATCGCCTAAGTAATTTGAAAAGTCGTGTTTTGTGATTATTTTATTATCATATGCTTCAAACAAGATATTTGTATAAAATCGCCCATTATTACTTCGGATTTTTTGATATTCCAATCCCCAACCACCATCATCTTCATTTTGTTCATTTTCTATCTTCCACTGTCTTTTTTTATGCCAGTAAAATGATTCAGTTGCTTTTTTCGCCTGAACTAAAGCGATAAGTATTGCTTCTCTACTAACTGAAAATTTCTTTCCTAATTCGAATAGCTCAGCATCTTCCCATTCTAAACTCTCCTTTTCTAAAACTATTTTTTCCTGCAGAAGATTTGCTCTAGGTATCAAAAATTCACCTGCAACATTATTACAGAATTTTTCTGTTTTAGAATCTTTACTTTCCCAATCACATACTCCACCCTCACCTAATAATATATGAGTCAATTCATGAAAAATTGTAAAAATTCTTGCAGAAGGAGCATCTTTTTTATTTACTCCTATTACAGGTAATGGATGCTCTGCTATACTAAATCCCCTAATTTCTTTAGGGTCAATGCCTGAAAACTGAAAAGTAATAATACCAAAATCTTCTAAAATTTCTCTCCATTTATTGAAAACTATATATTCATCATTTCGCCATTTAAATTGTTTTTCAATAGATATTCTCAAATATTTTCTTATTCTTTCTGCTACTACTATGTAATCATCATCTATTTCACATTTAATATCGAAATTTTTAATGTTTATTCCTATAATGCTACATAATTCAAGTGCTAAAGTCCTTTTTTCATCAGCATCTTCTCTTTCATGATTAATTTTAGGAATCTCGTCTAAAGTTTGAAGAGGCATTGTTCTAAAGTCTGTAGGAAATTCTTTCTTTTTAGGTAATTCATCCATGAAAAAAAATGCACTAGGATATCTATAAAACTTTGAAAGAGCACTCAGTTGTTTAAATGTAGGGTATTCTTTCCCCTCTTCCCAAGATTTTATTTTATCTGCTTTATTTCCGATTTTTTTCGCAATATCCTCAATTTCATACATAGAATTAATCCTTGCCTGCCTCAAAGCATTTTTATTAATTCCTTTCGCTCTTACAACTGCCATATTTTCAACTCATTAAATAATATAAATTCTTAATTTAACTATTTAATAATATTATTGGTTTCAATAATATTTAAATTATTTAACAAAGTTTGTAATCTTGAGATTATGAATATTAATTCTGAATTGTTATAAATCTATTAATGTTTTTGTGATTCAAATGACATGTATTTTTGATGAATGGTTATGATGTAAATTTGCTGACGTGATATCTTAAAGGATCGGCGAAACTACCATTCCTATAGGTGGTGCAAGAACAAATATTTCACCAATGACTATTGTAAAAATGATGTAAAGAGTGGTTCGCATAGATGAATGCTGCATAAAACAGAAGGTGGGTTATTCTTGACATTCTACTAATTAGGGGATATTGTTTTTGTTGTGAGATAAGTATTTTTTATATATTAAATTTTAAATGTTGCCATGAAGTTTTAATACTGTTAAATTAATAGTTAAAGATAGAAATAAAGAACGAAGGCGATTAATTAAGAAATTAAACACGGATTATCATGTAACTGTAGCTAATATGATGATTTTTAGTCTTTATATTGAGTTTTTGTATTTTCATTTTTAGTAAATTATATATTCTTTATTTTTAATACTATTATTAGGATTATGAATTGATAATTAACTTGTTGTTGAGTATTATAATCATATGATTTTACATTAATTATAATATAATAATTAGTTTATAATAGTATAAAGTTATTAAATAGGGTTTAAAACAAAAATAAGTGTTAGATTAATTCTAAAAATATAAATATTAAAATTAATAAATTTTTTCATGGGATAATAAATTCTGCTCGGATTTCAAATCATAGCCTCACGGTATCCCAGGAATTAGTCAGAGCACTGCTTAAAACCCTATGAGCCGTGCGCTCTAACCAGCTGAGCCACCCCGGCATCTGACTATCATCTATCAGATTATTATCACATTTATACTTTTCGATTATTTTTGATTATATCTTCAGATTTTCGATAAATTTTAATATATATTTAATATATATGATAAATTGTTTATATTATATATAATTATAATAACTATTATAGAAGTATAATAACTGTTGTATATACTATATAGAACTATAATAATTTTTTTTATGTATTATATATAATATAATAATCATTGTATATATCATATTGGCCTATATTAATCATATTGGATTAATAAGTATTATACATATTATAAATAAATATTGTAAGATTTATTAGTTATAATAATTATTGATTATATATTTGCTATGTAAACTATCATACAACAATTATCATTTTATAAATTAATAAAAGCTTAAAGATGGGGGACTTTAAATGAATAACAATAAAAAGATTTTAATTTCTATAATAATTATTCTACTTATATTAATTTCTTTAACTACTATTTATTTTGTTTTTTTGGATAAAAATTTAGTAAACATTGATTATATTAACTCTGAAAATGGAGATGATGTTAATAAAAATAATGTTTTAAGATCTAATATTATTATGCATAATCATTCTAATTTAAGTTTAGCTATGATTGATTCAGCTAAAAATGGAACTCCGGTCATTCAATTTGGGAATGGTGGGGAACCAGTAACATTTATTGTTGCAGGAGTTCATGGAAACCAACTTCCTCCTCAAATAGCTGCAATAAGGCTTATTGATTATTTGGATAATAAAAAAATTCATGGAACTGTTTATATTGTTCCATTTGCAGCTCCTAATCTAACTGCCAATAATGAAAAACTTTTGAATGGTCAAAATCTCAATACTGTTGCCGATGAAGTAGGAACTCCTTCTAATGATATTGTTACATATGCTGTTAGTAGAAATTCAACTTTTGTTGGTGATTTTCATTCAACAGCTCCTGGTGCTGTGCCTGGACATGATGTAATAATGTGTTCTAAATATCCAACTTATGAGAGCTATTTATTTGCAATTCAAATGACTAAATTTTTAAATGAGGGTATTGAAGTTCATGAAGTTGCAGGAGTTGATTATGAAGGGGCTATTGAAGATGTTTTAAA
>JARKQC010000280.1 GCA_029974985.1 Bacteroidota bacterium | reverse complement strand
TGTCTAGAAATAATATTATTGTATTGATAGTTTTTATGATCATTGGTGTTTTAGGACTTGGATTTTTAGTTTATACCAGTGTCAATACGCTAGCAAACACTACTTTGATTGATGAGGATGATAATGATGTGAATGGTGTATCTACTTATTCAGGCAATGGTGTTAGTTTTGATTATCCTAAAGCATGGGTTTTAGATGAAAGTTCCTCTGGACCTGTTTCTGGAACTAAAATTGTCTCAGTACAAAAAATCAGCTCGGGAAATGAAAAGGCCCCATCATTCCAGGTCACAATAGTACCAGATGCAACAGGACTTGGAATCATCAGATCGTTTTTTGAGAGCTCAAATTCTCAATTAATCCAAAATAAGACTATACAATTAGACAATACAAATACTACAGCAGTTTTGTTCACATATATGGATCCAAATTTTGGGAAAAGGAAAATGATGGAAACAAATCTTGTAAAAAAAGGTTATCAGTATTTATTGTTATTTGAAACTTCAGAATCGGATTTTGATAAAGAAAAACCGAATTTCGATATGATACTTAACAGTTTCAAAACTAGCTGAATCATATAAAAAGATATCTACTTTACTGACATCCTTAGATACAGATTCTATAAGTAGTAAACTGGAGAAAAAGTCAGAAACAAACAAAAAAATGATTTTTATGTAATAGTAATAAATATATTAATTTAGAGGTTCTTATGTTTGATTTAGCTGATTACTTTGCATTAATGGCAGGTTTGTGTTTTTTATTCACCAGTTTTTTAACTATATATCACTATATTAAAAATCCCGAGAAATATAAGAATGGACGTTTAGCGGCTATTTTACTTTTTATAGCAGGAATTCTTTTTATTTTTAGTGTTGCCTTAGTATATTTTTATGGAGCTTAAGGTGTTATATTTCTCTAATGATGGGATGAAGAAATAAGTACAGGAAATTATTAAACATTAGATTAATTATACTTCCATGATTTAGTTATTAATAAATAAATCTTAAAATGATGTTAACATGAACTTGGTGAAACTTTCATGAGACCTGGTTTAAGTACAATGTTGATGTGTAGTTCGTTTACATTATCATTTGCCCTTTTTTATTTTACTACTCATAACCCCCTTTATCTACCACTTATATTTTTCAATTTAGCAGGTATTATACATGGATTTTTTGAATTTAGAGAATACTATAACAAAATGCCTTATATTACTGCGTTAACTGTCGTTTTAATGGTGATGTGGGTAGTAGTTGCGATTCAATTTTCCTCAAGAGTAAACATGATGATGTATTACATAGAAACAGGAGTAATCTCAATCCTACTCATTGGAATAGTTTTATATTCATTTAGAACTTGGGAAAAAAATCTAAAATCGTTAGAGTATTATGATAATCTCCTCGAAATAGATCCAAATGATGTTAAATCATTAAATAACAAAGGTGTTGAGTTAGCAGTTCAGTTTAAAATTGAAAAAGCGATGGAATATTTTGATAAAGTCCTAAAGTTAGATCCTGGAGATGCAACAGCATTGTATAACAAAAGCATACTATTAAAAGGGAAGGGAAAATATCAAAATTCCAGAGAATATCTTGATAAAGCGTTAGAATTAGATCCTGGAGTAGAACAAGTGAAAAAAAGGGGAAATTTACTTTTAAAAAATTAAGAACATGACAATAACACCTAGAACCCGCAGTAACTACGAATCTCCATGTTTGAGATGTTTTTGTCACTTTGCATTATAATCAAGGGATAACATGATTCATGATTCTAGCAACTGTTGCAGATAATTAACTTGTAGAAGGGGTTAAAGAATGAAGATAGTTTCACGTTCAATCATTATTGCCATCATAGCATTTTCCGTTTTTTATCTTTTCATTTATATCATGCCAGATGCTTTTTTAACATCTTCACCATGGCCTTAACAATATTGATTGTACTTATTATCGCTGTAGTAATTGACAGCATTTACAAACAAAGAGCATATAAAAATATCGTAGCAGATTACGATAAATCTTTATCAATAGATCCAGATGATACCATAGCTTTGAATAATAAAGGAACTTCCCTTGCAGAATTTATTGACCATAGAAAAGAAGCACTTGAATGCTTTAACAAAATCCTGGAAATAGACCCAAACGACGCTGCAGCACTGCACAACAAAGGAATTGTACTGGATAAAATGGGAAAACATCAGGAAGCTTTAAAATATTATGATAAAGCATTA
>JARKQC010000275.1 GCA_029974985.1 Bacteroidota bacterium | reverse complement strand
CTCTTCATCACAGATCAGATTATCCGACCTCTTCAGGGGAACCTGGTACTGGTTGTACTCATAAGTCTTCTGCTCCCCACCAACAGTCTTTTTAGTCTTCTTCTTATAACATTTCACCGTTGATCTTATTAAATCCGCCATGTAAATTCTCCAAAATATAAATACTCAACAGATCAGCCTTTAAGTCTCCTAAAGGATGCATAAAAACTATAAATTTTTCTAATGTAGACTAAATTCTATATTGGTAGTAGGGACTTTTATCTTTTTTGAAATTAATTTCCAGATAAAATCTGGATAATAGGTTAAGGGACCTTCAGAAAAATTGAATTACAGTGAAATAAAATGAGAAAAAAAGTGAACGAATTAAGCGGTTGCTAGTCTAGCGTCCATAAAAGGAATGTTGATATCATTGGTTGTAGTTGCATTAGTAGCTTTGATTTCTTCATGACCTTTAATAGGTAATGTGAATATGGAGTTGACGAATATCTGATAATCATTTACTTTAACAGTTAAATCTATATTACTAATATTCTGTAAGCTTTCTGGTGTTGTATCTAGTACATGGGAAGCATTTAGTATTTCTAACGCTATAAATTCACCTTTTTTATTCAAATCCATGATAATATCATCAGTAAGAGGTACGCTTGTTTCATGCTCAAAGTTGTCTACCTTAATCATTAAAGCATCGACTGTATCATCATATTTATAATTTATTGGGATTTTCTTTAATCATAAATATCTACCTCCCTTACTGATTTGTAGGAAATGTTGTTACTAACCTAATTTCAACAAGACTCCTAATGAAAAATAACAACGATGATATAATATCTATCATTTGAGGAGATGCTTATAAACTGCAATAAATTTATTATCATTTGATAATTTAATATTTAACGGATCATGATTTCTTATTAATTCATATATCGAGCCATATTCACAGTATTTTCTATTGGTACTGTCTAAAAAGTGTTCTGAATCAGTTATAACCACAGGCTCTCGATTTTTTAATTTTTTTAAGAATGCTATGCAAGTCATTTGAAGAATATATTATAATTTCTATACCCCTTACAATTTTTGTTCTCAGTAATTCACCCGAAAATAATATTACTTATATATTTAGTATTAATAATTATTTATGAAAAACCAAAACTATGAACTGTCTAAAAAGTTTATGATACGTAAACAATTTGTTTTCAGATCATGAACAAAAAGTTTATAATCTATAAACTTATTATTATTTAACATGCTCAGTGAACTTTTCAAAACCCAGGAACGTTTGAACATACTGCATGAAGTATTTCTAAGGGATGAAATAAGAGTCACAGAGATATCCAAAGACACCAACACCTCAAAGGGATTGGTATCACGATTTCTAAAGGAAATGGAAAAAGAAGGCTTACTTGAAAGAAAAGGACTGAAATACTACAACAAAAACACCCCTTTAGTTAAAGCTATAAAAGTGATGCTGAACCTGAACATCTTAAAGTGGGAGGAAATTTCACCTTCGTGGGCACAGTCTGCTGCTTTGTATGGTAGTTGGGCTTCTGGTACCAACACGGATGAAAGTGATATCGACATATGGATAAAAACAGATAAAGCACCCTCCACACATGAATTAAATCAATTATACAGTAAATTAAGTAGTAGAACTTCATCAGATGTACACATTCTTATACTTACACCTGAAAAATTAGACGATATAAAATTAAATGACCCACCATTTTACAATTCCTTGATGAAAACTTCTCTAGTAATAGAGGGTGAACCTGTATGAATGAGTTAGATAAGTGCTTCCAGAAGCACCAATACTCATTCCACACCAAACCATCCCAAGAGGAACTAATAAAAACCATAAAATCAGCCCAGAATTTCATGGATAGGATGTCAAGATTACTGGAGAATTAATATGGAAATCAGGAAAGTGAATATTAAAGATAAAGCTGATTTGATAACGGAGCTGCATTCCTATAAGGTTATCGCCCCAGATGAATGACTACTACTTCAAACTGGTTAAAGCCAGGAGGGATTTCGTCTGGCACCATCACCCGGAGACTGACGATTATTTATCGCAATTAAGGGGAACTTCAAACTCGCTACCAAGGATAATGTGTTCGATATTAAGGAAGGTGAGATGATCTTTGTACCTCGGGGAGTTGAGCACAAGCCCCATCTGTGAAGAAGAATGCTGTCTCATGCTGATTGAGCCGGAGGAAACAGTCAACACTGGTAGTGCCGGTGGAGAATTAACAGATACAGAACTAGAATGGATTTGATACTGGTTGGAAAAATTAAACCGTAGGTTTAAATATCAAAATCCCCTAATAGAATGTATTTGATAGAAAATTTCAACCGGGGCCCGTAGCTTAGTCTGGCAGAGCGCTCGGCTCTTAACCGAGTTGTCGCGGGTTCAATTCCCGTCGGGCCCGTTATATCCTTTTTTTATCCAGATCCATTTTTTTAAATATTTACATTAACAACCATATCAAAGATGTATCTCTTTACGGATTGACCGGATAATTTTTATTAATGAGACGTATGGGTTCGGGGAACATATTATTCTTGAAGTATTCTTGAATTATAAAAAAAATTTTACTTCGTAATATGTAGATATAAAGAAATAAAAAGTCCTAAAAAGGCATGAATAAGTAATAAATCAGAAATATATCTGTTAAATTGAAAAAATCTCGTTTTATTCATGTTTTGGGCTATATAGAGTGAGGTTTTTATATCAAATAAACATATTTTTTATAATTTACAAAAAAAATTTAATGATCTATTTAACTATTAATTCAAAAATATCTATACTTTTAATCAAAATTATTTAACTCAGACATTTGAACTTCACTATCAAATTTTTTGTAAGGCGATAAATTATAAAGAGTCTTTGATAATTTTATGTCTCCTTCTTTATCCAGTAAGAAATATGTGATTATTGCACCACCACTATGGGATAATTCGCTCCACAAGATATTTCTTTTTACTCTATTATTCCCACCAGCATACACAATCCTTAAATATAAAATATAGGTACTTTCATCAACTTCCTCACCATAGATATTATCTGCACCCTCACCTACTATATTGTCTAATATTTCGCCTTGTAAAAATTTCTCTAATGGGGTTGTTGCTGTCTCATCAACAGTTGTTAAAACCTCCATCATTTTATCAACTTGACTATTCAAATTTTTTAAATATTCAATTATATCAGATTTATTTGAATTTTCAGCGCCATTTATTATCCCCTCAGCTATTTTCTTTAATTCTAACAATTCTAATACACTACTTAGAAGGCCATCCGATACATTGGTTTGAAAAGGAGGATAGATTGGTTTAAGGTTGTTTGATTTTAAAGCCATGACCAGATCTGCAACTAAAGCTTCGTAAACTATTTCTACTTTTTTACCTTTAATTTCAGTTTCAGTCCTGAAAAGTGAAATTGTATCTATTATAGACTTAACTACACCAGTGCCTACAGCTAGAGGTTCTAATGGACTTATAAGCATTTCAGTCTGTATTTTTGTAGGTTCTTCAGCTGGTACGCCTGTAATCTCTATAGTCTCCTTTGCTTTTTCTATTAATTCATCATATCTTTCTTTAAAAAGGTTTATTTGTTTTTTAAATGTTTTATAGGAGAAAAAAGTGTTGAGATTGTTCTGATCAAAAATAACCACCCTTTTCAGGTTAGGATCATCATAATTTTTAATTTTCCTACAGATATGATTAGCAATTTCAGAAACAGCACGGTAAGTGATAACTTGACATTCAATAGAAACTTCATCATCCACTGTAGTTTTTCCTTCAAGTGCTTTAACATCAGAAGCAGGTATTTTAGCCTCTAATGCGGCTTTTTCAGCTTCAGCAGCTGCTTTTTTCGCTTCAGCACTTGCCTTTTCCAGTTCAGCCCTTTCCTTTTCATTCTTTATATCAAAATTATTTTCCTCTGACACATTTCATCCCCCCATACTAAACCTGATATTCCAACATAATATTCAATTAATAAATTATGAAATTTAGACAATATTTAATTATTGAATCTAGGTAGGGATAACATGTTTTAGCTAGAAAATGTCAAGATGAACCATCACATGCAATCATAGTAAAAAGAAATTTAAAAAATAAATCAATGCTACATCAGTTCCTGCTCCTTCTTAGTGAACATCAGGGCTGATAGGAAGACCATCACCGCTGCAAAGACCATGATGACGGTGATACTGAT
>JARKQC010000233.1 GCA_029974985.1 Bacteroidota bacterium | reverse complement strand
AAAATCCAATTAGCATGAAGAACAGAACGAGTTAATCGTACATGGCCCTTATAATCTCCTTGTTCAATGCCTTTTTTAAAAATAGCTATCATTTTCTTATCTTTAGATTCAAGATTAAGATTCCATTTCGGATAATATCTGCCAATAGGATATAAGCCAGTATCGTCTTGGATAGTGTAATATATCCTTCCACTCATATTTTCACCTTTTCAGGTGCTTCTGAGCTAGTGTTTTCAAAATTAGTATTTTGGTTTAATCTATTTTCAAGAGAATTAATCTTCTCTGACTGAACATTTAGTAAGCCAATAATCTCTTCCTTTTGATTTGGACTTAAAATTGTATATCCAAAATCTTCAAGTAAGTTTTTAGCTTCACTTATTATTTTCAGCTGATTTAAACCGTCTGTGTTACAACCCTTGTTTTTTTGGGAATGGGTTAATTTCCCTTTACTATTTTCATTATTCATTTAATTTTGTCTCCTACAGAGTTTTAGAAAAATATTGAGAATTGCCGTTCTCAATTTTTCTTAATATTAAGTTGTTTTTTATAGTATATAAATGTTACCTATATTTATAATTTTTATAGGATATATTTATATAACATAAAAGTATAATTATATACTATGAAATATATATATGGAGGTATGGAAGTAATGAGATTTAAAGTAAAAGCAAATCCTGCAAATAATGTTTCCAAATCACTAAGGATAACATTGCCAGTAAAAGTTGCAGAAATATTAAATGTTGAGGACGGAGATACTGTTGAATACGTAGTTAATGCTGAAAATAACGAATTATATGTATCCCTACAAAAAGAAAAAGAAAATTGAATTATTTTTTTAAATATATTTTTTATAATAAATAAACTAGTTTTATTCAATAATATATAAAAATTATTTATAGCATAAGCTACCCATGATAAACCCATAGATAAGTTTATAAGGGATAATGGTAAGCTATTTATACCATAGCAATCATATTTATTATTGGTTGCTCTAATTTTATTGTCTCCTACAGAGTAATGGGATTTAGTAACCATTCAGTAGAGATTGGTGAGGTATTGCCGTACCGTTTGAACCTTTCCCTACTGATAAAATCTCACGATTACTAATTTTAAACTTTATTTTTACTCATATATAATATTTTACTTATTCTAAAATAAAATAATAAAAAAAATAAAATTAAATTTTATTCACCAAGTTCTCTTCCGCAGTTTCCACAAAATTTTAACCCAGGTTCTAATTCATTTCCACAAGATGGGCAAAAATTTAAATTATTATCTTCATTTGAAACAATAGAATTATTGGTACTTGAACTATTTGTTTTTTCTAATTCCTTCTTCCTATTCAAAATGTAAAATTCCATTTGATCATTGAATTCTTTTTGATCTTTATAACTAGTATATATTATATAAAGTGCATAAATACCAAAAGTAATCACCCCTAAAACCCATGAAAGAATCATTTTTCCGACTTTTCCATTTAAACCATAAAATAACCCAGTTATAAGTATACTAGTCCACCAATACTTTTTCTCATTTGTTCTTCTTAAATACTCTAAATCATCTAAGCTTTCTGCTTTTTCAATTCTTTCTTTAAGATATATTAATTCAGTTTCAAAATTCATATTTTTACATCTCTCCTAAAATATTTCTTATTTTCTTAAAAATTCATTTTGTTTTTAAAACTTTCATTAGTTATTAATGATAGTTCTAT
>JARKQC010000229.1 GCA_029974985.1 Bacteroidota bacterium | reverse complement strand
ATGCACTATTACAATCAATTTTAATAGGTTTTGTGAATTTTTCAGCTACTATTATTGCTCTTTGGTTAGTTGATAATAAGGGTCGTAAAGTATTGCTTATTTATGGAGCAATAGGGATGACAATAACATTATTATATCTTAATTATGATTTTAGTTTTAGTCAAAACAATATTTTAATACTAATAGCTATTTTAATGTATATTATATTTTACGCAGCATCGTTTGCACCTATTCTTGGTGTTATTAATTCAGAAATATTTTCAAATAACTTCAGAGGAATAGGTATGTCATTTGCTGCTGCAATAAATTGGTTATCTGCATTTTTAGTGGTGCAATTTTCTCCATATATTATAAATAATTTAGGAGGGTCTGTGTTATTTGGAATTTTTGCAGTCTTTAGCTTATTAGCACTAATATTTGTTAAATTTTACATTCCTGAAACAAAAAATAAGTCTTTAGAGGAGATAGAAAAAGAATTAAATTCATAAAAACAATATTTTTAATAAATTAACATTATTAAGTAATATAAGATAATGGGGAAAACATGGAAAAAAACAAGTATTCACTATCATAAAAAAATATAAAAAAACACTAGAGCTTTTCAAGTTTAGCTATAGAAAGACCAGTGGTTTTAGCTATCTCTTCAATAGACATACCTGCTTCAATCAGTTTTTTAGCTATATTCAGCTCACCTTTTTCCTTACCTTCTTTTATACCTTCTCTTATACCTTCTTTTATACCTTCTCTTATACCTTCTTTTATACCTTCATCTCTAACATAGTCCATTTCACCTTTATATTTTAAATCAGCTTGTTGTCTTTTATTTTTTTCATGTAGAAAAGCTTCGTCTTTTAATAATTCTTCAGCTTTTTCATGAGCTAATTTTATTGCTTCATCTTCGTTTATTACCATTTTAACCATATCCATAGAACTATTTTTATTCAGAAATATTAACCAGCGATGTAAAGGATTATCAAAGTCAATTTCATTTAGTTTTCTGAAAGAAACTAGATTAACATTGATTATCTTGATACAATCACTATATACACATTTTATGTCTGTTTCATCTATCATATTAAATTTTCGGGTGATTTTATCGTTTTTACAGAATCCGAAATCTAATATGTTAATCAATAAATGAGGTTTTACTTCTTCTAATTTTCCAGATTTTATTGAATTAGAAAACTCTCTT
>JARKQC010000187.1 GCA_029974985.1 Bacteroidota bacterium | reverse complement strand
TTACTACAGCTAATACATAGTTCATTACTGGTTTATTTCCGATGTATACCACATTTTCCTCTGACATCTGTTTGACCTCCAAGAGAATTTGAATTAATTGAATAATATACATTCTATTATATATTTATTTTCACTATATTCCACTGCAATATTCTATTAGTTTTCTATATTCTATACTTTATCTGCAATATTCTATTTATTCACTGTTATGGATAAAAAAATTTAGGCACTGTAAAATATTGGTGTGTTTTTTGATTTTTTATTTTTATGTTTTGTTGTTTGTGTATAGTTGTATATGTGTTTATTTTGTAAAATAGGATCGTAAAGTTAATATAAAGGTGGGAGCAAATATTTTAGCATGACTAGTGTAAAATCAATTGCTCCCATTAGTTGTTTGAACTATAAACAATATAAGCTTTCCTATTTTTTTGAAAGTTTTTCAAAATACGAATTTGAACTTGGTAAAAAGAGAAATAAAGCTAATAAATACTATAATTCGCTTGTTATGTATTTTAAAAAGGATATTTTATATATTGAGGATGATCTTGGTGTTTGTCCTAAATGTCACTCTAAATCCGTTTTCTCTGATGGATATAACGATAGATTACTTTATTTTTATGATGAAGGAGCTGTAAATGCTAAAGTTAAAAGATATACATGTGATAACTGTGGCTATAACTTTATTACAGACTTGAATGGAGTTGTTGAGCCTGGTTGTAATTATACAAGGGTGTTTAAAGAAAAAGTATTGGAATTTGTGGCTTTATTCTTGGGATTGGTGCGTAAAATAGCTTATAAAGTAAAAAAAGATACAGGAATTGATATTTCACATACAACAGTTGAAAACTGGATATTAGAAACAGAAAACGAAAATAAAGACATAATAAAGAATTATTCTGGATATTATGAATTTGATATAGAGCATACTAAAATTAAGGGTGAGTGGAACTACCGATATACCTTATTCGACAGTTTACACAATATTAGCGTGGCCGATGAAGTATACCCTGAAGAGAAAAAAGACCTTATAAAATACTTTTTAGACGTAAATACCCGTAATCAAAAGAAAATATCAATAACAAGTGATCTTGATGACAAATACAAGTCAATCATCGAAAAATTAGACTTTAAACATCAATGGTGCCTAGTACACGCACGAAAAAACATAAACAAGACCATCAAAGAAAATATAAAAGAAAACAACATTGAAAAATACGAAATAAAAAAAATAAAAGACTATAAATATAAAATATTCGATTTATTTGAATCTACATCATATAAAAAAGCCAGAAATGATTTTAACGACCTATTAAAAGAATTTGAAGATTATCCTGAAATTATTAGACAAATACTCCTCAAACAAATCATGCCTTACTTCGAAACATACTTCCTATTCCTTAAAGACCCTAAAGTACCAAAAACAACAAACAAAATAGAAAACTACTTCCAAAAAACACTCCCCAAACACATTAAAAGGATAATGAAAATCCCCAAAGGCGTAATGACAAGAATATGGCAAAGAAAAAAAATCTGGGACACAAGAAACCTCAAAACCACCTAACCCACAAAAAATTTACAGTGCCAAAATTTATTAACGTAGTAACGACATATGAAGAAGAGATAGAGTGTAGGGTGCGTTGAAATGAAAAATCAGTTCCAACTAAGAAAGGATTATGATCTTGAATCTGATGTTTTATGGCTCAGTATTGAAGATGATTACAATTATAGGGAATCCATTGGTATAGGAAATGTGATACTCGACTTCGATGAAAACTGCATTCCAGTAGCAGTTGAGATATTAGATGCTTCCAAAGTTCTTAATTTAAGTAAA
>JARKQC010000137.1 GCA_029974985.1 Bacteroidota bacterium | reverse complement strand
TATCATTATTATCCCCGGATTCAGAAACACCATTATCCCAATAGCTCTATTTTCCTCCGAATCCTAACGAAAACTGCCGGTAAGTGCATAGCCCCGGAAGGGATGCGTTGTATTGAGCCTGCCGAAATATAGTTCAACCGGGAATATTCGCTGGGTCTTGCAGACCGCTCATATTCCTATTTATTAGGCAACGTTAATTTTTCTTTTTCTCTTGTCTAAAACTGTAAATATTATCATTAGTATAGTGGCAATTAATGCCATTACAGAACCAAAATAAAACGGTGCATTTGAATTGACTCTATCATACAGTAATCCTGCAATTAAACTAGCAGGTAATAAAGTAATTCCAAGTACAGCATGATAAATACCAAAACCCGTTCCTTTCAAATCTTTACTAACAATATCAGAAATCATTGCTTTCTGGCTACCATCAGTCAATGCACTGTAAAATCCATACAGCATAAACAAGAAAATAAAAACATTTATACTATTGAATTTGCCGAAAAAATAATAAACAATCGCATACACTAAAAAACCTAGAATAATTAATTTTTCACGACCAATTCTATCCGATAATTTTCCAATCGGTATGGCAAGCATAACAGATACGGTATTAAATATCATATACACAAAAGGAATATATGATTTATCTATACCAGTTTCGCTTGTTTTTACAAGCAACAATGCATCTGCTGAATTACCAAGAGTAAATACGAAAATTATAATAAGAAAGAAATAGAACTTTTTGGGTAAATGTTTTAACGTAATCTTATTGGCGGTTTCTTTTTTTTCTGCCTTTGCCTCTTTTATAAAAATAATAATCGTTAATACACCAAGAATTGCAGGAATGGTTGCCAATAAAAATATGTAAGAATAATTTAATGGAAAAATAGATAACAATAAGAAAGCAATCAAGGGACCAACAATAGCTCCACTATTATCCATTGCTTTTTGAAACCCAAAAGTTTTACCAGCTTCATTTTTTTTAATTGAGCCGCTAATAAGGCTATCTCGCGGCGCTGCTCTTAAACCTTTTCCTATGCGTTCAAAAAAACGAAAAAATAAAATCTGAATTGGTATTCTTGCTAATGCATACAAGGGAGTTATAATGGCTGTAATACCATATCCAATAATCATGAATGGTTTGTTTTTACCAATCTTATCACTCCAGTATCCCGAAATTGCCTTTAATAAAGATGCTGTACTCTCAGCAATTCCTTCAATTAAAGAAATCGTAGTTTTAGATGCTCCTATAGATAACAAAAAAAGAGGCATAATACTATATACCATTTTGGTAGATGTGTCAGTAAAAAAACTTGTTAGTCCTGTAAAAAAGGCGTTTTTTTCAAATCCAAATATTTTTTCGTTTTTATTCATTATATTTTTGAACTGAAGGGTTTCATTTTTTAATGTTGCCTAACGGGAGTCTGCGCAAAAACCTCTCCGGTTATTCAAATATCCGAAATTTATTCAATAGCGCGCTCGGTCAAACGGGAGATTGTATTTCTGTCCGGGATATCAACATGGATGTAATTCCGCTTAATTCGTGTATGTATG
>JARKQC010000136.1 GCA_029974985.1 Bacteroidota bacterium | reverse complement strand
AAATAAATATAATATTTGGGCATCAACACTCGACAAGCAGGACGTTGAGGTGATGAAAGATAGAATACATAACGGAGCGAATTTATTAGAGGAACACGTTTTTCAATTTGATTTTTTAAATGATAATTTTTCAAAATTACCCGAGTCATTGCAAGCCATAATTAATGACCCAATTAAAAGAAAGAAACTTGTAATTTATATTAATCCGCCTTATGCAGAGGCAAGTGATGGAATTGGTTTAGGAGGCTCAAAAATAGATGTTTCAAAAGAGACTTTAATTCATAAAAAATATGGAGATTTGTTAAAAAAAGCAAAAAATGAGTTATTTATACAATTTTTAATTAGAATTTATATAGAAATACCAGATTGTTACATAGCACAATTTTCAACTTTAAAACATTTAAATGCATCAAATTCATCTCATTTTCGAAAAACATTTGTAGCAAAATTGATTAATATGTTTATTGTTCCAGCAAATACTTTTGATAATGTTGTAGGCAATTTTCCAATTGGTTTTATGATTTGGAATACTGAATTTAAGGAGCCACTTAGTAGTGCAGTTGCAAAAATATACGATGAAAAAGGTAAAATATTAAAAAATAGAAAAATTTCAGTATATAATGGTAAAGGATATATTAATAATTGGATTAAACAATTTAATAATGAAAAAAACGGTATTTCTATTGCTTATTTAGCTTTTACTGGTAATGATTTTCAGCATATAAATGAAGTTCGTATTTGTCAAATTAAACCGACAAGCCATATTTCAGTCATTGACATTAACATTTCAACAATATTTGTATCCAGTGTATATTTTACAATGCGTCATTGTATAAAAGCGACTTGGCTAAATGACCGTGACCAATTTTTATATCCTAATAATAAATGGAAAAAAGATACAGAATTTCAAAATGATTGCTTAGCTTTTACACTTTTTCATAGTCAAAATAAGATAACATCAAAAGATGGCACAAATCATTGGATACCCTTTACAGAATACGAAGTTGATTCTCGTGAAAAATTCGATAGTCAATTTATGAGTAAATTTATTCAAGGAAAAATTAAACCAGAAGAAGATGCTAAAATGTTTGATAAAGCT
>JARKQC010000135.1 GCA_029974985.1 Bacteroidota bacterium | reverse complement strand
AAATAAATATAATATTTGGGCATCAACACTCGACAAGCAGGACGTTGAGGTGATGAAAGATAGAATACATAACGGAGCGAATTTATTAGAGGAACACGTTTTTCAATTTGATTTTTTAAATGATAATTTTTCAAAATTACCGAAGCAGTTACAAGAGATAATAAACGATCCAAAGAAGAGAAAAAAACTCGTTATTTATATTAATCCGCCTTATGCAGAGGCGGGTAGTAAAACTTCAACAAAAAATAAAACTGGAGTTAAAAATACATATATAAGTAGCAAATATCATTATGAATTGCGTAAATCGAGTAATGAACTTTTTATACAATTTCTTTGGCGTGCTTATTATGAAATAAAAGGCTGTAAAATAGCAGAATTTTCAAAAATTAAGCATTTGACGGGATTAGATGCAGTTCCATTTCGTCAAAATTTTTTAGCTGAATTAGTTCGCGGTTTTCTTGTTCCCGCTTATACATTCGATAATGTTACTGGGCAATTTCCAATTGGTTTTAAAATATGGGATACCCAGCTTAAAAACAAATTTGCAAGTTTTAATTTTGATGTTTTTGATAATAATGGGAAAAAATTACTAAGAAAGCGAATTTTTGATTACAATAGTTCAAAAAGAATTAATGATTGGTTAAGAGAGGTTTACGATAATAAAAGTAAACTTATTTGTGGGATAATGCATCACGGTAGAAATGATTTTCAAAGTATTAGAGGTGTTTATATAAATAATTATGATAATAAAGACCATACATCGAAAATAACTTATAAAAATTTATTTATTCAAAGTATATATTTTTCTGTATATCATTGTATAAAAGCGACGTGGCTAAATGACCGTGACCAATTTTTATATCCTAATAATAAATGGAAAAAAGATACAGAATTTCAAAATAATTGCTTGGCTTTCACTCTATTCCATAGTCAAAATAGAGTAAGTTCAAAAGATGGCACAAATCATTGGATACCCTTTACAGAATACGAAGTTGATTCTCGTGAAAAATTCGATAGTCAATTTATGAGTAAATTTATTCAAGGAAAAATTAAACCAGAAGAAGATGCTAAAATGTTTGATAAAGCT
>JARKQC010000127.1 GCA_029974985.1 Bacteroidota bacterium | reverse complement strand
TCCAGTTTTCCTAACGTTAATTTTTCGGTGATAATATCTTTAGCATCTTCAATTATTTCATCGGGATGTTCCCTAAAGTATATCCAATCATCCAGGTCACTGTATAGTTTCATATTTTCAGGTTTTCTTTCATGTATTGTTTCAAGCCTTTTAATAGAGCCATAGGTTTTCTCAAACTCTTCAACTAATTCTTTACCAGTTATTTGCCTGATGAGAGTTATCCTCATTCTAGAGCTCCTTTCTTAAGTCAGTTAGATTAATATCTTTTCCCCGGTCAATATGGCCTCTGATTATTTCTAAGACTATATCATAATCATCATAAATTATTTCTTCTACCTCACCATTATTCCAGTGAATATGAGGATATCCATGAACATTATCTAACCTTATGCCATCGGGCATAATCACTATGGATCATCCTCTCTTTGGTTTTTAATTTCTTATAAATGTTTATTTAAGATATTTAAGAAAATTAGACTTATTTAAATACATTAATCAGAAGAAAAAATTTTAAGCAACTGCTTTATCAAAATGAGTTTCTTGTGAAGGTATATTAATACTATTTTCTCCCTCTATATCTAAATCTAATGGAGTAGGTTTATTCCTAACCAAAATTGTAAAATCTGCTTTAACACGAATACATTTATCACCAATTGTAATTTCCATGTCAAGTCCCATTGGATTTCTTAGATCAAATCTATTAACATTAAATAATTTTGAAGCATGCAATAGTTCTAAAGCAACAGGTACTTTATTTTCATCGAAATCTAAAATAACATCTTTATCTAGACGCAACGATTTATCATAAATATAATCATCAATAATATAGATAAATAACGAATCGTTTTCGACATCATAATCATGATTCGTTTTAAATGATTTTTTAGTATTCGTATTACTCATTTACTATTCACCTTTCTATTCTGTATATGTTGTTACAACTCTTATAGATTTTTGGTGATCATTATTGGCTCTCACGATTACAATTAAAAACTTTTTAAACCATGCCGAACTTGATTTTCCTATGCTGATGTACAGCGAATTTACAGGAATTAAAACTTACTTTCTACATTTGGATAATTGTTAAATATACCTTTTAAATGTTTAATTATCTTTAAATTCATGATATATTATGTAGGAATATGAAACAATAATACTGCCAATTTAACTTCTCTATTTGGGTCATTTTTAATATGAAAGCGGTAATTGAACCATGATTCGGTTTCATCATTTACATGTCCTATATAGTTTGAATGTTCAGAAGTTACTTCTTTAACAGTTTTAAGCACAGAAGAAATTTCTTTATTATTAACAAAAACAATAACAGCAGCTTTAGAATCACGCCATGTTAGATATTTAAGTAATTGTGTGATAGTATCTAAATA
>JARKQC010000126.1 GCA_029974985.1 Bacteroidota bacterium | reverse complement strand
CCCGTGCTGACCTTACTATTGTCGTTGCTGTCCGTTTTTCCTGATGATAGGAAAGTACTGCCTATGAATATAAGGAGCATACCCACAACTACGGCCACTATGCCTATTAAAATGATTGTTTGTCCTTTTATCATCTTTTCACTTTTAGTTAAGGGATAATAGAATTTGGTTGTAATAAGGTTGCTTTTTATCCCATAAAAGTTGTTTTAAATATTAGGGGTTGTAAAGTTTTTTGAGGGTTGAGCAGTTTTATCAAATATTTTTTTTAATTGATATGATTGTTTGCTGCAAAAAAAGATAATAAACGAATTTGAAATATTAATGATTATTCCAACTCCCAATTACTTTACAGTTCCCCAAAAAAGAAAGATTTATAATTGAGTCAATTTTAGATATAATGTCTTAGTTATAATTCTTTAATTATCTAGATAATATGAATGCTGCTCGAAATATTGCCAAAAATACTAGTCTACTGCTGACAGCCCAGGTATTAAATTTTGTTTTAGCCTTTTTCTACACAGTATACTATGCAAATTATCTGGGGGCTGCCGGTTTCGGGATGATTTCAACAGCTTTAGCTTTAGCTGGAATATTAACTATCTTCACTGATCTGGGATTAACTTCACTCACAGTTCGTGATGTTGCAAGGGATAAATTACTTGCCAGCAGATATTTAGGTAATATAACTGTAATAAAGTTAATTTTCTCAGTTATTACATTATTAGCGACATTTGTAATAGTATATTTATTTTTCAATGACCCAACATCAGCTACAGTTATATACATTATGACAATAGCCCTAATTTTAGGTGTAATATCTGGAACGTTTGGTTCAGTATTTCAAGCATACGAAAAAATGGAGTACATATCTGTAACCATAGTACTTAACGCAATTTTAATGTTAATAGGGATTTATCTCGCTATTTATTATAATGCAAATATCCTGGCCTTTGCCATGGTGTACTTAATTATCAACTTTATTATTTTGATCTGCAACATTGCGATTTGTCTGTGGAGATTTGTGGTTCCTAAATTTGAGGTGGATTTAAAATTTTGGAAATCATTAATCTTTGAGTCATATCCGCTGGCAATATCAAGTATTTTTGCAATAATTGCCTTTAAAGTTGACATTATCCTGCTTTCTTATATTTCTGGAGATGCTGCCACAGGATTTTACAGTGCTGCTTATAAATTGTTAGAAGCTTTAATGTTTATTCCTTCAGTTTATGCCACGGCCATAGTTCCAGTATTTTCTAAGTTCCATATTGATTCTCGAGAATCTTTGCAATTCTCTTATTATAAATCTTTCAAATATTTAAGTATCTTAGGAATTCCCATAGCAGTTGGGACAACACTTTTAGCGAATGAAATCATTTTATTAATATTTAAATCAGGTTTTATCGAGGCCGTTCCAGTACTCCAGATACTAATATGGGCCGTACCCATAATATTCGTTAGTTACGTTCTGGGGGTATCTATAATGTCCATAAACCGCCAGCACGAATCGGTACGAATCACCTTTATTGCCATGGTGTTAAATGTTATATTAAACCTTATTCTTATCCCAATTTATGGTTATATCGGTGCTGCCATAGTAACCGTAATTACAGAATTATCTTTATTCCTGTTATACTACCATTTAATCTCCAAACATCTATGTAAAATCAAACTAAGGAAAATTCTGGTGAAACCAATAGTCGCCAGTTTTTTCATGGCATTCTCCATTATCCTCATAAAAACCTACGTGTATGTGGGTGGGATCAACCTATTTGTAGTTATCATACTAGCTACTCTCATATACTTTGCAGTATTAATTCTACTCAAATCATTTTCAGATAGTGATAAGGAAATATTTAAGGACATATTAGGCAATATTGATAAATAAGATGGGAAGTAAAATTATGAGTTGTTGATAATTTCTCTATGTTTCTCTAACAAGATATAATTAGCATTAATCCTTAAATTTGATGGTTTAGAAGCTCGATTATCCCCCAAAGTTAAAATTAAATTGTATTTCACGAAACTATTATCAAGTAGTTTATAAAATATAAAAACAAGAATGAAATCCTTATTTCAACAAGAAAAATCTAAGACCTTATAAGCTTTTATTCTAATCAACTCCCCCCATTTAACATCATTAGATATCACTATAGAAGGAAAATTATATAACCAAATGAAGAATTGAATCACTTATTATGTACCATGCCTGACCACAGATTATTTATCAATCAGGAGAATATTATGAAAAATTCCAAAAAAAAATATTTATGTATTTTTCCGCATCTATTTAATTACCATTTAATTAAAGATGTGGGACTTTTACCTTATAACATGGGAAAATCTTTCGATTATGATGCAGCAATTCTCACATATAACATTGATGACTATGAGTATCTCAAAGAGGAGTTGAATAGTAAATATCTAAAATTAATTTTCCTTGAAAAAAAGTTTAAGACTGAAACCAGGGATGTTTTATGGTATCTAATTAAAAATTCTAGAAAAATAGATGTATTGCAATCATTTCATCTTCATAATACTCTAGGTATTTTCTCTTATTTCTTAGTTTACAAATTTTTGAATCCTAAGGGAAAGACCTATGTAAAATTAGATGCTGATGATTTAATAACTTCATTATTGATAAATAAAAAGGGAGTTCCTGGATTCCTGCAAAAAATTGCCATTAAACATTTAATAGACTGTATAAGCGTGGAATCATCTGAACAATATAAGAAACTAATTGAAACAGAAACTATATCTCCAAATAAACTGATTCATGTCCCCAATGGAATAGATATTAACTACACAACTAAAATACCAAAAAAAAAGAATTATATTTTAACTGTGGGAAGATTGGGGACTCATCAAAAAGCAACCGAAGTTTTATTGGAAGCTTTTTCCAAAATTGAAAAATTAGATGATTGGAAATTAATCCTCATTGGCAGTATAAAAAAATCATTTGAAGAAGAATATATTAAAAAATATTTTGTAATAAACCCCCATTTAAAAGATAAAGTAATATTCAAAGGACATTTATCAGATAGAGATGAGGTTTACAAATTTTATTCTCAATCAAAAATCTTTTGTTTTCCTTCACGATGGGAAAGCTTTGGAATAGCTTTAATAGAAGCTGCCTATTTTGGAAATTATCTTGTTACTACCGATGTTGGTGGTGCAAAAGATGTACTAAAAATAATTGATTATGGTGAATTGATCAAAATGGATGATAGTGATTATTTGGCTGATAAACTACAGAAATTAATTTTGAGCCCTGAAACATTTGAAAAAAATCCTAAAGAATTAATGAATGAAGTTAATGAAAATTATAATTGGTCCAATTTGTGTAAAAAGATTTACAAAATGATAAATTAGTGAATATGATCATTTATCTCCATTCTCGGTGTTGACCCTTCAACATACTGAAGTTTTATATATTAGTTTGTTTTTCAATCCGAGACTTTTTAAGATAGATTACATGTTTTTTCTGAGAAATCTGGACCAAATCTATTTTTCATGAGCTTTTTAATCTCTTGGTCGCCCAATCATCTCTTTTACTTAATATTTCTTTTAAATCAGATTTATCATTGTCAGCGAGTTGAGCTGGCCTCCCATCACCATATTTTGGTATTAATCCTCCATATCCTTCTTCATTCCATCTTTCTTGCCAAATGTATCTAACTCTTTTAGTTACTCCAGATTTAGAAGCTGCGAGTTCAACTGAATCACCTAAATACCTATTTCTGATGAAATGTAATCTGTTTAAAACTTTAACATTTTTTCCAAAATTTTAATCCTCTTATCAAGCTCTTCAGCCGACATTTGGCGCTTTAACCCAATACGATCCCACTTAGCCATAAAAATATATGTACTAAGTATAAAGTTAAATATTCGCTTAATTAGATATTATTTTTTAATCAAAACATCTTCCCACCGGCAAACTGCAATTCCAGTGGTATCACCCAATTCTTCTATCTGTACTATCCAGTCAGAATCCCGATCATTGTGTTCCAGATCCAGCTCACGACACAATATACTGGCTACCTGACTGGA
>JARKQC010000111.1 GCA_029974985.1 Bacteroidota bacterium | reverse complement strand
CGGCTTCCAACTCAACCTTCAAAACTGACTCAAATCCGAAAAAAGCCAGGATTTCCGTGAATCTTCCATAGATCGTGCCCATCCATGACGCCACTGCTGTCCGGCCATTATGCGTATTCTGAGAATGACCCGTATTGGCCTGATCTACGGTATTTTGCACATAATTTCAACTTTTTAAGCTGTATTACCACGTCAGCGTGTATATACAGTGCAGACACAGCCTGCTAAAATTACTTCAAAAAACTCAAACCTGCTCAATCGCATTGGATATACACGATTTTATAATACGGCTTCCAACTCAACCTTCAAAATTGACTCAAATCCGAAAAAAGCCAGGATTTCCGTGAATCTTCCATAGATCGTGCCCATCCATGAAACCGCTGCTGTCCGGCCAAAATCCGAATTCCGGAAATGTCAAGCAATGGTCTGATCTTCTATATTTTGCAACGGATTTTATCTTTTAAAGCTGTATTATAACGGTTGAGTGTATGTGCCGTAAGGGATTGCGTGGCACTTTCCTGTCCACCGACACGAAAGCTTGAGCGGGTTACAACGCTTGAATACCCACTGAAACCCTTATGGCATATACACTTTGTTGTGCTTTCGTGCTTCATATTAAGTCTTCTATTTTTATTTTTTCAAGTTGTTCAGTTATCAATTTAGCTCCTAATAAATTTGCAAAATCTTTTACTTTTTGTCCTGCATAGAGGTCAATGATATAAATCTTTTTATTTTTATAATCAAAGTGCTTCAAAATAATTCTATTTATTTCTTCATCCTTCGCACCATAACCGATTATAATCAAACTGTCTGCATTCTCCAAATTTTCTTTAAATAGTTGGAAAAGTTTTTTAAACAACAACGGTTCAGTGTATCGCTCAATTTTAGAAGTAGTTCCTGTTAAAAAGTCTGGATGATAGTTAATCCAGCAGTTTTCATAAGTTAATTCATCTTTTTCATTTTTTATTTCCTTATACAAATCCGTGTTTCCGATGCTATATTTTGATTTTAAATATGTTTCTGGTAAAAGCAGCCCTTTTTCATTACGATAATATAACTCATAATCTAAACTGCCATGAAGTTTATACAAACGAAATTTTCCATGGTAATTCCCAGTATATCTTTGTAGTCTTACCATATAATTACGGTTATCTTTCGTAAGTTTACCATAATAAGATGAACCTAACTCTTCAAAGCCATCACTTAAATTTCCTTCTAAAAATGCAGTGTTATTAAAACTTTCAAAGAATAAATCATGATTAAGAGTGTGAATGTTTAATATTGATTTTTTTGATAGTTCTTTGATACTTTTCATTAATCCTGTATATCCAAAGAAATGTTCATCCAATAAATAGGGCTGATTATCGTAAAAGGAATTTCCGTTCTTATCTTTTAAATAATGTGCGACAACTTGGGTGTAAACATTTTTAAGTCCACTTGTTAATGAATGTATTGTAGTTACATCATCAATAAAGGGCTTGGCAATTTCACTTGCATTGCTATCGGAGTTTAAATTCTCTGTGAGATAATCGTAAAATTCTTCATAATCGAAATACCCATTTATTTCTTTAAAATGCAGAATTAATTGGTAACAATATTCAAATTCAATATCATAACTGGTTTTATATCCAAAGGCTGGCTTTTTTCCGTCAGTTCTTACTGCTAAATCACCACTTGGAGCAAATGCAAAATTATCTTCATTAGATTTTAATATCAAGTCGTTCAATTGATTTCCTATTGGATAACCTTGTGGGGCAGAAAAACCTGCTCCAAGAAGTAAAGAGATGTTATTCATATACAATTGTTTTTACTCCGTTTCAATAATATAAACAAATTTCTTTGCTAATTCAACCTGTTGAGTTAGTGTCTTACCTGCTAGTGAATTTATCGTTTGAAGTTTTGGAGAGCTTGGCAATAAGTCAATCAAATTAGTTAAGTAACTTGTTTTTACGGCATAAGATGCATTCTCTGCACCAGTGTGCTTTGCATTAATAATCCCGATTAAATTTCCTTGACTGTCAAAGAGTGGACCACCACTATTACCAGGTTGAACTGGCGCAGATATTTGATAAGAAGTAATGTCGCCTTGAAAACCTGTTTTTGAACTTACAATTCCATTCGTGAGTTTTATCTCGTCACCCATTGTTGCTCTTAAAGGATAACCCAAAACAAAAATATTTTCTCCTACTCCTGCAAGGCTTGTTTTAATGGTAAAAGGAATTGTGCCAAGTGAAGTAAAACCATAATCATCAATTTGAATTAAAGCAAGGTCATTATTTTTGTCGGATACAAGAACTTTAGCTTTATAGATTTTATTAAAATCTGAATTGACACCACGCACTTTAATTGTTTTTGCTCCATCAATAACATGATAGTTTGTTACAATGATACCATTTGATGCGATTCCAAATCCTGTTCCAGATGCCGGTTTTGACTGATTGCCTGATTGGGTAATATTGTCATTTGTTGTTGGAAAAACTTTGATATAAAGACGTTGTGGTCGTCCATCAGTCCAAATAATTTTCATAAAACCACTTTCAAAAGTTATGTATAGACTTTCACTTATGGTTTTGTCAGCCATATACCATTTTGTTTTAAATAAAAATGGGGTAGCTGTTGCGGATAAATATGCTTTAATATCACCGATAGACCAACGCCAAGCATCATCACCTTTTGCCCCTGCTAAATAAACTAAAGAATAACCACTTGAGGTTTTTACTAGACCAACCCGATATTTATTAATTAATTGCGTTTCGGTTGTGTTTTCATAAATTCCTTCGATTTCGTCAGCACCATTAGATTTCCAATGTTCTTTTAGTTTATACTCATTCCACGAAGTTGATTGAGCAAAAAGACCATTTGTTAAAAGTAGTAAGACGATTATTATATAATGTTTCATGATATTTATAAATTATGATTTTAAACAAAATAAATTTGAGAAATTTCTGAAGCAAAAAATCCATCTTTTTGTAGTTGCTCCTTTTTCTCTTTACTCATTTCTTCTGATACAATTTCTTTAAATCTTATTACCCCATCACTATTTATCGCATTTCTAACATTCAATAAAAGATTTGGAATTTCATATTCATTAAAAAGGACAACGCCTGTAACATAGCTTCCATATGTTTTATAGGCATTAGAAATGGTAAGAAAATGGATTTGAACCGATTTATTGGTTAATCCAAAATTCCAAAATAAATATTCAACCGAGAAAAGCAACTTTGTGGAATTGATTTCTTCAATATTCTTTTCAATTTGTGCAATCATATGTGAAAAATATTGAATCTTCTGATTTAATGCTTCCAAAATTATTTTGGGTGTTTTATCATCTTGTTCTAAATCTTCTATCTGTTTCTTATGGTCATTCATTACATTTTGATAACTAATGTGTAAACTTTGAAGACCATGTAAATCAAATTTTGTTAAGTCCATATTTTCTAATGTTTATGTTAATATTCTGTCTTTTTTTAGCATGAAGCACAACGGCAAAAATATATTTAGTGCAGACTTGTGATCCAAAGTTACTCAGATTGCTCATTCTTCACACCTGCATTGAATATATTTTTATGTTGTGTGGAGTTTTTTCTTTGTTGTTAAACAATCCTTGAAAAAACTGAA
>JARKQC010000094.1 GCA_029974985.1 Bacteroidota bacterium | reverse complement strand
TCTTTACACATCTTCCAAAGAATCTTTGCTCCTGGTTAATGAGAGATATTTCAAATACATGTTAATCTTGGGAGTGCCATTAGGGTTTGGAACAGTTGTTTTGGCCGATAAGATCATTTTATTAATATTCGGTACCGAATACATTCCTTCCATAATTGCTCTTCAAATATTGATATGGACCACAGTATTTACCTTTATAGGGGCTTCATTTGTCCAGTTATTACAATCAATCAATAAACAGTTGATTTTAACAAAAATATCCTTTATATGTTTGGTAATTAATGTTATACTGAATTTATTTTTGATACCCAAATACAGTTATATAGGGGCTAGTGCTGTAACTTTGGTTACCGAAATAATACTCGTCTCCTACACCATCTTTATCTGTTTTAAATTGGGCTATGGTTTTGATATTAATAAAAATGTTAAAATTCTCTTAAAGGTATTATTTGCATCACTGATTATGAGTGCATTTTTACTATATTTCGCCTATTTAAACCTATTTTTATTGGTGGTTATAGGCATTATATTGTATTTCGTAATCATATACTTGGTTAAAATCATAGACGATGTGGATAAACAAATGTTCAGAGAATTGATAGGTAGATCTGAGTAGAAAATACCATATTATCTTTTAATTAATCCTAAAATTAACTATTAATATAATAAAAATATATATTTCAACAATGAATTTAAATGGAGAAGCTGATAGCATTGAAAAGAGAGGAGATTTTTAGGGACACTACTAACTGGTATTTAAACCAGGAAAATGCAGTGACAATTGAGCTTATAGATTTCGCAGCACAAAATGCAGGACCCAATATCTTAGACATAGGCTGTGCTACTGGTGACTACTGTATAGCCTTAACCGAGAGAGGATTTAAATGTACTGGTACGGATATTAATCCCCAATATGTCGAAAAAGCTCGTGATAAAAATGTTAACGCATTTCTTTCCGAAAAAGATCATTTGGACTTCCCAGACAATTCCTTTGACACTACATTACTGTTTGAAGTCTTAGAACATGTTGATAATCCTCAAAACTTATTAAAAGAAG
>JARKQC010000207.1 GCA_029974985.1 Bacteroidota bacterium | reverse complement strand
AAAAAAATGATTTCACTGGTTTATAATAAAAATAAATAAGAACCACTACCTCCACCACCCAAAAAATCCCAAGTATACCCCCTGTTAAAAAAGTACCTGCTAAACAACTTTAGATTACAGAGGGTTTTCTACTTTTACTGTCGGAAAAGCTATAACAAAATGATGTTCAGATTGAACATTTAATTAATTTGATTAGTTTAATTAAAAAATTGTATTTTTGTATATCTATGACCCATTCTCTCATGAGTGTGTACTTTTACCTAAATTTTTTGAAAATTACGTTAAACGGTAGAGATTCCTTAAAATCCTTTAATTTTAAAACTAAGAAAATTTATCGGCTCAAATTTAAAATTAGCCCGATGCGTCGAGTAGATCCAAATTTTTTAGTAATCTAAGCTTTCTCCTTCCTCCTTTTTCAAAAAAGTATCGACGCAATCAATTTTACTGCGGGAAAAGTCTTTGGATTAGGCTACGTTTTAAATTTAGGGTAATATTAAGAATTATCCTATTATTTTTCTAAAAAGTAATATATTACTAGGTCTAATGATTTGTAATATAAAAATGAATGAACATTATATCATTAAAACTGAATATATTTAATCGTTATATAATATATTATATAATTTATTATATAATATATATATTATTATATAATAAATAATATTTATTAATTATATTATAAAAAAATAAGAATATTAGTATAATTTAGATTTATATCATATCGCATCTAATCCTAGTCTTTGTAATTCTTCTTCTAGTTCTTTGGGTAATTTTCCACTAGCTAATACCAAACGTTCCAAACCTTCCTTTTTAATTACATCTAAATCTTCTTTGATGGTATTTACATCATGTTTAATTTCTTCATATTTGTTTATTACTTTAATTTCAACTTTATTGGTTGTTAATTCATTCACAACGTTTAGATAATCCTGTTTAATTTTTTCAGGGTCTGGTTTAAAGTAAGCATTTGTAACACTGTCTATGCTATGACCTAACATCCAACGTGTAAATAAATGGGGTACTTTATTTTTTTCCAAAGTTGTAGCAAAATATTTACGTAGATTGTGATTTCTCACTACGTAACGTTCATTTACCTTTCTAAAACCATGATGTGAATTTATATAATAAAATGTATTTCCAATTGTATCGGCAGATAATGGCTTATTGTTGGGTACGAATCTAAATAACTTATCATCTAGTTTTGGTTTATAATCCGGATTTCTATAACGTAATTCTTCCAGATAGATAGTTATACGATCTAAAGATTCTGGTGAACTGAAAGTAAAATAATCATTCCCGGTTTTAATCCGTTTAACATTCCAGAATAGTATGTTACTATCGGTATTTTTTAGTATATCCACTATCTCACGTAATGACTCAGGATATGTTTTTAATGAAATAGCATCGAATAAATTTTTAAAGGTTAAACTGGCAATTTCAGCTCTACTCATGCCTGATGATATGCTTGTTACAATAATGGCTTTATATGCACTACTACAGTGTTCCATGAACAACTGAATTTCTTCCATAGTCGGTAAATCAGCAATTGTTCCTGCATTTGTTGATTTTCTTGATTTCCTACGTTTAGACTTAGGAAGTTCTATATCAAATTCCCTGTAAAATGCTTTTACTAACATAATTATATGCTTTTTAGAACTTTCAGCTAGATCTGATTCATCAAGACTAGCTTTGAAATTTTGTAGATACTTATTAATTTTACGTTTACGAAGTCGGTTTACAGATTCTTCTTCAGCTTCAGCTTCTTCAATTAACCCTTCCAATGATTTATTTGTAAAATTAGAATATTTTCGTAAAGCATATTTATACAGATGTACACTAGTATTCTTTAATTCATGATTTGCACAAAAATCAGTGAATATAGGTTCATTATCAATTTTTATGGATATACTTTTTTCAGACATTTAGTTACCTCACTATACCTTCTAGAATAAATTCAGTAACGTATCGATAGTTGAGGTCAAATAATCATAACATCAATTAGATCCGTATGATATTAAGTAAAAAATAGTGAAAAATCAAAGGTTCTAAGAGTTTATTTAAAATTAACTAATGACTTCCCAACTAAACTACAATGGGCAATATAGCCGTGGGCCACACCATCACTCCTGCCCTCCAACAATCCCCCGCTTAAGATAGTTCTCGTATAAAATTTAATTATGAGAAAAATATTTTTAGTCAATTCTCTTAAAACCCCACTCCTGAATGATTTTTTGTCCCCTTCCCTGTATGAAATTGGAAAAATCTTTTATTTCATCCTTCTGATTGTAAAGCACCATTCCTACCACATGGCTGGTGTCCCGGGCCAGGATGTCAGAAACAGCAAAGGAGTCAGTGAAGGGGGACATGAAACTCCGGTTCTGGAAGGTTAGGAGATTTTCATTTTTCACGGATTTAAGAGCATTATGCGGTGAACTGCACACTTCAGTGATTTCATAGTCCACACGCAACTGATCCAGCGTGTTCCATGCCAGACGCTGGGCAGAATGGATGACTTCCACAAAGTTCTTGCCGTTAAGTTCATCCACGGTGTTGAAATATTCACCGTCAGATACTAACACCAGATCATCCCTGGCTATGGGTATTAAGTCCAGTTCATACATGAAAGCATGCACCGGGTCATCTAAAACCAGAATGTCAACTAGGTCC
>JARKQC010000080.1 GCA_029974985.1 Bacteroidota bacterium | reverse complement strand
TTAATGTATCCCTTGTTGAGCCTTGGCTATGTGGTTACCGCTTTCTTTGCCATGGCGTTTTTGGGGGAAATCGTCACATATTCTCGCTGGGCTGGAATCGCGCTTGTGGTGGTAGGATGCATTTTGATTGTGAAAAGCTGAGGGCTTTGGCTTATCGAAAGACGTCGAAAGACGATCAGATTATATTGGGTTTTTATAGTGCTTTGTCAATTTTGATTAGCATATCAAAAGAATTTGAGATGGTAAGCTATTCAACTTATTATTGGCTAATATATAAAATTGATGGGTTTTTGCAATGAATCAAATTAAATACATCTATCTGATGCTCGTATCTTTCGCCATAATTCTGATGCTTTTGCCGCTATTGAATAGTGGCTTTTTTGGAGATGATGCAGCAAACTCATTTATTAATGGTAATCTCCAATATAATGATCAAAATCTGGCACAAGGAATATTAAATAATATAAAAATTTGGCTGGAGATGGGTCGCTTCTTCCCAATCAATCTAGTTATTATAAATTGCATATTTGCTTTTGCCAACAATCTAATTTTATATAAATCTTTGATTATATTATCTATTTTAGCAAATATCCTTCTTTTTGCTTATTTCATTAGAATAATTACTAATTCGCCGTCGCTAGGGTTTCTGTCAATGTTGGTAATGCCAATTCTTTTCCAATTTCGCAACTTTCATGACCCTATACTGGGATATAGTATGCATCAACAAAGCCTTTTTCTTTTTATTATAATTTCTTTAATTTTTTTTGTTTTTTATATGGAAAGCACCAAAAGTCGATATTTATATATTAGTTTATTTATGTATATCTTAAGTATACTAACCTATGAAATAGCTTTACCGTTCTTTTTGTTGTATTGTTTAATTTCATATTTATGTTGTGCGAAAAAGAGATTATTTTTTATATTAAAAGTATGCACACCTCATTTTCTTGTTTTGCTCGCATATCTTTTAATTATATTTGTTATTCAAATTAATTTGGATATACCGACAATCAGTGATGATACGTCTCCTTCCAGATACTCAGGAATAATTCCTAATCTCAATATTGAAGATTTTATAATTACATTTGCAAAGCAGAATATAGCTGCATTTCCCCTCAGTTATCAGATATCTAATCATATGTTCCAGGCATCTTTTAACCTCAATAATATCAAAGAACTTTTTAGCACTCCGTCAATATTTATTGCGATAATCTATTTTGTACTAAGTGTAATTATATTAAATTATATTAATAAAGAGATTTCAGAGAAAAATATCAATGAATTAAATGTTAAGTGTCTATTAATCATGGGCCTATTCATTCTCATAACCCCAAGCATTTTTGTGGCCTTGTCAACCAAGTATCAAAAGGAACTATATTGGGGTGTTGGATATCTTCCTGTTTATATTTCATATTTCGGCGTGACAATAATATTTATTTGCATTATTCATCATATGTTGTTCAGAATCTCGTTATATAATAAAAATATAAATATTATTTTTTTAGTATTAATTGCAGTGCTCATATCTCTAACTGGAGCACTAACATATACCAGCAATGAAATGGTAATTGAAAACCTAAATCATGACTGGTTATATCCGCGACTGATTATTGAAAATGGTTTGGATAATGGTTTATTAAAATTCGTACCCGAAAACTCTATTCTAATTGTGGATAGCAGCAATCCTTGGTGGGAACAACCAGGATTCTATTTAATGCATTCAGGAATCAGGTTGCGTTCGGTAGAAAGTAACGGTCTTCAGTCAAAGCCATATTTGTCGGATGAATTGCCTAATGAGGCTTTCATTAGTAATTGCAGCGGAATATATACCCTCAGATTCTCCAAATCCGATGACGTGTTTTATTTGAGATACGGATCTCAATCAAGAGAAAGTGGGTATGCGATTTTAGGAGAAATAATTGATCTAATCGCTACAAACGCATCCCTTAATATTATTACGGCAAGCGATGTTTATGTTTATATTCAAAAGCGAGATATTCTAATTTCTCCAAATAACACATTTGTTGAAGGATATTGGAAAAAGAACGAATCAACTTCAAATTATGAGCCTTTTCGGATTAAAGAAGATAATCTCAAACTAGTTTCTTCAGGGGAAGAATGGAAAATATTCTCGATCCCGGGTAGCAATATAATAGACATTGGCTCCATATGTATATATTCCATTCATGATCATACCTCCACAGGACCGTTTGCATCATCCAAAAAATTTAAAATAAAATTATTAAATGGTTTTTGGGAAACCGAAGACTGGTCCGGCACTCCAACTAGATGGATGAATGCTGAAGCAAATATTTCTGTGACTGCGAGGGAGGACTGCAAAGCTACTCTAGGCTTTAGTGCGCAGAGCTTCTACTCCAATCAAACGGTGGAAATCTTCTCCTCCGGCGAACCTCCAATCCGCATAGCTGTTCCTACTAGTTCTATAAATGTGAGTGTTCCCATATCTCTTGCAGAAGGAGTTAACACCATATGCTTGCGCGTGTCCGAAGGATGCAAAAGACCTAGCGATAAACCGGAGTTGAAAAATGCCGATTCGAGATGCTTGAGCATTGCAGTGCAGAATATTACTGTAACATGAATACAGCACCAAAGCTTTATATTTCAGGAAAGGATTTGCATTGGATTAGCCAGCATAAATGATACGTGGAAGGAAGCCATAATGCAATCAAATGGATTATCAATCCTCATAATGAGCTTTGTAGTTATTGCCTGCATT
>JARKQC010000075.1 GCA_029974985.1 Bacteroidota bacterium | reverse complement strand
ACCATAATAACTGAAACAAAAAAATTATATCCCAAAGCAATGCAAACCCTAATTAAATACCACAACCTGTCCTTTGCAGATAGCGTTTCCATAGAAATAATGAAACTAATGAATATTCAAGAAATAGCCTCCTTTGATGACGATTTTGACAATAAAAAAGGAATATTAAGGTTACATTAACTAGACTCCATTATTTAAGAAATTTACTATTTACTTTGAGAATTTCTATTCACCTGCTTTGGAAAATATATCGTTTTTTTTTATAGAAATCTTTTAGCTTCTTCAACAAATTTTTTTGCATTATTTAAATCTTTTTTAGCCCTGTTTTTAGTTGCATTAAAGAAATAATCGTAATCAGATTTTTCTCTATCTTCTTCAAGTTTAGAAAAAATTTTACAATCTCCTTGTTGAATTTACCACTTGCCACATATTCTAATCCAAATTTTTTTATAGTTCCTCTGTGTGTTTTAGTAAATATCCCTTTTTAAGTAAAAGGGCATTTGCTGCATGAAAAACAGCATAATATGACCTATTAATGGAATCTGCATAAAACTCATTATTAAAAGTTAGTTCAGCTATTTTTAAAAGTTCTAAAGACTTTTCAAATGCCATTTTGATTTCTTCATCCAATCGAAATACCTTCTTTTTTGACATTTTTATAAAAATGGAAGTTAGAGTATCTCTGATAATGTTTTAGATGTATTATCTTTACAGATAGATATTCTCCAGTTTCAAGAAGGATATCAAAGGTTTTACCATAAATATCATCTTCAATTTTTAAATCATCATCTATATTAGTGGTTATGATAAGGATATCTATATCCGAGTCTTCAGTATCGTCACCACGAGCTACAGAACCAAATAAAATTATTTTTTCTATTTCAGGATGATTTAAAGATTTAGCAAAATCAATTGCTAATTGTTTTCGATTCATTTTTGATCATTATTATTTTGTTTAAGAAACCTATTAAATAATTGGAAATATTTAACAATTCACATGATAATTTTCAATTTCAACAGCTAATATGTTTATCTTTTGAGTTAAAATCCAATTAAAAAGCTTGTTTCAAGAAATATCATTTTTAAAATTCTGCTTTATCTAAATATATTTATTTTTTAGTTTCACTGCATCGATTTCCTCAACTAACACTATTCCCCCCAGCTGTCATATGGGTCTTTTTAAATCCTTCAACCTGGGGTAAGGTGTTAGCTATATTTTTGTTCGTCACCTTATCTTCTGCAAGCCAAAGTTTAAATGGCTCTGCTTTAGGTGAAGGAACTGACTGTATGATTCTTAATAATTGTTCTGTATTCGCTACATCAGTCAATCTCATTTTACCGTCTTTTGCTTGAAGTTTCAACCTGTGACAATTTGTCACGGTTTCATTACTCTCTTCTTTAAGACGTTGTTTTAACTTTCTCCAGTAATCTGATGGGGATTTACTTTCACTTAGGACTCCTACAACGTCAATTACTGAAAAATACCAATCTTCATCCTCTTCATTCCACAAAGCCCTTATTTTTTGGTTTTCAAAAAGTTTAATTGCATTTTTCCCCGTCATTATTAATAACCTCAATATAATTTTGCATTGATCAATTTAAATATCCCATATTTTACAATACTTTATTTAATACTATACAAAATATAAGTATTAAATTTTGTGGTCAACTGAGTTACCTTAAAAAAACCAACGAAATTAAAAAAAAGGATAGTAACACCAATTAAAGATTTCTCAAACTATTCGGCCTACTATAATCTCAGCGGCGGATTTACACGGTATTCTGGTTTTATATCTTCACCTTTAAGGATTTGCTTAAACCCAAATTCCGCCCTGAGCTTTTTTAGTTCTTCATCCATTTTACCAATTATGATGGTATTTACCAAAGATCATCTTGTAACTTTTTCAACGATTCTACACCCATACTTCTGTTAGTTCATTTGACTTTCTTTTCCTAGCGGAAGGTATTAAAGAATGCAGG
>JARKQC010000381.1 GCA_029974985.1 Bacteroidota bacterium | reverse complement strand
TTTATATAACTATACGATTTATCGTTCTCTTTGGAATATTCAATATATTCGAACAATATATCCTTATTTAGAATAATATCTTGTTTGTTCCATTTTTCAAATTGAATCAGAGCGTTGCAATAGTTATTGATGGTACTTTCGCTATAATTACGAATATTAAGGATTTTGCGAAATAGCAACAATTTTTCGTCATTCATTCGTTATACTCCATATTTATGTTGGTTATACGCAATATACGAAGTTCAAATGAGATTATTTTGTATTTTTGCATATCATTTATTGAGAGTTCGTAAATAAATGAGTTGTGCGTCATGCTGGGAGACCGAATTGCATATAAACAACTACTGGCATAAGGTTGTCACTCAAAAAGATTAAGTTTGATAGAATCTAAAGGAAAATTGAAACATGGAAAAATTAATAACACTTGATAAAACAAACATTGAAAAGGAACATATTTGCTGTGCAATTTCTGACAAGAAATGTAAAGATAGTTATGAATTAAAAAAAGACTGGTTAAAACGGGAATTTGATAACGGATATATTTTTCGTAGGATTGATGCACGAGCAAAAGTATTTATTGAGTATGGACCTGCTGAGAATGGTTGGATTCCTGTTGATGCTCCAAATTATTTGTTGATAAATTGCTTTTGGGTTTCAGGACAATACAAAGATCAAGGTTATGGAAAAGAATTATTAAGACTTGCACTTGAAGATGCAGTATCGCAAGGTAAGGATGGATTGGTAACCGTTGTTGGTACAAGTAAGTTTCACTTTATGAGTGATACCAAGTGGCTTTTAAAACAAGGATTTGAGACATGTGAAAAATTGTCTTCGGGATTCAGTTTACTTGTAAAAAAGATTAATACTAAAGCAAACAATCCGAAATTCAAGGATTCTGTTAAAAGCGGTGAATGTGCTGATAAAAAAGGATTGGTGATTTTTTATTCAAATCGTTGTCCATTTTCGGAATATCATGTAACGACTTCGTTGACAGAAACAGCAGAAAAAAGGAAATTGCCATTAAAAATTATAAAACTGGATACGATAGAGAAAGCTCAAGCTGCACCGACTCCAGCGACAATTTTCAGCCTATTTTATAATGGAAAGTTCCTAACAACTGATTTGAGTGTTTGCATGGATAGTAGATTTGATAAAATTGTAAAACTATAAAAAAGTATGGAAATTAAATTTCATTCAACAGTAATCATGACTGAAGAATTTGAACAAATGAAATCATTTTATCAAAACATTCTTCAGCAAAAAATAGAGTTTGATTTTGGAAACTGTATAGGCTTTAAAAATGGACTTTCGTTGTGGAAGCTGAAAGAAGAGTATCCAATTGCAAAGAAACTTGGAAGAATTTTTGATAAATCGGGAAACAAGAATCTTGAAATCTGTTTTGAAACTGATGATTTTGAATTAGTTGTTGAGAATCTGAAAAATTACAAACTGAATTATTTGCATGAAGAAACCGAAGAATTATGGGGTCAACAAACTGTTCGATTTTATGACCCAGAGAAAAATTTGGTTGAAATTGGGGAAACAATTCCTTGTTTTGTAAAACGTTTTAAGAGACAGGGAATGAGTATAGAGGAAGTTTCAAAACGAACTTCTGTTCCAATTGAATTAGTAGAACAAATATGTAATTGAAACTAAGAAAAACATAATAAAATAAAGCACGAACGCACAACAACGTGTATAAAACATTTGGCAGTCAGTTGTTTATCAAGCGTTTCAGCTCGTATCAAAAGTAGTTGTAACTTGATAGGAAAACACTTCGAAATGCCAAACGTTTCATACACGCAACCGTTGGCGGTCATTGTAAAAAAAACAGAGACAATAGATGATAATAAAACAGAACAAAATTCCTGAATATTCAATTATGAAGAATGATGAGAACTCATTCCACTACATTGATAGTTTTCAAAGTGAGAACATAATTATCAGGACTGATAATGATGTAATTAGTATCGGAAGATTATTTCTAACCAGTGGTCCTAAATGGGCTGACAGTTTAATGTTGATTAGGGATAAAGTTGTTGGTGTATTTGGATTGAAGACTTCTGAACAGCTGACTGCTGAAGCAAGGAATCCTGATAATTTTAAATTTCAAGTGGGAGAACAACTCGACATTTTTAAAGTGTACGCAAAAACTGAAAATGAACTTGTTTTAGGCGATGATGACAAACACCTTAGTTTCAGAGTTTCATTATTACTTGACTGCAAAAATAATGACATAGGAAAAAAGAAAATAATGATAACAACAATGGTTGAATACAAAAATATTTTTGGGAGAATTTATTTTTTGCCAGTTAAGCCAATTCATCAGTTAATAGTGAAAGGGACATTGAAAAAAATGATTAAAAAGATAGAAAATGTATCGACCGAATGAGAATAAACAACGAACCGCCAACACGCGGTATATAACATTGGGGATTAGGTGGTTATGCAAACATTCTGCCACGCATCAAGTTCGGTGTATCTGGACAGGAAAGTAGCCCGCAATCCCCAACGATTTCATACCGCAAAACGTTATGCCTCATGCTAAGAAAACCGACAGCGTACCAAATAACAGGAAAAATGATTAAATTTGTAAACTAAAATACAAGAAATTAGAATGAAAGAAAAACTGACAATAGACAAACTAAAAGCTGAAGCTAAAGCATTTTGCATCGCTGAATCGAAAATTCAAAATAAATCACTTTTTGGGGTAACTGACGGAAAAGCAGTAGGGACACATATCGAGCATAAATTTCAAGAGCAATTAAACTCAAAATACAAAACAACAATTGGTTCGTCTGCAAATGGAATTGATTTACCTTCTGACGACATACTTACAGATATTAAGGTTACTTCAATAAAGCAACCACAATCATCTTGTCCGTTTAAAGATGCTAAACAAAAGATTTTTGGACTTGGGTACAACCTACTTGTTTTTGTTTACGACAAAATAGATGACCCCAAAACAAAAACAGCTAAACTTGATTTTGTTAGTTGCTCATTTATTTCAAAAGAACGGACAGCCGATTATACTACAACTTATCGTTTACGTGAAATGGTTAAGGATAAGGCTAATATTGAAGATATTGTTGCATACTTGAACGATAAAAATATCCCAGCCGATGAAATAACTCTAAATCAGTTAGCAAAACAAATTCTGAAAACACCGCCAGTTCAAGGATATTTGACTATTTCAAACGCTTTGCAATGGCGACTTCAATACCAAAGGGTTGTTACGCTTGACAAGGCAGTACAAGGAATTAGTAAAGTAATTGATAAAGTAGCCAAGTAATGAGAATTTTTGAAGCAAATATTTCATTGCAAGTTTGCACGTTTTTAAAAGACTTTTTAAACAATACTTCGTCTTTTGAAAATGCCAATCAAAAAATGTTTGATGCCTTCGGCATCAATATTTTTTTTGAAAATGATGATGATTTTCAAGCACTGAAAGAATCTGTTTCTATTATTGCAATAAGTTCAGTTGAAGAGCCTGACCGTGCAGAATATGGAGATTTTCAAACAAATAAAGATTTAGCAAATAAGGTTGCAAAGCATTTGGCAAAAAGGGATATATCACCTGAAATTATTATTGAGCCAACTTGCGGGAAAGGGAATTTTATAATTGCTTCGTTATCTAATTTTAAAGCCATTAAGAAGGTATTTGGAATAGAAATTTATAAACCTTACGTTTGGGAAACTAAATTTAGTATTCTCGATTTCTTTCTTTCAAATCCCGATAGTAACAAACCAGAAATAACAATCACACATTGCAGTATTTTCGATTTCGATTTTAAAAATATTTCTAAACAGTTTCCAACTGAAAAATTACTAATACTTGGAAATCCACCTTGGGTAACAAACTCAAAATTAGGTAGCCTTAATTCTTCAAATCTTCCCAAAAAATCAAATTTCAAGAATCAAAACGGCTTAGATGCAATGACAGGCAAAGGTAATTTTGATATAGCCGAATATATTACTTTAATGCTTTTAGATGCTTTTCAAACGCATAACGGATATTTGGCTCTGTTGGTAAAAAACTCAGTTGTAAAAAACATCGTTTTTGACCAAAAAGACAAAAAATATAGAGTTGGTGAAATAGAAAAATATTGCATTGACAGTAAAAAGGAATTTAATGTTTCAGTTGAAGCGTCTTTGGTTTATTGTCAACTCAATTCCCCCTCCAGTTTTGAATGCAATGAATTTGATTTTTATAGTTTAGAGAAAAGATTAAGTTTTGGTTGGCTTAACTCTAAGTTTGTCTCGAATCTTGCTGATTATAATGCAACAAAAGAAATTGATGGCGTATGTCCTTTTGAGTGGAGACAAGGCATAAAGCACGATTGTACCGCTATTATGGAATTAGAAAGAGTAAATGGGCATTTTGTGAATAACCAATCTGATGAAATTAAACTCGAAGAAGATTTGGTTTATGGCTTATTAAAAAGTTCTGATTTAAAAAATACAGTTATAAAAAGTACAAGAAAACATACTATTGTCACACAAACAAAAGTTGGACAAGAAACTTCATATATTCAGCAT
>JARKQC010000190.1 GCA_029974985.1 Bacteroidota bacterium | reverse complement strand
TAATGCTAATTCCTATGGAAACTCAAGATCTTCAGGTTCTTCACTTTATGGAGGATATGGAAAAGGAGTAGGTGATTGTTGGGATAATAGTGAAATGCTATATCAAAAATTAAAATCTCAAGGAAATGATGTTAGAATAATTCAATATCCTACAAGCTTATCCTCTAATCATAGATCTGTTCAATATTATTCTAATGGTAAATGGGTAGATTATGATTATAAAGGAAATGGGTACAAAAAAGTATATTATGCAACTAGTAATAAGAATGGTGCAACTGTAGTTAAACATTAAGTCATTAATATTAACTATTTTTCCATAATTAGTTGGATAATTAGTTGGACATAATTGTAATCTACTAATTAGTTAGATATTTAATATTGAGATACTAAAATATAGAATTAATTTTTAAAAGATAAGGGTGTCATGATTTTATTTTTTAAATATAAAAATGATTTTCCTCATTATTTTAATTTTTTAGTTCTTTATTTCTAGCTCTTTATTTTTAGTTTTTTATTTTTATTTTTTTATTTTTAGCTTTTCTTTTAATTTTTTTTCTAGTTTTTTATTTTTTTAGCTCATATTTTTCATAATTTTACATTATTTTCTATTTAAATAGTTTTAATAGAGTTTTTATATTTAAAACTTTTTAATTATAATCGGGGGGGGGGGGGGTAGCTGATGGTTTTTCCTTTTAATATTTTCTGTGACTTTTTAGGGGTTAGTTTTATATATTAGTTTATTTCATATTATATAATATGAACATAGTGAGTGTTCATTCTTATCATCATGTATTTTTGTTAGGTATTTTATAAAGGTGTTAAATTTTAGAATAGTGTTAAAACTTTTTGAAGATTTGATTCCTAAATATTTTTTTGGAGAGTATATAAAAATAGGTAATTGAATTAGACATGATATATGATGAATATTTGTTGTGAAAATACCTATTAATGTCTAATAATTTAATATAAAAGAAAAAAATTTTTAACTAACACCCATACCTGATTTTATGTGCTAAAATAAGATAAAATTTTGTGAAATATATAATTAAAGAGGTGAAAGATTAATGTTAACAATAAATAAGAATCATTCATTGATCCTTGTTGTGTTATTTGCAATGATATGTGCTGTAGCTATATCTGGTGATGTACATGCAAATGATGCAACAGATTATAATACATCAGATGATTGGGTGAATGAATATGATGGTTTAGAAGATAATCTGACTAAAGCAAATGAAGACTTGAAAAAAGCTAATGATTCATTTAACTCAGCTAACAAAAGTTTAAATGATAGTGAAGTTGCTTTTACAAATGCAATTAAAAAACTTGATACTTCATTATCTAATCAGAAAAAATCTCTTGAAAATAAAGTATCTAAATATTCTGCTTATAAAACAAGTATAAAAAATTACAATACTGCTAAAGATAAGTATATTAAGGCAAAAAATACCTATCTTAAACTTTTAAAAAAGTATAAGGTAAAGAAAACTAAAGCTCTAAAAAATAAAGTATTGAATGCAAAAAAAACTGTACTTACACTTAAAAAAACTGTTTTAACCAATAGAAACAAGAAAAATTCTGCTAACAATGCATACATTCAAGCAACTAACGAATATTACCTTACTATATTCCTTACCACACAAGCAGGATCTGAAGTTAGTGCAAAAAATGATATCGTAAATCAAAATATAAGAAAATTAACTGATGCACAAGATGTTTTAAATATTGCTGAATATGAGTATGAGTCTGTTGATATTATTTTTACTAATGCTGAGCAAGTTCTTAATAGTATTAATGCTAGTTTTACTACAGCTATGAATAATTTATATGATCAATTATTAACTGAAGGAATTATAAGCGATCTAAGCAATATCAATTCTACTGAATTGGCTGAAAATTATACTACTGAAAATGGATTAGATAATATTCCTACTGAATTGGGATCAGCTACTATTTTTACTTTAAACGACACATTCTATAATTCATTTTTAACTAAATTAAATGAAATTTTGGAAATTTCAACTATAGGTAATGAAACTTTCATTAATCTAGCTAAAGATTCATTCTTAAACAATTATACAAATGTTGTTATGAACGACTACTTTAGTGAGGGTTATGTTAATGAAACTATTATTGATGAATATATAATTAATGTTATTAATGCAACATTGCCTAGTGAGTATAATGATTATTATGATGAATTTATAGCAGATGCTATTTTTGAAGCTAATACAACCGGAGTAGATGCAACAATAAGTACAGGAAAAGAATTAATGAATAATATAACTAATAATACAATTGACTTAGCCAATAATCTAATATTTGCTAACGAAACATTATATCAAATATATAATGGATTAGGAGATCTAAATACAAGTGCAGATAATCTTAATACAACTGCAGCTGGGGGCGATGGTGCAATAATTGCAGCAACTATATTCACTATTACAGATGGATTATATCAATCTATAGGCAGTGTTTTATCTGAATTTGATGAATATGTGGCTTATTTACTTAGTTATATCAATAATATAACTATTGCAAATACTACTGTAGGTCAATCAACAAATTTGAGTGATATGATACCTCCTTATGGTTATTATGTTTATGTTTCAGCAATAAATAACACTGGAACAGGAGCAATAGGCAATGCAACATATCTAGTCAAAAGTGTAGACTATAGAACATCTGAAATACTATCTAATATACTTAATGGAATTGAAGCATTAACAAATATAACTAATAATGTAACTGCCTTAGAACAATTAGGAAATGAAACTCTCAATAATTCAAATCAATTAAATAGTTTAAATGGAAATTTAACTAAAGTTGATGATTATACAGATGATTTCGTGGATTTCATGGCTGCTGTATCTGATATTAATGAGATTTTAGCTGAATTGTTAAACATAACACTTAAGAATCAAATAGAAGTTGATAGTTAATATTTTTTGAGTTTAGAAGGGAATTATATTATTTGGAAGGTTTTTTTTCTTTCCATTTTTTCCCACTTTTTTATTCTTTTATAAATCTTTTTTTCTATTATAATTAATTTATAAATAATTTTTGAATTTTTTCATTACTTTTTAGATATTTTCAATTTTTTTTTTTTAATTTGTTTTCATTGTTTTTATCCATTATTTATTGATATCTTATGAAGTCAAAAATACATAAATTTAAAAAAATAAAATTTTTGAAACATCAATATAATTGATTTTCTTATTAAGTATTTTAATAGTTTGATAAATAACTACTAAAAAAATTTATCAAAACTTTTATAATTTGCATAGATTTATATACTTCTTCATACAAATATATTGCTAGGGATGTATATATTGGATTAGATAATACTCCTAATACTATTAATTTTAAGTTATGTTATAATATTGAATTTTAAGTTTAATATTATTAAATAAGAATTAATTAATTATTCTGATAAATCATAATTTAAAAATTATAAAAATTTGAATTATTTAATTATTTTTAGTTTTTATATTTAATTTGAGGTAATACTATGGTATATTATATTCAAGAAGATGAATTTGAAGATGAAGAGATAGAAGAATCAGAGGATGAAAAAATAGAAAATAATGAAGATTACTCTGATGATGAAAATTCTGAAGAATCCGAGGATGAAGAAAGCTTGCCTTTTGCTAAAGCTGAAGTTGTTCGTTTAATGAAACAAAATCTTGACAGTGATAAAATGATTAGAGAACGAGTTAAAGTTGAGATGAATAAGTTTCTTGGAGATGTTCTCAAAAATGTGTGCAAACAACTTAATGATTATCCTTACACTACTATAGAATATGAAATGCTTAAAGAATCAACTTATCCTTATACAAATATTGAAAGGATTAATCAAGAAAAAGAAAGAATTTTATTACATTTAGAAGCTATTAAAGCTGATTGTAATGCATTATCTGCGGATGTTCAAAAAACTTTAAAATTAAAAGATGTTATTGATGAAGAAGATGAAGATTTTAGAGATTTATAATCTATAACCTTCATTTACTAAATTTTTTATTTAATATAGTTTTTATTTATTAAAATTTCTATTTTTAACTTTATAACTTTTTAATTATTATTAGTCATACTATATTTTATTAGCTATATTATATTTAAAAATTTTATTTAATAATTTCCTTCAAATATTGTAAAACCAGTTTTTAAATTTTTTAATTCTTCTTCTGTTAATTTTTCTTTTTTAACATCAATATCCATTATATTGCTTTGGCCAAAAGGATCTTCTATAATTAAATTAGCATCAATATCTCCTTTGGATAATAATGAAAGTTTTTTTAATATTTTTAATCCATTTTTCTGAGATTCATCATCATCAAATATTTTTAAAGCTTTTTTTACTCCTTCTTCAAAACGAAAAATAATTCCTTCTACATTAGATACATAACCTAATGATTTTGGACCAGGTTCTACTTTTAAGCCTAATTCAGGAATAGAAACTGTTGCTGACTGTGATTTAACCACTCTTGATGATAAGTTACTACTTTTTATAGATAGTGTATATTTCACTGGATCTTTTTGTTCTAAACATATCACATCATTGTGCTTGTATCCACAAGCATTGCATATAATTGTTGATTCAATTATATCTCCAAAATGAGGTATATTTTCCTTTTTAGTCGTTGATTCTGCAGTTCTTTCCCCTTTACATACTGGGCAGTCAATTACCATTTTTTCCAATTTATAACCTCATGTATTTTTTATTTTATAGCAAATATAGCAAATATATTATCCAATAAGTTGATTGTTTTCGTTTAATTTGTTATCTTCACCTTTATATACATAACCTTTTGCATCCAAGTCTTTTATAATGTCTTCAAGGATTTTTTTATCAGAAGCACATATTTTATTCCCTCTAATATTATTTGAAAGATTATAAAGATATTCAAAATCACTTTTGATCTTTGGCTTTTTTTCTAGGGATTCAATGAATTTCTTTGTTTTATCTGGGTCTGA
>JARKQC010000345.1 GCA_029974985.1 Bacteroidota bacterium | reverse complement strand
AATAATAGCTTTATATGCTTTAATAATAGCTTCTTTTATGCTTATTGGTAGTAAAATTCAGGATATAATTGGCAGAAAAAAGTCATTTATAGTTGGAGTTTGTATATATGGTGTAGGAACTCTTACAGCTTCATTAAGTGTTAATGCAGGGATGTTGCTTATAGGATGGGCAATACTTGAAGGAATTGGTGCAGCTTTAATGCTTCCAGCTACTACAACGATTGTTGGAGTTAGTTACGAAGGCAGAGATAAAATCAAAGCATTTGGAATATGGGGAGGTATATCTGCTATGGGATCAGCTATAGGTCCTATATTTGGAGGATTTTTCACTAATTTCCTCTCTTGGAGGATGATCTTTGGAAGTGAATTTTTAATTGTTATTATAATTCTATTCTATAGCTATTATATTAAAGATTCAGAATCTATTCTTAAATGGAAAGAATTTGATTATGGTGGAGCTGTTTTATCTGTAATTTCTCTTATTATCATTGTTATGGGATTATTACTATTCAATGATCCTACTAAATGGAGTATTGTTCCTATTGTCTTGTTTATTGGTATTGCATTATTTGTTGTATTTTTATACTGGGAAAGAAGAAGAATTAGGTCAAATAAAATTCCTTTATCTGATATTACTTTGTTAAAAAATAAAACTTTTTCTATAGGAATTGTAAATTCGATTTTCCAACAAATTCCACTAGCTGGATATTTATTTATAATGCCTGTGTTTTTACAACAAGTAACAAATATAGATGCTTTCATGACGGGGGTTATTGTACTTCCTTCATCAATAGCTGTAATGGCTTTATCATTAATGGGGGTCAAAATAGCTGAGTATATTAATCTTAAATATATTGTGTGTTTAGGTTTTATTGTTGCTGCTTTAGGAACATGGCTTTTAGGTGGAGAACTTTCAACAAATATGAATCCCTATAGTATTATTCCAGCTACAATGATATTTGGTGCTGGTGTAGGAATGATTTTATCACAATTAACTAATTATGTTATGTCTGCTGTTGATAAAAGTAAGGATTCAGATGCTGCAGGTTTACTTAATACATTTAAAAATTTAGGTTATTATATGGGAACTGCTCTTATTGGTGTTTTACTCATTGTTGGTATCATTGGTGGATTAACTATTTCTATTGAAGATGCTAATTTAGGTACAAATTTAACAAAAGATGAGTTGCATAGTGAGCTTTTTACCTATTTTGATAAGATGCAAACTGGTACTCCAGAAAAAATTCCTTCAGAATATCATGCAGATGCTTCAGCTATTATTTCTGAAACTATAAGCATGTCTATGAGATTAATTTTCAATATATTGACGCTGGTATTCCTTGTTGGTGCAGCTATTAGTTATGTGATGCCAAAAGGAAGGGTTTATGACTCTTCAGTTCCTGTGACATGATATTAGAATTAATTTTCTTTTATTTTCATTTGGAGAATTAATTTTTTATTATTTATTCTATTTTTTATTTATTTTATTATTTATCTTATTATATCTATTTTAGCTTATATATCTTAGTTTTATCTTATTTATATTATTTTTTAGTCATTGGCTCTATTTTCATTTTTTATTTGGATTTTTAGGAAACCATCCTTTTTCAACTCTTTTTTCCTGTTCTATAATTTCATGGATACTCCATAGTAGTGTGAATCCTAAAACTCCTATTAATGCAGAGAGTATTAGATTATTTACAAATAAAGATATTATTATTGATAATATTCCTCCAATTAAAAATATTGGCCAGATTTTTTTACCTATATAATATTCTCCTTTGATAACAATTGGATGAAATATTCCTATTATTATAAAGGCACTAAGTCCGAT
>JARKQC010000178.1 GCA_029974985.1 Bacteroidota bacterium | reverse complement strand
AGGAACCAAAGAAGAAATCAAACTTAAAATCAAAACAATAACTCCCAAGTCTAAATGAACTTCACTAGAAAAAAATGCAGGAACTAACATCAAAAAACCTAAAGAACCTAAAAAAGATAATACATAACTTTGAATAAAATTATAACCTATTCCTGTTTCAGGTAAAATATTATCATCACTAAAAGTGCGAGTTCTAAGTGCAAGCATCAATGATGGGAAAAATACTGGAAATATTATCATAAAATAATCAAATCCAAATACTAGAAGAAATAGAAGATAATAAACACTAAAATTTAAAAAAAGAAACAATATCCTGCCTTGAGAAGTTACCTCTTCTTGAGCATTTCTAAATTTATAATTACCTTCTTCTCGCAAATATGGCAAAGGAGATATTTTATCCAAAAATTTCCCAATAGACCCCCTACAAAACCACATAATTAAATAAAAAATAAAAAATAAAAGCAAATAAAACATAACTTTAAAAAGAGCAGTCCCAGAATCCATAACTATAACCTTTAATTATTCAAACAATAAATATTCATTTCAAAATATATAAAATTTTTCAAACAATCTTAAGATCAATGGTTCAAATCCCTCCAAGTCCGTTTTTCAATGATTGATAATTTAGGTTTATTTTTTGAATATAAATTTAATAATTCTTTATATTAGGAATATATTAATTATAATTTTTTATTCTTAATTATTAATTTTTAAATGTATAAAAAAGTATAAAATTTCTAATTTTCGAGCTAAAAATTTAGGTTTTTTCTTATAGGGTGTAATTTTTATTAATATTACTTTTAATTTACTCTTGAAAAAATTTTATTTATTAAAAACTATAAATAAGATTATATAAAAGAATAATGATGTGTAAAATATGAGTAAAAAAGATGATGTATATATAGTTCCTACTGAAAAAGGAGGGGGAACTCGAAGAACAAACAGTAAAAGATTATCTAAAAAATTTGATAAAAAAGCAGAAGCAGTTAAAGCAGGAACTGAAATGGCTAAAAAATCCAAATCAGAATTAACCATTTTAAAAAAGAATGGTAAGATTCAAAATAAAAATAGTCATGGAAATGATTCTAACCCTCCAAAAGATACTAAACCTTAAATAAAATTTTCTATTTTTAAAAATCAATTCTAAAAAATTAAATGATATTTATTTTTTTAATTCACTAAAACTATATATTTTCTATTAAAAGAGTTGAAATATATAAATAAATCTTTCTTTATTTGTAATTGCTAAACTTGTATATTTAAACTAAGATTATTTAGCATGATTATTATATATTTTTTTAAAATTAATATTATGAAAATAAAATTTAAATATTAATAAAGTTATAATATATTTAGTGATAAAATGGATATAGTATTAGCATTGGCAATTGGATCTTTTATTTTGGCTTTAATAGTTCTTCCCCCTGTTTATAAGGATTACAAAAAGAATTTTCCATATATTAGAAAAAAAATTTATGAAATTTCAAACAAAGAATATAAAGTTAAAATTTTTGGAAAGAAGGAATGTCATTATACAAAACCCCAAATTTCTAAGGTTAAAAGAAGTATTAGAAAAAAATTTGAAAAAGTTGATTTTAAAAATACTGGGGATAATTATATTACTATATTAATTGATGAATTACCATCAACTTTTACTATAAAAATGATATATGATACAAATAATGAGTACAATGAACTTTTAGAAATTAATGATTATGAACTAGAAGATTTTATTAATGAAGAAGAATCATATGACACAACAACTATTACAATTGAATATGATGGTATAGCTAAATTTAAATATAATGATGCAGATCAAAATAAGCATTATCTAAGCATAATGGAAGACCTTTTTGATATAATAAAAGAAGTCCATAAAATTGATTTTTCTTATGTAAATTATTCGCTGACAGTTACTTTTAGAGAAAGTTTTGATAGAATATTGTTTGAAAATGGTCATGAATCCTTAAAGTGTGAAGATGTAAAATTATCATTTAGTAAAAAAGTAGTAATTTTGAATTCTAAAAAAATTTTTAATATCTACGATTGCTTATTAAAGAATGTTTCAAAATTCATATAATATATAATCTTCTAAATCCGATAAAATATTGAAAACCCTTATGTTATTAGGATGGAGATTATTCCCAAGAATTTGTAAAGTTCCTTTTCTATTAACTCTTAATTTTCTAAATTCATTTTCGATTTCCACTACAAAACCTACACTATTTTTTGTACAACCTTCAGTTTCTCCATACATGGGATCATCTTCAATATTAGTACCATAATGAGTTCCATTATCAATATTTCCTTGTCTATCTCTAAAACTTGAAAGCCACATTCCCTGAAAATCACCATTTAAAACTGCATCCCCTAATTCTTCAATTCTAAAATTAATTGTGTTAATGCTAATTTCATTACCAAACAAGAGGAGTGAAATTTTATCTTTACCGATGCTAGCTTCAGGACCGGATTTAGAAAAAAGTATCTTTTGATTGCTAGTAATCCAAAAATTAATTATATTAGTTCTAAGTAATCTAGATGGTCCTAAGTGCATTCTCTCCTCATTGACGATTGGAACAGACCTAAATTCTTTTTCATATTGATAACCATATGACCCATAAATAAATTCACACTCATCACTTTCTAAAATTTCATCATTAACATTAACCCTATGATGCAAATATTCATTTGTATCTTCACTTTGTATAGTATAATGTTCATTTTCATTTAGTGTTGTTATTAATCTATCTAAATTATAATTTACATCAGTAAAGCAGACCCATCTATTGTTGAAACTCATTTTTTCACCTTAAAAAATATTACTATTTAAATATTCTCATAATATTATTTTAAAATTTTTCTTTCTATTTTTATCTATATTATTAACAAGTCGAATATTAATTTTTCATATCTCAAAACTTCTTTTCCTTTTGTTTTTTAATTAATAAATTCCTTTTTAGCTTCATCGTTTAATAATTATTCTATACAATTATAGGTATTTTTTTATTATTATAATTTTCTATATTAATCATACAACAATACAGATTAAAAAAATGAATAATCTATTAAAAAAAATTAAAAGCAATGAATCAAAGAAGAATTATAATAATAATTTAACATGATAAAATAAAACAAGAAATATAGAATACTATCTGCTTAATAAACGATTATTTTAAAAATCTTAATAGCATATAAAGTTCTAGTCGTTTTACTAGTTTAGATATAGATAACTTAGGAGAATTATAAGAATTAATTTAGTAATTATACATATAGGAATAGTATTAATGATATAATTTTATTTAAAATTTAATATTTTCAATAATTCTTTACCTTTTGGTGTTAATTGATAAATTCTTGATTT
>JARKQC010000177.1 GCA_029974985.1 Bacteroidota bacterium | reverse complement strand
AAATCAAGAATTTATCAATTAACACCAAAAGGTAAAGAATTATTGAAAATATTAAATTTTAAATAAAATTATATCATTAATACTATTCCTATATGTATAATTACTAAATTAATTCTTATAATTCTCCTAAGTTATCTATATTTAAAGTAGTAAAACTATAAGAACTTTATATGCTATTAAGATTTTTGAAGTAATAGTTTATTAAACTGATATTATTATCTATTCTTTCTTTTATTATTTTAAAGTGTTATTATAGTTCTTCTTTGATTTATTGTTTTTTTAATTTATTATTCATTTATTAATCTGTATAATTGTATGATTAATATAGAAAACTATAATAATAAAAGATACCTATAATTGTATAGAATAATTATTAAATAAGGAAATTAAACAAATTAAGTATCTCAATTAACTAAATAAATGAAAAGAATTTTTAAAATGCATTGCTTAAAACCCAGTTGAAAAATTTAAATAGTTGAAAATCCAACTTTAGAATTTATTTCTTATGAATATTTATATTAATAAAAAATTTCGTGAAAAGGGATATTATGGAAATTTCAAAATTTTTTGAAATCATTGAAACAGAAGATCATGAATTAAATGAATCTCAAAAAAAAGTCATTGAACATGGTAATGGTCCCTTATGGGTTATTGCTGGGCCAGGATCTGGAAAAACACAAGTTTTAGTATTAAGAACATTGAAATTAATATTTGTAGATAATGTTAATCCTAAATCTATAATTTTAACAACTTTTACTGAAAAAGCTGCTAAAAATTTATTTGACAGAATTTTAAAATATTCTTCATTAATTAAAGATAATTTTCAGAATTTAAATAAAGTTAACCTTCATGATATTCATATTGGAACATTACATAGCATCTGTAATAATATTTTATTAGAATATAATTATCCTCCATTTGAAAATTATAAATTATTAGATCAGAATGAACAGAAGATGTTTATTTATGAGCATAGTGCCTTTGTTAATACTCATGACCATGAATACCTGCCATTTTTTAGAAAATTTGAATATCTATTTAATACATATGATGATATTGGAGGTTACTGGGATAAAACTAAAAATTATTTGCCGAATAAATGGAATAGGACTAAAGCTGCTGAAAAATTGTTTAATAGAATGATTGAAGATGGATTAGATTTTAATAAGATTAAAAACTCTGAAGATGAATATATAAAGATATTATTTGAATTTTATAATGATTATGTTGATAAACTTGATAATAATAAAAGATGTGATTTTGCACATTTACAAAAAAAGTTTTTAGATTTTTTAGAAAGTCCTCTTGGAGAAAAGTTTATTAATGAAGATAGTTCTAGAGAATATGATGGCATAGAATATGTTTTAGTTGATGAATATCAAGATACAAACCCCCTTCAAGAAATTATTTATTTAAAACTTGCAAGTAAGTGTGGAAATATATGTGTTGTTGGAGACGATGATCAGGCATTGTATAGGTTTAGGGGAGGTACTGTAGATTGCATGGTAACATTTAAAGAAGTATTTGAAGATAGATTTAAAAGAAAGTTTCCAGAAAATTCTAAAATATTTTTAAATTATAACTATAGATCTCATCCAAATATTGTTGATTACTGCAATAAATACATATCTTCATTTGATTCTATGAAAATTAAAAATGCTAGAGTTGATGACAAGCCTTTTTTAGAACCTAAGATTAATAATAAAGAAAATTATCCTGCTGTTGCATATATTTGGGGAAGAACTATTGAAAAAACAGCTCAAAACTTTGCAAAAGCAGTTAAATATTTTTTGGATCATGGAATTATTCAATACCCATCACAATGTGTTCTTTTAATGAACTCAACTAAAGAAGGTAAATACAATTCTTATTTCATTAATAGTTTAAAAAATTTAGGAATTGGTGTTTATAATCCTCGTTCAAAATCATTTATTTATAAACATGAAATTAAACTAATTTTAGGAGCTATTATATCAATTGTAGATCCAAACTTATTTATATTGCAAAATGAAATTAATAATAAGGCTATTGTTGATAATGTCGAAAAATGGGTAGAATATTATAAAGAAAATTCTAAAAGAGATTTACAACATTATGTTGAAACTTCTATTGATAATATTTCTAAACTTCCTATAGAAGAAGATGTTGGAGTCAATATTTTAGAGATATTTTACCGTGTAATATCTCGTGAACCAATAAAATCCTGTAGAAATGATTTTGAAATGAGTTATAGAATTGGAAAACTTTCTAAATTATTTGAATCATTTTCATCAACTCCACGTCCAGATTTCCCTGAATTACAAAGAGGTCAGCTTAGAATTTCTAGCGAAAAGGCAGGAAAAATAAATAAATTTTGGTTAATAAAATTTTATTTTTTATTTATTGGGTTACTTATTTCAGAAGGAATAGATGACCCTGAAAATGATGAAATACCAATTCCTCAAAATAAATTACCTTTACTAACAGTTCATCAGTCAAAAGGTTTAGAATTTCAAATAGTTTTTGTTTATAATTTAAAACAAACTGGTAAAAAAAATGATTCTATTTTATTAGAAGATTATTTAATGGATTTCAGATCTAAACAACCATTTTTCACATTTGATTATAATAACAAAAATGAACATGATAATATTAGATTTTACTATGTTGCATATTCTAGAGCCCAAGATGTTTTAATTCATTTAGTTCCTGAAAATCATTTGCAAAAAGGTAGTTTAGGCTTAATTTCAGCTGAACCATCTATATTTAAAGATAATGTTGAAAAAATTGATTAGGAGTAATACTTAATGGGGATAGAAAAATATTTAGGATTAAAAATTGAACCTAAAGAAAAAGGAAATTTTAAAAATAAATATAGTATAACTGCGGATATAATGTCTTATAAACGTTGTAATCGTCAATACGGTCATTTTTCAGTGAAAAATTTCCAACCATCATCAATAGTTCAATTATGGTATGGGATGTTAATACACCAAGTATTAGATAAATTGCATTTACAATATAAAGGCCTTATTGACAAAGAAAAGAAAAATATGATTCCTACTAATGAAGATGTAGAAAAGTATTTTAATGCTGTGAATGTGGGATTATTAGCAAATGGTATTAAATCAAAAAATAGAGATGAACAAAAAAAAGCTTTAAATGTGTTATCTTTGTTCAACCAGTTCGAAGGACCTAAATTATATAAATACGTAGAAGATAGTGAATGTAACTTGCAAACAGATCAAGGAAGTTACATTTTGCATGGAGTTGTAGATCTTTTAAAAGAAGGAACGTCAGACCACTCCTCGATACATGATAATTTTGAAATATGGGATTATAAAGGTTCAAAAATCCCCGAAAACAACCTATCGGGTAAAAAAAAATTAAAGCAATATAAATATCAAATGTTAGTTTATGCTGAATTATATAAACTAAAATCTGGAAAATACCCTTCAAAAGGAGTAATATATTTTATTAACGAACTCAAGGAAGAAAACTTAGTCAAAACTTCTCAAAAAGCAAAATATGTTATAGATTTTAGAAAAATACAAAACATGAAACTAATTGAAAAAGCACTTGATGATTTTAATAAAACAGTGTATGAAATAGAAGATAAAAAGATTAATGACAATTGGGAAATATCAGAACCTTCGGATAAAGAAACTTGTGCTATATGTGATCTAAGATGGGATTGTAAAAAAGTTAATTATTCATTAAGATACCCCTAGATGATATAATGTTAAAGTTTTTTTTACCTGATTGGGAGGATCGTTTGGATCCTGATTTTGATTTTAAAAAAGATAGGTTTTCTAAAAATCATTCAAATAGTCCTTATGAAAATGATGTTTATGCTCATCAAATATTTGATAATCCTCCATATGATGGAATTTTGATAAGTTTAGGGATTTTTGGGAAAAAAATCTCAATAAACAATGATAAAGATGAATTATATATAAGGAATAAAAAAAATATTAAAGAATTTTTAAAAATCCCTGAAAAATCTAAATTAGAAGTTATGGGGGATTGTGGTGCTTTTAGCTATATAAAAGAAAAAAAACCTCCTGAACCATTTTATTCAATTGAAAATGTTTCTAATTTATATCATAAACTAGGTTTTGATTATGGTGTATCTATTGATCATTTAGTAGTAGATAGTATATTTGTTAAGGATAAACATGGTAAAAGAAAGAAAAAACTATTAAGTAAATCTGAAAAAAATAGGAGAATAAAATTAACTGTGGATAATGCTAAAAAATTTATTAAACATCATGATAAAAATGATTATCAATTTAAACCTATTGGTGTAGCTCAGGGATATGATATAGATTCTTATAGAAAATCTGTGAAATCGATTATTGATTTAGGATATGAATATATAGCTCTTGGTAGTTTAGTCCAATATAGGAGTGAATTTATAATAAAAATACTAAATAATATACAAGACTTAGTTGATGATGTAGAAATGCATCTTTTTGGTGTTTTAAGAGAAAATTTTTTGTTAGAATTTGAAAATTTGGGAGTAACTAGTTTTGATAGTACTTCTTATTTAAGAAAATCATGGTTGAGGTCTGGACAAAATTATTTGTCCTTAGATAATAAATGGTATAGTGCTATAAGAGTTCCTCAGGCAAACAATTCTAGAATAACAAAAAATATAGAAATTGAAAATTTTGATATTAAAAAACTAGAAAAACTAGAAAAAAATGCTTTAGAGTCTTTATTTAAGTATGATGAAGGAAAATTAAGTTTGGAAGAAACTCTTCATAATGTAATGGAATATGATAAACTTTTTTTAAGAAGCTCTGAAAATGAAAAATTTGAACATAAATATAAAAGAACACTAATGGATAAACCTTGGGAAAAATGTAATTGTCCTTTTTGTAAATCATTAGGAATTAATGTTCTTATTTTTAGAGGGACAAATAGAAATAAACGTAGAGGATTCCATAATTTATGGGCTTTTAGAAAAAATTATGAAGATAAAAATAATTTATGTATTGTCACATGTGGTTCTAAAAAAATTTGGGATAAATATCCTTCTAAAGGACCAACAAGAGCAAAAGATGTTTATATAGGGCCATTATCACAAAAATGTCAGTTATATGCTGAAAAAAACTTCCCTGGATCTTGGTGTATACTTTCTGCGAAACATGGTTTTTTGTTCCCTGAAGATATAATAGAAAAAAATTATAATAGCAGTTTTAATAATAATGATTGTATAGGATTAGATTATCTAATTAGGGATGCTGAAGAAATGGGGCTAAATGATTACAATAATATTACTGTTTTAGGCGGAAAAAATTATGAAACTGTTGTTAAAAATGTTTTTAAAGGGAAATTAGTAGAAAATCCTTTAAGTGGTTGTAAAGGTATTGGTATGATGTTAAAAAGATTAAATGAATTTAATGGATAATCTACTTATTTTACCTTTAAAAAACTAAATAATGATATAAGTACTTTAAAATCAAAGTTTTAATATAAGTTTTAAAAATGTAATAAAACACATTTATCAAACAAATTATAGTTATTTTTCATGTTCAGAACAATTCCAGGATTTGTATATATCAGAGTTATTGTCTTCTAAACATTCTTTATGAATTTTTTCATCACATTCATCATGACTACATATAATGTAATTATCTTTATCCTCATCTTCAAATCTAACTAATTCCCCACAGAGTTCACATATATTTTTTTCAAAATTAAGATTATATTTTTCAATTCCACAACCAGAACAATGTGTTATCATCACTTCATCATCATATTTACTAGTATAATATTGAAGTTCTCTACTACATCCTGGACATTCATCAGTACCGCTTTCTTCTAAATAATATTTTGAAATATAACTATCTAATTCTTTTTCAATGTTCATATTTTCACCATAGGTTATATATTTAATATTTAACATATAAATTTTTTAATATATTAATTATATTTAACATATAAATTTTTTAATATATTAATTATATTTAACATATAAATTTTTTAATATATTAATTATATTTAACATATAAATTTTTTAATATATTAATT
>JARKQC010000175.1 GCA_029974985.1 Bacteroidota bacterium | reverse complement strand
TAATTGAACCGAACCATCATTTTTGCACATAAAGAATTCAGACGGCATAGAAATCTTTAAAGGCACTTTTTCGCCAAAGAAATTTAAAATTCTATCGAGTAATACAGATCTTGTAGAAGGACAAGTATTATCATTAAATTGCCCTATTGCAAAAGACATAATTACAACTTTTTGCCCATAAATACCATAAGTCTGAATACCAATATTGCCATAAGTTTGTTCAACCAACATTGTTTTACCACCATAATTTGTATTAGGAACAAATTTTTCTTGAAAATAACTTGTTTGATTTGTGCTTTTAAATTCTAATCCTTCTGCTAAAGTACCATTAGCACCTTTTACTAAGTTAAACGGTGGATATTGAGTAGAATAACTTGCGCTTGATATGCCGAATAAATATCCTGTATTAAGACTACCAATATTTGGAATAATTTGAGTTGAAAATAGAGTTGATGCATCAATAAATAATTTACCTTGTGCTTCCAAATAATTTTGAATATTATCAAATATTAAGCCATTCATTTGAAAAATTGGAGAATCTAAATTTGATCCAAAAGATAAAAATGCAGAAGAAAATCCAATCATTGTATGTGGAAATTCATTAGTATAAACAACATCATAACCTTTACTAATTAAATCTTGTGATATGAAATATCCACTTTGATTAGAGCTACCCTTTTGATATTCATAAACTAAAATACCACCAGCGATATTAAATTGAATATCAAATTCAGTTATTTTTTGACCATCAAGATTTTCAATAGAAATTTTTGCTTTTACAATAGCTGGTTTTGCAGTTGGTTTTATATATGCTTGCAATCCCGTAATATTCATAAATTCATCTGCTTTAATAGTTCTAATAATATTATTTGTTTTAATACTAACATCAGAATTATTTAAAGATATTTTGAAAACTAAAGCATCTGTATCATAAAACTTATTAAAATTTTGGATTAGTAAGTTAAAATTGACATCATCACCATTTTTTAAAATAGGATTATTTGATTGATTAATACATTCGTAATTTATTAATGCAAGTCGTGGACTTTTAGAAACATTAACATTTTGCTGACTTAATGCGCTGTATGCATTGATACGCCCTGAACCCAGTTTTCCTATAAAATTCGGATTTAATGCATCAATAGGATCAGTAGTTCCAATAATTTGCTTATAAATTTGGTCGACAGTCAAATTTGGTTTGTATGATTTGATTAATCCTGCTAATCCCGCAACTAATGGCGAAGCCATAGAAGTACCTTGAGCTTTTCTATAAGAACTATTTGGAATAGTACTATTTATACCCCCATCAACATAACTATCACCACCAGGTGCGGCAACATCTACACTAATTCCCCAAGTTGAATAATATGCCTTAGTATCATTTTTTGAAACAGAAGCTATACTTAAAACGCCCGGATATGAACTTGGATAATGAATTTCATCATTATTATTATTACCTGCTGCTGCAATTAATATAATATCTAAATTTTTTAAATATTGAAAAAGGTCAGCCATCATATAAGAAAATGAGTCGCCGCCCCAACTCATATTTATAACATTAACACCAGCAGTTGCCATGTACCACAAACCATCTTCAACGTTATATAAATAACGCCCACTATTATTATCAGATTGTTTTGTAGGGATAAATTTTACATTCCAACTAATTGATGCTATTCCAAGATTATTATTAGTAACACCAGCAGCGATACCAGCTACGTGAGTTCCGTGTATATTAATAGTACTACCATAAGGGTCATTTTGTGCGGTCCCATCACCAGTAAAAAAATTATAACCTACTACATCATCAACATAACCATTACCATCGCTATCTTGCCCGTCAACAGCATCGGGATTAATTGTTAAACGACCATTTTTTTCTATAAATAATGGCGCTTCGCGATTTGTCCACTCGTTATAATTTATTTTTAAATTTTGGAACAAGTCGGGATGGTCCCATTGAACGCCAGAATCATGAATACCAATAATAATTTCTGGTCCATTTTCTCCTTTATGAATATTCCATGCTTCTTCTGCTTTAATTTGAGACAAATGTTGAAGAGTATTGTAATATGTATCATCAGGAATATCATTTACATCGTAAATATAAGAAAATTCGACACGCTCGATATTTGGGTCTCTTTCGAGAATTTTTTTTGTTTTTTCCAATGAATTATTACCATCAAAATATACTTTGTAATAAGTCTCTAAAGTATTTGCAATGTTTGAATTTTGTGCATTATTAGGGGCGCGTTTTTGCATTATTTTTTTTGAATTTGGGAAAATTTTTGATATTTTTAATGCACCCGCTGGCTGTAAAGTAGTGTCTATAGATTTAATTCCGAAATAATGTGATGGAAATTTTGCTCTTAAAGCAAAATTATCAACCTCAGAAATATTAACACTTGGCTTTAACTTAATAATAAGAACATCATTTTGACGATTATTAATCGTATTATTATTCCCAAAATCATTAAAATTTGATTGAGAATATATAATAGAATTAAATGTAAATAGTAATAAAGTAACTACATAATAAATTCTTTTCATAGCACAAACCTTATTTAAAAAATAACATAATTTTTATAATATAAAAATAAGAAAAAAATATATTTAATAACACATATTTTATACTTTTTAAAATTATTATTTATTCATTAAATTGAAATTTATGAAAATTGTATTCAATTTATTTTTTAAATAACAAATAGTTTTATCAAAAAAAATTCAAATATGAGCATATATCAATTTAGATACATTAAGATTTTATAATAATTGAATAATTTATAAAATATTATAGTAAAAAAAAGAAGTCCCATAATATAAATTATAGGACTTCTATAAAAAAAATTTTTTTTAAATTATAATTTAATAAACTTCTTAATCAGTCTATCAGTAGGCGTCTCAATTATAATCATATAAGTACCAGAACTTAATTTTGATACATCAATTGAACCATCAAAATTCGAAGAAGTTCCATTTTCAGCATTCATTACGACGTT
>JARKQC010000168.1 GCA_029974985.1 Bacteroidota bacterium | reverse complement strand
TATGGAATCGTGTGCTTATCATTCTCAATTCAATGAAGTCAAACAACATCTAATAACCGTTCCTGAATATTTAAATTCTAATAATTTTAAAAATTTCGATTTAATAATCCTTGATGAAAGTATAGGGAGAGGAGAAGACTTAAAATTAAATATTGAAAATTTAAATAAGTTTTTCAAACTCATAGATGAAGAGGGTTATGGAGGTCATCTAAATTTTCAACCAGATAACATATTAGATATTTTGACAGATGAAGAAATCTATGACTGTTTACATAAAGAAGTAAGTGAAATTGTTAACTATAATCTAAAAGGCAAATTAGTCGATAATATTGAAAAACTGGAATCTGTATATTCAATTAATCTTTATCAGCTTAAATTATGGTATCATTACGATAGAATTTATAATTTAGGTTTTGATATGGTTTATTTTAAGCCGTATATTTATGATATTTTAAACAAAGATATTCCGGTAGTTATTAGTGATGCAACTTTTAATAAATCGTTCTTCAACGCATTATACAAACAATATTGTCAAGAACATAGAGAAAAAGATCTGAACATAAAAGTTTATTATTCTGCGCTCAAATCTCCAAATACTAAGATAATTAAACTATATAAAAATAATATGTTTTATAAAAGTGGCATGGGTATAGCTACAACTAAAAAGAAGAAGTCATATATTACCAATAAGGATAATCCTGATATTATTAAGCTTGTTAAAGCTCTTGAGAGCATATCTAAACATTATTATCGATGTGGTTTAATAACTTATGATGTATTAAATCAATACATAGAGAGTATTATACATGGATTTGAATTCCTTAATATAGGCAATACGTTGGGTTTAAACTCATTTATTGATAAAGAAGCTGTTATAATTTGTGGAACACATTTAATCGGTGATAAAGATTTATTAAAGGAATATAACAAACTTTTCAGGAAGAAATATGATTTAGAAATGGATTTCCAATATAACGAATTTTTTTATGATGCTAATTTTATTAAATGGAAGAATCCTTCTGGTAAAGATATTATAATTGAAGAGAACATACGTAAAAAACCCAAATCTTTGTCATCGATATATGAGGATAAATTTTCTAAAGAGAATTTTGGATTTTCACCAAGGGATTATGCTATTTATAAATTTGAGAGCACAGCTTACCAAAATATCCATCGAAGTAGATTACTTTTTAATAATATGGAGGTTTATGTAATGGGATATGTGCCTGAAAAATTATATTTAGAAGCTGTTATTGAAGAATTAGGCAATAAAAGTTCTCGTGTATATTTAGATAAAAAATTTAGTGGAACATACCCATTAAGACTCTCAAAAAGGATTAGGGATTATAGTGATAACCATCCTGATGATGATGTTGCAACTATTGCTAAAAAGTTTAAATTGAGAGAAGGAACTAAAATGAATACCAGATTTGTTACGGCAATTTTAGATTATTTGCCTCCGAAAGCTATTCAAAAGATAGATGAAGGTATTAAAAAAGGATTAAAAAGTCCATCTGACTTTAAAAAGAAATATACAATATTGAATAGGGTTCCATTCCAAAAGGCATATGATATAGATAGTTTTTTAGATGATTGTATCAAATATTCTGGAATACTTTAAATATTTGGAAATATTAAAATCGAAATACATATGGACTTTTCTCCATTTCAGTTAAAATCTATTTATATCTATTTTCAGAATAATTTGTAAAATAAATATTTAAATTTAGAATTATAAATTATTTTAAAATAAGCTTTTTGAGTTGATATCTTCTTTAAATACAGACTCTAATAGCGTTTTAAAAAGATCTCATTTACTTATTAATATATTAGAATACTTTTGGAATCACCAATTCTGATAGAGAAATTAATATCTGTTTATTTTGTTTGTAGTTTGAAGTCTAGGATGGAACTAAGCCATATTTTTTTGAATGATATCATGCCAATACAAATTTAGGAACTGGATATTAATCTAAATCTTTATATTGTACATTTGATATATATTATTTTTAAATTTAGTATTTATTAGAAACTTTTTAGGGGATTAATAATTTCTTACAAAGATTTTAATGGAAAAAGTTTCCTGCTAGCAGATAAAGATAGAAAGGGATTATGTAAGAATCTTGTAAGAACGCCTATTGAAATTTGTATTAACCAAGATGGCGACCATATTATTAATCATATCTCTAAGGATTTTAAAAGGATACCGTTAGATTATTCTTTAAAGGAAATTGGGATATATCTTTTAAGTTTAAAGAATCCTTCCAACAACCAGATGTTAAAATACCTCGTAACCCCCGAAATGGAAGTGGAAAGTATATTTAACAGTGTTAGGTACAAGTACATTTTATCTATTTACCGTTCTGGTCTTGAAAATCCACAACAATATTTAAATGCCAAATATAATCATGCCTTCCAATCTTTAGCAGGTATATATGTTTTTAGAGGGTTTAAAAAGAGTGGGGTTGATAACGACTATTATTGGAAGAGTGCTGGATTTAAAAGCCCACAAAAAACAGGTATAACATTCGACAAAGAAAGAGCCGACTTAAAATTCATTTTAAATTACCTAAGAAGTCTTAAACTCGATAATTATATGGATATCTATAAGGAGCTAATTGCTATTAAACCTGGGTTCCATGAATTATATATCCATTCTGACTATTTTGATAAAAAGAGCTTACCTCGAGGTAATGACTTAAGATCCCAGATCTTAAGAAGTTTGAGAGGAGAGAATGATTTAAAAGAAGTTAAATTAGATAGATTACCCCATGAAATAAATAGCAAAAGTTATTTCACATATGCATCATGTAACGTGACTGAAGGACCATTTGTTTTAAGGAAATCAATTAAAACATCATATTATGATCAAATACGAAAAATAAAGTCAAAAGATGATATTAAAGACCTAGAAAAAAACTTTTATATCTTTAATTATTATAAAACCGAAACCTGAGACCCATGGTTAGTTATGAGACAATTTAATATCTAGAAACCATGAATATTTAATTTTTCACCTATTTTTCATGATTACTATACTTACTTAAATTTTAGATTATCATTAATCTTAAGTTAGTTGATAGTAACATTTAAATATTTGAATATACAACTAATTCTTGAATAGGATTCAATGTATTTCAAATCTATAAATTTCATATTTAATTATATGAATGGGCTTAGATAATTTACCGTCTCCGGATAATTTTTTCCCAGGAATTCTAAGCCTATTTTTCCTGGTCAGTTTGAACTTATTAAGTTTAAGAGGATTATAAAGGAGGTGAGAAAATGACATACGAATGTGGAGAAAAACCGGGTGCAGGTACATATGAATGTACTAATTGTGAGAAAAAATTAACTTTAGATGATGTTACAGATACCTTACCACCATGCTCCAAATGTGATAACTGTACTTTTGAGAAAGTTTAATATTTTTGTATTTTATTACTTCTTTTTAGGCTTTAAAACGTGAAAATGGAGGATTATAATGCAAAATGAAGATCTCAATGATGAAACATTTCAAATTATTTATGAAGAGGTTTTAGACCAGTTTAAAGGGAATTTTAGATCTTATCAAACTCTCAGAGAGAGGTTAGGTCAAATAATTGCTTTCATAGGGGTTATTTTGAATATAGAATTACTAGGAATATTACAAATAATCACTACCCAACTTAATGTAACTTATATGGAAATTTTAGTTTTATCTAGCGGTTTTATTGTAATTTCTCTAATAGTTGCAGTTTATGCATACACTAGTGCCCCACTTAAAACTATTAAATCAACCGATTACTTTCATAAATTCTATAAAGAAGAGTATCTTAGTAAATTAGATCTATTACAAGAGATTTGTAAAGAGAGAGAAAATAATATGAGAGATAACAAATCCATATTACTTAAGAGGGCAATTTATACACATGTTTCTTTATACACACTTGTTTTAGGCATATTTCTTGTTGCAGTATTTATTGTCATAAATATTACCAATATTTTTTACATTGTCATATTTGCAATATTAGCGGTTATAATCACTTATTTCATCTATCGACTTGTAAAAAATGACTTAAAGAAAAAACTACTAAAGAATCCTAAAGAAAAATTCAAAGAAGATATAGAAATCGTAATGAAAAATAAATTATAAATACTGACTCCAGAGAGCTCATTATTAGTTTTTAAGAGTTTAATCACTTTCAATAATTCTATTGTAAATTAATTATCCCCAAATTTTATTATTTACACTTATATGACAACCATTCTTCTATGATATCCTTCATTAATCTTTTAACTTCCATTTCAGGTAAAATTTTGCTTTTAATTACTGCTTCTGTATGGTGACGTGGATTTTTACCCATGTCTTCATTTAAAGTATAAGTTAAATCACTAAATTTATTTCTTGAAACAGAATCTAGTTGCTTTGGAATGGCTTTTATACCTCCAAGATCTCCTCCAATGACTTCAATGATTTTGTAATAATTATGGTATAAATTAAATTCATTCTTATCATTAAAATATTTGAATACTTGTTTTACATTATTATTCTCAGCTATACATTCAATATAAGGTTCAAGATTTTCAGAAGCGACTTCAGGATCAACAATTTTAACTACATTTCCATTTTTGTCTATAGTTGCTATTGTGGGGGGAAGTAAGCTGGCCGTTGCTTTTAGTACAGGCATATGGATGACTACACCGGTACTCTTTGAACCATCTTTTTTAAATTCTGTAATATGGGAGCCTATTTCAGCTTTAACTTTCTCATTTGATTTAAAATTCAAAATAGAAAGCATATTGTTTAAAGTTTCAATTGCAAAAATAGAAATTTTAGTAATGTCATTTAAAGAATTAAATCGTGGATGTTCTAAATAGCAAATTCCCTCTATAAATTTAACGCGACTCTTAAAATTTTTACAAAGTATTCTAAGAGACTTATTATCTCCCTTAATTTCTGCTCTATACATGAGTTACAATTTATTAGAAGTTAATATAAATTTTTAAATTATTCCCTATTAATTCGTTTAACCTTCGTATAACGAGATAGTTAAGTTGGATAGAACTATATGGTGATAAATGGATTGAATTCATTATCTCTTTCTTTTAAAAAAGGTACATTTTCTTCTATTGATACTTCGAATTCTTGTTTTACAAATCCATTCAGTTCAATTGTAATAACAACAATTTGTTTAATTTTTTCTATATCATTCTCTGCAATGGCCAAATAACCTGGACTAGAATATTGTTTAAAAGGATAAATCTTATCAATACTCATTCTACTAGCTAATCTTTGGTTAGGATAAATCGATTGATAATACTTTACAAATGTGCAACTTTGAAGGAAAGTATTTAAATCGTATTTCGTGGAATCTAAATCTTCCGCTTTGAGTGAAAACCATTCAGTCGGCCTCACATCGATTTCTTCATCTGAGCCAATTAGTACGATACAAAAAACTTGTTCCGTCACTTTAACACCTTTATTCACAAAATAAACTTTATATACGGGATAAAATATATTACCCTCTCGATTTAGTTCACGAAGTCGTTCGAATCCAGCATAAACTTGGGGATAACTTCTATCAGCAATCAATGACAGAGTATCCTGTAGAGGAACTGAATTAGAGCTTTTTCCTTCTCTTAAATATACATATTGTGTTATATCAGAATAATAAATACGATCCCAATTTTTATTTAGAACTTCAATAAAAACAATGATTCTATCATTATACACATTTACTATTTTAATTTCTATCGAGTATCCTTTCAAAAATGAAGGGATTGCTTTAACCTTTTCTTTAATAAAATCTTCTAATGATATTTCACTTCTCAATTGGGGTAAAACATCCTTTTTTACACCTGAAATTCTATTAGCAATCTCATTTTCAGTTTTAATCCCTAAAACTAAAAGTCCAGGATCATTAGAATTTAAAAAAGCAACAACTGATTTTAATATATTTTCTTTATCATTCTTTGCCTTTCTTTTACGTTCAGAATGGTCCATGGTAGGATCAATATCATGTATTGTTTTAAATTCTATGCTTCTGGATTCAGGAATACCAATTAAAGTGTTTAAGTCATTTTCCTCTAAAGAATGAATATCCTTTCTAAACAATTTTTCAATCAACATCGTGATCATCTCTATGAGATTATTATATGATATAAAAATTCATATCTTTATATCATATCCAGAATATTTTCATCGAGTTGTCTGTATCAAATATTAAAAAATTAAATATTATTCGTTTAAGGGCACTATAACGCAGAATTATTAATTTAATCATCCATTAAAGAGGCCAAAAAGTCCAAAATTAAAAATGCCCTTATAACATTATCTTTTCGCCCATATCTAATTTGTTCACCATGCATGATTTTGTGTCTACTGAAAGTATAAGGAGTTTTCAATTTTTGATCATCAGTATCTTGGAATAAAATATTTAAAAATATATCATTTGCTGAATCTAAGAATTCTCCTTCATCAATTAAATTTTCATACCAATCTCTCCATTTAACCCCATGTCCATCAGCACCTTTCAAACCACCTTTCTTTTTAAAAACTATCCCCTTACTTTTCATGAACTCCTTTTGTATACCATCTATTTGTGAAATTAGTGTAGGAATAACAAGATTAGATGCATTTACCTTTGGACTTGTTTCTCTTAATGTGTTAACACAGTCTCTTAAGATCTTCATTCTCCTTTTGAATAATTTATTGGATTTCCAATCTTCTACTAGCTTTATTAACTCTTCATAATCATTAGAAGTAAAATATCTAATAAATAAGTGATTCACAACTCTTCTTTGATTTCCTCCATTTTTACATATTTGAATGGCTGAATAAATGAAGTCTACAGGTAATGAAGGAGTCATAAACCATCTATACTTTTTTAAACAATTTTTTGCAACTCCTTGTTGAATTTCAAATTTTTCCTCAAATTCTTTCCAATGTTCAACAAAATCATTGAACATCAAACTATTTTTTCTAACCCAATCCGTCCATAAATCTATTTGAGGGGCAATAATTTGAGATAAATTGATGGCAGTAGATTGAAGTTGATTTAAGGCACCATATATTGAAGTAAAATCTATTGCGGGCCTACTTATAATTTCAGAATAATTGATTTGTGGAACTTTTCCTAGTTGAATCAAAGGAGTAAGATTAATAGGTGGCGGTGTAAGGGCAGCTATATCAATTGGACGGATTGAAAAAGCGTAGTTATTAACGAAAGAACTTATATTCTTCATAGATTCACTAATTGCCTCAGTGATACCAAATAAGTAGTCCTTAACAGCTTTTCTAAAATTTTTAAAAAATTCAGCTTCTGTTGTTTCTTTGAAATATTCAGCTAATTTATATTCATCCTTAATGAACTCTCTAGCTAAAGCTTTAATTTCATCGTCGGAGATTACTTCGAAATCTTCATAAGAAATATCTGGTTCTATAAGTTGATTATGGAGCATTAACTTAGTGAATGTTTCAGCATCATCTTCTCTGTACAAAAGTTTAAATATAAATTGAGCATCTTTTGTTGAAATAAATTTGAGTTTGTATACGCCCGATTCCAATTCAACTTCGGTTGGACTACGCGTTAATATCTTAATAGTATCTTTATCCACGACCATAACAAACCCAGCCAGAAACTATTTTAAATCTTTTAAGTTTATTAGTTTAAGCTCAGAATTCTACTAGTATTTCCATCAAATTATTCTACCTACTTGGACTTTGTTTCTCAATCATCTAATTAATTACCAGTTGATACTTCTCCTGTTTCAGCATTCACATAATATGTACCAACCAAATAACCATTAGTAATTACTCTAACAAACCACAGCTGCCTACCTTCATCAACCCATAATGACGTGACAAATGTTGTGTTTTTAGTTATCTTAACTGAATCTAGATTCCTCACAATCTGTTCAGCCTGAGCCGCTGTTAATAAAGAATTGCTGTTAGAGGTATTTGTCGTATCTTGGGTAGTATTGTTAGCTGTATTATTGGTAGATGTTGTATTATTAGTTTCATTTACCACTAAAGGAGTGTTAAAATAATTTCCCAAAAGCATTCCGGTTGTTAAACTCAACACTATAACTAAAATTGCACAAATAACAAGAAGAATTTTAGTAAACTTTTCCAATTAAAAAACCCCCCATTATAGTCACGGTTCGCAGCATCTGCCTCTAGAATACATCTCATATATCTTCATTGGGGAATGTCCAATTCCATTGTTTTTTCATATGCTCTCTGATATCCGGGTGCGTTGATAGAAACGTTGAAATGTCACTTGAAACTTTATTACTTTCGCTTATAATATCTTCTTCTTGCTTAATTGTTTGGCTCGATAAAAAATAGTTTCCCTCTTGTATATATTGTACTCTCTGTTTCCATAATCCTAAATTTGTTATAGTTAGGTCTAGCTTTTTTAGATAATAAGCAATTACATCTTTATATGGACCATCAGCATATTGATATGCATTTTCCATTTTTGATCTCCCTGTTTCTGATCGATTAATCATATAATCAATATTAGAATAAATTTTATCATAATCAGGAGCTGAAGAATTTGCAATTTGATTAGTTTCTGCATATTTTTCATCAAGTTCTGTTGCTAAAACCTGATATTCTACCATCTTTTTATCCATTTCACTAGTTCTGTAATTTTGATAAGCAAAAGTACCTGTTAAACCTATTGCCACCACTAAAACAGCTATTATTACAATCAAAATTTTATTTCTTTTTTCCAATTAAATCCCCCAATCTTATTCTGCCTTTCCGTTTATTAAAGTTCCTTCCGTTTAGAGCCTTTAATTTATTTAATTATTAAAGTTATTAATAACTCTTTTGATTTTAATCTTCATTACCGTAATCTTATATCCTCAATGAAGGCAAAATAATTCTCTAAAAAGATTTTACAGCTATTATAGAAGGAGAGTGAAGTTTAAATGTCTTCCTCCTTTGATATATCCCAAAAGGAAAAATTCGGTTTGAGAAAGAATATTATACTTCAAAATTCGGACTCCGATAAACTTTCAAAATGCGATAAAAAGTAATTAAAAAACCTTATTGTAACTATTCTTAGTATATACCAAATTATAGAAATTCATTATCCTATATTAATCATTCAATGTACTTGAAACACTGATTAAGTACAATTAATGGATTTATAAAGGTTTTATTACATCAAGAAACCATATAATTTTTATGATAGTTCGATTTTTAAAAAAAAGATTAGAGTCGTCTATAGAATAAATAGACGCCCCAAATAATAGTTTAGTAAGATGTGAATAGTTATAATATACTCCTTTTTAAGCTTTTCTAAATAAATTTTTTAACTCCGAAAATAATTAAACTTCTCAAACCCTTCCCAAAGACTTTTATAAATTGTAAGTTCAAGTAAATGCATAGTAGTTCGAACAACTTTACATTTAAATAATAGGTGCATGTAAATAATAGTAGTAATGTGATAACAGAAGGTACTGGTCATAAATAGGCCACTCTAAATAATAGTTTAGTAGGATGAACTAATTTTTTTAGAGCCGCCCATGATTTATGAATAAGTATTGGAGGCGGTAATGATGTTTGGTTGAACTTATCTGAGTAAGATAATTTAAATATCTATCACCAGGAACAAATTATCCTAATTTTAAAAAAGATATTTTAATTAGCGAGAGCTATGAATTATTGAAAATTCCAGAGAAAATTAGTTTAATTAATAATGGAGGCGATTATCTTGCAAAAGAAACGAATTCATAACACAGAAAATCACCATTACTACGAAAGACGACAAAGAAACACTAAATACGGTGACAGCGGTGAAATCAAAGGATTATGGAAAAATCCAAAAAAGAAAAAGTAAGGGGTCAAACCCTTACTTGATTAGTAAAAATTAAATCGGAGGAATAAATGATGGCAAATATTTCAAATGAATTAATAAATGAAGGAAAACCCTACGGGGTGCGTACTAAAGGAGCTAAAAGAAAAAAACATCCTTATGCTGACAAAAAGGAATAGGAGGAACAATATGCCTAGACAGACGGAACTAGAATTTAAAACACATTTTAAAGAACAGATAGAATTTTTAACTCGATCTGCATCTGCATATGATGAAGGATATGAAAGTGAAGCTAAAAGAATGGCAGTAGTACTGCGAGTATTATTTCATGATACGAGAAATTCAACATCCTTATTAACCCATCTTGGAAAAAATGATATGTTATTTTACGATACATCGGAAGGTCTTAATCCAAGGAATCTATTACCAGAATCAACACTAACTATAACTAGGATACAATTTGGAGGAAATGGAGGAGGAAATTATATTGCTCCCTTAGATGAGGGACCTCCTTCAAAATATATTAATGGAAAAGTTTCATTCAATAGTTGGTGGAAAAAAGAAGTTATAAAGGATAATGAAGGTCGTAAATTTACTAGAGAAGATATTGTTCTCTTAGTATGCCATAAAGATGGGGGAGCACATGTGGATGAGAATTTAGATGGAAGATATGCTGATCTTACTCGAAATAACTCATTAGGTCTCAAATATTTTGATAATAATACTGAAAGTGATATAGATGGAGTAGAGTTAGCAAGCATTCGTCAGATTACTCACGAAGTTTTAAAATCATTTAAAGATGAATTTAACGAATATGCTCAAATACTAGATCAACATTTCCAAAATTTAAAATCACCTTTAGGTCAGTAAATACAAGTAAATTGAGTTTCAATTTATCCATTAATTTTTTCAGTTAGTTTTCGTTTTATATTAAATAAAACATTATTTACCAAATTTACTAATTATTATTAGTTTATTATCAATATAAAACCCCAATAGGACACAATATATAAAAATAAGGACTATACTTGGTTTATTTATAATTATAATTATTTATAACCCATGATTATATATTTAAGTTTTTGCTTTCATGCCTTTGTTTTCAATTTTTCAAGTTCTGACTGCATATTCTGTAGTAATACTTTCAGCTCTCCCATCTGATTCTGGTATAACTCATTATCATACAACATTTCATTGGAACTTTTGATAATCTGTAATTTCTGGTTTCAAATTATTGAAGATAAGATAGAGCAATTAAATAAAGTAATGAACAGTAAAATTGAAGCATTAAAC
>JARKQC010000290.1 GCA_029974985.1 Bacteroidota bacterium | reverse complement strand
AACGCTTTTGAAAGTGAACTTTCACGCGGTTTTTCCCGCTAATGCCCGCCAGTTTTTCTGAACTTCCATTATTTAAGCTGTTGACTATTTCTTGTACCTGTATTTTCATGTCTTCACGGTGGGCTCAAATTACACACAACGTCCGAGGCTAAGCGCAGTCGGGCATCATTGTTTATGCATCATACCGGCTAGCGCAATTTTCAATAAATGTACAATCTTTATCCTTACAACCATTTGCCCGATTGCGTATTAGCCTTTGTTAGCAACTGCCATTCATATCATAGTCAACAATTCTGGTAATACAGATAAAGCACTAGATAACAATGAAATAAAAATTGAAATCCAAATTAGCTTCGAACTATTTTTAACGGTACTTTTTTCAGAAATCTCATTCATAATTAATTCAGGGTCCTCTTTATCTACGTCAATAAGCTTAGTTCCTGCAATCAAATCTCCGAATCTTCTTTTAGAGTTAAACATTGAAGCTATTACTTCTAAGGGCCAAATAATCATTGTTGAATTCCTAATTACACATTGTAATTCATTAGCTGGTCTATTTGTTTTTAAATCAAATACTTGGTAACCGAAATGTCTTTTCGCTATACTTTTTGCCTTATAAAAGTCCTTATTTAATATTAAAAATGTTATGAAGGAAAAAGGAATTATTCCAATCCAAATTGGTAATAATACATTTATTTCATCAAAAGATGCAATCAATATAAAAAATGGTATAAAAAAAATTGCAATAAAAGGGAATATCAATCCAAGAATAAATGAAAAATCCATCGACATTGAATTCAATCTTCGTCCGAAAATTTGCAAAGTATTAGATCCATTAAATGATTGTCTGGTGAAAAAGTTAAATATTAAAATCTTAGGTATTTTCATATTTCTATATTTCGCTTTTTAGTGTTTCTTTTTTGGTTGTTGCTAACGTTTGGCCGCTTTGCGAAGGCGGGGATTTTCAGCACTAAAATTCATTAGAAGCATAAAGTTTGAATTTAGCACTTCACTGTCATAGAAGCACGAAACCCCCGCTTTTGCAAAACGGCTGTTAGGCACTGGCATTCTTGTATTT
>JARKQC010000278.1 GCA_029974985.1 Bacteroidota bacterium | reverse complement strand
AAAGACAAAAAAACGCCTGAAATCCTTAATATCACCTACTGCTGTAGCAGCATAAGGTGCCAACATACCTGCCTCAATTATATCATCAATATCTTCTTTAGGAGGTTTTCCATCCTTAAAAACTCGTATAGAACGTTTTGACCGGATAATCTCATCAAATATATGATTACGCTCATCTAGACCATATTTTTCCATAAAATCCCTCGATAATAGATATGTTTATAACCTTAATAATTTATTTACATACAAAAAAATGATTTATTGCCTTAAATAAATTTTTTAATAATCTAATCCAGTTAGTTTTGAATTAATTGTAATAACCACTTTTTTAATCGGTTCGATTTACATCTAAGGATGAATCAGAGATGGGAATGATGATCTGAAATAGATGTATAATGGGTTTTAAATGAAAATAATTGCAAAAAATCTATAAAATGGAAATTCTACAAATAAATTACTTTATATGCTTTAAAAACCAATATTAACTTGGCCAATAATATTATTTGGCTTTAATTGGAAGTGATAAATTTGTTTGGAAATAACTATGGCAATGAGAGAAGAGATAATAGAGGAAATTCCGCTCCGGTTAATGAAGGAGAGGAATATGACGTGAAAATTGAAGACACTGGTAGAGATGGAGATGGAATGACCAAAATAGAAGGTTTTGTGGTTTTTGTATCCGGCGCCAAAGTAGGCGATGAAGTTAAAATTAGAATCAGTTCTGCCAGAAGAAATTTTGCATTTGCAGAAGTAGTTGAATGATTCTAAATTATTTCTGAGTTTATTGAAATTCTTTGAAACATCATTTTTCATTGAATATCCCAAAAATTTTATTTTTTAGTTAAAATCGTTTAAACATCCCATAAAAATGTATTTAATAGGAGGTACAATGATGTCAGAGGAAAACACAGTATACATTGGTAGTAAACCACTTATGAATTATGTATTAGCGGTAGTGACTCAAATGAACAACGGAACATCTGAAGTAATGTTGAAAGCCAGAGGAAGATCCATCAGTAGAGCTGTAGATGTTGCTGAAGTTGTAAAGAATAAATTTGTTCTAGAAGCAGAAGTTGGAGAAATTAATATCAGCACAGAAGAGTTATCTAATAGAGAAGGATCAAACACTAATGTTTCCGCTATTGAAATACAGTTGACAAATAAATAGCCTCTATGAATAAAAACCTTTTTTTAAGATGAGTTTCCAAAAATTTTTAAAACTTAAAAAAGCACCTAATTTTTATTCAGGTGTTATTCAGGTGATTTGTTTTTGATTAAAATTAAGAAATACTCCGAATATGATGGTGAAGGGGAGTATATAGGAAGATATAATTATCATTACGGACTTAAGGCCTCGCCCTTAAAAAATCCATATTCTGGACAGAATAACTATGAATCAAAACTAAATTTGATCAACAGGTTTGAAAAGTTTCTCAAGTCCCTTACAGAAGACAGCCCACAATGGAAGGAAATCCGTAGATTACAAAAGTTATATAAAGATAAAGGAGAATTAACTCTTTTATGTTGGTGTGATCCTCTTCCCTGCCATGGAGAGGTAATAAAATCCGCCATATTAGGTGAGATCTACCCAAAAAGTAACGGGTAATTAGTTTTACAACTCAATTGATACATAAAAAGGATGTTGGCGTTACAATATCCTCAAAATTTATAAGCATTATCGGCCTATTCAAGTAGGAATGGTTGCATTGGTGCCCATTTGTCTTTCCATTCAATGGGTATGAGTTGTTTTGTTACTATATCTGGTAATCCTTGAGCTACTACCCTACGATCTTCGGGAGATAAGTTATATAATACAAACGGCCCCACCAAATATTCAGGGCCACTGTGCTCCTGAAAAAACTCTACAAACTCTTTTTGTAGCCTAATCATCTCTTCGGAATCGATTTTCAAACTCCCTACCCGTCCATATAATAGTGTATTCTCAATCTCAATATGTGCATACCATAACCGATCTATTTTACCTAAACCTGACTTTAGAAGGTTTAATGACTCCAATTCGTCATTTTCCGCCCATAAATTGTCAAGCCCAGTGTTTATTTCCTGCAATCCACCTTCAAATATGATATGTTCTGATATCAACCGATCATATGGTACATCAGGTAATTTGTCCATGAAGTACGGGAATATCTTCTCATCTTCAACTAAATGATGCCCATTTGAGATTGATGAAAAGGTCTGAACATATTTAAGGAAACCTTCACGACTTGATGTTTCGAGTGCGCCGATCTCCAAAAACTCGTTAATATTTTGAAGGGACACGGCCAGACCACGAGTCATAACCCTGTGAAACCGGATATAGTCCTC
>JARKQC010000277.1 GCA_029974985.1 Bacteroidota bacterium | reverse complement strand
GTTCAAGTGATTGATAAATGTGTAAAAGAGGGTTTGATTAACCCCCCAGATATTATAAAGAAACATCCAGCTCTTAAAAATACCCACCTACAAAAAAATTATGATATTGAGACCTTTATTGCAGATCTAATAAAGTACTCCAAATAAAAAAAAAAAATAAAAAAAAGGCCCATAACCGTTTTTTTACAATTTACACTTGTTTTTAAAGTCCAAATTAACATGATAAAATAAAAAAAATAAAAACCATGAAAACTACAAATCCATAAAGTCAAGTTTATAAAAAGCCTTTTAAAGATTGAATCAAGTTAAATAAGCCTTTTAAAGGAGCAAAATTATTAATATAATATTATATTTTAGTCATTATCTTGAGTTCAGATTACATAAACTCCAAAAAAGGTTCATGTTTTATTTCTTCTGCAACTATCAATCTTTCAGAGGGTTTGACCCATAATTTCTTGATGTTTGCCAATCCGGACTATATATTTGAGGCTAATATTTGGAAGGTTGGAAATATATTGTACAACAGAAAATCTATTTAGGGCTGTTTTTCTCCCATTTGCCATCATAAACCACATATTTGAAATATAGTAACAATTAATAATTAGTACTCTTAAATAGCATAATAGGTGGTTTTAATGGGGAGTGGGGATGACAAAAATAATTTTTATGATATATCACATCTATCTCAAAGGAAGAGAAAAATTTACTTATCTAACGTGATAAAGTCTCTAAAAGATGAGAAAGTTGCCACAAGGAAACATGTAGCTAAACTATTAGGAGATATAGGAGATAAAACAGTCATTCCACATCTAAAAACTGCTTTAGGTGATGAAGATGAATCAGTGCAAATAAATGCACAAGAATCTATCGATAAAATAATGGAACGTGAAAAAGAAGCATCATTAAGTAAAGTTTCAACTAAAACAGGACCCTCTAAGAATATTAAACAACCCATGTTAATCGGATTGGGTGTTATTGTTTTTATTATAATTACATTAATAGTGATATCTTCTGTAGCATCACAACCAAATACAAAACCTACTACACCTGCTAGTTCTAATAATAATCAAGTCGATGTTAACTTCTCTAATCTTTCTAATGCCTCAACTGCATCACCTCCCATTACATCAACACCTTCTTCATCTTCCTCAAATTCTGGAGAAGACTACGATAAAGGATATGACACAGGATACCAAAACGGAGTAGATGACGCATATTATAAGGATCCATACTATGATGGAACTTCAAGCACCCTCCAAGTATCGGAATGGTGGAAGGAAGGCTATAAAACCGGTTACAAACAAGGATATAATACAATCAAAAACGGCGGGTCACTCCAAAGACCACAACTATCATATAATGCATATATGGACCCGAGAACCGAACAAACAATCCAATAGTGGTGATTAAAATCGGAATAGTTTTGGATAATCAGATAATTCGGATGAAATATAACCAGCGAAAAATTCCAGTCGAAGCTACTTTCGACAGAGTATGGGAACAAATGGAGTTATTATTAAGCAAAACCACTTTAAAGAAGTTTATAAATCTTAATATCAAAAACAATTTTTTCGGTTTAAATTTAGAACTAATTTTACCACAGAGATCAAAATATAATATTGTTTTAGGTACACCAGAAAAGTTTCTGACTCTTTCAGAAACAGATAAAGCTGCTGAACAGTCAGTTATATCTATTAAACAAGCTTATGAATATTTCAAGGCCTCAGATAATGTCGGTCCTATGACTAAACCTGTTCTTTTATATTATGGAATGGTTAGTTTTGCCAAGGCCTTAATTAACTCAACTTATACTGTTAATTATTGCGACAAAAATAACAGAAAAAAGAATTTGGGGCATGGATTATCAGTTTCTGAAGATGAATTTAAAATAATGATACATCGAACTGGAGAATATCAAACTTTTAGAGATTGTTATATTGGAGATACACGAATTTATGCACGTGAATATCCGCTTCAAATTCATTTAAAAGATTTAATGGCCGTTGTGCCTGGTATGCGAATTGAATGGAACTTGGCATATGATAAAAAGTTTAACTCAGTATATGATGATTTAAGCCAAGAAAGGGCACACGATAAATATTTTGAAGTTCCAAGTTATGCACCATTAAGAACTGTTCTAAAAACCTCTGATGATAGTTTTAATATAATTTATGGCCAAGGTGATCAAGGAGAAGTACATGTGCCAAAATATGATGCTGATTTGGGGATTCATGGATACTATAAAAATTTAAATGTCTCTAAATTTATTTACACTACTGAATTCGCACATATAATTGACATTTATTATCTAATTATGTTCATTCTATGCTTTTATGCTCGTTACAGGCCATTTAAATGGAGTCAATTTCTTAAAACAGAAAATAATTTATTTTTAATTAAGGCATTTTTACGAAGAGCCAGCCTTGATTTCCCTATGTTGATTTATAGTGAGTTAACTGGGATAAAAACTTATTTCGAAACATTTGGATAGCAGATTTTAAAATTAATATTAAGGTGAAAAAAATGATTTGGCCATTTGACTTTGCCGAGACGTTAAGTCTAGGTACGCTAATTGCAACCTTGATACTAGCAGCCGGTACACTTATTTTAGCATTAGAAACTAAAAGGATGAGATTAGCTCAAACAGAACCAGAAATTTTTGCGAACCTACAACCTCAAGAAGATAAGGTAAAAGTTATCGATCTTGTTATTGGAAATTCAGGAAATGGAACAGCTTTAAACATTACATTTGAAGTATATCCTGACTTTGAGTATGAAAAAGATGAGTTCTTGTCTTAATTGAGTTTCATTCAAGAAGAAATTCCATATTTAGCCCCTAATCAAATTTTAAAATCTTATTTAACGCGGGTAGACGCAGTGGATTCTTTCACTTTTGACAAATTAGCAAAACCATTCACTATCCAAATTAAATATGAAAATATTGGTGGAAAAAAATTTAAAAAAATATATCCAATAGACCTTAGTCCTTTGGGAAGTTTGACCTCTGAAAATGTTCCTTCTATACCTAAAAATATAGATAAAATTGAAGAACATCAAAAAACAATTTCAAATAATTTAGGTGAATTAATAAATAGTTTAAAGAAGCAATGACCATCCAAAACTTCTCAAACCGCGTTGGAATCTGTTAAATTAAATTTATTAAAGTAATTTTTGGGTTTTTTTAACTTCGTCATTGCGAAGGATAACGAAGTCAAATATAATTACAATATTCTTTTAATTCACAAATTTCACATTTGGGATTTATTGAACATATTTCTCCAAAGTTTTTTGCCCCAAATATCCAAAACAGGTTATCCAAGTAAGTTGAGGTTAGGTTGGCTTTTTTTGCAAATTCTTTAAATGCTGTAAATTGCTTTTCAGCGTTTTTTTCAGGAATAATGTCTAATCTTCCGGGACCACAGATTCTAATAATATGTAGATCAGGTTTCACGCTGGCAATACCTACACTTTTCAAATATTCCATTGCAAGAGCCGGACCAATCCCTTTAAGTTCATATTCACTATTAGATGAATGTAACATCTTAGCAACCTTTTCTGGAGGGTTATTCATCACAAAATTATCAAGACTCCCATATTCTAACTCAATTTTTTGTAATTGTTTAATATTATCAGAAAGATGTTTCATTTGATAGTTAATGGACCTATTCCCACATTTTATAGCCTTTATCTCTGTAATAAGACTTTCAGAGTCTGCTTTTTCCAATCTGTTTGGGTCATAAAAATAAAAAATCTCATCAATTTTATCCATATTTTCCATTATAGGCTTCCAAGGACGTTGCACACTCAACATTGCCAGAATTAAAGCACGAAGATGATCATTTATAGTAAATTGTATCCTATCATTACGTTTTTTAGACGCTTCTACTTGGCCTAAATTATTTATTATAGTTTCAAAATCGATTGCATTATTTTCGAGAGTTGATTTTACTCCTTCCACTATAATTTTAGGATCTTTAGGTTGCATAATAATAAATAGCACATAAAATATTATAATGTTATGTAAATATTGTTCACAATATGTAGGATAATGAGTTTTCGATAAGTATTGATTTAAAAAATTTAAAAATTGGAATTAAATAAATCCTAATCTTTTAAAAATTAACCAAACAGTGAAAATAAGAGCTATAAACCCAATTATCAGACCTATAACTTCAGCTTTGTCTTCAGATAATAAATCACTGAAAAAAGAATACCATGTATCATAAATAATATATGCACCCACAATTATCATAAAAACAAATAAGATATTTATGAAATTCGCTAACGAATCTGCTAAAGTTGTTTCAACCATTTTTTTAACTCCCCATTAATCATGTATTAAATAATTATAATACCATTTAATATAATTATTATTGTAAATATCACCTATCTCTTTCTTCCTCTTGTTTCTTAATAGATTCAACTAACTCTTTCTCATCTTCTGTGAGAGGTGCGTATCCAATAAACTCTAGATCCCCCTCTTCCCAAGTGAACTTACGTCTTAAATGTTCTTGATACTCTTCCTGCTCATTGGGAGTCATATCATCGTATTTTTTTCCAGCCCATGATGGAAGCTTAATATTATGTTGATGGCATTTAGTTGGTATTTTTAAAGATTTTAATATTTTTTGGAAGTGTTTTTCAGGATTTTTCTGACGATAGACGGATCCTTTAGATTTAACAGTCTGATCTTTGTATTTGATTTCGTAATAGCCTTCTCCCATGGATTCAACTACATTAAATGTGGTTGCAGTTTTTAATTTATTTTTGAATTCGAAAAAGTTGATTATGAAATCTTTTATTCGTATGGCTTCCCTTTTATTGTTCATATAAGCTCCACCATAGGGTAATCTAAAGAATATCCTGCTATTAGGTTCTACCCTGCTGTAATAGAATCCATAACTGTTGAATCCGTGTCCCCAAAAGCCTATTAAGAAGTATCCTTCTGGTGATTTATTTAAAAATGGTGTTATATCTCCTTGAACGAGGTATTGGTAGTTTAATGCTTCTTTGGAACCTACCAGTAAACCATCTGCTCGGTCAGGTTCAATATTAACCAGTTCGGTTTCTGGAATTGGAAGGTCATCAAGGGATATTTGGAAATATTCTTGGGTTAGTTCCCTTATTTTTTTTAAATAATCTATTTTTTCGGGCATTTAATATACCTCAAGTGATTGAATCCTTTAAACCTTTCTGCATCATCTAATATCCTTTTTAGATCATCTAAGGATCTAATAGATCCATCACAATAATCTAATATGTTAAAACCTTCATTAAGTCTATTTAATTCATATCTTGAATTTATTTTGCGGATCTCATTATAATATGAGGTTTTGATACTTTTACGGAATACAAAAGGACCTTCTGTTATATTACAGGAAGCATAAGTCAAGTAGCTCTGGCTATTAATATCACGTGGTAATCTACTCATTTTTATGTCATTTCCACTATCAGGATTATTTTTAAGTCTTAATTGTCTTAAAATTTGTGAACGTGGTTTATCACCCGCAGGGATACTGTCATAAAAGTCTTCATGCAACAATAGCTCATGAAATCCGGGTTTAATAGCAATTAGCTCCCTATAAATCCGGTTAAAGTCATCTTGGTGGAAATTGCGAATATAATCTAAAATAAACTGGAGGTCCTTACGCTCAGGATCAAATGTGATACCAATGTCCGATGGTTTTTTGAACCCTGCTTCCCGCCAATAATCATCATTGTCCTTCCTATTTTTAGTACTACCCTGATAAACTTTGATACCTGTTAATGATTGGAAAGCATTGTTATAGTCCGCATTAATAAATTTTTGAGGACTTTCAAGACCAGAACGATAAATACACTCCAAATACTTGTATCGAATGTTATTGAAGATCCTCTCAATCTCCATTTCAGGCGTTATCAGATAGTTTAAGACATCCTTAAAAGATGGATCATCTAATTTCAAGTATTTTTTGCCTATTTGCTCCAAAGACAAGTTTAGAGGTTTCAAACGGAATTTACAATCAACTATAAAGGTTGAAATAAAACCATTATCATTAAAGAATAACCTGATAATTGAGTCGTTTTTAGTCTTCAATAGCCTTTTCTTTTGTTTGTCTATTAAAATAAGACCAATATTTTTATAAAAACATTTATTAGGTTTCATAACTAATAATAATTATTATATGAGACCATATATAAACCTATTTATTAATTAGAAGCTAATTAAAGCTTTATATATAATAATAAGACCTTAAAATGGTTTTTTTATAATTATCATTAATTGTCACTCATGATTATATAAAGATTTGGGGTATTACGCCTTATTTTTAAGGATATCAAAAGGAAAATTAGTAGGATAAGTTAATACTTGAGGATTTTCCATCAGAATTTTGTTGGAGAATGAATAAATTGTTAGGGGCAGGGTAAGTTTTTGTTTGTATTTTATTCGGAGAATAAAATGATTAGAATGAGTTTTGAGTTTGGGGTTTTTTAATGTTGAAAAAAATAAGACCCATTTTTTAATAATTAAATTAGTTTAAACTGTAGTATTAATCCATGAAAAAGTGAAAATGCTAGGTGTATTATATGGATTTCACCCGACATTAAATTTTAATTATTTAATTAATTAAAAAATTAAAAAAAAATCAAATTGGTATTAAAGCTAAACTGAACAACAAATGAATATTTAACTCCTTAGTAAAATTAACAATTTATCATTCACGCTAATCTTCAAATAATTCCTGAGAGTTAATAGGGGTGTAATTAATATGTAATTCTCATCGAAGAGATTTACCAGTCTGTAGGAACTAACTTATTTCCATCTCTCCAATTTGCTATAACACATTCTTGGAACCATTCATCATTAAAATTTGCATGATCAGTCATTATAATTTGTAGTTCAGATTCTAATTCGTCTGTTAAATTAATTGCAGATTTATATATTTTTTTAACTTTTTCCACATCAACGCTATTATCTTCATCTTCTTCATTGAAATCTATTTCTTCCGGAAAGTATACTTGGGAAGGTTGATCAAGTAATAAAAATCTTGGGAGAGGCCTCGATTGTTTTACAAACCATTTATGTAGAGCAAAATAGGTCATAAGGTGACATCCCAACCAATTTTCAGCACTACCCATAGAATCCATTGTTATCGGACCACTTTGAGTATCTGCAATAACCGTAAGTTTCTTAATATCTAATCTGAAAACTGATTCAGAATGTTCCAATTCAAATTCTTTAGCCCATAAACCCATATAATTATTAATGATATTCATGATTGAATTAAGCCTTTCTTCAATATTTTCAGAACTCAATTCAGAATTTAATGAATCAATTTCATCTTTTATAGTTTGTATTTCATCACGAAGATCACTACCATCTTCAATTTGAGGCAAACTATCCAAATATAAACTAATTTTACCTTTAATGAAAGATAAACGATTGTTATATTCCTTAATTTCTCTTAATTCCTTGGTATTATTTTGTATTGAATCTATAGCTTTTTTGTTATCATCTAATTGTTTATTAACAGAATCTAATTTCTCTTTTAACTCCCTAATTGCTTTTTGTAATTGTGGTGATTCCTTTTCGACTGAACTCATTTGAGAATTTAAGTTACTAAAAGATTCTTGTAGATCATTAATTGTAGGAATTGAATTATCTTCCAGTGATGAATTACATATTGGACATGTTAAGTCCCCTAATTCTTCATCAAATAATTCTAAACTTTTTAACCTCATTAGATGAATATCTGCTTCTTTAGAATATCCTAATCCATCAGAAAATAATTTTTCAACGGATCTTAATTGTCTTTGTAAAAAGGATCTTTCCTTTCTTAAATTTAATTCTTCTTCTTGTAATTCTTCAAAAGCATTGCCCTCTATAATCATTTCACTATTAAAGGATTGATTCTTTATATCCATAAGTAATTTAACACAATCAGACCAATTTTCGGGAATATCCCCAGTATATAGCCCAAAATCTTTTGATTGGAATAATAGTAATTGGGCTTGACTAATCCCTTCACCTTTAATAGATTCTAATTCTTTTAAATTTCTATTTAATTTATATAACTCACTACGAAGAACTTGTAATCGTTTCATTTTTCTGACATGATCCTGCTCATAAGCACCTAAAAAGTAGGGTAAAACCGCCCTAATGGTATAAGGACCATGTTGTTCACCTTGTTTATGAAATAAAAATTTATTATTACTAATTTCAGTTTGATGCTGAAAAATAAAATGAGTTGTGTGTCTAATATTAGATTCTAACCTCTTAATTCTCCCATAATTCATCTCTTCAGAATTTTCATGAATTCCTACATGTTTTGATAGAAGATTTCTTAAAGAAATAAGATTAATATTTGTACTTAATTCAGAATACTCCTTAATGTCAATTTCCTGTCCAATTTCATAATATATTTCTGAAGAGCTATCCGTAGATATATCTGGAATTTTTCTTGCGATAAAAACTTCTCCTTCTATAAGTTTAAGACGAATAGCGACCCAACTAACAGTATTTCTAATATATCCCTTTGGAATATGACAATGTTCACTCCCCAAACAGTAATCAATAATACTAAGAAGAGCTGTTTTGCCAGTTTGACTTTCACCAGAAATAATATTCAGTTTACCTAACTCAAAATCTAGTTTTTCTATAACTCCTTTGTGATTGTATAATATTAAATTAAGAATCTGAAAATTCATATTCGTATCCCCCATAATGCCATCACGGTTTCTGTGTTTCCACTTAATGCAAACCATTTACCTAGAAATCTCGCATGCCTTATAATTTCTCTGTTATCCCCTTCAAAAAAATCAAGAAACCGTTTAATGTCATTTTCTGTTTTTGTAGAAATCAAGTTTCCTGATTTATCAAGACTTAACCAATTTTGAAAAGCACTAAACAAAATAGATTCCTGTACAAATGACTTTAAAGGGACTACTATCTCTTGAAGCAATAATTTGGATTCAGTATTATCATCAATCCAAGTAGCTAAAGATGTACTAACAGATCTAGGAAGTTTATTCTCTAATTTATTATTTAATAAAACAGAAAACGCTATGAAAGAAAGTGCTAAAGGCATTCCTTCAGATTTAATACTGGAATAGCTTGTTACGGAAGTTGTTAATACAACACTACAAAAAGCAGGGTTATACAAATTAGCAACATCTTTTGGTCTCATGCACCACTTATTCATATTTTACCCCCCCCCCCACTATTATTTTTTTAAGTTTTTTTTCAAAATCAGGATGCCAACCAACTCTTTTTTCATCTGATAAAATTTGATAAGAACCTCTTGTGACAAAAGGTTCTGTTATATTGGGTCTTAATGGAATAATAACTTCAGTTTCAGCCCATTCATATAACGCTTTGCCAAATCTTACTTTTTGTTCTTCCGCTGCGAAAGTTCCTATTTTCTCAGAAATCCTCTCAAAACAGATTACCCATTCTTCTATTAATTGATCTTCATAACGGTCAAGTTCATCGGGTAATATAAAACCTTCTTTTAACCATCGCGACCTATGTTCAAAAGCTCGATAATAGTTTCTTATGGCAAGAAATACCCTTTTATTTTTAATATCTACCAATTCTAATTGTTTAACAAAATCGTGATTGCTAAAATTGCCAATATCAATTTCAAAATCTATAATATCGTTATCTATTGGTAAATTATCCAAACTAAATTGATCCCGTAAAATATCAATTTTTGATCGAATTTCGTGGCTTTTTATTAAATCTTCACCATGGGTTATGTGGTATGTTACTCGATCTAACCACCAACCAACTAGTCTTTCCCTAAAAGAGTCCCATAAATACTCTCTTGCTGCATTTGAAATTTTTTTATCAATTTCGGCATCTATATTTTCAATTGTTGGATTTGAATCAATTATTCTTACATTATTAAATAAATTCACTTTTTTATCATATGAAAACTCTTTAAATAATTCATAGGCTTTTTGATTTTGCTTATTTGTTGATTCCTCACAAACCTTGTCCAATTTTTCAATTACAATGCTGATGTCTCGTTGATCATCTTTAAGATAATCCGCAGCACAATCTGATGGAGCCGTTCCACTTGTGATTAAGAAAAATTGAGTTTCAAGAGAAAAATAGCCTTTTGAAAGGCCATCACACCATATCCTAATAGTTTTCCATAAATTTGTGGAATAATCACCAATATCTGCTTCAGCTTTCGATGTATTTTTTATTTGATCAGCTTCAATCACAGAATCCTCTTTTTTAAAAATAATGTCATCTTCAGCTTCAACAACTACATCAAACTTACTACCATTTTCCATTTTTTGAAGACTTAGTAATAACGCAAATTTGCATTGAAATAAATATCCTTTCAATGAGTCTCTTGCTGAAAATTCTGATTCAATCTTTGTCAAAAAATCCCCTTATCAAGTTATCCGTATTAATTAGTTATAAATAATTGTAATTTTTAGATATATTAATAGTTAATCATAATTATCCTAATTCAACTTCATCTATATTTTAACTCCAACCTGGGTTGTTAACTTGCAATAAGAGCAACTGATAATTCAAAAAAAATAAGTCCCTACTAAACCTCACCCTTGAGTTCTTTTAACTCTTTTTTCATCCCTGCAACAAGTTGTTGCAGTTCACGGATCTCGTCTGAAGAATATTTCACTGGTGAACTTTTCACATTTAGGTAGTCAATATACCTCAGGTAAGTTTTTCTAAGGTCATCGGGGTCGGCTAGGTAGTATGCATCGCGTACCCTGTCTTTAAACTTGTGGCCCATCATGTGCTCCCGGATTTCCTCGGCCATTCCTGCGTTTATTAGTTGGGTGTTGAAGAACTTCAGCATCATGTGGCTGGTTGCTCTGTAAAAGCCGCCCTCATCCGGTTCCCAGTTCAGGAATTTATTTATGTCACGGTAGGACTGCTGGATGGCCATCGGAGTCATATGGTCTCCACCGGATTTATACCTTGAGAAGAGTGCGTCATCTGGTTTGATGTCTTCCCGTTCAAACTCAAGGTACCTTTCAATGGCCCTGACAGCTTCTTCATTAAAGAAAGTCGTGAATTTAACGTGTGTTTTCTTCCGCTCCAAGCTCAA
>JARKQC010000253.1 GCA_029974985.1 Bacteroidota bacterium | reverse complement strand
TCATTTTGACTATATTCATTTAAACAATCAATCATACTAATAAATCCTATTTAATTAGTTCTGAGTATTTTTTTTAAGTAAATTATTAACCTCCTCAGTATAAAAATTAACATTAACATTTGGAGCTTCAGGTTCATCTTTCAAAATCATAGCTTTAGCCTTAATAGCATCAATTCCTAATCTCTTAACTAAAATCTGAATTTTAACAATATCTGCTTGAGAAGTAACAATACCTCCCCTTGGACCTTCTTCAACATAAAGACTATTTATATCTAAACCAACATTTTCAGCTTCAGAAATAATATTATCCAAAGCATTTAAATCAGAGACACCTTTATTAACAGCATCCTCAACAGCTTCTTTATCAGCTACTCCTTTCCCAATAACTTCATCAACTTTATTATCATTTTCTTTTTTTCTCTTGTAATATTCTTGATTAGTTTTAGACCTGATTTTTTTAGCATAATTGTTAATAGTACCATGAGCTATCTTTTCACCATATTCATTTTTCAAATAATCAGAAATATCTCTTGAGCTTAAACCTTCTTTAATCATGTCAAGTATTTCATTAAAATGAGGTGATAACTCAACTTTTGTTTTTCTTGACATTCTTATACATCTCTTAAACTTATTTTTGTACAAGTTTGTACAAGCTGTACAAAATAATTTTTTTGTAAAAAAAAATGATTAATTAGTAAAAATTTTTAGAATCCTCTATGTAGTACTGCAAATATTGCATAAGCAAATTTTAGTAATGGGCTTTTAAGAATAAAATAAGTTTTATTATTTTTTGTTGTAGTGTAAAATTCTAATAATAATTTTTCATTATATTGATACATTCCAATATGCCTCTTTTTTATATTATGATTCCTATTAATGCTCCGAGTACTAGCATTAGTATTCCTGATATTATTTTCCATTTTCTATCTGACCAAGTTTTTTTATCTTCTATAAATTGTTGCATTACTGTTTGAACAGCTTTTAATGTTATATTAACTTGATTAATAGTGTCAGTGTTGTTTTTTATTACTTCGTTTTGAGCTATATTTTCATCTTTGATATGTATTATGTCTTTTTTTATTCCTGCAATATCTGCTTCTTTTAAACATTCATGAGGATCTTTATGTTTCGGTGTCATCTTCACCCTCACTATTTAGTAATGAGTATTGTTCTTTAAGATGATCTTTGGGATACTCTCCATATTCTTTAGTTTTCAAATCTTCAGCTCTAACTACTCTTTTTTCTACTAATTTTTGAGTTATTAGTAAAGCTATTAATGTGATTATTCCACTTAACCATAGATATTCGTCTGGTAAATTAGCTATTATCATGTCTTTGTATTGAACAAATAGTATAGCTAATGTTACTATTATCATTACAATTCTTTGCTTTGTTTTTAAACTTTTCATATTAAAACCGCCTCCAAAAAAAATAAAATAATTAATATATTAAATTTAATATAAAAATAGTAAAACTATTATAAAAAAAATAGCTTATAAATTAAATAATAAAAATATATAAAAAAAAGAGTTTTAATAAGTGAATGGATTTGAGAACAATAATATTAAGACACTAATAACTATAATTCATTATTCCCTGCAAAGTAACAATTTGAGCTAACTCTTTAATCCTCAAATCCATTCACTTATCCTAAATACAAATAAGAAATAGTCATAACTAGGTTAATTATTTCTTTTATTAAATAATTTCTTTGATAATCATCATAACTTAATGAATCTCCAATATCATTAACAAAATCATTAATAATATCATTTAACTCTTCAAAATCCTCAGCTACCATAATTATCCAAAATGCACATTAATATCTTCTCTTTCATCTGAATCACTAGGTTCATCTATTTGAGCATGAACTAGGCCACAACTAAGACATAGTATGTCTAATTTATCCCAAACCATCCTTACTGAACCACACTCTTTGCAGAAATATAATCTTTGTTTAAAATACTTACAGTTATAAATTGATTTAATTTTTTTATTATTGTAGTATTGTTTTTTAAGAGTACATTCTTCACAACTATCTATAATGTTTTTAGGAATCATATTAAATATAAAAAAAATTTTATAAAAAGTTTTATTATAATATAAGGAGGGGAGAGAAAAATATTATAAAAAATATATTCCTCTTCAATATTATACTGTAAGCAAATTCAAGTTTATTTTAAAAGGTTGTATCTTCTTAATTCAGCTTCAACAACTTTTAACTCTTTCATAGGGTTAGGATTATAGTTTTCTGTTAAATTACTTGAACCTAAACTATTAGAAGTATCTCTATTCTTATAATAGTACTTACTTCTATTAATCCTATTTTGTTCTTCTCTAGCATATTTTTCACATTTCACATGATATTTTCTAGAATTATACCTTTTTCTTAATGGCTTACCACACCATTTGCAAATAGCCATAAAAAACACCCTTTTTTTATACTGGAATTTCAAATCCATCTAAACCATCTACTAAATACCAATAACATCCTTTATAATAAACATATTTCATATTAGCTTTTCTTTTGTTAATTTTTCACCATTTATTTTCATCTGAATACCAGACCATGTTTCATAACAATCCACTGTTATTTCTATAATTGAACCAGTTTTATCTTCAAGTTCTATTGTTAATGCTCTTGGCTCAAATGTTTCATTTTCATTAAATATTTTTGTTAAATTCTCTATTATCTTTTCACACATTATATTCATTAAAAACCGCCCCTGCTATTTTTAAAAGATTCTTTTAACTCTTCCACCAATGTTTTTGGAAGTTTTGATTGAGTAATCAAAACTAAACTATCTTTATCTGCTAAGTTGAATTGTTCAACCTCAATTTTAACACGTTGTTTCTATCAAATCCAACAGGATAACGCTCAGTTTCCTTTAATGTTTTCCCACAATTACTACAATCAGTCATTAGAACCTACCTCTTATTCTATTGGAAATATTCTTAATGCTCCTTTACCTAACTTTACTCCTATTTTATTTCCCATAAAATCCGAAATATCAGCTATTTGTTCAGAATCTAATTGATTATTCTCTAAATCTAAGGTAATCCCTTCACTTTTGATTTGTATGTCTTTAATATGTATGCTTCTTTGTTCTAATTCATTGATTATTAATTCCCTAAGTTCTTCTTTAGCTAATTCGAACTCATTTTTTATTTTTTTATATTTAACTATAATAGGATCAGTCATTAGACTACACCTCAATCTCTTTTAAAATAATAAATGAAAATATTATCATCAGGCTGTAAATCAGGATAAAACTCTCTTAAAGCATGCAAAGCATCATCAATAGAAATACCATAACACTCACTTTTATGCAAATTTAAGTCTTTTTCAAGTAGTTCATCATCTACTAACCATAGTGTCTGAATTTTAATTTTCATCAATCTAGCATAGAAAATAATATCTTCTTCTTTTTCTGTTTTTCCTGCTACTCTACATTCCACAATAGATCCAAGTTTAATATTTTTATAATGATTTCTTATTGTTGTGAAATTTTTACTTTTGAGTTTAGAATAATATTTATCAAATTTTACAGTCTCCATTGAATTAATCCTCCTTTGGTTTTTTAATACAGACACTTTCAAAATCATTATAAATACTTATAATATTCCAACTAATGAAAACTGCTTTATCTACCTGCTCAATAAACATTAGCTAACTCTCCTTTTCTCGACTTCTAAATCCTCGAATAACCCTAATTTCTGATAACGGAATTAAAGCAGTATTTACTTTTTGATAACCATTATTCAAATTTTTAGTAATTATAATCTCAACAAAAGGAAATCTAACATTAACTTCATTCATTGGATTGTTATCTATTTGTATTTTCATGTTAGTCCCATATTCTAATCCTATATGGTCGTTTTTATCAAGTAAGTCTTTTATTTCAAATTCCAATTCTTTTGATTGTTCTTCATTTATAATCATGTAAATTAATCCTCCTCAAAGTCTTCTAATATTGCTTCATAAATTAAGATTGGTTCCATATGATTAATTTGTGCTTGTTTCTGTTCATCTGTAGTATGAGTTAAAAACATGTGTCTGTGTAAATTATCCTTTAAAAAGCTTAATTCTTTTTCTACTACTTTTTTAATATAGATTTGTTTATCTTTTTCTGTTAATTGTTCTTTAAATTCATTAAATTTTATTTTAATTGTTTCAAAATCATCACCTATTTTAACCGTGCTTGATAATGCCATACTTTTAATCCTCCTGTATTTTTTAATCCTGTAATTTCCTTTTAGGATTTAACAATAACCCAATAAATATGGCCAATAACAATATTAAACCTAGTATTAAATTCCAATTCATAATATAATCACTCCTTATTATATCTACATTTGGCTCTTATTTCATCAACATTTTCAACAATTTTAAATTTAATACTCATGAATATCACTTTTTAAAATCGAATAATTTCTTCTGATTATTATCAGACTCTTCATTTTTTAAAGTACAATATAAATCAATGATAAAATTCTTTTTATCTATATTACATTCCCTTATTTCATAATTTTTTAAGAATAACTTCTTTTTGTTAATTAAAAACATTTTTACATTATTAAAATAGTTAATTAAGCCAGTGAGACTATTAAAATCAGTTGTACTATCAGTATGGTAAAGCTTATTTTGAACATAATAATTCATTTCAGTAATCATATTACACCTTTTTTATTTAATATTCAATATAAAAGATTATATTCAAGTGTATTATTCAAATAAATAAAAAAATTTTATAATAATATAATAATAATAATATAATAATAATCGCTTCAACTAATGCAAGTGTAACAACTGTAAAAAAAATTTAAAACAAGAAAATACATACTTGTATGTATAATACATACAAATACATACTCAACCCAGTAAATTTTTTTAATTTCACTTGTTACACTTGATACATTTGCAACTAACCTAAAATATTATACTCTAACTTTTTCAATTTACTAACAGCCAAATCATAATCAGCATTATAATTCTTACAAACATTCCGAATATTAGGCGCAAGAAGAGGCTTTCTCTCACCAGTAATTTCATTAAGAGGACTAACCTCTTCAGCCCATTTTAAAACTTTTTCCACAGGAGCTGTAAGTTTTTCTTCTTTCCTTTTTTTATCACGAATTTTACACAATTTATTTTTTTTCACCTTTAATTTTTTAGATAAGTCTTCAATTTCAGCTAAAATCTTTTCTTCTTCATCTTCACCAAAAAGAACAACTTT
>JARKQC010000245.1 GCA_029974985.1 Bacteroidota bacterium | reverse complement strand
CAATTTGTTTATAGTTTCTTTATTTTTAATAACTATAAATTCCCAAGGTTCTTTACCCATTCTAGATCCTGGTGCTTGCATTGCAGCTTTTAACAATTTATCTATCTTTTCATCCTCGATTTCGCCTTCACGATATTTCCTAATACTTCTTCTTTTGAATATTTCTTCCATTATATAACTTCCTGCTCTTTATTACATATTTTTAGTTTTTATTATATAATTCCTTTTTTATTATATAATTAAAATTAATAGAACATTATTTAAAATTTATAAAACTAATAAAATTTATAAAGTTAATAAAATCTATAAAAATAATATTTAAAAAAATTATATTTAATAATAATTATTAGTTTAATATATAATTATATTTAGAATTATATTAGTTTATTAATTATATTAGTTTAATAATTATATTTAGTTTATTAATTATTTTTAGTAATAAAATGATAAATTGTATCAATAAAAGAATAAATAATATATTATTTTTAAAAAAGCTTTTATTGAATTATCAGTTGTTGGGGAAAATGAAGTTTAAAAATAGTAATAATAAAAAAGCAATTTCTGTTCTTTCAGGAGGATTAGATTCAACCGTTGCAACAAGTTTCTTTTCAAAAGATTATGATATTCATGCAATAACTTTTAACTATGGCCAAAAAAGTTTAAATCAGGAAATTAATGCTTCAAAGAAAATATGTAAAAAATTAGGTATGAGGCATACAATAATCGACATTCGATGGTTAGCTAATCTTGGAAACTCTGCACTGACTAATGATAATCATATTCCTGAGGTAAATTTCGATGATATTGATAATATGGATGTTAGTAAAAAAACAGCTAATAAAGTTTGGGTTCCAGGTAGAAATGTTGTTTTTACAGCTATAGCTACTTCTTTTGCTGAAAGTGAAAGTGCAGATATAATAATTGTTGGTTGGGACAAAGAAGAAGCAGCTACATTTCCAGATAATTCAAAAGAGTTTTTAAATAGCTTTAATGAGCTTATAGATATTGGGACTATTTCTTCTAATAAAATTGAAATAAAGGCTCCTTTAATTGATTTAGATAAAATTGAAATTGTTAAGCTTGGAAAAAGGGTTGATGCTCCTATGGATATTAGCTATTCTTGTTATACTGGAGAAAATAATCATTGTGGTGTTTGTGAATCTTGTGTTCGTCGTAAAAGGGCTTTTATAGAAGCTGGAATTGATGATCCAACTATTTATATATAATAGCTCTTTTTTTTTTTAATTAATTAAATTTTCATAATATTATTTTTATTTAAATTTCTAGTATTTTTCAATGGAATCTTTTTTCTTTTTTTAACTGTTCATAGTGTTTTTTATCTCTATATTTAAAGACTTTAGCTGGATGACCTCCCGCAATTCCATATTTAGGTATATTTTTAACAACAACACTTCCTGCCTGAATAATAGCTCCTTCTCCAATGGTAACTCCAGCTAATATAGTAACCTTATTTCCAATCCATACATTATCTTTTATTATGATATCTTTTGATATAACTGTTTCATCATAT
>JARKQC010000193.1 GCA_029974985.1 Bacteroidota bacterium | reverse complement strand
TTCAACCTCATAATGAGCTTCATTGTAATGCCCATATTCCTCCTCAGTGGAGCACTGTTCCCTATAACCGGACTTCCCAGCTGGTTACAGGTAGCAGTTTACGCCAACCCCCTGACCTACGGGGTGGATGCCCTGAGGGGTATAATTCTGCACCAGTCAGTGCTGCCGGTATATCTGGATGTCATCATAATTGCGGTATTTGCCTTAGTGATGATCCTGATATCCTCGTTGATTTTCAGCAAAAAAGAGCAGAGTTTGATGTAGATTAGAGCTCAAATTCCTGATTTGATGGAATTGAGCTTCTTTTTTTTTATTTTATTTGTTTTTGCTTTGATTGGAGAACACTCTATTTTTAGGTAACTTTGGTGATTTGCCCTATTTCATTATAGCCTTATATTTTAGCCATAGAGGCTAAATGATCTTTATTTTAAAAATTAAATGATATTAATTTATTTAAATTAATTTAAATGATAATAGGCGTACATATTTAATGATTAAAGAGCATATAACTTTTATGTAAGTCAAGTATATTCAAAAAATTCGAGTCATCTCTAATAGAAATAATACTCCTATAGATCTTATCTTGTTTTAAAACATCCTCAATAATATATCCTATCTAAATTAGTCTAAAAAACCAGATAATAACATATAACAAGATAAATCACCTTTATTAGCCAATTAAAGTAATTAAAATTAATTTAATTTAATTTTAAATAGTAAGTATTAACTAAAAGTAACATTTAAGTATACTAACAGCATATTGTTGTTTGATTGGAAAATTGTTATCAAATAAAAATTGGGCGGGGGCCTATGAAACACGATCTAAGTACTGAAGAATTTAAATTTTCAAATTTAATATGCCACAGAATCCCTGAAAGAACCTTTAAGATTAGGGGTCATTATTTTCCTGTTTGTTCAAGGTGCACTGGATTCTATATAGGTGCATTTTCCTATTTTATCTTAGCTTACTTTGTTTACATAGAATATACTTTTTATTTAATTTCTATCGCGATAATAATGTTAATTCCGTCATTTTTAGATGGTTTTACACAGTTAATAGGATTAAGATTGAGTAATAATGGGTTAAGATTATTAACGGGATTAATTGGGGGTATTGGTCTTGCCATATTATTAAAAGCCATTAAATGGATGGTTATATCATTTAAAATCATTTAATTAAAAATAAAAATTATGGAGGTTAAAATATGGTGAAAGTGTGTCCAAACTGTAAAACCACAAACGATGATAGTTCTAGTTTTTGTCAAAATTGTGGTACTGAATTACCAGAAAAAACATCAAAAGAAGGTTTTATGAGCAAGTGGAACAAGCAAAGTACGGGAGCTAAAGCTGTAATAATAATTGCAGGTCTTTGTTGTATAGGTCTTATTGCAGTAGTTGGATTTGGGGCAATGGTATCCCCAGATAAAACCACTACATCAACTTCTCCAACTACCAATACCACATCTACTCCTACTGCTAATACTGCATCAAGTAGTTCATCTAGCAGCTCATCTTCAAGTAGTCCAAGTTCAAGCGCAACAGGTATACAAATAGTTGTAGATTATGCAGGAGAATGGCAAGGTTCTTATGGTGATGAAACAGGACAACAGTCAGTACAAGGTTCAGGACCTAAAACTATCTCTGTTAGTGGTAGTCCCAGTATAGTTTCTGCAGTTATGCAAAAAATGGATGGTGGAAGTGGGACTTTAACAGTTAAAATTCTTAAAGATGGATCTGTGAAACAAAGTAAAAGTACTAGCGCAGATTATGGGGTTGTTACAGCAACATATTCCTCATTTTAACCCCTTCTTTTTTTTATAAATGGTTAGGGAGACTATGAATCTAATATATGTTTGTTAATTAGTAATTTCTAAAGAATTGATAGTGAGTGGATAACATGGGATTATTAACTACTAAAGAAAAAACTCCTGAAGAACAGAGAATTTCTGAATTGATGAAAAGACCAATGGATAGTTCTATAAAAGGACCTCTTAAACAGTCACTAAAAAAGATGGCAAAAGATGGCAAAAGTATTGAAGAAATAGATGCATTTTATAGAGAAACAGCAGCAAAAACACAATTCATAGAAAAAAGGCGGGAAGAATATATAAGAGAAGCTAAACTAGCTGACAAAGTATACAAAGCATATATAACTGATGGAGTATCCAGATTAGAAAAAGTTAACGGCAGATTTCTTGCTTCTCAATCAATAAAAACTGATATTTTGATTGAACAAAATAATCGAATTATTGAGTTATTAGAATTAATGTTAAATAATGGTACGGGTAACCTGCCAGTAGCTTTTTGCCCTAAATGTGGAAACCAAAATATAAGTAAAGAAGCAGAATTTTGTGCAGAATGTGGTTCAAAGTTGAATTAAGGGGTTTTGTATTGTAAAAATTGTGTAATTGAAAATTAGGATAATAAACAATGAGTTAATGTGGGAAATAGATGCTCCCTCCAAAAGAGACTTTATTATAGAAATTAAAGGTGGAATCCGAGTTTTTAGAGGATATTATAAAAATAATAAGGCTTAGTGTAAGAGGGAGTGGTCTCCGACCAAGTGGTTAAATATGAATTATTTACTTCGTTATAGCGTCATATTACGAAGTAA
>JARKQC010000164.1 GCA_029974985.1 Bacteroidota bacterium | reverse complement strand
GTATATAAACGGCTTCGTGCCTCAGCCGCCCCTGACAGAACTCAAATCCAGTTCAAAAAAGCTTTTACGATTGAAAAATCAGAAAATGAATTAAATTTGAATGAAAGAAAATTATCAGACAGAGTTTAAATTACACTCCCTCGGTGAGTGACATTGTAATATCAGATGACCCTGTATCAAAAATGAATTCCATTTCGCTGCCGTTGATTTTGCAAGGAATAAAATAAACGCCACTTCGCTTTGTCATTTTAATACTTGTTTTTCCACTGGAATTTAAACTTGAAGGCCTTTCACGCTCAATGCGGTTATTTTGTATTTGATGTTGGGAATTCTTCCTTCCTGATTTCCTTTCGCAGGAAGAAACAGAAAATGCAAGTACTAAAATACTTAAAATGCAAAAGTTAAGTCTCATGGTTGGATTTGTTTACTTGCTTCAATGATACCAGGTTTAGGTATGATGTGAATTAGAAAACGCTGATTTAATTTTTCTTCATCTTCCCTCATTGTTCCTCCAGTACCACTTCCTGAAATTAATACTTCGCAATTATCTCCGAAGTCAATCCCTTTCTTATCCCATATTCTTTTAAGTGTTAAAGCACGCTTATAACTTAACTCATAGTTGTGAGTATCACTTGCTTTGTCTTTTGATGCCTGTCCTTCTATTATCAATAAATATTGAATATTTGAATATCGTTTAGTAATTGAGGCAATAGAATCTTTAATCGAATATCCTGCTTTTTCGAGTTCTTCTTTTATCGTTTCGTCAATGTCATTTTCAGTGAATTTATCAGATTCAAAATTTGCCTGTATTTTCAATATATGTTTTTTGTATTCTTTCCTATATTCAAAATAAGTAGTATCAATTTTGTTTGTGGCTTCTTCAATTTCTTCAATTTTATTCAGTTGAGATTGTGTAGCTTTTATTTTATTATGCAACAAAGCAACTGTCAACACAAATAGCACGAGCATAACAAAAAACAAGCTTGTCATCAAGTCCGAAAAACTTGTCCAGAAATAGGATTCTTTTTTTTGTTTCTGCATTAGAATAACCAATTAATTAAGTTTGTTATCCACTCAATGAGAAGAGGAACAATAAAAAATAAACAAGCGACGGCAAAGAGACTACTTCCTGAGATAATTAATATTTTAATCCATTTTGGCAACGTAATCTCCTGTTTAATTGTACCTCCCTCAATTTTGGCTTTTGCTAATGCCCTTATTTCTTTTGCCAGTTCTTCAATTTTTTGGTTTTGCTTGTTTGTGGCTTCTTTGAAATCCTTAATTCCTTCTTTAATATGAGTTAGATTTTTAAGTTCTTCAACAAGTTTCGTAGTTTCCTGAAGTTTTTCTTTTAAAGCATTTTGTTGGTCTGAAATTGCATTCTCAAATGCTTGCTGTGTTTTAGTAAAAGATTCAGAAACAATCTCAGTAGTTATTGTTAGCGTTTCCTGTAGTTTTTCTTGTTGCTGGCGCATCACACCATCAAGATTCAATATCTGTTCATTGAGAGATTCCTGCAATTTTTTGAGAGAATCACTAGTATTAACTTTAAACCTTTCTATTGCTGCTTTAACTTCGAGATTAGCAATATCAAAATTTTCAGCAAGCCATTTTTCGTTTTTTGCAAAGAAGTTACCAGCGTTCTCAATAACCTGGGTTCTTCTTTCATAACTATCCAGTTTTTGATTTAACTCTTGGATAGTTTTTAAATACTCATTTGTTTTTTGTAAAAACTGAGCAAATACACCAATCTCATTTGTGCTGTTTTTAAGTTTATCATAAACTTCAATATTAGCAGTCGCAATATCTCCAATTCTTAATTTGTTGATTGCTTGGATTAAATCTGCCTGAATTTTATAGGAGTCATTGACCTTTGAAAGAGTACCTCTTAGGTCTTTGGTATTTTCCGCAAAGGCGCTATTAAAGTTTGAGAGGTTTTTTGTCATTCTTACAAGTGCGCTGGAAGTATTATTGGATATGTTAGGTAATAATTCAGCTTGCATCCAGCTTAGAAAAGTATTTTTATTCTTTTCAACATTCGCTTTTGCATTCCGGCTAATATATGAGCCAAATGTAGTGAGTAGAATTCCTAAAATACTGGAAATCATTGCTAACGCTACGCCACCAAGCAATGTTTCTATTCCGGCAGCACCTGAACCATTGCTGGAATTTAATAATTTATTTAGTCCGCCTCCAAAAACTAAAAATCCAACACCAATTAAGATACCTAACATTGTACCTGTCAAACCCAAATAAAGTGGGACTGGAATTTGGGTATGAATTTCTTCTTCTTTTGCATCACAATTCCTGTCAACAATATCCTTCATAAGGTGAAAATCGCTAACAGCACCTTTGTTGTTGATAAGATATTTATTCAAAGAAGATATTATTATTTCTAAGATGTCATTTTTATGATGAGTTTTAATGCCTAAAACATAATTGGTAGTATCATCCTGAACTAATTCGAATTGGCTTTGAAGGTCAGGGAAAATACTTTTAAAAGTCAAAAGTTTTTTCCTGTTACTTATGAAACTCAGAATTTGCCAAATTACAATTCCTGATATTATTATTGCGATTATAAAATAGTGCATAAGTGGGGTCAGATTAGTTTAATTTGTATTGGCTCTATTACTTCCCATTGTTCGCCGACTCTTTTAATCTTGCCAGGTTTGATTGTTTTTATTGAATATGCATTTTGATAACTTCCTGAAATAATAATGCTAATATCCTCACTAAAGATTCTTTTAGCTAATGCTTCAGCTTCGTTGCCAAAAAACTCAAATTGAGCAGTATCATCGTTCTCATTTGTTAACTTGAAAAAACTATTATCTGGTGTATTCTCGGCTCGGTTGAATATTTTACCGGATTTTCCTTTTAAGTATTTTGAAACAGGTTTTGGCGTTTCAATCGGCTCTGTTATTTTAATTGTCGATTTTGGTTGGTTTTCTTTTTCAATCTTTAAATATTGTTCCAGAACTTTATTTGTAATGATATTGATATCCTTTTCAGTTAAATTGTAAGGCTTAACTACTTCAGGAACAAACTTCTTTTCAGTTCTGCTACTATCTAATACTTGCTTTTTTTTGTATTTCCGAATATATTCTTTCAAATAGAAGAAGATAACAATTAATAAAACAAACAGTAGAATAAATACACCTACAACGATTAGTTTGAAGTTTTTAAAAGATTTTTGCAATTCAGCTATAGTTTTGTCCTTATTCAAATTTTCATTTTGTTGCTGAAATTCTTCGAATTTTGTTTGAAGTTGTTCGACCTGCGTGGAAGTTTGGATTGTTTGTTCTTGTACTATTTCCTGAGCAGAAATGCCTCTGTTAATTTTAAATTTCTTATAAATTGTGTTAAGAACAATTTCGGCAGTTGGAATTAAATCAATATTATTCCATTTGGTCGCTTTTAAAGCTTGAATTAACATTTCATCTGATTGTGCATTCTCAAATTTTTCTTTCTTTCTATTATTCGTTTCTGCAAGCTTCAAAGCAGGCTCATTATTGGATAATAATTCGCTAATTTTCTGATAATTTGGAATTGTTTCAAAATTGTCCAATGAAGCCTTAGCCAGTTCTGGCTTAACCTTTTTAAGGTAGGTATCATTAAAGTATGGTTTCTCAAAATCATTTTTTTCAATAAACGCCATTATGTAGTTACAATTTGAATAGTCAACCAAAGATTCAAAATCTTTTTTGCTAATTGTTTTCTGTGCAGTTGTCAAAAAACTACACAGTAAAACGAAGTTTAGTATTAATATTATTTGTTTCATATCCTTGTTTTATCTTGATTCCTTTAAATTCTTATTACAAATTGCATCACTTAATTCTTTTAACATCCCTACTAATGGATAAAAAAACAAGGTTTCTTCAATGCTTTCATTTTCATTGATTTCATTCCTTTTTTGTCGCCACCCATTTTTTGCATAGATGTCTAATCGCTGGAAGCAAACTGTTTTAGCAATTTCTAACGAAGTATTATTAAGTTTAAACCCCTCGTTTGAGAAAAACGGTAGTAAATCGAAAACAAACTGTATAAACTTTTTGGTTTCTTCGACGGTTAGTTCAATGTACTTTTCATCAATGGCTTCATAAATATCAGCCCTTTTAACTTCGTCAAGATTTTCACTGTTTCTTTGAATAATTGAATTGGTGCCATTGCTGTGCAGTACTACAATTTTCTTTAAAATTTCACTGTAAGAATCAGGATTATCGGCAAAAAAACCTCCTTTACAAGTTGCCTCTTTTGGATTTTCATCATTTAGGATAATATCCAAATTGTTCGAATGATATTTTCGTCCATATATTTTCTCGAATATTAATTTTGTGAAGCCTTTTAGAATTTCCCTGTCATTTGTAAAGAATGGAATTACACGAGAACCATTTCCACTGAACACAATTTTGTCGGGCATTTCTAAATTCTTGGCCTTCATAAGTTTTGCCAAATGATAAATTAAAGCGGAATAGAAAAATACAAAAGTGATTTTTTGTGTAGTGTCTGCAATTAACTTCGCACTTAGATTAGCATTTTCCGCAAGATTTACGCCTGCTAATCTGACTTTCTTGTTCTGTTTTAATGAGAATAAAAATGAAGCAATATCTGCCGAACTTTTATTTGCATTCATATCGTCGAAAATTCGGAACAAATCATCATTTGCCCTGATTTGAGTTTGTAATTCCGCTTTTATCTCATTTATGAATTGTCTGATAATTCCGTTCTTTATCCGATTATTTTCAGCGTAACCATCACCAAATACTGAATTTGCCGCAAAACGGAAAGAAGTAATATAATCGACAGCACCTGTTGTTGATATTACGATATCAGTTGTTCCTCCACCAATATCAATTGTTACTAAATTATTTGCATTTCGGTCTTTAATATAATACTCAAATGGTGCTACAGATTCTGTAATTGAGATTATGTTGCTTTCATCTCCACCAAAATATTTTTTATAAGCATCGTGCCAAACAGTTTTCAAATTATTGAACCTGTTTCTTTCCATACTCACAGGGTAAAACCAACGAATTTTGGTTCTTTTTAAACTTCCATTCGCAATAATAACTTTATTGCGCAGTAGAAACATTAAAGATTCAATGTAAGCCTTTACTTGTTTTTGGTTATGTGTGTTGTCAGACCATTTTAGGTCAGTTTCTGTTTTGTTATATGGATAGCCTAACCGCTTCTCATAAAGTTCGTCTAAACTCGCCTTTTCGAATGGATAGACATTTTGCCAATTGGTTTTTTCTCCATATGAAAGTGCAGTACGCATGGGAAGTTTAAATTCTTCATCTGTATAATCAGGAATATATTCTTCCTCAAAAACTCCTTTAATATAGTCTTCTCCGCCGTGCAACCAATGCACTTGTTTTTCGTCAATTTGCCCTTTTGTGATTTCAAAAGATTTTATCTCTCCGTTGCCAATTTTATATTCAATGTGCGTATTTGTAGTTCCGAAATCTACGGCAAAAGTGAACTCTTCATTACCTGCATTTGATTTCATTAGTGGAATAATAATTCCATTGACCCCATTGTAATATAAGCGTATATAATCAAAGTTTGTGCCTTCAAGAGAATAGTTTTTTAATTGGTAGTTGTGGCTATGAGATTCATTCCGGATGGAATGACGAACATTTGATTCAGGTATTATCGCATTTATTTTTACAAACTCGGCTTTGTATTTATCTTTCTCATTAAAATCACAAACTAAGCCGAACCGATAAATTGCATCCTGATTTACTTCGAATTTAACATTGGGAAAAATCGCACAATCAAAAGTGAGATTTAAAATTTTCCCTTCAGAGGCTTTGTAACGTTTTTCAAATACCGTTGAACCAGTATTCAGTTTAACATCCACAACATCTCCTGAATGATTTATTTTTATAAAACGAAATAAGTCGTTGATTGAGTAAAAGTCGAAGAATTTTTCTTTGATAGGAAGTATATATGTTTGCTTGCTGTTTTCCTGAACATTTCCATCAAAGAAACTTTCCTTTTGTATTTCATACGGCAACCGAATAATAATATCCTCCAAAATGTCATTTGCAGTTAGATTATCAATACCAATCTCCTTGCTTTGATAAAGAGGTTTACCAAGAACTTCCACGTCACAGGAGTCCCGTAATTCTTTATATGATGTCTGCAATACCTTAGCGGCATTTTCAGTTATATCATCAATCTCTTCAATTCTTCCAATTCTTATTTTTTGTTTTTCGAGGTATTTTGCAAATTCCTGAAAAATTGAAGTTGCCGCTCTTCCATTATTGCTTACATTTTCATTATTTGCAGCAACCCATGCATAAAGGTATTTTTGAAAATCCCAACTTCGCTGATATAAAGGTCTAATATCCTTGAATGCCTTATGAGTATTACTTAAAGGTATATCAACATCATCAAAATTATTTGCCGAACTAAAAAACAAAGTGCATGGTGAAGTTGCACCAATTATATTGCCGGTTTTTTTGTGTTTTAAAATATAAATACACTTCAGTTTATCGAAGTTATATGCTTGAGCATCATTCTCTAAAAATGTTTTTAGCGTTTTGTAAAGTTGAAGATGTCCCAACTTTAGTTTCTTTAAATCCTCTTTTCTATCCCATTTTATAAGTTCAATTTTATTTTTCCAGTTATCAAACGTGAAAAAAATTTCAGCGACATCAAGACTATCTGAAACAATCTTTTGATAAGAAGCCAAGGCTTTATCATCATGTTCAGCAACTTCACTAAATGCAGTTTTTACTAATGCAATTCGAGCAAAAGGAGATGGAATAGAGGTAGGCTGATTAAGAGAAGTTTTGTTAGAACTTTCAATTGCATTTATTTGTTTATCCTCAAACATTCGGGAAGTATCCCAATGTTTAAGTGTGTTTTGCAAATCGTGTTGTCCGTTGTTTTCGTTTTGTAAACGTAGAACGAAATTGGTATCTTTATTTTGGTCTGTCATGATTTTTAATTTTTATAATTGATTAACTCTTCTGTGGTACAGTAAAAAAGTTCAATAAAACGTTGTTCATTTTTTAATGCCCTATCCGTTTTTCCAATTTGAAAATTGAGTTCATTATCAACCCTTGCCCAATTTCGGTACATGAAATCTTGTGATTTATTAATACTAATGTCTCCTTTTACAAAGTCAAATGCACATGATGAAGTAAGATTGAAAGGAGAGAACTTTCGGCTTTGTTTCTCCATTTCCTGCAACCAATTATAAAAGTGTGCCTGCACAGTATCTAATTTCTTTATGGTTTCGTTTTTACGGAAATCACTAGTGAATTTTTTATGCGCATATGGTTGGTATTTACTCTCTTTATCAAATATCATAGTCATATAATTTCGGAATAGCATGAAACGAGAAAGAGGGTTTATTAGTAACTTTTTAGTCTCATCAACCAGGTCGTTAAAATTGATTTCTGTAGCATCAGAATTTATTCCAAATTCCTTATAAGTAGTCTGCTCAATTTTTTTATCATTATTTCTGTGTATGTTGATTTTTTCTTTTTCAGGATTAACAAAGTCCAATACTGCCAAAGCCGAAGCTAATTCCACAAAATGTGCATCATTTTTTTGTTCGTCGCCTCCTTTGTGATGGTCGTATGTTGTTGTACGTTTATCTGCTATGTAGTATAAAGTATCTATTTTTTTGTCTTCTGTTTTGTAATATGACAATGCAGCTCTTGATTTATCAATGAATGTGTCAGAATTAACCAGACTATTATCCGTCGCTGAACCTACTACAAAATAAGGTAAAACAGAAATTGCGCCAATTAAAGCCTCATTTACCAGACCCCAATTTGGCAAGTCTTGACCGTCAGCACCTTTTACATTAGGAGTATGTAGGATTTTACGTAAAAGAGGAAAACCACTCGCACCCGTTCCACCGAAAATGGAACTAATGATAAAAATTTTATCTCCTTTCGAGAAGTCAGTTGCAAAAGCATTAAATATATCATTATCGTCAAATTGATTTAATACTACACTGCCAATATTGGGGTTGCCTTGAAAACCTGCAGTCATATCCAATTCTAACGTTTCATTAGAAAAAAGCATCTCGACTAAAGCCTGATTTTCGCGGCTCATAGTACTTTTTCCAATAAAATCATTAAATTTTTGGGTGTTGTCTTTTAATTGTAAGCAAAGCTCATTATTCAATAATTCTATCTTGGTTTTAAAAAACTTATTTTTTCCTTTTGTCTCAGCGATTTTATTGACTTCGATATAATCTTCAATTAGTAGTTTTGTACGAGATAAATCTTTGTTGGACATATCACGGTCGATAATAATAGGGACTATGGTATCAGCACCACATTCAACGCCCGCTGCCAAAAGCATTGTGAGTGATTTTAGCACACGTGCACCTGTGCCGCCAATTCCGAAAATATATAGTTTACTCATAATATTTTGTTTTAAAGATTAACACTTGATTAAATTGGTGAATATTTACAATTGCGACTCCACCATTTAAAAGCAAAAGAAAAAACAATAAAGCAACCTATCGCAACTATTGAATTTGCAATACCGAATTGCCAACAATTGGAGTTGAAAAGTATTTCCGTCCCATTGACGCCATATATACTGCCATCTTGAGCTGTTTCAACTTGTGAATGTGTAAAACAAGCAGGGATAACACCTTCATTAAGTTTTGAATAGATATACCCAAATCCAGTAAATAGATTAATCAATCCGGTTAATAATAGAAAGAATAACCAATGCCACCATCGATTTAATCTTGGATGGTTGATAATGTAATAATAGATTAGAAACAGGAAAAAAGAAATGCCAATCACCATAATTCCTATTGTTTGAAAATGATTTGGACCAATGTAAACTCCATCGCAATCATTTCCTTTTAAATATTCATATCACTAGTGTCTATTAATATTTGTTAAAATATTCCATATCTATTTTATGCACAGCATGCTAACTTATCAAAACCTTGTCGCCCTTTTGAATTTTGTTCTTTTGCACCCAAGTGCAAAATTGAACAGGTATGAATGGCGGCA
>JARKQC010000152.1 GCA_029974985.1 Bacteroidota bacterium | reverse complement strand
ACTGTTAAGCCTTCAACGAAAGACAGATCCGGTAATTTTTGAGCGGGTATGCCGCTATGCGCTGGACAACGATATTCTGACCTATCAATCCATCAAAAGGGTAATGGATACTAAAGCGTATATGCTTAACGGGGAAGAAGGGAAGCATCAAGGTAAGAAAAATAGGAATATACGGCATATCAATATCAGAGGTAAGCAATATTACGAAGAATAATATCCCGTAAATACATTCATCAAACAAATATCAAAACAATGGAACAGATTAAACAAGAACTTGTAGCCCTACGCCTGTCGGGCATGGCCGCTACGTTGAAGACATTGCAGGAGAGCAGAAAAATCCATGAACTCTCTTTTGCGGATGGATTGCGACTGCTCATCCAGGGAGAGCGGGACCAGCGGGAAGCAAACCGCTATACCCGTTTGGTAAAAAACGCTTCGTTTCGATATCAGGCAACCCTGGAGAAGTTGAGTTTCGGTGCCTCCAGAGAGATGAACAAGTCACAAATCCTTTACCTGGCAACAGGAAACTATATTCGTCAGGGGGAATCGATTCTGATTACGGGTGCCACGGGATGCGGAAAAAGCTTTATAGCTTCGGCATTGGGTTATCAGGCATGCAAACAGGGATTTAGCGTATCCTACTTCGGTATGCAAAAGCTGATGGCAAAAATTAAAGTCGCCAGAGTGGAAGGAGTTGTCATGCGGTTGTTTGAAAAACTGGCCAAAACAGATTTATTGATATTCGATGATTTTGGTATTGGTTCGATGGACAATCAGCAGCAGCTGGATTTTATGGAATTAATCGAGGACAGGCATGCCAGGAAGGCGACCATCATAGCCAGTCAGCTACCTCCGGCTAACTGGTTCGACCTGTTCACGGATGAAACAATCGCGGATGCATTTATGGATAGAATGATCCATACTTCACATAGAATCGAATTAAAAGGAGATAGTTTAAGAAAAAAAAGATAACTTTGTCAAATTGATAGTTTCAGCCAGTGGGTGGATATCACCGGAATCACTGGGTGGATATCATCGGAATATCAAATTACCGTATCGAATAGTTTTTCGTTTCATTTTTGTCATGTTTTTTCTCTTTTTTTCGACCTATTTAAAAACATGATAACATTGCACAAACTCCTTTATGGGTGGAGTTTACACGCTCAATTATTGCATTCGTCTAACATACTCAGGGCAAAATTATATGCTCCTAATGCAATTGCTCTACTGGTGCCGAGCTTAGTGATCGCTATTCCTGTTTTCTTCGTAACATTATAATTTACCGTTTTATTGAACTCCGGCACTTTTATTGTCTTAGTTTCTTCTTTAAAGAATTCAAATTTTTCTTGTTCATCCATCAAATTATAAACTTTCATTGACAATCGGGGATACGGTTCTCCATTCCTTGTATATCGAAAGTCATTCATTTCCTTTATTAATGAAGGCAGAAAATATTTATAAGCATTAGCAATTCCCCCTCCTAAAACAACTATTCCGTCAACTATACTTAACGATTCTGCTATTGTAAATCCGGCTATTTCTCCAAGTTCTTCGAAACTCTTTATAGCAGCCTTTCTATTTCCCGGTGCATTCCCTTCTGCAATTTCGTATATATTTTTTGGCGTCAATTTTTCATTTGTGCCGGATAATTCATGATATTTTCTTATTATAGCTCTGATGCTAACGCCTTCTTCTGCAATTAAATTAATATTTTTTTTATAAGCCATTGACCAAACATCGCCTCCACATCCATTATCACCTAAAAGTAAATCGTTATTTATAACAACTCCTCCCCCAAAGCCTGTACCGAAAGTAAACCCTAACAAGTTTGTATATCGTTTCTTATTCCCCTTTATTTCCAACTGTTTATTTATTTCAGGTAAAATGCCGCATAATGCTTCACCATATGCAAATAAATTTCCATCATTATTAATGAATACCGGAATATCAAATTTTTCTTGCAAGAATGGGCCTAAGGCCACTCCTCCCTTAAATGATGGGAAATTGGGAAGATCTCCTATGATGCCATTTTCATAATCTGCCGGACCTGGAAATGCAAAACTTATTGCAACCGGTGCCGATTTCACTCTTTTTTTTATTTGGCTAAAACCGGAGACAAAAGAATCTAAACATTTCTTAAGATTATCCGGATAAGCAGGTAAAATAAGAGGAGTAACGATTTCCGTATTATTCTGTATAGCAGAAAATACAAAATTGGTTCCACCTGCATCGAGTGTGAGTACTATTCTGTTGTTATTATTGAACATTTTTATTTAATTTTAAAGTTAAGATAAAAATTAATACCAAACAAATAAACAATAGGGATAAGGATATAAAAAATCCAAAATGATCATTGATTATTCCTTGCAAAGGTAAAATAATGGCGCCTCCCGAAACTCCCATAATCATTAAGGCGGAAACTTCATTTGACCGAGTTGGACTCTCTTTTAAAGCATATGAAAAAATAATAGAAAAAACATTGGCGCAGGTGAATCCGATTATGAAAATTAATGCCAAAAGTATCCATAAATTCGATATAAACATGAGTAGAAAAAACGCTGCCATTGCAATTAGCAACGATATTTTCAAATAATTCAACGGAGAAATTTTAAGCAGCAAAAAAGCTCCGAAAAAAGTTCCGATAATACGTGCTGCAAAATAAATGCTTATCCCCAATCCGGCCTTGTTTAATTCTAATGAGGTTCTTTTCATTAGTAATTCAGGAACATTGGTATTGATCCCTACATCGATTCCCACGATAAGTAAAATGCAAAAAAAGCAATATAAAATATATTTGTCACCTAATAGATTTATGACATTATGAAAATTTGTAGGGGAATTTTCGAAGCCCTTTTCATTTGTTTCTGAAAAAAATAGTAATAGAGTTGAAAGAAATGCCATTAAAGAGTAAATCATAAATATCAATTTCCAATTACCAAAATAACTTGCCGCAAATCCAACGATAATCGGACCAAGGAAGGAAGAAATTGCCTTTATGAATTGGCCCAGGGTAAGTATACTTGCCGTTTTTTCTTTTTCAAAAAGAGAGGCGACCAAAGGGTTAAGTGAGACTTGCAAAATAGTGTTACTTACTCCTAACAAGCCAAAAGCAATTAATACCATGATATAATCGTAAAAAATATAAGGAATAAGCATAGCTCCCGTAGTAAGAGTTAACGATAATAAAACTGTTTGCTTTCTTCCGATTTTACCCATAAGTATTCCTACAGGTATGGAGAATACAGCAAACCATAAAAAAGTCATCATGGGTATGACATTGGCTAACGTACTCGATAGATTGAAATCATTCTTTATGAAATTTGTAGCAATACCCACAATATCCACAAATCCCATAATAAAAAAACCGAAAAAAACAGCAATGATCGATAACCAATCGGATTTTGATTTTTTTGTTTTCATTTCTCGAATTATTATTAATGTCGTACGAAAGCTTTTATCGTTATGCATTTATTGTTGCATGAATTTCCATGAGGTCTAATGATATATTGATTTATACAAGCAGGAATAATAAATGTTTCGGCATAATGAACAATTAAAGGTTCAAATTCGCCATTTAAACTTTCTATAATGATCTCTTCCCCATCTACCAGGTTGAAGACATTAACTGATTCATGTGTTGAATGAAGAACTGGTTTAGTAAATGTGTGCCTTCTTGTTTCTATGAATTGCGTTTTGTGTAACCCTGTTTTTTCTTCTATCCAACCATCGCCTTGATCTATAATTTCAAATTTGTTTGTTAGTTCATTTTCAACATATTCACTATTTCTATTCCATTGGATTACTTTTTCTCCCCTTTCAATATTTATTGGCCTGGGTTTCCCATCGAGTCCCAATCTTTGCCAATCCCATAATTTAAAAGTGAAAAGATTAGGAGTAGTACTTATTTCCAGAACTACGGCATTTTTTCCTGAACAATGAATTGAGCCTGCAGGGATCAAAAAATGATCGTGTTTCTTTGCCGGAATTTTATTTACATATTTTTCTGCGTCAAAATCGATTCCGGGATATTCATTTGCTTTTTTCAATTCTTCAAGCATACTGTTTTTATTCGTCCCCGTTATGATTCCTAAATATACACAAGCATCATCTTTGGCATCGATGATATAATAACTTTCATCTTGAGTATATGTTAATCCGAAATTTTCGCGAGCAAATTCGAAGGTTGGATGGACCTGCAAACTTAGATTTCCTCCTTCCATCGTGTCCAGAAAATCGAAACGAATGGGAAATTCTTTCCCAAATCTGGCTTCTACCGGTTCACCCAGAAGATCCTTACTTTTTAGATAAACCAAATTAATCGATGGCATTTCAAAAAGAATATCGTTTATCTTTAATAGCAAACTATTTTCTTCAGGAACGCAATCAAAACACCATCCAAAATTTGAAATATTGTTGTCGAGATCGAAAACAGCTTTCATCCATTGACCGCCCCAAGGTGCAGGATCAAAAAAAGGTACAACTCTAAAAGGAGATTGGGATGCTTTTTCCATTCCCTTGAAAAAAGTTGATTTATCTATCATTTTGGGATTTTCTTTTGAAACACTATCAATCCAAAAATCCACCTCTTCATATATCTGCTTTTTATGTCGATCTAATACTCTCCAATCGTTAAACAGTCCACGTTTATATTGTAAAGAAAACTCTTCGTCTTTGTTATTTACGCCCAATCCTGTTACTTCTTTTTTGCGCATTCTTTTTTGTATTTCCCATCTTGGCATATCTGCATAAATAATGAGGTCTCCCTTTTTGATGTATTGAGCTCCATATCCAAAAATTATGACCGTACCTTTTGTTATATCTATTTTTTTTCGTTCATTTTTGACTTTCTCTTTATTAAAATAATTTTCGATGGAGAGATTGGTATAATACCCGAAAAGTATATCGTTGGTTATAAATGGTTTTGTCATGGATTTTATGCTCTTTTCAGTTTTAAAGAGCAGAAGAGTATCGATGAATAAAGAATTTTTTATTTTTTTAAAATGTGATTTGAGTTCTTCATAATATACACCCGAATAACATTCTATTGTTATTATTTTACATGAATTATTTATTTTCTTTTCAATAGTTGAAATTATGTTCTCCCATCCTTGGATTATCATTCCATTATCGATTGAAATTGATGGAAATTTGTCGTATGTACTTTTCATTATATAATATAATTTGTTATTGTAAAAACATTATCTTTATATGTATGAACATATGAGTCCGCAAATATACATAAAATATAATTCCAGACAAATTTTTTGTGTAATTTGGAAAAATGTTTTACTTTGTACAAAATTGAATGCTATGATTGATCATAATAATCGTATTCCTTTGCATAAGCAAGCTGAATCATTCCTCAGGGATTTAATTTCATCCGATGAATATAAAGCGGGGAAAATGCTTCCAAATGAAATTGAATTGGCTGAACAATTAAAGATATCCAGAAATACGTTACGACAGGCTATAAATAAGCTTGTTTCAGAAGGTTTACTGATTAGAAAAAAAGGAGTAGGCACACGCGTTGCCGAAAAAAATATATATAGCGAAGCGAATAACTGGTTGAGTTTTTCTCAAGAAATGAAAGTATTGGGAATACAAGTTGAAAATTTTGAATTGCATATAAGTCGACAAAAACCGAGTGAAGAAGCAAAAAATTTCTTTAAAATGGAGGATGATATTAAAATTTTTCGGTTAGAAAGATTAAGAGGAAAGGAAAATTTTCCTTTTGTTTATTTTTGCTCCGAATTTAATCCTAAAATTCCGCTAACCGGATCCGAAAATTTTAATCGCCCACTCTATGAAATTTTGGAAAACGATTTTAATATAATCGTAAAAACATCCCATGAAGAAATCAAGGCAGCCGGCGCAAATGATTTTATAGCTTCGAAATTAGAAATTGAAATAGGTGATCCTATTTTGATTCGAAAAAGATATGTTAGAGATATAAACGATGTTCCTATTGAATATAATATAGGTTGGTATAGATCCGATTCTTTCAGTTATAAAATTGAATGTGTAAGAAATATAAAGACAATTTCATAATTCATAATTACTCGAAAAATTGGTCCTATTTTTCACCGAAAGCCTTAAAATAATAGTTGATTGACGGACAGTCAAAACAAATAATACCTGAAAACATGACCTTCTCCTTTTCGTGGAAAAGGTAAATCCCTTCCTAATACCACTAATGTAAAGAAAAGTAACATTTTTGTTTAATCATAATCATTTGATTATTAATAATATCTGCTGAAGGATTACATTAATCGAAAGCAATTTATATATTTTTACAAATCTTTAACACAAAAAATACATCAAAAAATGCATTGGGAAAAATTATATATATATATATTTGCACAATCAATTAATATGTTTATACATATTGCAAAAAATAATGTTGCTTAAATGAGCATAATGTATCTACATTAGCGGGATAAATCTCATAAAATAATTAATTATAAGTAAATACTGCATATTTCATACGCACCTATAAATTTGAAAATTGTGATCAAATTATGAAATTATATTCGTTAATAAATTGATATTCAAACGGTTTTATTGTATGATTTTGACTTAATAAGAAAAATCGAAAATAATTGAAAAAACAATGACATGAAAGAAATTAGAAAAACAAGAGATTCACCTTACCTTCTTCAAATTTAAAAACTTCAGTTGTAAATAGGAAATAAAGATCAAAAAAGGTTATTCGATATTTGATAGAAAATATTTAAATGTTTAAAAGAATGAAAAAAAACGCTTTATCATGTTTTAGTAAAAGACTACTACTCATTGTTGTAGGAATATTGTCTTTTACTGTTATCTATGCTCAGAATATTACTGTAACAGGTATTGTTACGGATAGTAATGATGAACCTTTAATCGGAGTATCAATTCGAGTACAAGGTACAAGTCAAGGGAGCGTGACGGATATTAACGGAAAATTTTCCATTAGTAATGTTCCCCCTAATGCAAAATTGGAAGTTTCTTATGTCGGAATGCAAACGCAGGTTGTAGAGATAAATGGCAGATCGTCAATAAATGTCATTCTCAAAGAAGAAACGGAAGCACTAGAAGAAGTTGTAGTCGTTGGCTATGGAATGCAAAAGAAAGCATCACTCACAGGTGCTGTATCTGCAGTTACGAATAAGGAAATTGTATCTACTAAAAACGAAAACTTACAAAATATGCTTGCAGGTAAAATTGCGGGACTTCGTATCGCACAAAATTCAAGCGAGCCAGGACAATACAATACCTATATGGACATCCGAGGATTTGGATCACCGCTCGTAGTTATTGACGGGGTTCCTCGGAATAACATATCACGTTTAAACCCTGAAGATATTGAGAATATATCTGTAATTAAAGATGCGTCAGGGGCCGTTTATGGTTCTCGTGCTGCAAATGGTGTTATCATAATTACCACAAAAAAAGGAGATAAAACAGGTCTGCCAAATATCAATTATTCGGGATATATGAGTTGGCAAAAACCTTCTAATTACCCAGATTTGGTTGACGCTGCAGATTGGATGATGCTCTATAATGAGAAGTTGAAACACAATGTTGATAACAGTAACGTAGTACCTCGATATTCTGCAGAAGAAATAGAATCTTACCGAAACGGAACGAATCTTTCTACAAACTGGGAAAAAGCAGTCATGCGTACAACTGCTCCCGCTACCCAGCATATCATAAGTGCTACAGGCGGCAATAATATTATTTCATACTTTACGAGTATAGGGTATCTAAATCAGGGTAGTTTTCTTAACCCACATTGCAGGGTATGTGTCCGATGATTGTTAATAATAATCAAATATTAGATGTTTTTTTGGAGAAAGAGGCCGTTTTTTGGTAATAAATTGGTTATGTCAAGTTAATTCGCTTTAAATTTTTAAGCAGAGAAAG
>JARKQC010000145.1 GCA_029974985.1 Bacteroidota bacterium | reverse complement strand
CAGATATTATTAGTTTTCTTCGTTTTAATGGGTACAAAATCCCAACAAGGAATAACATTCTTATACTTTCCATCTAACAAATCCTCTATACTATTCCCATTATGATAATCAATAGTAGCATTAGTAAAATCAGAAATCTTAAAGTTCCTCATATCACTACTCCTTACCCCACTTGAAGCCATAAGTAATAGTATAGCTTTATTTCTTATTGAAGAATTATCAACAGCTAATCGGATATCTTCTAGGTTCGGTATATCTCCCTCCCTGATAATCTTAGGAGGAATGTTAATTTCAATCGGACGAGGCAAAGTTATATTATATTCACGATAAAAAGCTCTCAGACAACCCAATTTATAATTAATAGTAGAATCAATAATATTCTTCTTCAATAAAGATTCATAATAATTATAAAGATAAGAAGTAATTTTCCTATCATCAATATCCCTAATACGAGGCACATTATTAACTAAGTATGGTTGTTCTTCTTCTTTAGCTTCAACAATAAGTTCAGACGGAGTTTTACCAGTAATCTCATACACTTCAGTTAAAGTCTTTACATAATGATGTTCCCTAGACTCAGACAAGTTTTTTCTCAAAAACATCTGCTTAAGTTTAATATCATTTGAAATCATAATATTATATTCATTCTACTCGTATAAAAACTTACGGAAAGGCTTTAAATAATAAAAAAACTTAAGAGTAAGCCCCAATATAACAAAAGAAAAAAAAGATTAGCAAATTACTAAATAAAAAAATGAAGAAAGAATAATATATTGAAAATCATTACAAAAATTAATTATTATTTCGTTATAGTAAAATATAAAGAAATTTTAATATATAATCTGTAAATTAGAAAATTTTTATTAATAAATTATTACTTTTCATATGCTTTTAGATTAATTAAATATAATATTAAGAATAAATTAAGATAATCATATGAAACAAAATTATTAATTGGTAGACGATTATAAATTGTATTAATAAATACATATACCATCTAGGATAAATTATCCCATTTTATTTCTTTCCAATTCAAAAAAATATTTATTCTATATTGTATTGTTGAAAATTACATTTCAATCATGAAAAAATAAAATTATATAATTAGATAAAATAAATATTATAACTAACCTATAGATAATTTATTTAAATAAGTTACCAAATTTAATAATTATAAGATAAAAATACGATTTATATAGATTATTATATAAAAAGGTGAATTAATGGAAAAAAAACCAACAGTAATTGATTTATTTTGTGGAATTGGAGGATTCAGCAAAGGATTCGAAATGGCAGGATTCAAAGTTGTTTTAGGAATTGATAATTGGGAAGTGGCTTTAAACACATTCGAAGCAAATCATGACAATACTAAAGTTATTAATGAAGATATTCGAGAAGTAAGCGATGAATTCTTTAAACAATATAAAGAAACTGATGTTATCATAGCAGGACCTCCTTGTCAAGGATTTTCAATGTGTGGAACAAGAAATATTAATGATGATAGAAATAATCTTTTTAGAGAAGTTTTAAGAGCAGTTAAAAATGTAAATCCAAAAATAGTAGTAATTGAAAATGTCGTTGGATTAATGTCAATGAAAACTCCTGAAGGATTAGAAGTCAAGGAAATTATTATATCAGAATTAGAAAAACAAGGATATGAAGTAGAAAATCAAATTTTAGATGCAAGTGATTATTATGTACCTCAATCTAGAAAAAGGGTTTTTTTCATTGGTTCTAAAATTGGTAAAGTTGGTTTTCCAAATAAAAAATCTAAAAAATTTTCTGTTAGTGATGCTTTGAGTAATATTCCCAATACTAATGAAGACAAATATTTAGCTCCTGAAAATAAATTTCAAAATTTTATGGCTAATAATCATGATGGAATCATACATAACCATGAAGCCATGCGACATAATAAAGATGTTATAAGAAGAATTGAGAATGTGCCTCCTGGAGGCAATTGGAAAGATATCCCCCCAGAAATTTACAATGTTGGAGGAAATCATAGTAATAATTATAGAAGATTGCATCCAAATAAACCAGCGATAACAATTAAACATGCTACTAAATCAATGATAATACATTATGAACACGATAGAGTGATTACTGCAAGAGAAGCTGGAAGGTTACAATCATTTCCCGATTCTTTTGTTATTAAAGGAAATAGGTCTGACCAACAACAACAATTAGCTAATGCTGTCCCCCCTTTACTAGGATTTGCAATTGGAAAACAAATAATTGATAGAATAGATGGCAAAAAACAAAAAATTGAATATCAAAGCAATTTATTTAATTAAAATAAATAATAAATATTGATAAAATGAATTTTAAAAGCAAAGAACTCCAGATTGATTTAAACTATTTCAATGAAAAAGAAGAGCCAATGTTAAATGAAAATATAAAGTTTAATTTCATTGACCTTTTTTCAGGAATAGGAGGATTTAGATTGGCATTCGAATCATTAGGAGGAAAATGTATTTTTAGCTCTGATATTGATAAATGGGCAAATGAAACTTATTTTTTAAATTTTAATGAATATCCTCAAGGAGATATAACTAAAATTTCTACTGAAGATATACCCGACCATGATATTTTGTGTGGTGGTTTTCCATGCCAATCTTTTAGTATAGGTGGATATAGAAAAGGTTTCTGCGACACTAGAGGAACACTCTTTTTTGAAGTTGAAAGAATATTAAAAGATAAATTGCCAAAAGCATTTATATTAGAAAATGTAAGAGGACTTGTAAATCATGATAAAGGTAAGACTTTTAATATAATTAAAAAATCATTGAAAAATTTAGGTTATAACATATTTTATGAAATAATAAATTCAAAAGACTTTGGAATTCCTCAAAATAGAGAACGGATATATATTGTAGGTTTTTTAGGGCAAATTAATGGGTTTAAATTTCCACTACCAAAAAAAGAAAGAGTTAATGCATATGACTTTTTAGAAAAGGATCCTGAAGGTTTTCAAATAACTGAAACTGCAAATAAACACCTAGAAAAACATTACACTAATCTTAAAGTGAAAAAAAAAATTAATAAAGATTATCCTATTTTTGCAACTGAAATCAGACCATCTCGATGTTCTTTTAGAAATGATGGAATTAGTCCTTGTTTAACAGCGAAAATGGGAACTGGAGGGAATAATGTCCCAGTTCTTGTAAATGAAAAAAGAAAGTTAACTGTAAGAGAATGTTTGAAACTTCAAGGATTTCCCGATGCATACAAAATCAAAGAAAATTATTCCCAAAGTTATAAACAAGTAGGGAATAGTGTAACTGTACCAATAATTAGAAGTATTGGTGAAAAAATGATAAATACTATCTATGAACAGTTTTAGGTTTCAATACTATTGTATAATCACCCCTACTTCTTCCCGAACCAGTTGTAACTGAAAAAGGAATGTAACACGAATCAAGAAGTTCCCCATTTTCATATAAGAAATATGTTGTAAAAGGTTCATCGAAATTGCCTATACCCTGAAATACAAATTTAGATATTTTTTTATCATTTTTAATTATACTTGATATTTGTTTAGTTGAATATTTTTTAATTATTTTTGCATCTTCAAAGCAAAAATTATCATCTTTTAAAATATCCAAATTATCTTTTTTCTTAAAAAAATCTATAAAATCTTCTTTATTTGTCTTCCAACCCATTATAACATCGTAATTTTTGTTAAAATCACTCTTTTTATTAGAATATAATGAAGCTCCAGCACCTAACTCGTAACTCCCAAATAATTTTTTAAAAGAATCAGGAGTTAATTTTAATATTTGATAATTCCTAGAATCTGGTCTTTTAATAGAAATTCCACTAAAATCAACACTTTCAAGATTCAAATCTTTTAAGTCAGATTCAATTAAGTAATAATCTTTATTTTTTATTATATCTTCACTAACTTTTCCTTTTGCTATAAAAGCATCTGCTTTAGGCATTACTTTTTGTTGACTTAATTTACCAAAATGATTAGATGTGACATGGATAGCATGATGATTTTTAGGGTTTAAATTCAATATTTTCCATAATAATAAGTCTTTTTTCATGTTTAAAAGTTTAACAAATTTTATTTCTTCTAAATTCCCTTCAAGAGTTCCTTTATTTCTCATTAATTTCATCCCTCATTTTTTCAAAATCATTCTTCATTGATCCCCATTTAATTTGAATATCTTTCCTTCTTGGTTCTAAATCAGGCTTATTTTTGAGATTTCTATTCCAAGTTTGTAGTGTTAAACATCCAATTGGTAAAGCAGCCCTACTTGAAAGGTTTTCTTCATTTGAAGCCCAATCTAAAACAATTTTTGATGGTAGTGCAATACCTTCTTCTAGAGTTCCATGATATAAAAAATCAGGATTATTATTGCTTTTGGGGCCTTTTATTAAAAATCTATCTATCAAATTTCTTTTGTTTATATTAAAAAATTCTCTAATATTGTTCATTTTTTCTGGATAAATTTTTTTTATTTCGCTTGCTTTCATTCTATTTTCTAAATCACCAGTTCCATCAAGAGTATTATCTCCCCAAACAAAAAATCGTAAATCATCAGAAATATTTTGTGTTGCACTAAATTCTTCTTCTAAAAAATGAATAAATTCTTCTACAGGTTCTTGATGAACACTATTTCCTCCACCTCTCTTAACACTGATACTATGAGATTCATTATTAATTTCTATAATAATATCTGACTTATTATGCCCTGCCTTCTTTTCACAAAAAAGTTCGTCATTAAGATTTATTTCTTTTTTAAAAACATTTCTTATCAAATTTTTCATATTATCATTAATATCTTTGAATTTTTTACAATTCAAATGATTTATAATTTCTGTTTCATTAACAAATCCCTCATTAACCATTATATCTCCTTCTTTATCAAAATGTATGAAATTTCATTAAATTTACAATAAAAAACATTTGGAAGTATGTTTAACACTATATTTAAAATTATGGAATTCGAGAAATGATTATACAAATTTACAAATATAATATTAAAATTTAAAATAATTAAAAAGTTGAAATAAAGAAATTAATAAATTAATGTTCGTTATAGATAAG
>JARKQC010000157.1 GCA_029974985.1 Bacteroidota bacterium | reverse complement strand
TAATGCTTTTAGGGTTAATCCTTTATTGTTCATACTTATTTTTGTTTCATCTACAATTTTTCCTATTGTTTTAAATGCATTTTTTAATCCTATTGGATTTTCTAATTCTAATTTAAACATGCTTGTTTCAACTCCTCAAATATTCTTTATATTCTTTTAAAGCTTCATCACCTATCTTAATACCTCTAAGTTTCAAAACAGTATCAATGATAGGATTCATGCCTTTTTGTTCCCTTAATTCTAATACATCTTTTTTCTGTGTTTCATTCATTAATGTGGTGTCTTCAATATCCCATGGATAAGTTTCAACACCATTAGTTAGTTTTTTTATTATAGTGTTATTTTTCCTAATTGTTTTCCAGTAACCTTTTTTGTATTCCTTAAATGGTTTCTTATTAGAACCAATATTGCATTTTTGACAATAATTTTTAAATTTTTTACAACTTGATTTATATTGTGTTTTGGTTACATGTTGGACTAGTGTTTCTATCTCTTTTTTTGGTAGTGGTTGGTTTAAATGCTTGTTTAGGATTAATGCTTGTTTGTTTAATTGTTCATTAGTTGTTTTATTGTTGAATCTTCTTAGGTGGTTTATTGCTTGGAATAAATTATGATTACGATTGCCTTCACTAGTTTGTTTTATGAATAATGGTATGCAGGGAGGTTGTTTCATGTTTTAAACCTCCTCAATAATATTATTTTTAGTGGCCTCTTGCGGCCTTAAAGGCGGCCTAGGGCGGTAGATAAAATCATCAAAATGGCCTCTTGCGGCCTCTTTAGTATATAAAGGCTGGCCTCTTGCGGCCACCATGGGACTTGGAGAAAACCATGGAGGAAGCTTTAAATCACCAATAGAGTTATTAGAAGTCTTATTCGTATTTTCATGAATAATGACTTTTGAAACCATGCTGGGAGGTATACCATACATGTACTCAATGTCCTCAAGATAATCATTAATAATATCATCATCAAAAATAATATTACTACTTTCAAGTGATTCAAATTCAGATAAAACATAAATATTTTTATTACCTCTATTAACTTTATCAACAGCTTCAATCAAACCATTATTTTGTAAAGTGTTTATAATTTCACCAATTGGTAAACCACTAAGAGCTTTAATCCTACCAGTTTTATGTTTCACTTCACCAACTGTAAAAAAAGTGTCAGCATCACGAAGAGTAATATCCCCTATCTTATATGCTTCAAGCTCATCATAACTAAAAGGTTTATACCATTTCAATAACAAATTAAAAACCCTACTACTACTTTCACTCATACCTTGACTAGGATTAAACAAATCAGCTATAAGTTTATTATCAAACCTAGTAGAAACAAGATACTCTTTATCATTAAAAGGAATAGTTTCACGGTCATGATAATGCAACAAAGTAACCGCCTCAACAAGACTAGGATATAAACTAAGACTACTTTTATAATACTCACTATCCTTAAACCATCTTTCCAAGCAAGTCCAATACGGATTAATTATCTCTATATCATGATATTCCTCATAAATATACTCCACATAAGCATGGAACAATCCTAATTCTTTTTCAAGAATACGTTTTCGCTCCTCCTTAATCAAACCCTTGTTAAAATGATAAAACTTCTTAACCTGTTGGTCTGTTGCTTCTGGAGAAACATTAACCCCTCTCCTCATTATTTGGTCGTCAAATGATTCAGTATTAACACTAGTTAAACAAACACTAGGATAACCTTCCACAGTGAAAAATCGTGTTTTCCTTTCCCCTGTGAGTTCATCTGGTGTATCACTCACTATTTCAAACTCTGTTATTCCTTCTGTTGATAATTCTTTGTACCTGTCAATTGTATCCATCCATTTATCTATATCCCTGTTACCTCCAAGGTCTTTCATAGTTAATATTTTACCATCAACATAATTATCCCCTAATTCCATTGTTTTACGATATATGGCTTTTTCACTTATACGACCATTCATAACTGCATTATTAGGCATCATAACTTGAGAATTATTATCAATAACACTCTTACCCTCCCCAGCTTTCCCAAGACTAAGAAACCATACAGGTTTAATTTTAAAGTAAGTGCTAAGATGACATATTAACCCTATCATACTATTTTTAGATTCTCCACCTGCTAACCATTCACATATATACCATAAAAAAGTGTTTAATGATATGTCATTTATTATTAGGAAATCTTGGAACTCATCAGCTTGTTTGGTTATTTCTCCAAGGTATTTTTCTCTTTCTTCTTCTATTTGTTTTTGCTCAATGCTTTCACGGTTTAACTCATATCCTTCTAATGCTTGGTCTATATGTGTTAATGATTGCATAATTTTGTTTTTTATTTGCTCATCACTGACAAGTCCTTGTATTCCCTCTTCGGATTGTACTGTTATGTTCCCACTTAATGTGGTTAGTATTCTGCGGACTATTTGGCTTGTTTCGTTTAGTTCCATTGGTCTTTTGTCATGTGTGTGTCCAAATAGTTTTTTACTGTCCTCTGTTAGTTGATAGTAGTATTTTTTTCTGCCTTTTTTTTCTACTGATAATTCATAGTTAAATATTCCTATTTTTTGTTCTGGTATTGTATTAGTCAAGACTGTTTCACCTCCGTATTGTTTAATAAAAAAGGAAAAAATAGGGTTATATAAGTGCTAAAACCCTCTGTTTCATACTTTCATCAAAAGACTCATCACTATTAAGAAGACCATTACACTTAGCCTCAATCAATGTTTTATCCGCTGTTTTACCCTTAGATTTAAGGTCTTCTCTGATTTTCTCTAACCATTCACTCGCGACCATATCTTCTACTTGTTCTTTCTTAGACTGTTTTTTAGTGTATTCTACATTAATAGGATTATCCTTTTTAGGAGGTTCAGGATTTGTAGGTTGTTTATTTTTAACTGGTTCAGTAGTTACTTTCTTGCCTTTATTAACCATTTCAACCTCTTCTTTTTCGGATTTAATTTCATCCTCCTCTCTCCATTCTTGGTTTAATATTTTCTTTTGAGCTCTATTATCTGCCTTTGTTTCAGCATCACGAACCGCAAATTTTTTAAATTGTATCATATCTTTAACAATCTTTTTCTGACCAATTAAAGTAAGATTAGGAGTGATATTCCCACTATTATCCATAATAAATGGATTATTAATATCAATGAAAAGTTTACTTGGTTGATTACTAGATAACATACTCATAATTTTATCTTGCATTACAACTTCAAAATTATGGGTTACTGATGCATCAATACTTGCACCATTTGGAGCAGTTGCTCTTACTGTTACTGTTGCCTCTTTGTTATCTTGTTTAATATGAATAGTTTCTGTCTTTATTTTAGCTTGATTTGCTAATGATTGAACTACTCTGCTATCAGGTATTCTTTTACCTCCACCAACATTAAAGAAATCACCATTTATATGGTTTACTATGTCTTTAACATCTTTGTCTTTTAATTGTTTACTTATTGCATTTTTATTTTTAATTGGTGCTGGAACTCCCATTATTCTTCCTCCCATTTCATTAATTTATAATCATGTGCAAAAATAGGGTCACCGTATTCATCAAGTTTCCCTATGTCTTTTAATCCGTTGTATGCAATGTTTACAATGTCACCTATTTCTATTTTCATTTTGTTTATTTGCCAATTCAACCCCCCTGCTTCGGCTGTCCTATATAATGTCCCTTCTTCTGTTTGTATTTCTAATACTTTTTTACCATAGATTCCTTCTAATATTTGTGTTACTATTCCTTGTAAGGTTTCTCCTTCTTCAGGATTCCAGTAACTGTATTCTTTTTCATTATTTTCTTCTGTTTCTTCTATGTATGCTGTTTCCCATGCCATGTTAATCATTCTCCTATTGTTAAATTTTTATTCATATCTTTGTATCTATCCTCTGTATCAAACACACTAATTATTTTTGAATCTCTACCACATTCTCGTATACCTATCTGGAATTCAAAAATATTATTACCTTCTTTATCAGTTATTACTAACTGAGGGCAACTGTTTTTATTGTAGTACTCTAAGTCTTTCTTTAATTTTTCAATTAAATTAATATCATTTTCCATTTATATCTCTCCTATTTTTTCACATTTGCATTCTATATTTAATAATTTCTTCAATCCAACTACTGGGTACT
>JARKQC010000092.1 GCA_029974985.1 Bacteroidota bacterium | reverse complement strand
ATTATTTTAGAGGATTTGATGAAGCAACCTCTAAAAGAAAAAACTGGAATGATTGTAACTACTTTTTCATCTCATGTTGAGAGAGTTCAAGCTATAGCTGATATTGCTAAAACTAGTGATAGACATATTTTCTTTTTAGGTAGGTCTATGGAAAGATACTGTGGTATTGCTGAAAATTTTGGAATATTAGATTTACCTGATAATGCTAGTGTTTATGGAAGTCCAAAGGCAGTTACAAAAGCACTTAATAAGGCTGAAGATAATAGGGAAGAATATTTACTTGTTACTACTGGACATCAAGGTGAACCTGATGCTTTACTTCCAAGAATAGCAAGTGGTAGAACTCCTTTTACTGTAAGGCCTGGAGATAATGTCATAATTTCTGCTCCAATTATTCCAAATCCTACAAATAAAGCTAATCGGCATATGATGGAAAGAAGATTAATTTCAAGTGGTGCTAGAATATACTCTAATGCTCATGTATCTGGACATGCTGGAAGGGAAGATCATAGAGACTTTATTAGAATGCTTAAACCAAAACATATAATCCCTGCTCATGGGGAATTAGAAATGTTAGCTGCATATGGTGAATTAGCAGAAGAAGAAGGATATAGGATAGGTAACAACGTACATATTTTAAGAAATGGTCAAGCTCAAGTGTTTAATGAAGGATTTTAGGTTGTTTATATTTAAAAACTAAAATTATAGTTTGTTTAATAATTAGGAGGGATAGTCATGTCAAATATTAATGAAGATGTAGGTAAAGTATTAGGACAATATTCTAAAGATATTCATAAAGAAATAGGAAATACTCTTTCAAATATAGGGCCAGAAGATCTTCGTGAAGCTTCAATTTATCTTACAGAAGCTGGTGGTAAAATGTTAAGACCTGCTCTAACAGTTTTAGTCTGTGAAGCTGTTGGCGGGACTTTTTCAAGTTGTATAAAAGCTGCTGCTGCTATAGAATTAATTCATACGTTTTCACTTATTCATGATGATATTATGGATAAAGATGATATGAGACGTGGAAAACCTTCAGTTCATAAAGTTTGGGGTGAACCAGTAGCTATATTAGCTGGTGATACTTTATTTTCAAAGGCTTATGAACTGGTTATTAACTCAAAAAATGAGATTGATTCTTCAAATCCAGAAGAGTGTTTAAATCGTGTAAACAGAACTTTATCCACTGTTGCTGATGCTTGTGTTAAAATATGTGAAGGTCAAGCTCAAGATATGGGCTTTGAAGGGAATTTTGATGTAAGTGAAGAAGAATATATGGAAATGATATTTAAAAAAACTGCTGCATTAATTGCTGCTGCCACTGAATCTGGAGCTATAATGGGTGGTGCTAATGAAAAAATTGTTTCAAATATGTATGATTATGGTAAACTTATTGGTTTAGCTTTTCAAATTCAAGATGATTATTTAGATCTTGTTAGTGATGAAGGTTCTCTTGGAAAACCTGTTGGTAGTGATATTGCTGAAGGTAAGATGACAATTATAGTTGTAAATGCATTAAACAGGGCTAATCCTGAGGATAAAAAAAGAATTTTAGAAATTTTAAAGATGGGTAATGAAAGTGGTAATTGTGATCAGGTATACGTAGATGAAGCAATATCTCTTTTTGAAAAATATGGTTCTATTCAATATGCTCAAAATATTGCTCTTGCAAATGTTAAGGAAGCAAAACAACTACTTGAAATATTGCCTGAATCTGAAGCTAAACATACACTTTCATTAGTTGCAGATTTTGTACTTTATAGGCAAAATTAGTATACAGAATTAGTATATAAAATTAGTATACAAAATTAATATAAAACTAGTATATAAAACTAATATTAAAATTACTAATTTTGTATTAATAAAATTAACAATACAAAATTTATTAATACATTTATTATACCTTTATTAATATAAATTTATTAATAAGGTCTTATTAATAAAAAAATTATTATATAAACATAATATTATTAATATAAAAATATAAAATTACTTAAATGTTATTATTTATATCTTTCATTATTATTTAAAAAAATTAAGGTGTTAATTTGACTGATGAATTAGAAATAA
>JARKQC010000091.1 GCA_029974985.1 Bacteroidota bacterium | reverse complement strand
GTGAAGAATGTGGTAGAACAATTAATGATGTAAATATAACTAGTTTAGTTGAAAAACATGGTTTGCATTGTTTTTGCAGTGATAAATGTAGAATGAAACATATTAAAAAGAATAAAATGTGAAAATAGGGTGTTTAATTATTTTTTTTCTATTTTAAAAAATAAATTATTAAAATAGGTTATTGTAAAACTATTTTAACCCACCTTTCATATTTACTGAAATCTAAATTTTTAGGAGGTAAACCATTTTTATAGGTTCCATTATGACCTAAAAGGTGGTAATTTGGGTTTTTGAAAATATTTTCTTCTAAATATTTTCTATCATACTCAGTTTCTTTGAAGTCATTCAAATCGTCCTTAGTGAAGTCTTTTATGAGTATAATGTATGGCATGGACACTCTTTTGGTGTTTATTAATAGTGTGTTATTAGTGGGGTCATGCCTTATGGTTTTATAATCTGGATGTCTTTTAAGATTAACCATTATTTTTCACCTCCATTATTATATGTGTATTAGATATTTGATAAAATGTCTGTATTGTTATATTGTTTAAAAATTTTTTATAATTTATATTAAGAGCGAATGAAGATAATTTGGAGCTTAGTGTGTATTATTATGTTTAAAATAAAACATTTTTTTTTATTTAAAAAGCATTTTTGTAGAAATAAGGTAGGATGATTTATTATGTCAAGTGCAATTCAAAAAAACAATAAAAGAGAGTTAATAAAAGCAATAGTTCATACATACTTAAAACTGAAAGTAGAGGCTACAGCTAAAGAACTATCAGTTTTTATTAATGAAAATAATTTAATGTATGGATCTATCCAAGCAGGTTATATTAGTAATATTCTAAGTAGAGCTACTGTTAATAGTACTGATAAAAGATTTAAAAATGAAAACGGGATATGGAGTTTAAATAATATTTAGGATATTTTGGGTTTTGGGGATAAATATGGATGAAGGTTATAAAATTTATTTTGATAATTTTGGATCATCTAATTTTTTGAATCATATTTGTAGTAACTCCTATTTTTTCAATGATTTATTTAGATATAGTGATAATGAGGTTATTTTACAAAATATTCTTAGATTATTTAAAAGATTAGTTAAGTATTTAAATAAGGTCACTATTTGGAAATATTCATTTAAAAATGTTAGTTTTTTTAAATGTAAACTTTTTAAGAAGATTAAAAGAATTGAAGAGTTAGAAGAGGAAGAATAATGACTAGTGTTAGGGAGTTAATAAAAGAACTAGAAGAGTATGATGCTGATTGTCAAGTTTTAGTTTCAGTTCAAGATGGAGATATTTATAATCATATTAGATTGGATTCTTTATCAAGAGCTAATCCTATTATTCATGTAGCTAAAGAGAGTATGATGGCATTTGTCAATGTTCCTTCTGTTAATATCAAACCAAATTTAATTCCTAGTTTTAATAATGAACATTCTACTAGTGTAGGAACTATTACATTAGGTCATGAAGAAGTTATTGGTAATATTATGAAATCTAATGAAAGAAAAATGAAAAGAAATTTAGAATTACAAGCTGATAGGGAACATATGAGGCATAATTATTAATATTTATAATGTAAATGATCTCAATAATTGTGAAATTGTGAGGTATATATAATGAATTTTAAAAGTTTAAAAGTAATGATTAAAAATCCACGGTGGGCTAAAAGAGTAGTAGCAACACCAATAATAAATAATCCTGAAACTGGTGAAAAGATAGTGATTGTTACAGTTAAAATGAAACATATTACTGAAAAACAAGTCATAGAATTAAAAAAATATCTTGAAGAAGAATCTGGTAAAAAATTAGAATTACTAAATTGGGATTTTCATGGTGAAATTAGATTATATGAAAAAAATAGTATGGGATTAAATCTAAGATTTAGAGTTGATGAATAATGAGTAATTATAAAAAAATTCTAATTATTTTTTTATTATGGGTTTTATTATCCGAATTAGCTTATCAATTAGGTTTTTCTCATACAATAATCTATAGTTTTGCTATAGGTGTCATATTTGGTTTATTAATAGGAATTTATAAAAAAAAGAAATATGAGGTGGAGAAATGACTGTTGTTGTAGCATTAAAAAAGGATGATGAATTATGGATAGGTTCTGATGGAGAAAGTAGCTCAGATTATACTCATATATCTTCTACTGAGAGAAAGTTTCAAGAATTGTTTCCTGGGTTTTGGATAGGAATAGCAGGGTTATCAAGTATGAAACTTTTAATGAGGAGTGGTTTCGAAGTTCCAAAATATGATGGTGAAAATTTAGAAAAATATTTATTAAAAAGTTTCATTCCTAAATTAAAAGATTTCATGAAAGAGAATGAATATTTGATTACTAATGAAGATGAACCTTCAACAATGGAATCTGAAATGTTGATTTGTTGTGAGAATAATATTTATTATCTTTCTAATGATTTTGATCTTTCTCTTATTACTAATGACTATATAGCTATTGGAACTGGGAAACTTTATGCAATGGCAAGTTTATATGAAAACAGGCCATCTTTAGCTATAAATACTGATATGTCTCCTGAGGCTAGATTGATAAAATCTATAGATAATGCAAAACATTTTGATATGGCTTGTGGTGGGGAAATATATTTAAAAAGAATTGATTTTTAATTAGAATTAAAGGGTGTTTTTTTGTGTTAGCTGAAAAGATTTTAAAGAGTAATTTATCAGATAAACAAAAGTGGTTTGAGATAGATAAAAGAACAAGATATCATACTGAACCTAGGAGTGAAAGGAAAATGAAGGATAAATTAAGTATCGCTGATAATTTAATGGATAGATTAAATATTACTGGTTCTATGAGGAATGAAGTTAAATATATGATTAGTAATGAATTTAAAAATTTTAATAAATTAAATAGGCGTTGTACTAATGAACAGATTATAGGGTTAATGATTTTTTATGTTATGAAGTCTTATAATGTAAGAGCAAATATAAAAGAGTATAATGTTTTTCTTGAATTGAAGTTAAATGAGAATATTTATATTACTTTTGCAACTAGGCTCTGTAGATATTATCAAAATAAAATTCCAATAAGATTAGAACTTTAATAGCAATATAATTGATTTTAATTAATTCCTCCAGTAAGGCCTATTATATAGTAAGAATAAGTACTAATTAACACTTTAAGAGAGCAATTTTATTTTTTAAAACCTGTTTAAATGCTACAAATTTACTCAAATAAATACGTCACTTCCCGAATGTCATAATTGTTTAATGGTAAGTACTTATTCTCTGCTCTCTTATATATTTTAGAGCTATGATAAAAATTAATAATTGTCCAATCTGTCAAGATGAAAATATTACTTTAAGGTATGATAATCGTAAAATGCAATTTACATTATATTGTAGTAATTGTGATAAGGTTTATTATCTATCTAAAAAGGTTAAAATAGAATGTCCTAATTGCCAAGGTAAAGATATTCGCTTCGAGGAAGATAAAACTTTTTGTGGTGAGTGTGGTATGGTTTTATCAGCTACTATTAGTTATGTTGGTGGTTTTAAGATTATTTTGGATTGGGGTTTAATTTTATAGGATTAGTGTTTCGATAGCTAGAGCAGAGTTAGAGGTATTTGCTATTTTTTCCTCCTGCTTTTATTATTTTTTATTATTTCTTGGGTTTTTATGTTCTAGCTATCGAATGACTAATTATTTTTATTATAAATTTGTTTTTAAATATTTTTTATTTACAAAGTATTACTTTTACAGTTCCTGGTGAAAATGTTATCAGCTGTATATTTCTCATTCTTTTATATATGAACAGCAAAATTGATAATTTTTAGTAATACTTTTTATAAAAATTTATAAATTTTATTAGTTCTTAATTATATATTTTTGTCATGATTTATCATGAAATTAGTAACTTTTATATACATTCTCATACATATTATAACATGCCTAAAGTTGAGGTTAGGTTAAACCCTCTAAATGAGGTATTTTACTATATGAAGACCCCAATCTATTGTCTTCTGTGCTGTTTGTCTATTGCTTGTTGTATTCATGCTCGTAGTTCTCCTCTTGAGAGCTACGACGACAAACAACTATTTACTATTTTTTTTATTAAATTTTCTTACACATAATTTTAAAACACCCTAATTTTTTGAACAGATAACTTTATAAAACAAATAAACAATAAATATAACGTTTGGATAGTTCTCGGTTAATACTTCCAAAAAATTATAGTTTAACAATTATAGTAAAATATCTCAGGACTAATGATTAATGTTTTACTCTAATCCTCAACACTCCAAACTTTAATTGTTAGTTACTAAAAATTGGAGGCCTGGTAAACATGTGGGAAATCCTCAACATCCTCGCATACTTACTAATCCTACTATCAGCGATTATTCAGTTAATCAAATAAATTCCATAGAGGGTTGAAACTAAGATTTTTTCTGATTAGACTATGTTCGTTATTTTACCTGTCAAATATAAGGGCATTGATGTTCCTTGATTTTATCTTGAAGTCAACCAAAGAGAACTTATCCACTTACTATTATTTTACTAATTTTCTCTTAAAAGAATAGATCCATTAACAGTAACACAATAACACATTTCATCATTACCATAAAATTTAAACATTTTAATATAACCTTTCCTTTTAAGACCCAACAAAATATTAGTTAACTCTTTATAACTAATATCTAAAATACTTAATAACTCTATTTTAGATTTATAGCCTTTACTAATATTGTTTAAAACATTTAAAACTGATTCTTTTTTAAGTCCACTTATTATTTCTTTTTTTGAGTTCATAATAAAAACTACCTATCATTTTTTTTATGAACTACCAAACTCTAAGTAAAAATAAGAGGCTAAGAAAAATAAATATTTTCTTAACCTCAATGTTAAACCCCCAATTATAATATTGTAAAACATAATATATAAACTTCCACAAAGGTTAAGTGATATTTCAAGTGTAAAAAATAGTTAAAAAAAGAAAAAAAGAAAAACTAAGCATTTATAGAAGGAAATAAAAGAAAAAAAGTAGGATTTCAAGTGTAAAAAATAATGAAAATAATATCATATTTAATATTAATATCTAATCCTAATAATAATTGGAGAAAAACAATGACTACTGAAATTTTAATAATGAATCAAAATACTATATCAATGGCTACTGATAGTGCAGTAACAGTTGGTGATAAAAAAACTTACAATGGAGGTAATAAATTATTCATGTTATCAAATAATCCTCGAATGGGTATTATGAGTTATGG
>JARKQC010000032.1 GCA_029974985.1 Bacteroidota bacterium | reverse complement strand
TTAACATCTGGACCAAAACGAGTATTAGATAATTTATTAAACTGTTCTATATCAACACTAACTTTACTCATAACCTCATTAACATAATTTAAGTTATTATTAAGTACTTCTAATTGTTTAGAAGTATATAATTCTTTAAGTGCTTCTTTTCCAGTTAATAAACCATTTGATTTAAGCCATTCTTGACTAACATAAGGATTTTTAGTAATACGCTCATAACTATTTTTTATAACTTCATCATTCCATCTATCAAGTGTAGTTTGAACAACATCTAAATCAACATACTCACTATTAACCTGCCTATAAACTAATCTATCAAAATATTTTTTTAATCTGATATTAGGCTTTTTAATAGCTTTCTCAATATTTAAATTATATTCATAATTTTTCATGCGGTTAGACCTGTTAAATCAATATTATCAGTATTAACATCTTTATATTGATAATATCTATCATCATTTTTATCAATAAGTGGAATAGAAGGTTTAATACGATTTATTTCAGAGCTACATTCACCATAAGTGATAAGTCCTTCATTTAATAATTTTAGATTATCTTCAATCTGCAATGATATCATTTCTTCAAAAATTGGAGTAGTCATATCAATTTCAACATCAACACCATACAAGAATAGTACCAAATCACCAAGAAGTGTTTCTAAAATAGTTTGTTCAGATGATATGAAAACATTGTAAATATCCCAAAAAGCCATTGTTTTTTGACTATTCATTGATTCTTTAATATCATTAATCATATACCGTTCACGAGGGATTTTAGAACGGCTAATAATACTATTTTTTAATCCTTCAATTTTGCTACTAATATATTCATTATTACTATTAGATAAGCTGACATAATTTGCAACTAATGGCTCATCACTTTCATCATACAACAGAGCATTACCAATACCTCCATTTTCAAATGATTTTTTAATAGTAGCAACATTTGAAGGCATTATAGGAGCATCTAATTTATCCTCACCATCATTACTTTTTAATCTTTTAACTCCTGATTTAGACAATATTAAGACACCATTTGTATTATTGCCTTGTTTTAATTGTTCTTCATCTAATGCATCTATTATTATTCCATTTCGCATATCAGCTATAGTTTGAACATAAAAAGGAATAGTATAATAATTAAATGCTCTTGATTTCCCTAACCATAGTAAAACACCCTTAATATCATGTTGAAGTATTTCTTTAGGATATTTAACATTATATAACAAGAATAGTTTATTTTTAG
>JARKQC010000344.1 GCA_029974985.1 Bacteroidota bacterium | reverse complement strand
GTATAATGAACTCGCACACAAATGTTTGAAGTACGTTTGGCCGTTGGATTATCTAATCTCAAATTTTAAATAGATATTATTAATTTTTATATAATAAAGTTGTATGTATTTATATGAATAATGAATTTTATGAGGAATTCGAAAAATTATTCATAAATTTGTTGAATTTCCTAAACAAATATAATCAATCTGAAATTTTACAAAATACTCTTTATGACTATTTTAAATCATTAATATATGCAAATTTGATAAACAATATATTTTCAAATTTGACTGAAGAAAATATGGAAGAATATGGAATATCCAAAGAAGAAGTCGAAAAGTTTCAAGTTGATTTTAAAAAGACAAAAGATAGAATAAAAGACGCTATTTCAAATGATAAATTAAAAGAAATTAATGCAGAGTATTACAAAAATTTTAAGCAAATAATTGAAGAAGAATGTCCCACCATTTCAGAATTTATCAATAAATTAGAACTTGAATGGGGTATTGATAAGCTTGACAAATATTTAAAAGAAAAAAAACAACAAATTTCAGAAACTGGTATTGAAGATACTTCAGACATAGAAATAGTTTTCGCTACTAAAATACTTGAAGAGGATTTCCAAAAAGAAGATTTTCTGAATAGTCCTTTGTCTTCTTCAGAAGATATAGCGTCAAAATTCAGCGAAGACTATTTTAAAAAGTCAATGAAAATTAAACAATGGAATATTTGGTATTCTTATTCAACATTCTTTTTGGAAGATGATTATGACCTTGAAAAGGTAGCGTATAAGCTTGTCGAACTGGATTTATGCCCTTTAGTCCTTAGTCAAGATTTAAAAATTTGGTGGAAAGAAGATGAAGAGGTTAAACAGACCACAATAGATTTTTCTAAATTTGATATTCATGGATTTAAAGCTAATTTTCCCAAAATAAGTGATGGATACATATTGGAAGGACTAAATCAATTTTTAATAATGTGGCATGCAGAAGCGAATTTACTTGACGAAAAATATCGCAGCTCTTTTGAATATATTCGAGGATTTATGAATCCTTGTAAATTAAAATCTGGTGAAAGACCTATTTTAATGTATCCTTATTTAAAATTATATAATAATGGAACGGTTAATTTGACTTTCAGGCAAATATCTCCTGAATTTGAATATCTTATTGACAGTTTTATAGAGCATGAAGTAAACTTGTTTAAATCATATTTTGAGGAGATGGAAACATCTCCAGATATAATGAAATTATCTGGGAGATACTCAGTATACACAGGCCAAGTACCGTTGAGTTTAAATCTGTATCGTAAACGTTCACTAATTTTTAAAGAGATGGATAGGGATATAGAGAAAAATACACGATTTGTTAAAGAGGGCGATTTTTCATTTTATTACACTAATACAATACCAGATAAAAATAAAAAACGCACGCTAGATGATTTGTACGGATTTTTTACTTCCGCTCTGGCTTTTGCAATGAATACGAACAAAAAAGGTGAAATTCCATTTTCCGATGGTTTAAAATATAATTTTGGAAATTATTGGACTGTAAGACCTTCGATATATATCATTGATTTTATAAATCAGCCATATACAGCTGCAAATATTAGTAAGAATTTTAGCAATCAATTAGGCAAGATAATGGCTCGAAGTTATATGCCGTTTTATATGGATTTTAGTAAATTCTTGGGAAAAAACTTGAGAGAATTCGACGACTATTGTCTTTATATGAATAAAGCCATCACTTTGTGGGTTTTTAGTAAAAGTGGAATAAGAAATTTTAGCAAAAAAGAAGATCCTAATTTGAGTTTCCTTTATGAAAAACAAGTTCAAGTTGAATTAATTGATCATTTGAATATTTCTCTTAAGCGATTATTTGAAACATCTTATGATCTTTCACTATAATATGAGTCCGTTTTAAAAAGTCAGTTGGATCAGATAAATTTAGAAGAATTTTTGATGGAAGATATCTCAAATTTTGGTGAAATTAATCAAATTCTAGAATATGCATCCAAAAAATTAAATTGGAATCAAATAAGACGAATGATTAAAAATAAGATAGAAATACGGAATGAATACTCAGATGTTAAAAGAAATCAAGTTTACAAATCCTTAGCTTACTTGACAACTATAATATTTGGATTAATTGGAGCTCTAGCACTTGTTGATAAAGTTACTATTCCACTATGGAATATTCTCAATTTACCGATTCCTCCGGATCCTAACGTCAAATTATTGATCTATTCGGTTATAACCATTATAATAATAATTTTAGTTATTGTATTAAGTTGGAGGATTATAGTATGGAAAATCCAAAAACCGAAAATAATGAAATAAGAAGGAAAATTTTAGAGATATTGTATGAAGCAGATAAAACTTCATCGCGGTTGGTGGAAATGGACTACTTAAAAGAAAAGTTAAATTTAGATGACTCTGAACTAGATTTCCATGTTAAATATTTGGATCAGAAATCTTATCTTGAAACATCACGAGTATCGCATGCATACTTCCTCACTGCTAAAATAACAGCGCGTGGAGTTGATTTGATTGAAGATACTGCCGCGTTTGATAGTGAATTTCCGACAAAGATTATACAAATTCATAATAGCCTGGCACTGTTATAAATTCCAATAATGTGAATATAACATTAGCAATAGTTTAATCAAATCCAAGAAAGAATTGACAATTCAGACATAGAGCATAAAGACGTTGTGAAAGCAGCAGTAAAATGATTGAAGAAGAACTGGAAAAAGATTGTATTAAGAAAGAGAATATCCAAGAAGCTGTGAAAACAGTTGATAAACTTAAAGGTAACGCAAGTTGGATTATTCCAATGATAATGAACACAATAGTATCAGTTTTAACTAAGATCCCATTAACCTAGGCATTAATTTATTAAATTTCCATTTAATTTTGATATTTGCTAAATAACTGGTGTAAAAAATGCATGGTATTTTCAATATATTTGCTGAACAGAGATTATATGAATATTTAGAATACAATAATCAGGGAATACGGGACCATATTAAAAAAGAATCAGAAAATTACATTCTTAATGTTAATGAGGCTGAATACATAAAGTATCTTGTCGGCAAATTTAAAATAGAAATGTTGAGATTCGATTTTGAAAATAAGTACATTGATAGTTATGAAAAAGAAATTCCAGTTAGTAGATCTCCTTTTGAATTTGATTCATACTCAGAAAAAACCTATCCTAAGCAAATAATCGTTTATCATGTGCCTTTTACAGGTAATCATGATTTACTTCGGTGTAAACCTAATAAGCGTTTATTGTGGACAAAAAAGGTTTATATTAAAGATCGACATTTATGCTTTGAAGTGATAAATTTTAACAATAATTCAGAAGAAATAAAAAATGAAGCTAACCATATAATCAAAACAATAGAAAAACAGGCACGAAATGTTGAAGAACAAGTTGAAGAACATAACAATCAATTAAAAAGAAATATTGAACAAATATTTCAGGCTCGTAAGCAAAAAATTCTTAATAAAAATAGTTTAATGGCGTCTTTAGGTGTACCAATTAAGAAGAGAAAGGAGATACCAGAAACTTATTCGATTCCGGTACCCGAAATGAGAAAAAAAGTTACGGTTAAACCCGAAGTTACAGAAAATGGGTACAAAACAGAGCCCAAACTTGATGATAAGACATATTCTGATATTCTTCAAACATTATATGACGGAGGAAAAGTATTTGAAAGATGTCCTTCCACTTATGTAAACAAAAGTGAGGAGGAACTTCGAGACCATTTGTTATTTCACATACAACCTCAGTTTGAAGGTTCGGTTACAGGTGAAACGTTCAATAAATCTGGTAAAACTGATATTTTAATTCGTTATGAAAATTCAAATGTTTTTATAGGTGAATGTAAGTTCTGGAAAGGTAAAAAGTCCTATTTAGATACTATCACACAATTACTTAAATATCTAACATGGCGTGATTCTAAAGCTGCTGTTATTGTTTTTGTTAATAATAAAGAAATTTCTTCTGTGCTTAAAACTGTTAAAGAAGTAACTTCTGAACATTCAAACTAT
>JARKQC010000379.1 GCA_029974985.1 Bacteroidota bacterium | reverse complement strand
CAATTTTATTACTTGACTTATTATTGGGTATCCAGAAAATTTATTACTTTTGTACATGGTTAATCCTTGTTTTATTGGAGTAACTACAAAATTAACCAAATGGGAGGTTTTTTACAAATCTCCCACTAAATTTTTTTTTATAGGACAATAGTGATTTTTATTCAAAAATTAAATAATATTTAATAAAAAACTCATTAATTTTCTAAAACTAAATTAACAATAATATGAGACATATCATTACTAAATATTGCATTCTCTTTATAATTTTCTTTTACAATTAAAATGTTTAAGTTCTTCATTTTATTTTTTGATATAATCAAATCTTTAATTTTTTTTGCTTGCGATATTATATCATCATCATAATAATACATTTTTATTGACTTAGAATTAGTAATTGCAAACAATATATGATTAAAATAATCTAAAGAAAAATAATCACTATCAAACATTATTCTATTTGGAAGTACAAAATAGTATTCCTCATAATTTTTGGAGTTTATATTATTAAGATAATTTTCTTTAACTTGCTCTCTACTAATATTTAATATTCTATTCTGTTTATATAAATTGTCATCAAAATCTATTAATTCATAACTTATAACAATAGAATCAGAATTAAAAATTTCGTCTGCATAATCTTCTATTGATAATATATCTCTAAATGGTACAATATTGTCGGGAATTTCATAATTATGAATATTATATTTTGTGTTTAAAGATAATTTATGATTTTTAATATTAATTTTTTCTCTAGTTTCTACACTTAATTCAATGACTGGTGGTTTAGAATGATAACTATCTTCGGAAATATCAATAGACGGGAATACTCCGCCGCTTAGTAATCTACATTTAATAAAATCAGAATTATCAAATGATTTTTGAAATTGTATTCGATTTGCTTGTATGCCTTGCGATTCAAAATATAATGAAATCATTTTATTCATTGATGAGGAATCCACTATAAGTGTTTCTGTTGGGTTGTTGCGAAGATAATCTACAAGATTTTTTGGGTATTCGATAATTAGAGAATCAATAATATAATGCGAAGAAAATCTTGGATTATCAAAAATCTTTTTTAATAAAAAATGAAAACTAGGGAATTTTTTTATTTTACTAATTTTTTGTAAAATAACATTTGAAACTTGAGTTTTTATGCTAATATCAGTATCAATTTTATCGTTTTTACTTATTTTAATATTTGTGGGATTAGCAATATACAAATCAAGTTTTCCTTGACCACCAGTTCTATCAGACGCAAAAACAGCTCTGCGGTCTGGTAAAATTATTAAATCAGACTCGTTAAATTCTGTGTTAAATTCCCTTAAAGGAAATGGGCGCATCCATTTATTATAGGAGCGGATACTAATATATATATCAAATCCACCATTGCCTTCATAGCCATCGGAGGCAAAGAATAGAGTATCATTATTTAATAAAAAAGGGCTTATTTCATTTCCATCTGAATTTAATTCATCGAGCTTAAACGGGGTTCCCCAATTATCATTATCATTTCTATAAGACATCCATAAATCTGTATTTCCGTCAATATTGCCTTTGTTGGAAATAAAAATCATAAAATTTCCATCTTTTGAAACCGTTGGATGTGAGCAAAATCCTTCGAATGAAACACTATCAACAAGCAGAGCTTCTGTCCAATTATTTATCCATTTAGATTTAAAAATATTTAAAAATGATTGCCTGCCATATTGCTCAAATTTACTAAAATAAGCTTCGTTATTATTAGTAAATGTAATATATGATTGATTTATCGAAGTGTTGTTAATTTGTGATTTGAATAATTTTGCTTCGCTAAAATATCCATTTTCATCAATATTACTTATATAAAAAATACTTTTTGAATCTTTATCAGAATTAAAAATAAGATTACCATTATAATAACTTGGAGCAAAATCATTTCCTTTTGAGTTTAATTGATACAAATTTATAGGTTTGTCCCAATTAAAATTCAAATTCCAAGCAAATAGTGATTGACTATTATTTATTATAAAAATAAGAAAGAATATATATATTAATCTATTAATTTTTAATTCCTTACAATAATTTTAATCAACATTTATTAATCTTTTAAAATCAGTATCTTTTCCAAAAAGTACGAGTATATCAGATTCTTGAAAAACATAATCAGGCGATACAACTCCTAATACATCATAAGAATCTGATTTTTCCTTAAAAAATCTGCTTTTTTTAGTGTTAATTCTTTTTACGGTTACTAAATTAATTCTATAAGTGCTACGCAGATTAATATCAATTAACGCTTGCCCAACATAACGCTTTGGAACATTTATTTCAAAAATACCAAACTCATTACTAATTTCAAATGATTCTAATAAACCCGGAATAATCAAACGGTCTGCTAAATGCTCTGCGGCTTCGCTTTCGGGATATAGCAATTCAGAAATATTCATAAGTTTTAATAGCCTCTCGTGAATAGGAGATACTACGCGAGCATAGATTTTCTTAATGCCTAATTCTTGTAAAATAGCAACTGTATTAATAGAAGGCTCAAAATGCTCTCCAATAGCAACGATTACGGCATCCATATCTTTTATACCAAGGCTAACAAGAGCTTTTTCATCTGTTGAATCCATCTGAACGGCAAGGCTGACCTTGTCAGCAATCATCTCGATACGTGCAAGATCTTTATCAATGGCTAATACTTCGGCACCTTCTTCTGTTAAAAATAAAGAAAGGTTCATACCAAAATAACCTAAGCCAATTACACAAAATTTTTTCTGACTCATAATTAATTCTATCCAATAATAATATTTTCTGAAGGTAATCTGAAATGTGGTTCAGATTTTGGTTTATGTAAAGATAATAAAAATGTAAAAACACCAACTCTACCAATAGTCATTAAAGAAATTAAAATTATTTTTGATGGACTTGATAAACTTGATGTAATATTACGTGACAACCCAACAGTAGAAATAGCAGAAGTTGCTTCAAAAATTAAATCTATTGGATTGATTTTCGGCTCAAACCATACTAATAATGTAGTACTAAATCCAAGAAATAATAAAGATGAAATTATAACCATCAATGATTGCCTAATATTATCAGTGTAGATTTCTCTATTAAATACCTCGACCCTTTCTTTACCTTTTATCATATTAAATAAAGTAATTAAAGCAACTGCAAATGTAGTAGTTTTAATACCGCCACCAGTAGAGCCGGGCGAAGCACCAATCCACATTAATATAATTAAAATCATAACACTTGCAGGCGAAATCAATCCCATATCAATAGAATTAAACCCAGCGGTACGCGATGTTACTGATAAAAAAAGTGATTGCATAAATCTATCAAAAGTTGAAGAATATGCTGCAACATTACTTTCAAAAATAAAAATTATAAACGCACCACCAAAAATTAATAAAAAAGTAGTTATCAATATGATTTTACTCGATGTCCTCATTTTTTTTGATTTTTTAAAAGGATTTTTAAAAATATCAGACATAGTAAAAAATCCTAAACCGCCTAAAACAATTAACGACATAATAATTGTAAGAAAATAATAATTATTATGGACTGAATGATACATTAAATTATCTGCATATACAGAAAATCCAGCATTGCAAAAAGCAGATATAGAGTGAAATAAGCATTTATAATATACTAATTTATCAAAACCCGAAAAACTTTCACCTAATGCTAAATATAGTAACATAGAACCAATATATTCAACTAAAAATGTAAATATGAATATTTTTTTGAGAAGACCAACTCCCTCGTTTATACTTTCTTGTGAAAGTAAATCTTTCATAAATACTTTTACTCGAACACTTAAACTACCCGCGAACATAACTGCAAAAAATGTAGTAAGCGTCATTAATCCTAAACCACCAATTTGAATTAATGAAATAATTATTAACTTTCCGATACCAGTAAAATGCGAACTTGTATCAACAACAACTAAACCCGTTACGCAGACAGCACTTGTAGAAGTAAAAAGAGCGTCAATATATGATAATTCTTTGCCTTCTGCAACTGCACGAGGCATAATAAGCATTAAAGAACCAACTAAAATTACTAATACAAAACTTATTGTAATTATAGCACCAGCATGCAATCTAATTCTTGCAAACATACTATTATATCTTAAACTACGTAAAAAGATTGATACTAATACGGCTAATTGGCTTAGTGAAATAATAAATAAAGATAATTCTGTTGGAGATATTTCCGGTAAAAAATATGATAATAATTCTAATGAAAAATATGGGAACATAAGTTGTAATAAAACAATTAATGCTATAATATTTTCGATAATTCTTGTTTTTGCATAATCTTTTATATCACTTGTCAAAAACCATCGAATGACTTCTTGCAATACATATACACAAACAGTAATCTTACTTAAAATATTAAAAAAATTACTCCAGAACGAACCTAAATAAAAGCCGATAACAGATATAAATGATACAAGTGATATAATACCTGTTAAAACAAGTATTATATCAAGTCCTTTTTTTATATTTTCTCTATTTTCAATTATCATTATATATCCTTAACTTTCAAAATTACATTTTCGAGTGTCCATCGTGGTTTAATTTTTAATTCCTCATTAAAAATTACAAAAGGCTCTGCATAAGTATAGGGATATGGTTTTCCAAAAGAATACTTTCCATCACCATCAACATCGCAAAATAGTTCTACAAGATAGTCTCCTAATTCGATATTATTAAACGACCATTCTAATTTTTCATTTAATTTTGAATAATATTTTTCATTACTATTTTTTTTGTGAATAACTAAATATTTATCATAATTACAAAGCTCGTTTTCAATTATTACAGAGCCGCTTGCACTACCTTTAGATTTAAAATCCTCACTTTTAAATCTAAGTTCAATATTTGTATCGAGATATTTATTACTATTAAAATAATGTAAATTTTTTATTTCAGCAGAAATTGTAAACCATTTATTATCAATTAGTTTATTTGTTGGAATAATTATTATTTTATTTCCTTTAACAATTTTTTCAAAAGGAATTTTTTCCTTATTTTCACTACTTACAAAATTAAATTTAATAGTACTTTGGCTTGTATCAATACCTTTATTAAATACAAATTCAAATTTTGAATCAACTTTTATAAATTCAGTACTATCTTTAAAAGGTAAGTTCTGAAAGACAATACTACTTGTATCAATTGATAATATTGGCTTTATTCGAGCAATATTTAGCGAATCGTTAATGAGATTTCCACTTGTGTCTTTTACTGAAAATTCATTATTACTAAGGCATTTAACTAACCATACTTTTGATGTGTCGAGAGTTTTATCACAAATAAAATCAATTCTATTATTATTTTTGAAATCTAACCAAGCACTAATAATATCACTTTTCAAATCATTATCTTCACTAACTAATTCAAAAGAATTTTTACTAATAGAATTTTCATCAATATTTTTGCTAAATTTTAAATAATAGTGATTTGAATTGAGTTGAATAAAATCGGTTAAAACGGGGCTTGTTATATCAATTGGAACGCCTATTTTTAACTGAGTTGGTTTAGAACTTGAATTAATAACAATAATATCATTAAGAGCCGAGCCATAAGCGTCAATAGGCTCGTAGAGACTATTTTTAAATTCATCTTTTATAGCAAAAATTCTATATTTTGCATCTTTAAGAGCTGGTATTTTAAATTCACCATTCGAACCAAGTTGAATTTTATAATTTGGAAAAGTAGTAGCGGGATTTAAAGTATCAGCATTGATATTATCTAATATATAACAGTAAATATATATTCCATCTGGATTTTTATCAATTAACTTTCCTGAGATATAGCCCGAATCAATTTTTGAACCCGTTGAAAATATCAAAGATAATGCTGATTCTGGCTTATTTCCATAAATATCAGTATATTCAGTTCCTAAAGTGATAGAATATGTAATTGTGGAATCTAAATCTTCCGGTAATTCAATTCCAAGCGTTTTTCCACTCCAATTATAATTTACTGTTATAACAGGTGAAATAATTATATTTTCAATTACCTTAGATTTATCCATATATTTACTAAATTGAAATCTAATATATTTTTCTTTAAAATTTGTAGTTTGATTTTCTGGCTCATATTTAAGAATAGACGGAGGAGTTTTATCCGGCGGTCCACCACTTGGAATTTGAGGATTTGCACAAGAAAAAAGAAAAAATAATATAGAAATCAATCTAAATTTATAGAAAAATGATATTTTTGAATAATTCATTAATTTAATTTTCAAATTAAACAAAATAAACAACAAAAATAATAGATTTTGCATTAAAACTAATCATAATAATAAATTTTTAATAATATGCTTCTAAATAAAGTAAAAAATATTTTTAATCATTTAATTAAAATAAATGATAGAATAGACAAGCATCATACATTTATGCTCGCTTCGGGTATTGCATTTAATATGTTAGTATATATGATACCCCTTTTTTTGCTTGCCATTTATATTGTTCAAGTAGTATTTGATTTGCCTGCTTTAGTTCAGACGATAGAAATGCTTTTAAAAGATTTCTTACCACCGACGGAGGCAAATTTTGATCTTGTTCATTCAATTATGGATGAAATTAAGTTGATTACCGAGCATGCCGCTTTTTTTGGTTGGATAGGATTAATAGGTTTATTATGGATTTCGTCCACATTAGTTAGTTCGCTAAGGAATTGTTTAAATGTTATTTTTCATATAGAAACTCCACGATTTTTTCTAATATATTATTTAAAAGACATTTTACTTACAGTTATTCTATCCGTATTAATATTATTATATTCTTATGCAATTCCAATTGTAAATTTTTTCATTGATTTAATAAAACATTTTACTCCAAGTTTTTTTGAAGGAATGTTTTCAAATTTATTGATTAATTCTATATCAATAGTTACATCTTTAATATTATTCTTTTTTATTTTTAGATACGTTCCAAGTAAAAGGTTGAATTATAAAGAAGTTGGTATTGCTACATTAATTAGTGTTTTTGGTATAGAATTATCAAGATATGTATTTGCTTGGTATATAAGCTCGATAAGTAATTACGGAAAATTTTACGGAACTTATGCAGTTATAATTTCTATGGCTGTATGGATATATTATTCGGCAGTAATAATATTATTATCTGCCGAAATTAGTAAATATATAAGTGAATTATTCGAAAATAAAATGACTTTACAAAATAACTAAAAACTACCTACAACACTTGCCGCCGCGACAGTTCCAGCAACTGATGATGCTATAATAGAACTTACTTCTGCGTTGATTTCCAAAATTGCATTGCCTATACAATCAGCAGAAATATATTCATTAATAATATTATTAGCTTGTTTTCTTTCATCTTTTAAAAACAGTTCATCAATTAAATTAGTTGATTTTATTAAACTTAAAAGAGCTTTTGTTCTGCAATCTGGCTCAGCATTTTCAAGTACAACACTCCTAATTAGAAGACGAGTTCTAACTTCTGGTAATACATCTTTTGCCGGAAATCTTTCAACTGGAATAATCCATAGAATTTTTTTACATTCTTTACGTAAAATACCTTTATTAATAAGTGAAACTATTAGACGCTCTATAATATCCTCAATTGTACTATTGATTGTTCTAATCCAATATTTTGCTTCTTCTGTTTTGTTGTGATTATTCATTAATTCAAGAACTTCATCTAAAATATCATCACCTAATTTTGAGGGGTCCAACACTTTAATAGAATTATTGTAAATTTCAATTTTCTTTCTAAAATGCAATTCTAGTAATATCGCACCAATAACCCCATAAGGTAAAGCTGTTGAAACAGATAGAATTATTTCACCAGACTCTGCATCGAGCCCTAAAAGTAGTAATTCTTCAGCAAGTGAGAGTTCCATAATACACCTCAAAAAATTTCCAAATATAGATTTTTAAATATAAGGTTTTTTAAACTTATTAACTAATAAAATAATATTTTTTTTCAAATAAAAATTAAATAAAAAAAGTTGTTTATTATAATAACAAACAACTTTAAATATTATTATAAAAAATTATAAAATTAATTATTTAATTTTTTTAATAGTAAAAGAGATTTTATCCGTAGGATTATCGCGCGAGTCGCGTGGTGAATTTACAATTTTATCTGCTACTTCCATACCAGAAACAACTTTTCCATACGCGCTATATTGCCCGTCGAGATGAGGAGAGTTGGCAACCATTATAAAAAACTGTGAAGTAGCACTATTTGGGTCAGAAGTTCTTGCTGCTGATAAAATACCGCGAGTATGCTTTGTATCGTTAAATTCAGCGGGTACTCTTGTTTGTCCGCCTGCGCCCATTCCCCAAGTTGATTTATCTTTATTCTTAGAATTTGGATCGCCACCTTGAATCATAAAACCTGGTATTACTCTATGAAAAGCACAACCATCATAAAATTTTGCCGCAACTAAACTATCAAAATTTTTGCAATGCTTTGGAGCTTTGTCGGGGAAAAGTTCAAGAATGATTTTACCAAGTTCTTTACCACTTTGAGTTACTGTCATCTCATAACGAGGATTTTTATTGTCCGCTGATACTGATTCATCAATATTCATCATTAATATAGCCATTAAAATAAACAAAATTTTTAAATAATTCATATAAAAATACCAAATATATTGAAAAAATTTTTAATATAAACGAAAAAAGAATGATTATGTTTCAAAAATTAATTTTTAACCATTTTGGGTTAAAAATACACCCAAAATAATCATTATTCCACCAACTACAAAATATAGTGAAACCCCCGTACCAAAAATTAGAAATGATAGTATTGCTGTTAATACGGGTTGAAAATTATTAAATACTGATAATTTCGAGGCATCTATTTTTTTAAGTGCATAGAACCATAAAGCATAACCAAGTCCAGAAGTTATTGCTCCGAGATAAAAAATTTGAAACCAATTCGAAATACTTATTTCTGAAAAATTCATAGAACCATCGAAAATAAAATAAAATGGAAGGAAAAATATTAATCCCGATAGCATTGCTAAGGCAGTTGAATAAATCGCACCGTATTTTCGAGTAAAATTTCGCCCAATAATCGTATATAAACCCCAAGAAAAACTTGCTAAAAGTGCATAAATATCACCCGTCATAGAATCCGAACTAAATTTAAAACCTTTTTCAGACAATAACACCACTGCACCTAAAACAGCAAGTATGATACCAGATATTTTAAAATAGCTTGCTTTTTCTTTTAAGAAAAATGCGGCTACGATAAATACAAATATGGGCGATAGAGCGTATGCAAGCGACACATTCGGCGCACTTGTATAATGAATGCCAATTAAAAATAAATATTGATTTATTGGAATATTTAGTATGCCAAGAATTGCTACAAACCACCAATCTTTTGCTTCAATTTTTTTGAAACTGCTTTTTCTTAAGCCAAGAAAAATAAAATAAACTAATGTAGCAATTAATGCTCTAAATAGTAAAATTTTCTCGGCTGAAACTTCGTTTGTAACATCTTTGGCAATAATATGCGTTAGAGATGCAATAAATTGCTGTATAAATATTGCAATATTTATCATTTAATTTCAAAAATTTTATTTATTTCGTTAATTTGAGTTTCATAGTTATATTTTTTTGCAAATTCTGTTGAGTTTTGCATAATTATATCATTTTTTTCACTATCAAGAAGAGAATCAATTTTTTTTATTAATTCAGAATTATCGAAAGGATAATCTGCGAAAGCGACAAAACTATAATTGTTGGTAATATCTTTTATAGCTGGTAAATTAGTAGAAATTACGGGCAATCCCGCCATTGCATACTCGAAAAGTTTATTTGGTAATGCTAATTTGTAAGAAAATGATATTGGCTCGAAAAGCGATAATCCCAAATCTGCCGAACATGTCCAATTATGAAGTTCATCGTAAGGGATTTCATCTGTAAAAAAAACACGCTCTTGCAAACTATTTTCAATAATAAATTTTTCTAATTCATTATTATATATATTTTTAGCACCAATAATGCATAAAACGTATTTTTGATTTAGTTTTAATAATTCGATTGCAGTTTTAATTCCGCGTCCAATAGAAATAAGCCCTTGATAAAGAAGAATTTTTGAATTTTTATCAATATAAAATTTTTCTCTAATTAAATTAGAATTAACTTTTTCTTTATAAAAAGGCAAATTCATAATTAAAAAATATGGGGTTTTATGATTAAAATATTCTTTTAAATACGCTGCATCGAGATTGCCCGAAACAATTATTTTGTTTACAAATCTTATATAATATTTTTCTAAATACTTGAAAAATAATTGCCTTAATTTTTTATTATGCAAATAGCCTAATTGTGAAAAAATCTCTCGAGAATCGTAAATTAAAATACCATTGTTTTTCTTTTGAATATATCGTGTTGCGGGAAGCGAGTATAAGTCAGCACTTAAATAGAATTTTGATTTAATATTTTTACAATTATTTTTAACATAATTTGTAAAAATATATAAATTTTTGTATAATCTTTCTTTTGGATTAATTGGAGCTGGAATGAAATCAAAATCTTTATAAATATTATTGTCTTGGTATGCTATTACAAGAATTTTCTGATTTAATTTTATTAGTGATTTTACTAAATTATTTACACGTGCATCGAGTGCGAAATAATTCATACATACAATACATACATCATAATTTTTTTGCATTATTTTACGATTGTAAACTTTTCACTAATTACTTTTCCATAAATTTCGAAAGCTATGACGTATAAACCCGACAATAATTCATTTGAATTAAATATAATTTCTCCATTAATTAAATTTTCAGAAATTGGATTTATAAGCATAATAGGATTTAGATTTTGAACTTGTCCGATAGAATTTATAATTTTTAAATTAAAATTTTTCTCAAAATCTGAGAAATCATGGGTATTAACAGAAAAATTAATTTTAAATTCCGAGCTAACCGGATTTGGATAAATTTGTCCAATACCAAGCGAAATTGCTTGTTTTTTATAAGTTGTTAATTTCATTATTAAAGGAACATCGCATTTACTATTATTACGAAATTGCTCAACAATTCCTAATCCCATTAATTTAATTAAATGGTCAGAACAAATATCCGAAACTAATAAAGTATCATAATCCAAACCTAATTTATCAGGTGAAAAGCAGATTTTTAAATAATTATCTGATTTTGCTTTTACAAGAAAAGGAAATTGACTCTGTGGACTTGAAAAAACTAAATTTCTGAAAAAATAAATATCATCAAGAACAATATCTTTTTCGCTTTTATTTGAAATTTTAAGCATTTTACAATTTAGTTGAGTAAAAAATGTAGAATCAAAATCAAAAATATTTTCTGAATTATCTAATTGAAATTCAAGTACATTAGTTTCGTTTCTTACAATAATACTTAATGTATCCGAAACTCCAACGCAATGATTTTGATTTTTCACAACAAGATAATATTCGCCTGAAGAGCTTACATGTAATTTTTTTTGAGTAGAAATAACATCATTTTTAGATAAGTCATACCATTTATATTCTATATAATTACCATCTGTAAATAATTCTACAGAATCACCAATGCAAATATTTAAACGACCTTTTGAATGTATCTTTGGGTTTGGTTTAGGATAAAATACAATATCTATCGAACCCAAAACCTTGCAACCATTAGTATCTATTAATTTTACTGATATTGAAGAGTTTTTATTAAGCTCAATAAATTCAGTTTTTTCACCATTAGACCATTCGTAGTCAAGATATTTATCTTCTAAACTTAATATAATGGTATCGCCCTCGCAGGGCATAGTATTACTACTTAAAACAAATTTGGGATTAACGGTATTATAAAATTTTACCTCAACTTCTTGTGATAAACCGTCATAACATATCGAATCAATAATACCTCTAACAGAATACTTACCGGCAGAACTGACCTTAATTTCTCTTGCATTTTCACCAGTTGACCAAATATAAGCATCGTACCCCATAGATGCAGAAAGAGTAATCGTATCACCCGGGCAAATATAAAAACCATTGCTACTTGAAACGATAACAGGTGGCGTACCATCGGGTATAAAATATTCATAAACCCCCGTTCCAGCCGCCCAACCCGTAGTATCATTTATAAACCAAACATCATCAAGATTATCGCTTGGGTCAATGCCACAATTATCCGAAATCCAAGTTTTCCCACCATCAGAAGTACGTATAGCTGTACGATTAAAACCCACAGCCCAGCCATTATTTTCATCGAGAAGAAAAGTTCCGAACATCGGAACAGCAGTATTATAATAAGACCAATTTTTACCCTCGTCGTGAGAAATTTTTACTCCGCCAATGTTTGTAGCAGTATTACCATAGCAACCATCAGAAACAGGGATTAAAAAAGTTTTATTGATATTTGTAATCTCCTCGTGCCAATCAATTTTACCTGTAGATTGAAAAGGTATCCACGAAGCTCCACCATTAGTTGTTTTCCATAGCCAGCCACTACCAATAGCATATCCTAAACCATTTTTACTATATAGTAAAGCGTCAGCCATTTTACTCCCAGATTGACTGTAAATCAATGATTCCCAAGAAGTACCACCATTCGTAGTACGCCAAAAATATTGATAACTATCACAACCACCACCAATTACAACACCGAAATTCTCGTCAAGAAAATAATTACCCCATAAATCAGTAACATTTCTTGGCGTAATATCAAACCACGAAGCTCCGCCATCAGTTGTTTTATAAATTATACCATAACCGAAACCCTCTAACTCGGGTCCAGAAGTATAACCAACTTTTTCATTTACAAAATTAATACTTTCTAATTGAGCAAATATTGGTGAACCATTTCTATATAATCTCGCTCCTTTCCATGTTTTACCCGCATCGGTAGTGCGAATTATTTTTGCATCATATCCACAAGCCCAGCCAAAATTTGGATTCGATTTTAGAAACATAATATCCAAATATGTTACGTTTTGATAATCTATTGGCATATTAGTATTTTTTCTCCAAGCAGATTGTGCAACACTTGATACTAAAATCAGCATTAAACTTATGATTAGAGCAATATTTAGAGTTTTTATTCGCATTAAAAAACAATAAAATTTTAACTTATAAAATTATATATCAAAACGTAAAAAATAACAAAAATTGTTTAAAAAAAAATAAAAAAAATCACTATTGTCCGATAAAAAAAATTTAGTGGGAGATTTGTAAAAAACCTCCCACTTGGTTAATTTTGTAGTTACTCCAATAAAACAAGGATTAACCATGTACAAAAGTAATAAATTTTCTGGATACCCAATAATAAGTCAAGTAATAAAATTGCTTGATGGAGCAGAAATTAATCGGACAGCCTTTGAATACAAAACTGATAGATATTATAAACATTTTAAGACAATGGACCATTTGACAACTATGGTATATGTAGTACTAAGTGGCTGTAATTCATTACGAGAGCTAAGCAGTATTATGCTTGCTTGCGAAGGCAGAATAAATCATCTGGGATTACAGAGATTCCCATCTAAAAGATTTAGATTTGAAGAAAGGTTCATTAGTTGTATTCGATAAAGGATATAATGATTATTCACAGTATTTACAATGGACACTTGACGATATATATTTCGCAAGCAAAAAAAATTAAAGATTTGATTATATCAAAAAATAAAATGAAGAACTTAAACATTTTAATTGAAAAAGAAAATTATAAAGAGAATGCAATATTTAGTAAAGATATGTCTCATATTATTGTTAAATTAGTTTTAGAAAAATAATGAGTTTTTTATTCAATATTATTTAATTTTTGAATAAAAAT
>JARKQC010000304.1 GCA_029974985.1 Bacteroidota bacterium | reverse complement strand
ATATCCAGCCAATTCATCGGGCAGAGTATTAGCGCAAGCCATTAGCCCAATGCCTAAATATCTAATTCCAGAATATAACAGAACGGGAAATTCAGCAGTTGCAATATTTTCTATAGATGCTAATGATGGCGATGAAATAGGCATTTTCAATCGCAGTGGAGAGCTTATTGGTTCGGGAGCGATAAAAAATAATTTAACAGCAGTAACAATTTGGGGAGATAACTCACAAACTCCAAATATTGATGGAGCAGTTTTCAATGAAGAATTAACAGTAAAATACTTCAATTCACGGACAAATAAATTTGAAAATATTGAATTGTCAAATATTACAGATTATTTGTCAGGAAATGAAGTATCGGGATTAAATTATTCAAACGATGCAGTATTTTATTTAAAAGGAAATGTTGAAAGTAAAGATAATAAATTATCTTTAAGCATTTCACCGAATCCAATAAAAGATATGATCGAAATATCGTTTACTACAAGTGACTGTTCTGCCAGTAACATAAAAATTTATGATTTATCTGGTAGAATGGTACAAGATTTAACATCAAAATTGATTAATTCAAATAATCAAACATTGAAAGTAAATCTTAGTAATCTAACTAATGGTGAATATACTATCATTCTAACTTGCGGCAATTTAAAAGTAAGCGAAAAATTAATAATTATGAAATAAAATAATTATTTTCTTTAAAAAAGATGCTCAGATTACAAATAATACTATAATCTGAGCATTTTTTTTACATTAATCCATTTTCCCAAGCACTATCGAAAAATAATTGATTTAAAGGCATACGTTCTCTAGTTGCATATTCTCTTTTTGCATTTCTTTCATCTAAAATTTCTGCTTCGGCTTGATAGCCAATTGCAATAAAAGTCATTGGAGTGTAATTGTCGGGAATATTAAATTCAGATTTTAAAATATCCATTTCAAATCCACCTAAAGGATGAGCAACAAGCCCTAATGCAAAAGCTTGAAGAAGAATGTTTTGTGTTGCAAGGCCTGTATCATGCTGTCCCCAACGATTTTCTGAATTATCACTTTTGAAAGTATTATTAGCAAAGCTTGCAATAACTATTGGTGCATTTTTGACCCATTTTTGATTAGATGGGCTCATACATTTTAATGCACGATTATAAGAATCGGGATTTTTGTAATAATCCCAAACTATAAATCGCCAAGGCTGTTCGTTTATACAAGATGGTGCCCAGCGAGCGGCTTCACAAATTGCAATAACATCGTTTTCTTTAACTTTTTTATTAATATCAAAAGCTCTCGGGGACCATCTTTTTGAAATAATTTCATTAATAGGTACTGAAGTTTCAGCAAATTTTTGTATCATAAATTATCCTAAAAAAAAATTAAAAATTTGTTTTAATTATATCTATTACAGTTTTAATATCTTCGGGAAGTTCAGAATCGAATTTTAAATATTCATTAGTAACGGGGTGCGTATATCCAATAGTTTTCGCATGTAAAAGCTGACGATTTACATTTTTTAAACAGCGATTTGCAATTTTATTAATTTCGGGCAATCCGTGATAAAGCATTTTATCACCCCCATAAGCGGGATCACCAAAAACAGTGTGATTAATACTGTTCAAATGAACTCTTATCTGATGTGTGCGTCCCGTATGTAACTTTAATTTTACAAGCGAAACAAATTTATATCTCGCTAAAGTCCAATATTCAGTTTTAGCATATTTTCCATTTTTTTTAACAACAGCAAAAAGTTTTCTATCTCTTGGCGACCTTCCAATATCACCTTCGATTATACCGTAATCGTCTTTCATTTCGCCCCAAACGAGTGCATTATATTCTCGTTCGATTGTTCTGTTCGCAAATTGAGCAGATAGTTTTGCGTGAACTTGAGGATTTTTTGCAATAACGAGCAATCCCGAAGTATCTTTGTCTAACCTATGCACAATTCCCGGTCTAATAGAGTCTGATGCAAAAATTTCTGCTTCATTAATCACATTATCATTATCCTCTTCCCCATCTTCTTCGTTTTCCTTATCATAATCATCGATTTCAATCGCATTTCGCATACCGAAATGATATAAAACAGCATTTACAAGAGTCCCGTATCTATGCCCAAAACCCGGGTGAGTACACATTCCCGCTGGTTTATTAACAACAATCAAATAATCATCTTCAAATATAATATCCATTGAAATATTTTCAGGTAACAATTCGATAGGTGGTGCTTTCATTATTTTGCAAATAATTTCATCATTGGGCTGTACTTTTCTGCTTGATTTAACAACTTTTCCATTGATTGTAACTTTTTTATCATCAATGGCTTTCTGTACTCTATTTCGAGTAGCATTATATATATATTTTGTTAAATATTGGTCTATTCTTTCGGGAGTTTGCCCTTTTGCAACCTTAAAAGCAAATTCTTTTTCTATATATTCGGGATAATTTCTATTGTCAAAATCTGAACTCAATTATTTTCTTCCGATAATGTTGATTGCTCGATTTGTTCTTCTTTATTATTTTTGATAATTTGATTCCATTCTGGCAATTTATTATGAACAAGGATTAGAATAGAAACTCCGATAGTAACGCAAGAATCAGCAATATTAAATACGGGAAAATGCGTCCATCCTAAAAAATCAATATCAGGAATATTTACTTGGATAAAATCAACAACTTTACCATAAAATAAAGGACTTTCGCCAAAAATAACACCATAAAATACTCTATCAATAAGATTTCCTACAGCTCCCGCTAAAATCAATGAAAACCCCATTTTTACCCATAAATTTTCATTTTTCATTTTTATTAATAAGATTATTAATAAGATACTTGCAATAATTGAAAATAAACTAAGGAAAATTTTACCCCATCCGAATTGTATTCCAAATGCCATACCGGGATTTTCTATATAAGTCCAATAAAGTATATTATCAATTATAGTAACCTGTTCACCATAATTATATCCAATATGATTAATTCCAGCAAAATTAAATCCTTTGAAATATAATTTTGTGATTTGGTCAATAAAAATCATTATTGTAGATAATATAAAAAATGGTTTTATTGATTTATTCTGTTCTTCATTCATAATATATTTAAGTTTAAATTATTTTTTATTGTATTTATCAATTATATCATTCAAAATTAATAAATAAATATTCAATTTTATTTAATTTTAATAATTCGATAATAATAAGATTATATTTTATTTTTTTTATTAAATATTTTTTTAGATAATATGTAATTAAATCTATTTTTAGCAAAAAAAATAATTTAATCCACTCTGCTATCATAAAACAAGCAAATCTATTTGTTAATAAAAAAAGGGCTAAAATTTAAAAAACCTTAGCCCCAAAAATTTTTTAATAATTTCTTAAAACTATTAATACATTCCATCCATTCCGCCCATACCACCTGGCATAGCTGGCATTGGAGCTTCTTTAGAAGGTTTTTCAACGATAGTACATTCTGTTGTTAATAATAATCCAGCAACTGAAGCCGCATTTTCTAAAGCAACTCGACTAACTTTAGTTGGGTCAATAACGCCCATTTCGAACATATCACCATAAGAATTAGCAGCCGCATTATAACCATAAGAAGCTGAATTTTCTTTAACATTATTAACGATAACCGAAGCTTCTTCACCAGCATTAGTTACAATTTGACGAATTGGCTCTTCAATTGCACGTCGAATAATCGAAATACCAGTTTTTTGGTCATCATTTTCAACATTTAAATTGTCAAGTTTAGTAATAGCACGCAAATAAGCAACGCCACCACCTGGTACAATACCTTCTTCAACTGCGGCACGTGTAGCATGTAAAGCGTCTTCAACTCGTGATTTCTTTTCTTTCATTTCTACTTCAGTCGAAGCACCGATTTTTAATACAGCAACACCACCACTTAATTTAGCAAGGCGTTCTTGTAGTTTTTCACGGTCATAATCGCTTGTAGTTTTTTCGATTTGAACGCGAATTTCATTTACTCGTTTTTTAATTTCGTCTGATGAACCCGCACCTTCAACAATAGTAGTATTATCTTTATCAATAATAACTGTTTTTGCTTGTCCTAAATATTGGATTTGAGCTTGATCAAGTTTATAACCTTTTTCTTCGCTAATAACTATACCACCAGTTAAAATTGCAATATCTTCGAGCATTGCTTTGCGTCTATCACCAAAGCCCGGTGCTTTAACAGCGGCAATACGAAGAGTGCCACGTAATTTATTAACAACTAATGTTGCAAGAGCTTCGCCCTCTAAATCTTCAGAAATAATAAGTAATGATCTACCGTGTTGAGAAACTTTTTCTAAAATTGGAAGAAGTTCTTTAATGGCAGAGATTTTTTTATCATAAATTAATATATATGGGTCTTCTAATTTAGCTTCCATTGAATCTGCGTCAGTGATAAAATATGGTGATAAATATCCTCTATCAAACTGCATACCTTCTACAGTATCCATTGAGGTATCAGTCCCTTTTGCTTCTTCAACAGTAATGACGCCATCTTTACCAACTTTTTCCATAGCTTCAGCAATTAAATTACCTATTGTTGAGTCGTTATTTGCAGAAATAGTGCCAACTTGTGCAATTTCTTTTTTTCCGCCAACTTCACGACTAATATCTTTTAGTCCATTTGTAATGGCAGTAACAGCGGCATCAATACCACGTTTTAAATCCATTGGATTTGCACCAGCAGTAACATTTTTTAATCCTTCGCGATAAATAGCTTGTGCAAGAACTGTAGCTGTTGTAGTACCGTCACCGGCTACATCAGATGTTTTCGAAGCAACTTCGCGAACCATATTTGCACCCATATTTTCGATTGGGTCTTCTAATTCGATTTCTTTAGCTACTGTAACACCGTCTTTTGTAACAGTGGGTGCACCAAATTTTTTATCAATAATCACATTACGACCTTTTGGTCCTAATGTAACTTTTACAGCATCTGCAAGTTGGTCAACTCCTCTTTTGAGTGCTGAGCGAGCTTCAACATCATAATTAATTAATTTAGCTGACATTAATTTTTTCTCCTTTTATTAAATATAATTTATTTTTTACAATATTAGTCAATAATAGCAAATATATCGCTTTCGCGCATTATAAGTAATTCTTCGCCATTAACAGTTATTTCAGTACCAGAATATTTTCCATAAAGTACTTTATCCCCTACTTTCACTTGTAAAGCAGTTACTTTTCCATCTTCTGAAACTTTACCTTGTCCAATAGCTAAGATTTCGCCTTGCATTGGTTTTTCCTTTGCTGTATCTGGAATAATGATACCACCTCTTGTTACTTCTTCTGCTTGAGCTGGTTTTACTATTATACGGTCATGCAATGGTTTTAAATTCATTATAATTCTCCTATGAATTATTTAGTTTTTAAAAATAATATAATTATAATATGATTAATTTACTTTCTATTATATTGAATTTTCAATAATTATTTAAAATAATTAGCACTCATTTGTATCGAGTGCTAATATAAACACGAAATATTTTTTTAATTATTGTTTTGTATTATTTTTTTTTTGATGGTAAATTTGAAAAAGATTTATTTCAAAAATTTATAATAAAAAAAAGGAGATATTTCTATATTGAATTATCTCCATTTAAAATTAATAAATTCATCTTAAACTTTAATATCGAGATATCCATTTCTAATTTGTTGCTGTGCTTGTGCTTGCAATACACTTGCACCTTGGGTATTAGCTAATAACTGTACTGCTTGTGAAGTTGGAGAAGACGGTCCTTGTGCCGCTTCTTTTAAAACTTGAACTTGTAAATTTTGTTGAATATTTGGATTTTTATCAACAAGTTGTTCCTTATCAACAACTTCTCGCGATGGCTGATAATAAGCCTGTTTGACATTTAAATTATCTATTTCCATTTTCAACTCCTTAATTTCATACATTTTTTCATTACAAATATATACAATTTTTGTCAATTATAAAAACGATTAAAAAGAATATTTGTTTTATTTTAAATTATGTTGAGGTTTTAAGTTAAATATTTATCAAATTAATTCATTATATATATTTTCATATTGTTTTGCAATTAAATTAATATCAAATAATTTGGAGCGTTTAAGAGTTTCAATTTTAAATTTTTCAGTATATTCTGTCTTACTCAAATATTCAATGCCATTTATAAAATCTTCAATATTATCAATTTTAGCTAAATAACCAGATATTTTATGCTCTAATATTTCTTTTGGTCCAGAAGTATCAAACGCAACTACTGGTACTCCGCAAGCAATTGATTCGATTGTAACAAGTGAAAAAGATTCATATCGAGATGGTACTATCGAGATATCAACACAAGAATATAAAATTGGTAATAATTTTTCATCTTTCATAAAACCAATTTGATAAACTCCATCGAGAATATAATTTTCGCAAAAAGAATTTTTTCCAACTATTAAAAAATTATATTTTTCTTTAGTTTTTTTATAAATTTTAAGAAAAATATCTTTACCCTTATTAATGCGATTATGGTCATCTGCTAAAAATAGAATAAATTTTTTATTTTTGGGTAAATTCATAATTTCACAAGCTAATTCTTTGTTATATGGCTTAAATATATCCAAATCAATTCCATTAAAAACCTGTTCCTTTTTAAAAAATTCAAATAATTTTGAATTATTAATTTCTTTTAACAAAAACTGCGAAGGGCTTATAATTGTCATTTTTTGAATATTTGAATATGCATTTTTCTTAATTTCTAAATTTTTTTTAGCTATTTTATTTATTTTTTTTGAATAAATTTTTTCTTTATCAATTATATGCCAGCCACCACTAAAAGGATTCATATCATGAAAAGTCCATACAATTGGCTTTTTATTAATTTTAAAAAATGATTTATAATCAATAAAATCATATACTTGGTGAAGGTGAACAATATCACAATCATAATAAGATTGATGCTTTGTAATATCAATTAACGATTTTGGAAAAGTAAACATTTCTAAATCATTTGTAATACTACGTGTTTTCCATTGATAATAGCTTGGTAAAAAATTTCTCGTAAATAATGCTTTAATTTTATCATATTTGCTTTTGGCATTTTCAAAATATGAGATTACTTCATTATTATCATCAATATTTTTATCCAAAACAAGTAATTTGGAATCTATATTAATTTTTTTTAAAGCTCGATTAATTCTTTTAGCAAATATACCCGAGCCACTTGAATCAGTAGTATTAATATGAAGTATTTTCATAATATTTTAGTATAAAATTCAGATTGCATATTTCTAAAATACGAATATAAGTATAATTTGCAAAATTATTATTTTTATAAATTCTGTTATTTTTATAAATTCAAAAATTAAAATGATGAATTTTTAAATAACCAATAATTACAATAATATAATTATTTATTATTACTGTACAATTTATTACACATATTTATTATTTAAAACACCTAAATAACTTCAAATAAATTAATTTGATACAAATTAAAGGAATATTGTTACATATATACAATTAAAAATTGTTTATTTATTATAAAAGTCATATTTTTGAATTAATTATTTATAATAATTTGTATTTTTTCTTTATATATCTGGTAATAAAAATGTCGAGTGTAAAAGATAAAATTTTAGAGCTTAGGGAAAAAAAAGCGAATACTCTTCTTGGTGGTGGAATTGAAAAAATCGAACAACAACACAAACTTGGAAAATTAACAGCAAGAGAACGTCTTCATTTGTTGTTTGATAATGGATTTTACGATGAGTTTTTTATTTTTGCTCAACCAAATCGAGCTTTTGAATTAGCTGGAATAAAGCAATCTTCTGCTGATGGTATCGCGACTGCATTAGGCTCTATTGATGGACGTTTAGTATATGCGGCTTCGCAAGATTTTACAGTTATGGGTGGTAGCGTTGGTGCTATGCACGCTTGGAAAATGAGCGAAATGGCAAAAAAAGCACTTCGCGATGGAGCGCCATTTATAACGATAAATGATAGTGGTGGCGCAAGAATTCAAGAAGGTATTTACTCACTTCGTGGTTATGGTGAAATTTTCTATCATAATACATTATTGTCTGGTGTTGTACCTCAAATTGCTATTGTGGCTGGTCCTTGTGCGGGAGGCGCAGCATATTCTCCCGCTTTAATGGATTTCATCATTATGGTTCAAGGTACTGGCAAAATGTTTATTGCTGGTCCTAATGTCATAAAAGAAGCTACTGGTGAGGATATCGGAGCTGAAGAACTTGGTGGAGCTATGGCTCAGGCAACAATTAGTGGTAATGTTCATTTTATTGCTCGTGATGATGCTGAAGCTATTGAAATAACAAAGAAACTACTTAGTTATTTGCCATCTAATAATACTGAAAATCCACCTTATTATGGTTCGAATGAATTAGATTTATCTAATGATGAATCTTTAAATACAATAATCCCTGATGATCCAAGAGAAGCTTATAATATGTATGATATATTAAATAGAGTATTTGACCCAGGTACTTTATTTGAGGTACAAAGTCATTTTGCTAAAAATATAATAATAGCTTTTGCACGTTTAAATGGTCGAGTTGTTGGAGTTATTGCTAATCAGCCTAATCATTTATCTGGTGCTATTGATATTAATGCTTCTGATAAAGCATCGAGATTTGTTAGATTTTGCAATGCTTTTAATATACCATTAATATCATTTGTTGATGTACCCGGTTTTATGCCTGGTGTTGAACAGGAATTTGGTGGTATCATTAGGCATGGTGCAAAATTATTATTCTCTTATTCTGCTACCACAGTTCCAAAACTTACTTTGGTAATACGTAAGGCTTATGGAGGTGCTTATTTGGCAATGTGTGCTAAATCGTTAGGTGCGGATAGAGTAGCCGCTTGGCCAACTGCTGAAATTGCTGTTATGGGCCCTGAAGGTGCTGTATCGGTTCTTTATAGAGATGAAATCAAAAATAATGAAAATCCAAAAGCTAAGCGTCAAGAATTAATTGAAAAATATAAAAGTGAAATGTTAAACCCTTATGTTGCGGCAGGTGCTGGTATGGTGGATTCTGTTATAGAGCCTATGCAAACAAGATTATATTTATCAATTGCTCTTGAAACATCATTAAATAAGAGAGAACTTAGACCAGAGAAGAAACATGGTCTTATTCCAATGTAATTTTTTAAATAAAATTTAAATAAAATAATATGTTAGATAAAATTATTTATGCATTAGAGCTTACAGTTGTCGGTATGACAAGTGTATTTACTGTATTATTTGCTTTTTCTTTAATAATAGCATTTATGAAATATATAGATTCAAAAATGTCTGCAAATAAACAGCAAAAATCAATAGCACATAAACCACTTACTGGTACTGAAATTGTTGATGAAGTTCTTGATACAGAATTAGTTGCTGTAATTACGGCCGCAATACAAATGTCATTTAGTAAAAATGCACAAATTAAACGTATTCAATTTTTGGGGCATAAATCTCAAGATGGTCAATGGGCTACTGCTGGTCGTTTAAGTGTTATGTCATCTCACAATATTAATAAAAGGAACTAAAAAATGAAAAAATTTAGAATAACCGTAGATGGTAAACAGTATGAAGTTGATGTTGAATTAATACAAGATACTGATGATAGCGGTTTATTACCATCATATTATAATCCATCAATATCAAAAAATATTGCTCAATCACCAGAATTAATTGAGCCTCAAATTGTAAAACCAACAAAACCCAAAGTTAGTACTATTAGTCAAAGTGCTGATTCAAAATCATTAAATTCTCCTTTGAATGGAGTTATACTTGAAATAGTTGCAAAACCTGGACAAAGTGTTAAAACAGATGATATATTATTAATAGTTGAAGCAATGAAAATGAAAACAAATATTTCATCTCCTTTTGATGGTGTTATTGATTCAATCGAAGTAAATGTTAATGATAGAGTAGAAATCGGTCAATTATTAGTAAAATATAAATAGGAGTTTATTATGATAGACTCCTTTTATAGCTTCTTCCAAGGTATGGGATTTGCATATTTTGAATGGGGGCAATTATTAATGATTAGTGTTTCTTTTGTATTAATGTATCTTGCTATTAAAAAGGATTTTGAACCTTTATTATTGTTACCGATTGGTTTGGGTGCATTTCTTACAAATTTACCTTTAAATGGTCTTTTAAACCCGCCAGTAGGTAATGATATTGGCGGATTATATTACTATTTATCACAAGGTATTCATTTAGAAATATTTCCTCCATTAATATTTTTAGGCATTGGGGCAATGACTGATTTTGGTCCTCTATTAGCAAATCCAAAATCATTCTTATTAGGAGCGGCGGCTCAGTTTGGTGTTTTTATAGCTTTATTAACTTCGGTCGCATTAGGTTTTAGTTATAAAGAAGCGGCGGCTATCGGTATTATTGGTGGTGCTGATGGTCCAACGGCTATTTATCTCACATTGAAATTAGCACCTCATTTACTTGGTCCTATTGCAGTTGCGGCATATTCATATATGGCATTAGTACCACTAATTCAGCCTCCTATTATGAAATTACTTACTACTAAAAAAGAGCGTTTAGTTGTAATGGAGCCTCCTCGTCCAGTATCAAAAACAATTAAAATTATTTTCCCAATAATTGTTACTTTAATTGGTACATTAGTTGTTCCGCCAGCGGCACCATTGCTTGCTATGTTAATGGGTGGTAACTTATTAAGAGAAAGTGGCGTTGTAGAAAGATTAACTAATATGGCTCAAAATGAATTAATAAATATTGTAACATTTTTCCTCGGAACTTGTGTTGGAATGACTATGACTGCACAATCATTTTTACAATTAGAAACTTTAAAAATTATTGGTTTAGGGGTTATAGCATTTGGTTTCTCTACTGTTGGTGGAATTTTACTTGGAAAATTGATGTATAAATTGTCGGGCGGTAAAATCAATCCTCTTATTGGTTCAGCTGGCGTATCTGCAGTTCCTATGGCTGCAAGAGTATCACATAATGTCGGACAGGAATATAATAAAAATAATTATTTATTAATTCATGCTATGGGACCAAATGTTGCGGGCGTTGTCGGAACAGCGATTGCTGCGGGTATTTTATTATCAATTTTGAAATAAAATCAATTTTAATAACTAATTTTATAAACCCATTAATTTTTATATATTGATGGGTTTTTTATTTTAATAATTTTAAAAATGGTTCGATAGCTCTATTATAAACATTATGCATATAAGCAATAGTCATTCCGTAATTTGTAATTGGAATATCAGCATCTTTTGCTTTTTGTAAACGATTCATCAATTGCTTTTTAGTTATAACGCAACCACCGCATTGAATTACTAATGAATAGTCTTCAATTGGACGAGTTAATTTTTCTAAACCTACGACAATATCAAATTCTATATTTTTTTTGGTATATTCTCTTAACCACTTTGGTATTTTAACTCTACCTATGTCATCACAAGAACTTGTATGAGTACAAGATTCGAGCAATAGGACTCTATCACCATCTTTCAATTCAGAAATTTTAGGTGTTCCCTTAATATATTCTTCAAAATCACCTTTTAAACGTGCTAACAATACACTAAATCCAGTAAGCTGAATATCTTTGGGGACGATTTCGTCTGCTTTTTTAAATATTTGGCTATCGGTAACTACTAATTTTGGACTAATTACTTTTGATTTAAAAAATTCTTCTGCTTCGTTTTCTTTTAAAACAATAGCAATAGCATTTTTGTCAATTATATCTCTAATTGCATTAACTTGCGGTAAAATCAATCTTCCTTCAGGAGCTTCGTTGTCAATTGGTGTAATTAATACTACGATATCACCTTTCTCAATTAGCCCACTAAATAGTCCAATTTTATCACTTTTTAATTCATTTTTAACATTTACTAAATTGTCAATTAAAAGGTTTATATCATTAGAATTTAATGTAGATAACTGCAATACATCTTGTTGATATAAATTAAATAATTGAATAGATAATTGTTTATCTAATGGTGTAATATCTGATTTATTTGATATAATAATAAAAGGGGTTTTTCTCTTTTTAAATTCTTTAATTAAATCTTTTTCGGGTTTGCCAAATTTATTATTATTAATAATAATAATAGCAATATCAACTTGCTCAATTATTTCATAGGTTTTTTTTATACGTAATTCGCCCAATTCACTTGTATCATCAATTCCCGCAGTATCAATAAGTACAACAGCACCTAAGCCAAATATTTCTATTGATTTTTTTACGGGGTCTGTTGTAGTTCCGGGAATTTCGCTAACTATTGCTAAATTTTGCCCAGTAAGAGCATTAATTAGTGAACTTTTACCAGAGTTTGTTCTTCCAAAAATACCGATATAAATTCTATTACTATTTTTTTTAGTCATTATAATTTTTTTTAGGATATTCAAAAAATCTTACTTGTCCATTGGTTTCTGTAATTTTTTTCCAATCATTATTTTCAAAATCAATACATAGTACGCCACAAGTAGGAAAATCGTCAATAAGCATACCACTATAATATACTGATAATGAAAGCATATCTGGGTTATGCCCAAATATCATTAATGAATTAATATTATTATCAAGATTGGCAATAAAATTTTTAATAAAACTATATCCAACTTCATAGATTTGCATTTCTTTAATAATTTCATTTTCTGAAAAGCTAAGAATTCTTGCAAAAATTTCTGCCGTTTGTAATGATCTCATAGCCGTACTTGATATAATTACATCTGGTTTAATTAATATATTTTTTACTTTATTAGCAATAATATTTATATCTTTTTTTCCGTTTTCACTAATTTCTCTATCAAAATCAAAACCAGATGGATTTTTACTTAAAAGTATTGCTTCAGCGTGTCTTACAAATATAATTGTTTTCAATATAGATAACCTTGACTAAATTACTCTTTGATATTAAATAAATTATCTTCTGCGATAGCAATATTTCTAACTTTTTTTGCAGACAAAGTATCTTTTCTCTTTTCATAAGAATAGCTTAGCACGTCAATAAATTTATCACGAATTTCCTTTCGTTTTTCTTTTTCCGAGACTTGTAACCAAGCACGTTGCTCAAAATACACTGAAAGAGTTGCAATTGCCCTTTGAGGATTTTTAGCAGTATCTGATATTGCTTTATTAACTGCTGAGTTTAATCTATTATAAACTCTTCTACTTATGTCATTCGAAGAAGTTGATGTAACTCCTTTAATAGTATCTACGTATTTATGTTCAAAATAATTCCTAACTTTTTTAGATAGATTATTTACAGTATTAGCATCTGCAAAATCATATATTTTAAATTTTATAGGTATTGAAGGTCTAATTCTAATTGTAATATTATCAATACTATTATCAAAGTTCTTCTTTTTTAATTCATTAAGAATATTTTTAATAATAGCATTTGTTAAATCTGTATCTACAATTATTAATCCACCAGCAATTAAAACATCTCCTAAAGGTCCGCCTAATCTATCAAAATTCTTAAATAACATTTGGCGTATAAATTGAGCTTGATTATAAACACGTTGGTAATCATCACCACCAAGAACTGTTCTAGAACGTAGTATTTGAAGAGTTTCATTGGGATTTTTAAATCCAAGAAATTCAATTATTCCAATAGCTTGTGAGAAACCAAGTTCTGCAAAATAATGTATTTTATCTAAATTTGCTATCCTGGATAATTCTGCAAAATATGCTTTTCTTCCCTTAGATGCACGCACTATTGTAAGTTTATTTTGCCCCGTTGAATCATCATATCCAGCATCGGCGGGTGTATCGCGTGGGATAGATATTATTTCAATTTGCCCACTATCTAATAAAACTGAAATTATATGATTTGCATCTGCGTGTTTAGTTCCGGCTCCAAGCCTTGAATCAACCCCAGTAAGAGCAATATTAATTCTACGACCGCTATATACTTTTTTAATATATTTTCCAGAAGTTGAGTCTAAATAATATTCTGGCTTTGATAATGAATCACTTAATTGAATTGTTTGAGTATTAGTATCTGTATCTGGCAATATTGTTTTAAGAAAATTTGTATCTATAATATTAGTATTAGTATCCAATATAGCCTGATTTGATATTTCATTTTTTATACTAACTATATCATTATATTCAGATTTTAAATATATACCTATTGTAACCAGAAATATAAATAAAACAAGTAATAATAATATCAAAGGAAGTTTATTCTTCTTCTTTTTTTTAGGATTGGTTTTATTAACCATTAGTTTTTACAAATAGAAAATTGAAAAAATACGAATTACAAAAATAATAAATTATAATAATAATTTATAATTAATAATTAATTAAAATAAATCATTTTTAAATTATTTTGACGATAAAATTTTATTATAGCTTTATCTATATTTATATAAATTATTAAATGGCTTTCAAATAATTATTAATTAATAATTAATATATATTTAATTATTATTATTAATATTTAGCTCTTGGCTATGTAAGTCTTCATAGCGTTCGAGCGTGAAAGTTTCTCCTAAATATCTTTTTCGGACTTCTTCATTAGATGATATATATTCAGCTGTACCAGAAATATAGATGTTTCCATCAATTAAAATATATGCTCTATCAGTTATTGATAATGTTTCGTGAACATTATGATCGGTAATCAAAACCCCAATATTTTGATTTTTTAATTTAATAATAATTTTCATAATATCTTCTACTGCAATAGGATCTATTCCAGCAAAAGGCTCATCGAGTAAGACAAATTTTGGGTCAGATGCAAGTGTACGAGCTATCTCACAACGTCTTCTTTCACCGCCCGAAAGCATAAATCCTTTGCTTTTACGAATATGACCGAGTCCGAATTCTTCGATAAGCATTTCGAGCTTTTCATTTCTTTGTTTTGATGATAAATTTTGCAGTTGAAGAATAGCTTTTATATTATTTTCAACAGACATTTTTCTAAAAACAGATGGTTCTTGGGGTAAATAACTTATTCCAAACCTTGATCTTTTGAACATAGCTTTTTTATCAATTTTTTTATCATCAAGCCAAACAGCACCACTATTTGGCTTAATCATACCAACAATCATATAAAAAGAAGTAGTTTTTCCAGCACCATTAGGACCGAGTAAACCTACAACTTCGCCCTGTTTTACTTCGAGCGAAACCCCTTTAACAACGGTTCTCTGCTTATATTTTTTCACTAAATTTTCTGTTTTTAAAATGCTTAAAACTGACATTTAACGCCTTGGCATTGGTTCTAAATATAATTTTTTTGTTAAAGTTTTACCATTACGCAAAATTGTTAAGCTAATTGTATCGCCAGCTTGATTATCACCAGCATAAATAAAATAATCATCTAAGGTTAATATTTTATTTCCGTTTACTTCGATTATTATATCACCTAATTCCAAGCCCGTTTTTTCAGCAGGTGAATTTCTTTGCATACCAAAAACTACAACCCCTTCGGTATTATCAGATTTAATCATTCTTGCAAGTTGTTCATCAAGTTGACGAACATTTATGCCCGTGTAATAATCTCTATCAATAACTTTTTTAGTTTTCAATAATTCAATTATCTTTTTTACTCGATTAATTGGAATAGAGAAGCCAATACCTATGCTTCCCGCACCTTTATTACCCTGAGCTGTTGAATAAATGATAGTATTCATACCTATTACTTCCCCAAGTGAATTAAGTAGCGGTCCGCCAGAATTACCAGAACTAATAGCGGCATCGGTTTGAATCATTCCCTTATAAACTCTATTATAAGGCTGGTCTTCGTGCAAAAAATTAATTTGATCATTTGAAATTACTCCGACTGTAACAGTTGGTTTAGCATTAATATCAAACAAACCAAATGGATTACCAAACGCAATAACCCATTCACCAATAATTATATCATCAGAATTTCCAAGTTTAATATAAGGTAATTCTTTTTTTGCATCAATTTTTAGTAATGCAACGTCAGAAACCATATCCGAACCAATAATTTCAGCATCATATTTGTTTCCATCAGTCATTGTAATTACAATTTTTGAGGCATTTCCAGCTACGTGATGATTAGTTAAAATATATCCGTCGGGTGAAATAATAAACCCAGAGCCAAGCCCTCGAATTTCATAATTTTTCGTTCTTCTTGAAGGGCTATCTCCATAAAAACGTCTAAAAAATTGATTAAAAAATGGATCATCAATAAAAGGATCTCGTACAATAACTTGTCTAACTTCTGTTACATTAATTCCTACAATTGCAGGGCTTGAATTTGCAATGGCTTTTGTTATTGAATTTTGACGAGAATTATATAAATCGTCATTATTTTTCCTTAATTGTTGATTTAATTGGCTATCATTAGAAATATCATTTCTTGAATTTACATAGATTTTATCATTGTTTTGGTCTTGTGCTGAACAAGAATTTAAAATTAATAAAAAAACAATTATAAAATTCCAAAATTTACTCATATATTTGTAACCTATAATATAGAAAAATAAATAATCAATTTTTTTTAATTTAATAACGTAAATATTTCAAAAAAGTAACTTTTTTTTTGAAAAATGACGAAATAACTAATAAAGATTTTGTTAGATAATATTTGGTATTAATGAGTAAAGTTGTAAAAATTGCAGTTCCAGTACCGATAGACCAGTTATATACTTATACAATATCGGATGAGGAAGTAAATTATATTGGAAAACGTGTATTAGTTGAGTTTGGTACTCGAATAATGACGGGTATCATCGTATCAGATGAGAATTTACCAGTTGTTCGTGAATTAAAGCCAGTAATTGAAATATTAGATGCTTTGCCCACTTTTTCATCGGGTATGCTAAGATTAACTCGATGGATTTCTGAATATTATATGTGTTCTTGGGGTGAAACTCTTAAAGCGGCTACACCGCCATCAATGTCTCCCGAGACTCAAATTAGAGTTAAAGTACTAAAAGTACCTGGCACAACTGAATTTTCTCGAATGAGACAAAGAAGCCCATTAAGAGCAGAAGTTTTAAACTTTTTGCTTTCACAAGAGGATTCGATAAGTATTTCTTCTATTGAAAAAAAACTTGGAAATAAAAACATTCATCCAGCTATTTATTCTCTTGAGCGTTTGGGTTATCTCGAAACAAGAAGAGTATTAAAAAAAGAAGCGGCAATAAAAAAAATAAAATGTTTACAAATAGCTAAACATCTTATTAATGATGAAACTCGCTTAAAATTAATATTAGATAAGCTCGAAACTGGCTCTCCAATTCGTGCACGCTTATTTAGTTATATTTTTATGAAAAACCAGCAAAATGAGTACCCAATTGTAAAAACAGCTATCACTGAAACTCAAAGCAATCATTCTCATTTAAAATATCTTATTGATAAAAACCTTTTACAAACTATCGAAGTTGAGGCTCCAAAGAAAACTTCTGATAATAAAAATTCTCTCGGCAAAGGTGATGAGTCATTATTACAGCTTACTTCTGAACAAAATGAGTGCTATAATATTATTGAAAAATCTATTGATGACGAAATTAATAAAACATTTTTATTACATGGAATAACTGGAAGTGGCAAAACACTCGTTTATCTTCATCTAATAAAAAAAGTTTTAAGCATTGGTAAATCTGCATTGATTCTTGTACCTGAAATTTCTTTAACTCCTCAATTAGTTGATAGATTTACTGCTACATTTGGCAATCAAATTACTGTTTTACATAGTAAAATGACTGATGCAGAACGATATGAATCTTGGAAAAATATTCATAACGGAAAAATTAGAATTGCGCTAGGTGTTAGGTCTGCCGTATTCGCTCCATTGCATAATTTAGGATTAATAATTGTAGATGAAGAGCATGAAGCGTCTTATAAACAAGATTCCCCTACTCCGAGATATAATGCTCGTGATGCAGCTGTTATTCGTGGTGTTTTTGAAAATGCTACTGTTGTACTTGGTTCGGCAACTCCTTCGTTAGAATCCATGTATAATGCAAGAATTGGACGATATGAGCTATTAAGAATTAATTCTAGAGCAGATGGCGCTAAATTGCCCAATATTACATTAGTAGATATGATAAGCACTACTAAAAAAGGACAAGTAGAATCTTCTATATCAAAATTATTACTTGATAAAATCAAGATATCTATCTCTCATAATGAAGGTGTAATTATTTTACAAAATAGAAGAGGTTTTTCAGTTAATATTCGGTGTACGAGCTGTAATTATATACCTGAATGTAAAAATTGTGCAATTAAAATGACTTATCATAAAGTTCGAGAGCAATTAAAATGTCATTATTGTGGTTATACAACAAAAGTACCAAGTTCTTGCCCTGAATGTAAATCAAAAAAATTCGAGCTTATTGGTTACGGAACTCAACGAGTTGAAGAAGAATTAGAAAGTTTACTCGAAGATGTGAGCATTAGAGCTACGATTGCAAGACTCGATAATGATACATCATCAAAAAAGGGAAATCAAAGAAGAATTTTGCAAAACTTCAATTCTGGCAAAATTGATATTCTTGTCGGTACTCAAATGGTTGCAAAAGGGTTGGATTTCGATAGAGTTACATTGGTTGGTGTGGTTAATTCTGATGTGCAACTTTTTTTACCAGATTTCAGAGCTACGGAACGCACTTTTCAATTACTAACACAAGTAGCTGGACGTTCTGGAAGAAGTAAGGGACAACCTGGTGAAGTCGTCATTCAATCCTATAATCCTAAAAATTCTGCAATTAAATTTGCTAAAAATAATGATTATGAAGGATTTTACGATGAGGAAATTAAAATACGTGAAGAAGCACAATATCCTCCTTTTGCAAGATTTGTTGTAATTGAATTTTTTGGAAAAGAAGAAAATTTAGTATCAAACTATGCGTCTGCATTTGCGGGTTTATTACCAAAAGAAACCGAATTTGCTAATATTTTGGGACCAATATTGCCAGCAATGCCTAAATTAAATAGTTATCATCGAAGAATTATTATTATTAAAAATATCAAAAAAGATGATAAATCTGGAACTAAATTACGCAAAATGTTACGTAATGCTTTGCTTGATTTTAAATTAAATATTTCAAAACAAGGCGTTATGATGAAAATTGATATTGATTCGCATTCAGCAATTTAATTTTTTTATTATGTAGGAATAATTTATATTGAAATATATTTTTTTTGTAATTTCAATTACTTATATACTGTTACCTAATATAATTTTTGCAAATGATTTTAAAATTCTTGAAGAGAAAGTTAAATTTTATAAATCTTTATATAAAGTAGATTGCTTAAACGAAAAAATTACAGATAATTTTGGTAATGGTTTTGACCAGCTTTATGGCACGAGAAATATGAAAACAATTTTATATGGAATTGCTTATAGAGGTGGAGCTAATAATTTTTATCATAAATCAACTAAAAGAGATAATCACAACCCATTGCCAGAAGATGGTTTGAATAATTTATGTCAAAATGGTTTTTCTGAAGCTATATATTTATATTCTACTAATTTTAAAAGTTCTCAAAAAATTTTTATTAATAATAATGATACTCTTAATTATATTCAAAATTCGGGAAATGATAGAGGAAATCTTCGCAAAATTTTCCAAAAAATTAAAAGTATTATAGATAATCCAAACGAAGGACCGATATATCTTCATTGTTGGAATGGCTGGCATCAATCTGGTTATGTAAGTGCCGCTATTTTAATGCAATTTTGTGGTTTGAATAACGAACAAGCATATAAATATTGGGCGGATAATGCTGACGGTGTTAATAAAGGCTTCGATAATGTACGCAATCAAATACAAAATTTTAAAGTTTTCGATGATATTCAAATTACAAAAGAAACAAGTGAATTAATTTGTCCTTGTATGAAAAAATAATTTATGCTACATTTCATTTTTCATAAAACTTCATATAAATATTATATTTTTATTATTAGTATATCAATTTTTTCTCAATTTAATCTTTTTGCAAAAGATATTAAAGTTGAAAAAATTTATTTTGAAAAGCATAATGTATTTGAAAAAAATGATAATGATTGGTTTTTTGCCGCACCTTTTTTAAATTTTTTCCATTCTACTACAAATGATTATATAATTGAAGATGAACTTCTTTTTAAAGAAGGTGATTTTATTGATGACTCTGATATTTTTGAGACTGAAAGGAATCTTCGTCGTACTAATTTATTTACTAAGGTATTAATTGAACTCGATAGTATTGATGATAATCAATTTGATGTATATGTAACTACAAAAGATAGATGGTCGCTTTATCCCGCAATTTTATTTAGTGCGGGTGGTGGTGCTACAAATTATGGTGCAAGGCTACAAGAGTTTAATCTATTTGGTACGGGTACGGCGATTACTTTAGAGGCACTTAATAGAGGCAAAAACAATATTGGTTGGCAAGGTATTGGAATAATCGAAAAACAAAGATTATTTAGAAGCGAATTAAGTCTCTTTCTTTCCTTACAATCTAATAATTTTAAAACAATTCAGCAACTTGCTATCAGCAAGCCATATAGAACTCTCGATACTGAGTATTCTTATGGATTGATTGGTATTAATAATTTTGGTTATGATTTTGTATTCGAAAATAATGAGTCATATATTTTAGCACCTTTTAAAGAATCGCAAGCTCAATTATTTTTCAGCAAAGCTTGGAGAAAAAAAGATAGGGTTTTTGTTACGGGATTAATTGAATATCATAATGTTAATAGAGTAAATGATATTACTTCTCAAGCTTTTGATAATTCGGGCAAAATTTTGTTAATGTTCTCATCTGTAGCTCAAGACTATTATTTGTCCGAGAAAGTAAATTATTATCATATAGAAGATATGATAGTCGGTGGATATGGTTCTGCTACTTTGGGTAAGATTTTTTCTATTGGTAGTAAAGGTGAGGATAGATATTATGTTGCAGCACAGGGCGAGGCTTCGACATATAACGGAAAAACATATTTATTTGGTCAGCTAACGGGTGCGAGTGCATTTAAGTATAGCGCCCCATCATATACCTATCAAGAATTTTTAGGGCTTGGATTTACTAAATTTACAAATGGTTTAGTACTTGCGGCACGATTTAGACAGCAAACTGCTTGGAATTGGCAAAAATTTAGGCAATTAATTCTCGATAATGATTTGGGATTAAGAGGTTATAATCTTAATCGTTTTTATGGTGAAAATAGAATAATATCAAATCTTGAACTTAGATATTTTCCAGATATTCCAATTTGGATTGTCAATTTATCGGGAGTTGCTTTTTGGGATATTGGTGCTGTATGGAATAAGGATAATAAAATTTATAATACAAAATTTTATAATTCTGCCGGATTAGGTTTGCGATTCCATTTTACAAAATCAAGTTCGCCAAGCCATACTTTTAGAGTAGATTTTGCATATAATTTTGAGGATAGAAAATTTGGTGGTATAATTCTTTCATCAAAACAATTATTTTCTGCTTTTGGAAATCACGAATATAAACTACCCGAAATATTCGGAAGCCAAATTGATTTAGAATAATTGTAATTTCTATATAATTACGGCACAATTATTGATAGCTTCATTTTAACTTGTATATAAATTAAGGAGTTAAAATGAAATCATTATATTTTTTATTTACATTTCTGTTCTGCTCATCGCTTGTTTATACTGCTGAGCCAATAGTAAATATACCCAATTTACCGTCTAATTCAGAACTTGAATTATACGAAGAAAGCGAAGGTATTTTTGCACTCAAAATTCTCGAATTATATAAAATGTCCATAGCTCTCGAAACTCAATTACGACTAAATGGCATAACCCCAAAGACTAAAATAATTCAACCAACAATGGAAGAATTAGAAGATATGGATATTAAAATATTAAAAAAATACTTTAATATCGCTATTTCATTGTATAATGAAGTTTTAAAATCACCGAATTCTGATAGACAAGAACTGCTCGAAACAATTAATGAGTTAAACTATAAATTAAGAGATACTATTGCAATTTATACAATCGAACAAGGAAAAATTAGAAATGAATTGCTCGACTTAATGAACAAACGACTTATGGAAATAGAAAAAAATAATTCAGAAAACTTAGAATTAGCTATTAATCAGAATTTTCTAAATTGTTTTGATTATAAAGATTGGTTCTCGGTTGCAGCAATTTCTAAATTATTTGTTTCTAATGGTAATGATGTTTTAAAAAATGATCCCGGTATAGGGGTTCAAGTGTCATTAAATCTATGCAGAATTATTGGATTTTGGGAAAATTTTGAGGTAAAATATGAGTATTTAGCACCAAAATTTTTCACTGAATATAAAATTAATGAACGAAGTAGTTTTCGTGAGCAATGGAATTCTAATTTGAATAATGTTTCTGGCGGCGGACCTTTAGTAATTAGTAAATCGCCAAATTTTATACAAGGATTAAATGTTTTTGCAGGTTATTTCTGGGCAAATGCTAATATATATAATAGTGCTTCGGGTTCGATGAATTGGGAAGGTGCTTCGATTAGCTTTGATTATTTTATGCGTTCACCAAGCTGCAAATATCCTGTAGAATTATTCGCAGGCATTGCAATATATCACTCATTTTCACGAAATTTAATCTTTTCAAGCAATGTTAATAGATATGAAGTAAATGATTTAGGAAAAACACATTTAGCTGTAAATATTGGCTTACGCTACAATATTTGGCGTTCACCTTTTTAATTAATTAGGATTTAATATGATGAAAAGAATTATTTTATTTTTAATTTTAATCTCAATTTCATTGGGAATTTCACAAAATAATGAGTTACAACTTGCTATTCGAAATATTAAATTAGGAAATTCATACCGAGAGGGGCGTGATTTTGATAATGCCGCAAAATACATAAGTTTAGGATTATCAGTAACTAAAAAATTTAAAGGATTCGATGGTAAATATTGGACTGCAGCAGCTTACGAAAGTTTAGGATATTTATACAGAGATATGGGATTATTCGAAGACTCGCGTAAACAATATAAATTAGCTATTAATATTTATCGTGAAATTATTAAACAAAGCGACGGCTCACAATATGCTATGATTGAAATTTTAAATCGAATATCTGAAATAAATAATACTGAATTTACATTTTCAAATAATAATATTGATAATAATAATGCAATATCATTAGTTGGTATGAAAATGAAGGATATCCCAAATGATATTCCGCAAAACTTAAAAAGTCTGATATTAAAAGATAATAGATTTCGCTGCTTTCCTGCTAATGTAAGCAGTATGAAAGAGTTAAAATATCTTGATTTATCGAATAATCGTATCCGAAACGTAAATTTTGATTTTTCTAATTTAAAATATTTGCATTATCTTGATTTAAGCAATAACAAGATAAAAGAATTACCAAATTCTATTTCTAATTTACAAAATTTGCAGGAGCTAAATCTCGAAGGAAATAAATTTAAAACTATAAACTATAATATATGTAGTTTAAAGAATTTAAAATTACTTAATATTAGAAAAAATAAAATTAAATTTCAAGAAATCTTGCAATTAGTAAAATGTTTGCCAAATACGAATATAATTTTTGATAAATATGAATTAGTTGTTGATGAAGAAGAAGCTATTGAAGGAGAATAATAAAAAAATTTTGTAATCAAATAATCGTCTTTAAGAATTATTTACTTAGTTTTTTTATGGAGTTATTTTTAAATGCCAGTATATGATTATAAATGTAATACTTGCGGTATGACTTTTGAATATAAACAAAAAATTTCTGATGATTCATTAACAAAATGTCCAAGCGAATTATGCAAATCCGAAGTTAAAGGTATGGGCGAAGTTGCGAGGGTATTTAGTAAAAATATTGGTTTAGTTTTTAAAGGTACGGGTTTTTACTCTACTGATTATGTAAATAAAAGCTCATCAAATATTGATTCAAATAGTGTAACAAGTGATAGTCATAGCAATTCAAGTTGTAGTTCGGGTTGCTGTTGCAGTTCTAATTAATATTTATTTCAATTTCTATTTATAAAAAGTATAAGAATTCATTTTTTTATACTTTTTTTTGCAAAATTATTTTTTTGCTTTTTGTTGCAAATCAGCTAAAAAATTGAATGCTTGTATTGGAGTTATAGTATCAATTTTTACAGAAAGTAGTTCTTCTCTTATTACATCATCTCTAAATTCAAAAATTGCTAATTGGTCTTCGTTTTTTCTTTGTTTTTTTGTTTTTATAGATTTTATATCAATTTTTGATTTAGATAAATCAATTTCAGAATTTTCTGAGCTTAGGGAATTCATTATTTCATTTGCTCTTTCGATAACAAAATATGGCAATCCCGCCATTTTAGCAACGTGAATACCAAATGAATAATCGCTCCCCCCCTTTTTTACTTTATGTGAAAAAATTATATTCGAACCCGTTTCTATAACCTCGACACGATAATTTTTTATTCCTTTATAACGTTCGGCTAATTCATTTAATTCGTGATAGTGAGTAGCAAATAAAGTTTTTGCTTTAATATTATTATGTAAATATTCAGCAATAGCCCATGCTATAGAAATTCCGTCGAAAGTTGCTGTACCGCGCCCAACTTCATCGAGTAAAATCAAGCTTTTTTGAGTTGCGTTATTAAGAATATTTGCGGCTTCTTGCATTTCAACAAGAAAAGTACTTTCACCACTTGCTAAATTATCTTGTGCCCCGACTCGAGTGAAAATTTTATCAACAAGACCAATTTTTGCACTTTTTGCGGGCACGAACGAACCAATTTGAGCGAGTAATACATTTACAGCAACTTGCCGTAAATAACAAGATTTACCAGACATATTCGGACCAGTAATAATATGAACTTGCTCATCATTTGTATTAAGAGTAGTATCATTTGGAGTAAATTTAGTGCCTACTGGAAGAATTTTTTCAACTACGGGATGGCGTGCTTCGATTAATTCGATATTCGGAGAATTATCAATTTCGGGTTTAATATAATTATTATCAATTGCAGTTTGAGACAACCCTTGTAAACAATCGAGTGTTGCTATAACATTTGAATTATGTTGAATCTCTTTTATAAAAATTGAAATTTGATTTTTTAATTCATTAAATAATTTAGCTTCGATTTCGCTAATTTTTTCTTCTGCACCAAGTATTTTAGCTTCGATTTCTTTTAATTCAGGAGTTGTATAACGTTCTGCATTTGTCAAAGTCTGCTTTCTTTCGTAATATGTGGGTACTTTCGAGCTTTGTAATCGTGAAACTTCAATATAATAACCAAAAACATTGTTGAACGAAACTTTTAGATTATTTATTGAACTTTTTTCTCTTTCTTTACTTTGAAAATCGCGTATCCAATTAGTTCCGTGATTTTTGGCTTCTAAATAAGCATCTAAATCGGCATTATAACCTTTTTTAAATACTTGTCCCGTTCCGGTTTGTATAGTTGGCTCGTCAATTAGTGCATTATTTATGATTTCTACAACTTGATTAGTATCATAAAAATTATTAGATAATTCAATTAATTCAGAATTTTTATTTTCCTTAATAACTCTAATTAATTCGGGTATAAAATTTAAACTGTTGCTTAATCCAATGCAATCTCGTGGATTTGCACGCCCCGAAGAAATTTTTGAAATTAATCTTTCGATATCAGCTATATTTTTAAGAATATCTCTAATATTTCCTCGAGTTTTATTATTTTTATACAAAAAATCAACTTTTGTTTGCCGTTCAATAATAGGTTCGAATTTTATCAAGGGCATAGAAATCCATTTTTTAAATAATCGAGCGCCCATTGCAGTAATAGTATTATCAATTACTGTTAGTAGTGTTGTTTCGTTATTTTGTGAAAAAGTGATTTCGAGGTTTTTTCTTGTTGCTGGGTCGAGCGACATAAACTCATTTGTTTCTAAAATACTAATATTTTTAATATGATTAATGTTGTTTTGCTGTGTTTCTGAAATATAATTTAGAATGCACCCCGCAGCTGAAATCCCAACTGTAAATGAATCAATGCCAAATCCTTTTAAATTCTGTGTTTTAAATTGTTTTAACAACAAGTCTCGTGCAAATTCATATTCAAAAATCCACTCTTCTCTCTTGGTAATTAAAGGTTTAAGGTTTAATTTTTCAAATTCTACGCTTAAAATATTTTTTTGACTTTTTGATATAATAATTTCAGCGGGTACTAATGTAGATAATATATCTTTTAATTGATTTATTCTAATTTCTGCTACTTGAAATTCACCGGTAGAAATATCAGCTATTGATAAACCAAGTAAATTATTATGACTTTTATCTCCATTTAAAAATATTGCGGCTAAATAATTATTTGAATTAGTATCTAATAATTTATCATAAAAAGCAACGCCGGGCGTAACAAGCTCTACAACTCCTCTTTTTACAATTCCACGTGCAAATTTAGGGTCTTCAAGTTGCTCACAAACTGCAACTCTATATCCAGCTTTTACCAATTTCGGCAAATATGTATCGAGTTGATGATGTGGGAAACCTGCAAGCGGAACGTCAGCTCCCGCACCATTATTTCTTTTTGTAAGTACTATTCCACAAACTTTAGATGTAATAACTGCATCGTTTTCGAAAGTTTCAAAAAAATCACCCATTCTAAAAAGTAGAACAGATTCTTGATACTTTTGTTTAATTTGAGTGTATTGGCGCATTAAAGGAGTTTGTTTTTCAGCCATTTTATTATGTATCTCCTTATTTATCTTTTTTAGGAATAGCAACTGAATTCATTCTATTCATTATCCATTCAACACGTCTATTGATATATTTTGTTGGTTTATCGGGCGACCAACGTCTTGGATTTGGTAATACTGATGCTAAAAGTGCGGCTTCACGTTTAGTAAGATTTATTGCACTTTTATTGAAAAATTTTTGCGAGGCGGCTTCCACTCCATATAAACCAGGACCCAATTCGACGATATTTGCATAAACTTCGAGAATTCTTTTTTTCCCCCAAAAAAATTCTATAAAATAAGTAAAATATACTTCGATTGCTTTCCTTACATAATTTCTCGAATGAGGTAAAAATGTATTTTTTGCAGTTTGCATAGTGATTGTACTTGCACCTCTTTTTTTCTTTCCTTTGAAACGTTCATTATATTTTTTTGAGGCTTCTACGGCTTTCCAATCAACACCGTTATGAATCATAAAACGTGCATCTTCTGCGCCGACAACAGCACGAAAAAAATTTGAAGACACTTCATCGTAAGAAACCCAATCTTTGTTAATCCATACGGGTTCGCCGATTATTAGTCCCTCGAACACTCTAATAATCATATGCGGGGTTATTGGCGGCGCTACATATTTATAAATTATTACTGTTGAAATAGATAATAGAATAAATATTACACTAAAATATAAAATAAATTTTAATACAATTATTAAGATTTTTTTCATAATAGAATTTATATATCAACTGGAGAATATGTAATTTTTAAAGAAACGCTATCTGGAGTGGAGAGTCCTAATTTATCGAATATCAATCTTTTTTCTTTCGAACCATTAGGAAAAATATCCCCATACCCTTTTTCTATTCTCTGAATTTGATTTCCATCTAAATATGCTTGAGATATTAGTATGACAAAATAAGCTGGTTGCTCGCCAGTATTTTTCAATACAACATCTAAATAATAGTATCCTTCAGATGTTCTACCTTCTACTTTTTTATCTACAAATACAAAAGCCTCCTTTTGTAAAGTACAAGATGAGATTTGTAAAAGTAAAAGCAATATCAATATATATATACTATTTTTCAAAAATTTTATCATTAATTATAATAAAATTAAGCAATTTTGCTGATTTTTAATTTAATTGATGTATCATTTAATTCAAAAGTTTCAAAATCGTTATTTTCTGCTTGAAATTCGATACTTTCTGCTAAAGTCTCAGAAATAATATATTCCCTTTTAGCATTTATTGAGTTTTGAATAGTATCATCTGAATTATACATAATTTTGATTCTATCTATTACTTCAAACCCTGAATCCTTACGTAAATTTTGCACTCTATTAACAAATTCTCTTGCAATGCCTTCGTTGATTAAATCTTTATCAAGAGATGTATCTAATGCTACTGTAAGACCATTTTCAGAAGTAACGAGCCAGCCTTCGATATCTTCGCTTTGTATTTCGATATCTTCGAGTGAAATTTCTAAATCAAGTCCATCAATTTTACTTGTAATTTTTCCATTTTTTTCAATTAATTTAATTGTATCGTTATTAATTTCTTTAATGTAATTTGCTACGCTTTGGGTTGATTTACCAAATTTTTTACCTATAACTTTAAAATTCGGTTTTGCAACTTTTCTTACAATATCAGAATTATCTTCTGATACAAATTCGATTGCTTTAACATTAATTTCTTCTTTAATTATATCTTCTACAAGTTGAATGTCGCGTCTTTCAGACGGTGAATTAATTGGAATTAGAATTCTACGTAATGGCTGACGGACTTTGAGATTTGCTTTTTCTCTTAAATTTCTTGCAAGTGATGTAATACGTTGAGCAATTTCCATTCTTCTTTCTAATTCTATATCAATTAAATCTTCGTTTGGCAAAGGCATATCTGTAAGATGAATTGATTCAATATCATATTTTGTTTTTAATCTTTGATATAAATCTTCACTAATAAATGGTGCTTGTGGTGCCATTAATTGCAAAACATTTACTAATATAGTTTTCAGAGTCTGATATGCTGATAATTTCTCGTTATCTTTCTCACCTTTCCAGAATCTACGGCGATTTCTGCGAATATACCAATTAGATAACTCATTTATTACAAAATTCTGTACGGCTCGCGGTGCTTTAGTTAGCTCGTATTCTTCCATAAGCTCGCGATAATTCTTAATTAATGTATTTATGCGTGATATTATCCAACGATCAATTTCAGGTCTTTCATTAATTGGAATTTCTGGTTCTTCGCCCGTAAATTCATCAATATTTGCATACAAAGTAAAGAATGCATAAGTATTTGTAAGCGAACGTAAAAAGTCCGAAATTACAGTTTTTGCAATATCTTCTTGATTGAATTTTGTAGTCTTCCAAGGTGGATTATTTACAAATAGATACCAACGAACTGCATCGGCACCATATTTTTCCATTAATTCAAATGGGTCAATAGTATTTCCAAGTCTCTTCGACATTTTGACACCATTTTTATCGAGAATTAATTCATTTACTACAATGTTTTTAAACGCGGGCTTATCAAATAAAGCAACTGCAATATTATGCAAAGTATAGAACCAGCCACGTGTTTGGTCAATACCTTCGGCAATAAAATCACCCGGAAATATTTTATCAAATAATTCTTGATTTTCGAATGGATAATGTAATTGTGCAAATGGCATAGCACCGGAATCGAACCAAACGTCAATTACTTCAGGAGTTCTACGATAAGTTTTTCCATCTTTAATAAATATAATATTATCTACAAATGGGCGGTGTAAATCAATTTCGAGACCACAATCTTTAACACTTACTTGTTTGCCATCTTCGAATACATAAATACCTTCTAATAATTCTTTTATTGAACCAATTGCAAAATAATCTGATTTATCTTCAATATTTACCCATATTGGCAATGGTGTACCCCAATATCTATCGCGTGAAAGAGACCATTCTTTAACTTCTTCGAGCCAATTACCAAATCTACCTGTACCAATTTCTTTAGGTTGCCAATTAATTTCATTATTACGCTCAATCATATTTTCTTTATATTCAGGGGATTTAATAAACCAAGAGTCTCTTGCATAATAAATAATTGGATTTCCCGTACGCCAACAATGAGGATAACTATGCAAATAATCATTTGTTGAGCGATAAATTTTATCTGCATATTTTAAAGCAACGACAATATCTTTATCCGAACCTTCTTCTACTCTATCATCATAAGTAAATGTTTTGATTGCTCTTCCTGCAAATTCACCCATATCACTAGTGAAATGACCATTTGGAGTTACTGGTTGTGCAAATGGTATTTTGAATTTTTTTGACATCTGATAGTCGTCTTCACCAAAAGCAGGAGCAAGATGCACGATACCCGAACCATCTTCAGTAGAAACAAAATCGCCGGGTAAAATGCTTAGTGCGTCGGGAAATTCTTCAAAATCAATTTTCACATAAGGGAAAATTTGTTCATATTTAGTGCCAATTAATTCACTACCTTTAAATTCAGATATAATTGTATATTCACCATCAAGAGCAGATAATCTTGCTTTTGCAAGCACTAACTCATCAATCAAAATCTCTTCTTTTTGTTTACGAGTGTTTTTAATATGAACGTAATCAATGTCCTCACCAATAGCAAGGGCTACGTTTGCTAAAAGTGTCCAAGGGGTAGTTGTCCAAACAAGCAGTCTTGCATTTTCAATATTTTTTATTGGACTCGATACAATTTTTAATTTAATATAACAATTAGGGTCGCGAACGTCTTTATATCCCAAAGATAACTCGTGTGAACTAAGTGGAGTTTCGATAGTTGGCGACTGCGGAACGACTTTAAAACCGCGATAGACAAATCCCTTATCAAAATATATTTTTAAAGCCCACCATACGGACTCAATATAATCATTTGTACAAGTTATATATGCGGAATTTAAATCTACCCAATAGCCCATTCGTTTAGTTAAATATCCCCAACCTTGGTCTTTTTCGATATTTGAATAAACAAATTCTTTGCAAGCGGCATTAAATTTTGCTATTCCATATTTTTCAATTTCAGATTTATCTTTTAATCCTAATCTCTTTTCTAGTTCTATTTCAACTGGCAAACCATGTGTATCCCATCCTGCTTGACGAGGCACATAATAGCCGTTCATAGTTTTATATCTGCATACCGTATCTTTAATAGAACGTGCCATCAAATGATGTACGCCGGGATTTCCATTTACAGTAGGCGGGCCTTCGTAAAAACTATAATATGGAGAATCTTTTCTCAATTCAAGAGATTTTTCAAATACTTTATTATCTTCCCAATATTTGAGAATAGAATGTTCTAATTCTGAATACGAAAATTTTTCAGGTAAAGGTAAAAACATATATATGATTTCCGCAAATTATAAATAACAAAACAATATAAAAACGATTTAATTTATAAATAATTTGATATATAATTTTTTCAATTAAAATATTATTTTTTTTATTTTACAATTATAGTTTTAAATTAATTTTTTTAAATTTATTATTTTTTATACTAATATTATTATATTTTTTGTTTCAATAAATTAAAAAATTATATTATTTTAGTAAATATTTATTTTTTAAAAAATTATATTGGAATAAATTTATGTTAATTACTGAATTTAAAAAAAATGGAATCAAATTTTTAGAACTTCATGGCAAGATTGACGCTGCTGCAAGTGATTTCGATGCTGAATTGTCGGATATGGTTGTTGGTGAAAAAAAGATTATCGTTGATTGCAAAGAGCTTAATTTTATCAATAGTATGGGACTTCGAGCTTTTTTATCAGCTGTGAAAGTTGTTTCGAATAGTGAAGGCTCGATTGCTATTTGTAATTTATCACCAGCAATAGTTAAAATATTCCAAATGGCTGGTCTTACAAATATATTCAAAATTTATGATAATTCTGAAGATGCTATCGCAAGTTTTAATTAAATTTTAATAAAATATTTATTTCTGCTGAATAGGTGTTTTTTCCTATTCAGCTTTTTTTTATGAATTATAAGATTTATTTTATTTAATTACTATATATTTAATAGTCTTACTAATATGATTGTTGTTAATTTTTAAAAAATACAATCCAGACACTAATTCTATTTTATTAAAAATCAATGTATTATCACCAGAATTTATACTATATTTTCCAAAATCTTTAATCAATTTTCCATTATTATCATATAATGCAAAATTATAATCCTGTGAAATTTTACTAAATAGATACAAATATAAATTTTGATTATCCGAAGTTAGATTATATGAAATTTCATTAGTTACATCATTTGAAACTGAACTTGGATCGAAAGCAAATCCTTTTAATAAAAATTCAATTTTTTTATTGGCTGAATTTGAAATAATTGCAAGAGTATCAAAATGATCGCCTACGCTATGCGGAGTATAAGATATTGTTGCAGAAATTAGTTCTGAAGGAGAAATTTGTTTTTTAAATTTATCTGTTAAACTAAATTCAGCACCATTTTCTAAATACTGCAAATTAATTTCTTCTTTAATATTTCCTTGATTTTCAATAAAAATTATTTCTTCTTTTTGAGTATTAATTTTTAATGTGTCAAAATCAATTTCATATTTTCCAGCAATTTTTAAATTATGCGAAATATTAGCGGGTTTTATATCAAAATCAAGATAGCTTATATCTATTCCCGCGAACCAAAGTCGCCCTTTTCCTTTTTTGGAATAAAGAGCATTGCTTGTTAGAAAATCATATTTATATTGTGAGTTTAATTCGGCTGTCCAAGTTTCTGCTAAATCATCACTACTATAAATTTCGGCATTATTTAATACTAAATAAATTGAATTTGAGCTATCTGGTGAAAAAATATCTAATACTCTTGATAAATCTATATTTTGTGGATTAACAGTTTTAAAAGATTTTCCAGAATTTGTAGTAAGCTTTAGTTCAAATTCCTTATTAGAATTATATCCAAAATAATATATTGTATCTTTTGAAATTGGAGCTATTTTCAAGATATTAATTTTTGAATTATCAACTATTGATGTATAATTGTGATTTATTTTTTCTGAATAAAAAATCTTACCTTTTGTTGTGGCAAAATAAAATTTATCGTATCGTTTAATAATTTTTGTACTAAAATATTCAGCAAAATCAATTGGTGGAAAATTATTTATTGTGTTAAATGTAATTCCACCGTTATCTGTATAAATAATACTAGCCTCATTATTTAGATTTACACCCGTTATAATACCAACGGATTCAGAGATAAAATATATCGAATTAATATAAGTTAAATATTCATCAAGATTTATTGTTTTAAAATTTAATCCGCCATTGGTAGATTTTAATAAACTTGCTTTATCAGTATTAGCATTTGCGGCAATATATATAGTATTATTAATTACGCTTAAATCAATTAATTTATCGTTACTTAGTGTTGTTAATCCATTAGTACCGCCAAAATTATACAAGAATCCTTTTCGAGAAGATTTATCATAGGCTAAAGCCCAAAAATTATATATATCATTAGAGCAGGTAGCATACCAATCAAAATTATAATTTCCCGGGAAGGTCTCTACAAGCCGATATTTATTATTAGTATCAAATTTAAAAGGTATATTTATTAATTGAGTATCTTCATAATTATCTGCTTCGAATTTTACTAATATATTAGCAGTTCCTTCGTACCAAGGGCAGAAATCATAGAAATTAATTTCTAAATCGAGAAATATCATATCACCATTTTTAATTTCATTAATATTATATGATTTACTGCTTAATGATAAATAATCATTTTGAGTTTGTAAATTGATTTTTACATTTTGTGCTGTAGAAAGATGATTTTTAAGGACTAATCGAATATTTGTAGCTCCATAATCAATAATTTGATTAGAGTTTTCTATTAAAACGCTTTCAATTTCTAATCCGGGTAATTTAAATTCGGGAAAAGATGGATTATTATATTTAAGAGCGTCATAAGGATTGAGTTTTCCATTAGGATATTCCGAAAGAGGAATAAATTTATTACTTGTACTTCGTAATTGATGATAAATTTGCTTGTTTGTATAATTTGGAAAAACTTTCATTAAATTAGCTATAAATCCAGCTACTATAGGCGAAGCCATTGAGGTGCCGCTTTTTATTCCATATCTATCATTATTTAAAGTTGAATATATATTCTCGCCATAAGTATAGCAACAAGTATTTATACCATAGTTTGAAAATCCGGATAAACCACCTTTTTTACTAATAGAACCAATTGCAATAACACCCGGTATCATAGCGGGATAGTATGGAAATAAATCATTTCTAAAGCTTTCATTTCCAGTTGCAGCAACAACAACAATCCCCATATCCAATATTTCATTAACTACGTCCCAAGCAAGTGGGTCGTGATATGCACTCGACCAAGAGCAATTAATAATATCAGCCCCATTTTTTGCCGCATAAAGCATTCCTTCGTAAGGCCTATAAACCATTCTCGAGTTTGATAAATCATCAATAGCTATTTTTACTGGTAAAAATGTTACGTTAAAACCCGTCGAGGCAATTCCAATTTGATTATTTGTACTTGCAGAAGAAATCCCCGCAACGTGTGTACCGTGGTCATTTGATTGAAAACTTGGTACAACATTATTATCTTCTTTAAAATCACCTTTTAATGCATCTATAACCCCAATATTACCAACAAAATCCCAACCATTGATGTCATCAATAAAACCATTTCCGTCATTATCAATTCCATCATTGGGGATTTCATCTGTATTTTCCCACGCTTGCGATTTTAAATCGCTGTGATTAATATCTGTACCCGAATCAACTATTCCAATAATAATTGATTTATCAGCTTTTGCTATATCCCACGCTTTAAAAATATTTAAACTATCAAGATAATATTGGTTTTCTATAAATTCATCATTTGGTTTGAAATCTGAAATTTTATAATTAAATACGGGTACTGAATATATGATTTCATTTTCATTTGTAAGTAATGAGCATATATCAAAAATATCAAAATCATTTTCTATATCAATTTTGAAAATATTTTCTAAATTATATTTTGATTTGCTTAATAAATGATTAGAAAAAAATTTTGTGAAGGGTTGCGAAATATTATTAATTTTTATATCTAAAAATCCATAACTTTTAATTTTATTTAATAGATATTGTTTTAAAAATTTATTATCAAAATTGTTTTTTGTTTTGATGTAAAAAGTATTTTCTAAATAATCACCATAGAACGGTTTTTTAATTTCTAATTTTGTTATTGTTCGATAATAATTATTGGAATATTTTTCTCCACCTAATACTACTTGGTAACTTTGGCTATAAACAAAATTATATGTAAATAAAAATAAAAAAAATATCCAAAAATTTTTATACATTAGAATTCCTGTTGAATAATAAATGAATAACAGTTTGGCTCTACATCGGAATTTTTATCAGAATATTTCAAACATTCACGGCTTGAATATCCATACATAATTATACAATAACTTTTGCCTAAGGACATAATTACATCACTAAATCTTCCGACATATCCTGTATTACCCGGTTCATAAAAGAAAAAAGATGGCTTTTGCTCTCTATTTTCAACAGTATAAGAAGAAAAATCATTTATTTCAACAGTTTCAAAAAAAGTAGAATCCTGCAAATTTTTCTTTAAATATAGTAATGGTATATCATAAGTTGAATTTACGAATCTTACTCTAAATCTATTATTTTCATTAAGTGGTTCAAATTTATTTATTATTACTCTTAAATCATTTGATTTTCCACCTGCAACGAGCATAATTCTTTCATTTTTTTGAGCATTAGAAGTAAATATTTGTCCATTTATAAATATTTCTTGATTTGTGCTATCTAAAACCGTAGCAAGTGAATTTGTAATATGCAATTCAGCATTTTCAAGTATTGCTCTGCCCGTATTTTTAGAATTTATATCAATCTTAATAGAACTATTGTCCGAACTCGAATTAACAATTTGTAAAAATACTCCCTTTTCAAGATAGTTGATTTTTTTGTTTTCTTCATCATTAGAAATCATTGTTAGTTTTATTTCATCAGATTTATCTTTTGAAACTACAATAATATACTCTTTATCAGCTTCAAAATATGTATTTGCAGCATATAATAATCGTGATGGATATGAAGAAGTAAATACGCTTAATGGAGCGGGGCCCGGATTAACGACTGAAAATGAAGAAACCGTATGAAATTGCAATTGGTTAGATAAAGATATACCTGAACTAAAATTACTTGGAAATTTTGTCTTGTCCGTTTCCTTTCTTGCACCAACAGAAACATTAATACGATATTCTTCATTAATTGTATTTATTACTCTAATAATTGCTTTTCCTTTTGTCTCAACATTTAATTTTTGGGGTTCGAGTAGTACAGATCCTAATGTGCCATATTTATCTTTATTAAATACCAATAATGAATATTTACTTAAAACATCTAATGACGCGCTAATTGAGCTATTTATAGAATTATTTGTAACAATATCTAATGTATCATTAAAAGAAGATATACAAGCACTTATTGTGTTGTAATTATCTATATATTGTTTGGAAATATTTGAATTAATTGTATCGCTATTTCTGATTTTAACTAAAATTTCGCTATCAGAAATATTAATTGTACGCATTTCTGTAGTTTTTTCAGGGATAATTTTTGCGGGACTAAGTGCATTAGTCGTTAAATCATTTTCATCAAGTATTGTGATAGCAATTCCACCATTAATATCTTGATGGGCTACAATTGTATATTGACCTTTAGCTACTAAATTAGAGGAATATAAATTAATAGCTGAATCTCTTATCCCATTAAGATTTGTACTTGAAATAACAACAGAAAAATTTAAATCACCCGAGCGAACTGTTATAGGATTTATAGAATATTGTTTATAATTATGAGGTGTAAAAAGTATATTGCCATTTGGGCAACCTTCTCTAATAGAAATTCTAAGCGTAGTATCTGGATATGCGTTAATAAATTTCAATAAAGATTCGAAATTGTTATCAGGGATAGCATTAGTTGTTCTTAAGCCGATTATTGTATCGGCTCCACATTGAGCTAAATTATCGCAAATATGCGAACTAAGTGCAAAATATGTATAATTTGTATTTCTTATAAATCTTGTTAAATTAGATAATTCGAACTCGATACTACCATTTTTATAAATTGATATATAGCCCGTATCAGCAGGCGGATTAAAGGTTGGGCTAATATTTCCCCAAGCCGTTGATGGACTTAAAGATGATTCCCCAACTTTAATTTCCCTACTTTGTTTATCAAGAGCTAAATTAACAAAACGATAGCGTATTGAGCTAGTTTTATCCGGTGGGTTTACTAAATCGGGATTTTCATCTTCACAAGAAAAAAATAGAAATGAAAATAATAAAATTAAAAATATACGCCTAATTTTCATACAAAAATCAATATTCAATGTTTAAAAATTTATAGAAGAATATAAAGCATAAAAATTTTTAAATGCAAAAAAAAACTGCTAAAATAATTAGCAGTTTTGTGTGCGGAAGAGGGGACTTGAACCCCTACACCATTAAGGCACCACCCCCTCAAGATGGCGTGTCTGCCAATTTCACCACTTCCGCAATTATAGAATTGCAAAAGTAAGCATTTTTTACAAATTGAACAAAATAAATTATTATTTAAAAATTATAATGTGTAAATTGCAAAACTTGTATCGCCAATTTCTCTTGCACTAAGTAAATTATATTTAGATAATTCGGGAATTTTCATACTGCTACCAAATTCAACAATAAAAAGTGCATCTTTTTTTAAAATATCTCTTTCCACTATGATTTCAAATAAATCATTATAAATATTAGAATGATACGGCGGGTCTGCAAAAATTATATCATATTGAGTTATTGAATCAATATTTCTTAAATATTTAATTACATCACTATTTATTATTGAATATTGATTTTTAGGAATTTCTAAATCAAGAGCAATATTTTTGATAATATCTATTGATTTTCGATTCTTTTCAACAAAAGTTACATTTTCTGCACCTCGACTAAGGGATTCAAATCCTAATGCACCAGTACCGGAAAATAAATCAAGAATAAGACAATTCTCAAAATCAATAAGATTATTAAGAATATTAAACATCGTTTCTCTTACTCTATCAGAAGTAGGTCTTATATTATCGGGAATTTTATATTTAATTTTTCTACTTCTAAACGAACCACCAATTATTCTCATACAACTTTAATAATTGAATGTTGCGGATTTAAACAAGCTCCAATAGGTGCGGGAAATATATGAAGAGTCCTTGCACAATATTCATTTTCTCTTTTAGATAAATTTGTGTTTATCATTCTAAATGCGTTTAATCGTTTAGATTCGGGGATTCCTAATAAACTCGAAGTTTCCCAAAGCATCATACTAATATCTTTATCCAATCCAGCACCAAAATAAAAGCAGGCGTCAATTGATTCTAAATATTGTGGTACAATTTTAGCATATTCGTTTTCAAGAATTTCACCAGCTTGATTGTAGTTTGGCAATGCTATGAGATTGTAATATATTGGTTGCCCATTTTGAAGTACGCTTACATCTATAAATTGCCCTTGAACAGAAACAAAAAGAATATCCTTATCATTCATTTCGGGATAATTAAATAAAAAACTTGTGTGAGAATTTAATTGAGTAATATCAACTCTATAAATTGGTTTATTGATAATTTGAATAATATCTTCTATAACCTTAAAATCTTCTTTTGGAATAATCACTGCCATCATTTTTTGCAAATCTGGATTTTGAGGTATAAGCGGAATTACAAAACGCTCAAACTCGCTATTATCAAATTGAGGAAATACTTGCCTTATTTCAAAATTAATTAATTGATTTAGTTCGTCTTCGGGCATATCTTTTTTACCCGGAAACTGAGTTACTAGAATACTCTCTGATTGTAAAGTAATACTTATCTCATCTGGGTCGAATAGCATTTCGTAAAATATTTTATTAAGCTCAGCTATACCATTTTTTGTTTCTTCAGAATTAATATTATCAATATCAATTCTGTGGATAGTTGAATTAATATAATCAATTGATACCCCTGTATCTTCAATATTTAGCCCTGCTAAATATGTTCTGTCAATATTAAAAAATACTGATAAGATTTTTTTCATTATAAAATCACATTAGTAATTAATGTTTATTCACAAAAATAATTAATTTAAGAATCAAATAAAAATGAAAAAGTGTATTTACTAAAAAAGAAAATGCCTTACTATCGGGGGGAATGACAGCAAGGCATGCAGCATAAAGAGGAAGTGACAACTTGCATTGTCGAGCGAAAGACGAGACTCGAACTCGCGACCCCAACCTTGGCAAGGTTGTGCTCTACCAACTGAGCTACTTTCGCGTATTGTTATTCAAATTTGAACAACAATCAGGATTCAAATGTAAGGTTTTTTTTTGAACTATACAAGAAAAAATTTACAAAGAACATTTTTTTTTATTTTTTCAAATTGAACGAATAAGAACATATTTTATACTAAAAGCATTAAACTACTGATATTAGAACTATTTACAATTTTAATATTAAAGAATTAAAAAAGAACTCATTTTTTACTATTCAATAATAGCTTGTTGAAGTTCATCAACAGAAATATTACCATCAATAGTATCTTTTATCAATTTATAATATTTTTCTGCTTTTGCAGTATTTATATTCAAATTACTTAATAGCTTTACTTTAGCAACTAATAATTTTTCTTCTATTGGTTTACTTAAAAAGTCATCAGCTCCAGCATCTATTGATTTTAACTGATTTGGAATATCATTCAATGCTGTAACTATTATAACTGGTATATGCTTTGTATCTGGGTTTTCCTTTAAATTTTTAACAGTTTCATAACCATCCATACGAGGCATCATCACATCTAATACAATAGCATCGGGTTTACGTTGTTCAACTTTTTCTAAGCAATCTATGCCATCGAATGCTTCTAATGCATCATAGCCATTAGCTTCGAGATAACGTTTTAATAATTTCGTTGTTATTTTGTTATCATCAACTACAAGTATAAAGGGTTTTGACATTTAATTGTATTCCATAATTATTTATGATTACTTATAATATATTCTACAAAAATATGAATTTTTCGTGTAATATTTTTAATATTTTTTAATATTTTTTTTAATTATAATATTTAACATTTTTAAATTTAAACAAATACAATCAACTTATAAAAAATGAAGTATGTAGTAACCAATCTTTTATAAATCATATAGTATATACATACTTCATATTTAATAAATACAATATCAAATTATTCTAAAGTATATTCAACAGAAATTTTTGTATTTAATACTTTAGAAATTGGGCAGTTTAATTCAGCATCTTTTACTAATTCAGCAAATTTTGCTTCATCAATATTTGGGACTTTTGCTTTTAGTATCAATTTTGATTCTGTTAGTGTAAGATTTTCAAACTTGATATTACATTTCGTTGTAAGAACTTCGGGCGAGAAACCAGCATTTGCTAAATTTATGCTTAATTTCATTGTAAAACAGCCAGCATGAGCGGCTGCGATTAATTCTTCGGGATTAGTTCCAATACCATCTTCAAATCTGCTTAAAAATGAATATTGAGTTTCATTTAATACAGTACTTTGAGAAGTAATAGTACCTTTTCCATCTTTTCCTGGTCCGTACCAAACGGCTGTTGCATGTCTAATCAAAATTATTATATCCTTAAAATAAATTAAAAAATATTATCTGCCACCGGCAACTGAAATTCTTAAATCAAATCCGACTTGTGTAGTGTGAAATCCGGGCTGAGCCGCACCTTCAGTAAATGTACCTTCGTATCTTACAAAAAACGAAGCCGTTAATCTACTGCTTAATGAATATCGTGCGCGTGGCTCAATTATTATTTGGGTATTTCCGTCGAGTGTCTCTCCATCTTTTTTATCGCCTACATAAGTATCTGACGGTAATGTAATGTCATAAGTGTGTCGTTTGTTGTGTTTTAAAGTAAATAAAAAGCTATATTCAAGGTCATTTTTAAGTTTTAAACCAAATAATGGGAATTCAAAACCACGCATTGTATAACTACCTTGTGCAGTAATTTCATTAGTAAGTTGTGAATTGACACTTGCTCTTGCCGCATTATTTATATTATATGATTTTGTATTAGACCATCTTAACGATGCTGTAAATACTCCATCAAATTTATCTTCATCAAACGAAGCGTTTATACCAATAAATGGTTGAAAACCATATTGAACAGTTTGTGTTAATACGGCTCTACCATTATCAGTAACTTGCGCGTTTTCTTGATATGTAGAAACATATTGATGGTCAAAACTCATACGTTTAACATAATCTTTCCATAAAGCAAATTTTTCGAGTCCCTCCCATCTTAAAGTCCAATTTACAGCTGGTAAAAACTTACCCGATGCACCGCTTGATATAGAAAATGCTTCTAAACCATTATAAAATGCGACATTTAATGCTTCTTGATATAATTGATTTCTTTGAACATCATTTATTTCGTTTGATTTCCACTTTGCATCAATAATTGTTTTTTGCTCTTCATATAATCGCATTACATTTTCGATAGAATTATTAAATATATCAATTCCAAAAAACGATGGGAATGTCATAAATGTTCTATTGAAAGATTCGACTGTTATAATATTTGTAAAACTTGGATTTCCAAACGCATCTGTAACAACTGTTTGATTTCTATTAAATCCGACATCTGTTTTCCAATTCAAATCTAATCTTGCACCCGTCCATAATGGTCTCGTTGTCTTAATTTCAAGTGAGGTTGTTTGCCTAAAATTATCTTGCAATCTTGCATTAGGCGGTCTTAGTCCAGGATAAGTTTCGAACCTAAAAAATGGAAACGCAGACGAGGTACGAATATTAAATCCACCATGAGGTGATTCAATTAACCCCATTTGATAAGCCCAACTTGGTCCTTGTGATAAATCACCATATCCAGATGAAAATCCATTTACCCAGAAATTATGAATTCCCGTATTTCCGAAAACGCCCGGATTAGTGGAAGCATTTTGTTGATTAAATATGAAATCAACTTTTTCCCAGTCAAAAAATATTGTTTTAATAATTTCGAGTGGCATAGAAAGCCCACTACTCTGAACTTTATTTGTATCTGATTGCCTATTAAATTTTAATCCGCTTGGCGAAGATGAGCTTGACTGTACTCCGAACCATTCATCACCAAGTGCTTTTAATCTAAAGCCAAGATTAAATCGTATATTATTAGCAAAACTTGCATTTTTTACAATATCCTTGATTGCTGGATTAGATTGTAACGGGTCGCTCCAATTGTATGTAGTACTGAACAATCCCGTTATATCAAAATACTTATTAATGCTAAATATATTAGGAAGCATAGGTCGTAAATTAATATTAATCATTTGTGAATGAAGATTATTAACTCCAAAATTAAGCAATTCTCCATTTTTAAGGAACATTTGATTAAATATTTCACTTCCAGTCCTTTGGTTTCCAAATTCATCAAATTCAAAATTTACAAGTGTACTATTAGTATTTACAGAATAATCAATTATTGGATTTAGAAAACTATATTCAAATAATTTCCAATTAAAACCATAACTCCTTTGAGCAGAAAAATCACGAATGATAGGGCTTGGAAAATCTAAAAATCTTGATTGCTCTGTTTGCCTACGGCGATTCATTGTAATATTTGTATTAAATACATTTGGTAAAAAATTAATTTTCAATCCACTATACGCACCGAAAAATGGAAAATCGCCTATCCAAGTTAAAGGTTTTACAGATAAAATATCTGGTATATTTACAGAATATTGCATATTAAAACGCCATTGCCAATTAAACCTTTCTGCATAAATTGGCGTTCTTTCATAATTTTGCGAATATGTATATCCTAAGGTTAATTTATTAAATGTCTCTGATATTAACCAATGATTTATTGGGATACCAAACTTAAATCCTGTTATTCCCCAAGTATCTGTAATATTAAGTGTTTGGGACCTATTTATAACATTGTCGCGTGCCTCTTGTGCCTCTGCGATTGATTTTCCAGCTTTAATAGCATTATTATAAGCGGCAGTTGCGGCTTCATTAAGATTTATATCATTATTAGCAACAAATTCGGGAGTTTCAAGTATCTCAGAATGAGTATAAGTAGTTGGTATTCTCATTTGATTGAAACTTTTAGGTGCAAATTTTTCGAGATTTCCGTTCATTGTTACATTCCAATTTCCAGTAGTCGAACGATTGCCAAATCTTTCTTCTAATTGATGGAAATTGGGTAGTTTATATTGGAAATTCGCATTTACTGTCGCTAAATCTGCAAGTACTAAATTTACTGAGCCTATCCCCGACCAATCCGAACTTTCTTCGGGATTTAATAGTCGTAATTCATCAACCCACATCGTAGTCGTTAAATCATTCGGAAATCGTTCATTTGGATTTGCAACACCCATTCCAAAAAATTGTACGCGCGTTAATATTGGATTTCCACGTATTACAAATGTTGCGTATTCATCACCCGGTACTCTTTGCTCATATCTATCATAAAGCATTAATGAATCACGAGTTTGTTTAATAGCAGATAATTGAATCATATCAATACTAACATCGGTCCAACCACGAGTTAATGGTCTGCGATATTCATAGTAGTTAGATGAATCAATACCAAATCTTATAAACGCGTACGCTTTAGGAACAGTTCCAGGTATTAATATTTCTGGCATAGAGCCATCGCCATGTAAGAAAAATTTAAGTTTTTTATAAAAGAATAAGTCCAATGGTCTAAAAAATCTTACAGCCATTCTCTCTTCGCCAAATCGAAGATTTTTTACTCCAACTGCCATAGATTGCTCGTTCATTCTTACATCGCGTGTTGGGTCGGGATTATTCAACAATCTCGGAGCCGAAACCCCCGGTGGCATTGTATAATAATCTGGCGAACCAGAATTTTCCCATAAATTAACAAAGGCAACCGAAAGAGTGCTATCTCTTTCATCTACATTTGCTTGCAAATTACTTGTTCTTTGCCATTGAGAGCCAACGAGTCTCCAATCTGCAATAGAAGCATCGAGATAACCACCTTGAACTCTTACTCTAACATATTGAATATTAGAAAAAAGCGGATTACCAACAATTGAATTTGGTTTTCGTATTGGAATTCTATATAAGAACCAGCCTTTTTCTGGATTACCACCAATTATTTGTGGATTTTGTTCTGCTTCGAAATCATATTGAGAAAGATTAATTTCATAAGAAAAATAAGAGTTATCTAATGAAATTTGCTGTCCATTATTTTTATTTAATACTTCTTGGTCTGGGAATTGTCCAAGTTCTGAAACAGTAGCATTCCCTTCATAATTATTATATTTTAAAAAATCTTCTGGGGTTCGGTCTCTATCATCTTTTTGAAAATCAAAGGCATAATCATCACGCGCTGGGTCTTTTTCTTCACTAAGTGGAAACGGATATGTGCTACGCTCTTTATCATTAGCCCAAGCATCAATACCGACATCTTCGCCTGCGTCAATTATACCATTTACTCTTGGGCTTGCGGGTGTTATACCATCTTCGGTATCATTTTTACCATTTGGAATTACATCTTCACTAATTTGACCAAGATCAATAAAAAATCTTGTTTGTCCGGGGTCTCGAGCATTGACTTTTAGCATAATTTCTAAATATTCGACATTCTCATTATCAAAATTAGTATTAAATGTCGAGAGTAATCTCATCATACCGCCCCATACTTTGGGCTTCACAGTATCACGTTGTGGATATCTATCATTAGGATTAAAATACCCTACGTTCGTTTCATCTAAATACTCTGGATTCTTATTATAAATACCACGATAATTTGGTTCAAAAACAAGATTCATAGGGTTTAGAAAATTTCTTCCAGTTTGATAAGATTCATTGTTTGGATAAACTTCTCTAATTGGTATTCTCGGAATAAAATATTGATACCAATACATTCTTGCTTTATAATTTGTAGCAACAATATCATTTTCCCAAGTAAGTGTATCAACTGCGGGAGAAGAATGAGACCATTGACTTGCGTTTAACCCTAATGGGATATATCTTTGCGCACCTTCAAAATCATCAATATATACAACGGGGCTATCACCATCGGAGGCAATATCTGATTTTCGTTTATTAGGTGTTGGCAAAATCATTGCCCATTCACCTTTAACATTTAAAGACGAGGGAGCTTTTGTATCAAAAAATGGTAAATAGTCAAGTGCTTTCGTAAGCCATGGAGCGTCCACATCAAGAGTTCCGTCAAATCCAAAAATTGAATTCGACATCGGCTCTTCGCCTAATCTTACTCTATCAATTATTGCGGCTTGGTCATAGTGCATTAATGTAAAACCTAAGTTAGCCTTAGTATTCCGTCCTTTATATAATATATAATCACCTCGAATCCCAGCCAATGTTTTTGTAGCAATATTAAAAATATCTCTTTGTTCGTATTCAATTTTTAAATTTGCATTTGGCATCGAAGCTCTTGGATTTCTTAAAGTTAAAGTTCCCGCCAAATAATCAATAATATAATCTTGATTTTCTATTAATTCAACTCCGTCGAGAGTTACTCTTACGCTTCCACGAGTTAAATTAAATGCACCAAGCTGTATTCTATTTGTTGCTCGCCCCGATACTTCACCCGAAATAATAAATCTATCACGTGCTGTATTTAATCTTGCAACTTCATAGGTTGTATCATAAGGAGAGCTAAATATATATTGATAAGCAAGTTCTGGATTTCCAATATCTGGTCTTGAAAAATATTTTACTAATGCAGAATCAAATGGTCGAGTATTTGGGAAAGTAATTATACCTTCGTTAGCGTCAAAAAATGGTGCTACTAAATCAAATTGACCGTCGGGCTGAGGCGCTCCACTTGAATTATTTACCTGATCCACTTGGAATATTGTAACCAATTTATCGGGCGCACCTTCGATTACATCAGTCGAGTCATTATTTTTATTCAAATACCAAATATTGATTTTTGTTTCTTGTACATTGACATTTCTTGAATTAATATCATAAACGTTTTTCATTTGTCTATCCCAAAGTGTTTTAAACCCTGGTTGTAAATTTGGACGGTATATTAATTTAAGTATCAATGTATCTTTCGGTCCAGAAATCGAGGCTAATGTACCAAAACAGTAGTCGTCTTCTTTTGCGTTCGTTGGACCTTCGATACGATAAGCAACAGCATAATATCTATCAGGTCTGAGATTTCTTATTTGGATAGTTCCTAAATTAGGGTCATACTTATATTTAGAGCTATCCATACGAGCAAAATTACCACGCTCGACAAATCCCGCTTTTATAGATTTTTCAAGATAAGTATCGGGGTATTTCTCACCAGATAATGCACGAATAGGCTCTAAATCTGCTATGGCTATTGACCTTCCTGCTAATATTTCACCTTCGCCAATATCATTTGTGGATTCGTAAACTTCTATCTCCTTAATTCTATACGGGTCTGCTTCTGGTGGAATTACGGGATTAGAATTTTCAAAATATTTATTATAAATTTTAAAATATGCTGTATCAAGAAAGAAATGGTTTTTTGCAAAATCATAAGCTCGTAAAGAAAAATATTGTTTGCTAACACCACCGTTAACATCAACAAATTTTCTCTCCCCTCTTCTTTGCGAAAATAATGTTTTTAAAGTAAGTGGTCCGAATTGAAAATCTGCTCTAACACCAAAAAGAGTTTGCCCACCTCGAATTAAAGAAGTTGTCAAAGGTAAATTTACATTTCCGACTTCTACTAATTTAATAATATCATCATCATAACCTTCGTAACCGACTTTGAATGTATTGTCCATATCGAATGTTCTGCGAGTATTCCAATCAGTATTAAATTTAAGTTTATCACCAATTTTAGCACCAACATTTACTCTAATATCTTGATGAAAAATTGGCGATGACTGTGTTTGACCAAATTGTGATACAGTACCAAGATTTTGAGAATCCCAACGCCAGCCTACTCGAAGATTAACCTCACCATTAACATTTATACTAATTTCGGGCTTACCAAAAATACTCATTATTGGATTCGGAGGTATTGGTATAGACATTCCCGTCGCAGAACCCAACAATCTTGCTAAGTCCCCTTGTGATAATGCTTTTTTTAGATCGTATCTTGTTAATAAAGAATCCCAAATTTGACTCTGAAGTTGCTTTCGACGAACTTCTGTATATTCATCAAGCGTCATTGTATATGGATAACTAATTGAAATTGAATCTATCATTTCGCTTGAAGTGAATTTCTCTGCGTTAGAATCCATAATATTTTGGGTTTTTAGTCCTTGCGGTTCTTTGGAATTATTTACTCCAAAATTATGGTCATAAAAATCTCTTCTTTGAACTTGCGGCTTTTTTAAGAAATTTGGCAAAGCAAAATGCGTACTATTAGAATCTGAAAAGAAAAATTGTTGTTCTAAAAGTTCGTAGTAGGATTGTAAATAAAAAGGGAAAAGAATTTGATTACTTAACATATACCAATATGTGAAAATCAATGGATTGTAGTCTCTCTGTAAATCAATCATTACAAAGGGGGTATTCACAATATTGGAATAAATCTTATTTGTATTAATTATACAAAAGACTAATATTACGAAAGCTATCTTTAAGAAACGGCTACGCAAAATCTCACTTACTTATACTTAAACAAAAATTTGGTAATTATCATTTTTTTCAATATTAAAAATTCTTTTTTTTAAAATACCAAATAAAACTGTAGCTGTTTCAAATCTATAAGATCACTCCTAAAATATTCCTTTTTAAAATCAATATCAAACAAAAATTAAGTACGATTTAGTTAGAAAAAAATTTATTCTTTTTTAAATTTTTTTAATTTTCTTAAAAATTATTAAATTTTTTACTAAATTGTTAATAATTTGTTGATAATTTTTTTAAAAACAGTTCAAAATCAATGCCATTTTCACATTTAATATTGATTTTTTACTTAAATAATAAATTTTCAATTTTAACAATTATTAAACGTAATTCATTTATTATTCTTGTAATATTAATTTTTCTATAAAATATACATTTTTTCTAATTATAATTTTATATTCGAAAGTTTAGTTTAGAAAATTATAATTCATTTAATTTTAAAATATTACTTGCAAAGTATTTTACTTTTTACTAATTTTGTATAGTTACTTTGGCAGAAATATATTAGATAAAATGTTTTTATTAAATTCAAAGATTAATTTTTACAATTCAGGAGCTGAATTAAGCTCTCGGATTAGAGATTTATTCTCTGAATTATTCACGAATTATCTTAATCAAACAATTGCAAAACTTATATTTCTCCAAATTTATTTAGTATTTAATAATTTACTAATCTCAAAAATATCTCAAAGAATACAATTATTTATATATAATTTCAAATTATTATTATACTTTGAATGGATTAAAATCCCTAAAATCACGGTTTGCGGCTGTTAAGATTATTATGAAAATCTTGGCTGTCGCTCTGCTGGAAATATTTTATGACTGAGGAATAGTAGCCGAAGTCATTTTGTGGTTTTTCTCAAAAGTTATTTTAATTATGTTTGAGAATGTGAATCAAATTAAATAATTTTTAAATTTAAAATGGAGATTTATAAATGAAAAATATTATAATATTACTTAAAAATAATTTGGCTTGTATTAAAATTTTATTTAATTTTGTATTAAGGATTTATCAAATATAGATATTATATGATTTGGAAAAGTAAAAATAGTAAAATCAGCTCTCTCATTGCCCGAATAATTCAGACAACAGGTGATAGTTTTGCATATTTTTATTTCCATATTTTGACATTTCCTTTTCTCGCCTCCTTCCTAATATCTGATAATAAAATACTTTTATATCAAAGAAATATCAAAGAAATATCAAAGAAACAAATTTTTATTCATAGAAGCAAATTATTTTTACACTTTGAGAGGATTAAAATCCCTGGAATCACGGTTTGCGGCTGATAAGATTTTTAATAAATATAGTTTAAAAGTCTTTGTTGCCGCACCATCTCAATTTTGCATTGACTTAGGGTTATGATTAACTCCGTCGTTAAAGAGGATTCTCAGCAATTTTATTGTTCGGCGTAAGATTATAAATCTACAAATACAATTTGTCAATAAAATGATGGGATTAAATGAACTAAAGTTTTACTATTAATTATTTGTACAATTTAAAAAAGGATTTTAAAATGAAGAATATTATGATGATTTTAGGTATAATCCTAATAGTTGGCTTTACTCTGACAAATACTACTGAATCACGTGCAGATTGGTGCAGATTGGTCTGTGAGGATATTGCTTATGGTCCTGTGATGACACAGAGTTTTTCTAGTGGGGCTTGTAGCTATGAAGTGGATTTTGCTTATAGATATGCTGACTGTGGTGAACAAATTCAATGGTGCGATTTTTTTATAGTTGAGATTAGACCGGTGGGAACATGTTCAGATCCTTCAATAACCCCGTTTTCACTGATGAATTCAGCTCAACAAGCAATTTTAACAAATGCAACAAATAACCCTTGTTTTCCTTCACAAGGAGGTTGCTCTTCTGCTTTTAGCATATCTTATGCTTCATGTTGGTATTGGGATGGTTTTGTTGGAACATCAGGTCCCGGTACGGCAGTACTTAAACCATGTGACGAAACTCAATGCTGCAGGAATATTTATCAAGTATGCTATTATCCTCCAGGGCCACCTTTACCTACTTTAATTTCCACAATTGGTATTAATCCTGTTTGCCCAAGTGGTGAGTGTTTTAATATTTGTGAGGAATTTTCTCAACCTCCTTCAATCCCAAGTGGAATTGAGAAAGATAATGAAACAGGACATAGTTTCAAAACATCGGTTTTCCCTAATCCAAGTTCAGATGTAATTAATTTGAAGATTGAATCAGATACAGAAGGTGAGCTTACGATTGAAATTAATGACGTTTCAGGTAATATTATTGTTACTAAAAATATTATAAAGAAACAAGGCGAGATTCAATTGCAATTCAAGATGAACTCTTATTCAAACGGGAACTACTATTTTGTTGTAAAACAAAATGGTAAACAGGTATCAAGTGGTTCTTTCAATTTAGTTAAATAATTAAACTGATGCCATAAATTATACTGTATTTGAAATCCTTCCGAAGATTAAAAACCTTCGGAAGGGTATTTGAAAATAATAATTATTATACATTAATGTGACAAAATGATTTTTCATTTGTCATTACATTATATGAAATTACAATTTTGAAAAAAGTTTTTTCACAAAGGAGTGAGATTATGAAAAAGTTATGTTTACTATTTATTTTGGTACTGGTGGTTTCTAATTTGTCTGCACAAGAAATTATTATCACAACACAACCTGTTTCATTGAGTCAATGTGTTGGTGAACCTGCAAGTATATTTGTAATTGCTGAGTCAACAAAGGATGCTAAATTAAATTTTCAATGGTATAAAGACGGTGAAATGATAACAGACGAAAACGCTCCAGTATTAAATTTCTCTTCCTTGCATCATAGCCATTCAGGTCTGTATTTTTGCAGAGTTTCATTGGAAGATGGCTCTGAATCAGTAAATTCAAAATTTGCATCTGTTTATGCTCTGCGTCCTACTTCAATTACAAAAGAGCCGGAGGATATTTTAACTGGTTCAGAAAGTGATATGGTATCTCTTAGTTTTGATGCTCATGTCAGCGGTTTGGGAATTGATGATGCAATTCAAAACGGCGAATATGTAAAAATTCAATGGTTTAGAGTTGTAGATAATTTAAACTTAAAATTAGAAAATAATGCTATTTATTACGGTGTAAACAGCAATAAATTAAATATTAATACTGCAAATTTGCCTGATACAACATTTTATTTTGCAGAAATTGAAGGAAAATGTGGAATAGCACATACAAGAATTGTGAAAGTTATAAAAAGTCTTAAATTGATTGAACTTTCAATTGCCGGATTGGATGCTTGCGAAGGGATTGAATATTCACTAAAAGCACAAATCACAAATCCCCAAAACCATAAACTGGAATTTCAATGGTATAAAGACGGTAAACCAATTTATTTTAAAGAAAATTTGAATGGCAGTTTTTCTGATGAACTCAAATTCAATCCAATTGATGTAAATGATGCAGGAAAATACAAGTTAGAAGCAACAATTAAGGAAATTAATTATTCTGGCTTTTCAAATGAAGTTGATGTAAATGTTGGAAAATTACCAAAAATTGTTTGCATAAGGTTAACTCCCGGCATTGATCACAGTCAAAGTACAATTTCTACAAACTTTTTTTATTTGGATATATTTTATGAGTACGATTCACATCCGATTACATTTGATGTTTACAGGGATGGTAATTTAATAGGCTCATACTTATCATCAGATTCAAAGTGGAGTCTGAAAAATGTTTTTATTATACAAACTTTTCTTTTCCACACTGATTTTTCATCAAAATACTGGGTAATTGCAAACAACTTATGCGGTACTGTATATTCTGATACAATTAGTTTTCATGAACAAGATTTTTGTGACCCATTCAATCAATTTCAAGCACTTTGTGAAAATGATAAGTGGCTTCTGGAGATTAAATACCATCCTAAATCAAATACAAAATATATTTACGATTGGGTGTTTAATAAAAAATATAGTACGTGGATTGATATCATGCCGCGGAATAATATAATAGTTGCGGATAGTACAAAATTAATTATCCCTTTAAAAAAATATCCATATGATGATGGTGGTTATAATTTTTTAGATTTTAATTATGGATATTTCGATCGCTTATTGTATTTGGATAGGAATCATGTTTATGATATTTTTCATTACTTTTATGTAAAAGTAAAATACTTACCGGTTATAATAAAGCAACCGTTAAATAAAATTGTTACTTATGGTACAACTGACACATTATTTAAAGTATTTTTTAATAATGAAAGCCAAAAAGTTATAAATCTTTCATTGTATTACATGAAAAATCTTGATTCCAAGCCCCGTTTAATAGATAGTACGATAGCAGAATATGGCTTATGGTATCACTATATCAAGGATGCAACTTTTTCAGATGATGGATATTATTTTGCTTTAGTCGAACATCCTAACGATTCAATATTTGATTATTATTGCAATCCTCTATCAACTGACACAATAAAAGTTACTGTTATTCCAAAAGGAATAGTAACCGGAGTAAAAGGGAATGAATTAAATCCCGGATTAATCGTAACCCCCAACCCCGCAAACGATTTCATCACAATTTCAATCCCGGAAATCAATCCTACGGTTAACCGTAGGGTTGATAGAGTGGTTGATAAAGTCCAGATATTTGATGTGCTGGGAATTGAAATCAAAGACCTCACCCCAGCCCTCTCCATAAATGCAGAGGGAGTAAGAATTGATGTATCTCATTTGCCCGCAGGAGTGTATTTCATCAGGATTACTTGTAGCAATGGAGCTTGCTCCATTGTCGAGAAATTTGTGAAGATGTAGAAATACCGTAGTGGCAGGTTCGGAACCTGCCACTACTTTATATAAATTTGTGAAATTCTTGAAAATTAAAAAAATATTCAATTATTTCCAAAAAATATTTGGTAGTTATTAAATAATTTCTTAATTTAGAATTAATAGAATATTGTAAATTTTGACACTTATGTATAAGTCAATAAGAAACATAGGAATAACAAGCCGCATTGTCAGATATATTCAGACAACTGGTGATTATTTTGCTTATTTTTATTTCCAAATTTTGACATTTCCTTTTCTCGCCTACTTCCTAAATTCAGAAAATTATATACTTTTATATCAAAGAAATATCGAAGAAACAATTTTTATTTACAGAAGCAAATTATTTTT
>JARKQC010000298.1 GCA_029974985.1 Bacteroidota bacterium | reverse complement strand
TACTTCCCGTGTTGTAAACCCATTTTTTTATCCCATTAGGGCTGACTGCATTCAAACAACCATACATAAATGCGTAAATGGTCCCATCATTTCCAACAACCGGAGCACTATTTGAACCTCCACCACCCGATAAATCACAAGTCCATAATAGTGTTCCATCAGGTTTGAGAGCGTACAAGTTACCACCAGATCCTAAAACGTATATGGTCCCTTTTTTGGTAACAGTCACCTTCCCTTCTGAATATATGCTGTCGTTTGTCCATTTGGTGGTGTTTGTCTCCGGGCCATTATATTGTGATTGTCCCGTTGTGTTTTTATATACTGCTGTGTTATCGGTTGAATTATTCCCAGCTGCGCTAACACTTCCAACCGTTGAAATACATGCAATTGCAGCAAATACAACCATTAAGATCAGTATTTTGTTATATTTCAATATTTTAACCTCCTTTTTTTGTTTTTACGGAATCGCTGGAAAAATAATTAAAGATTCCCTTAAACTATGAATATACGAATGATCAATATAAACATATCGATAGAAAAAAACAACCATATTGAACTGATTAAAAATAACATTATACAGAAAAATTAATGAGAATTATAAATTAATATAACAGGGTGTCTGTTTTTGTGGTGAAAATTTCGGGGTTTTTGAACCTGTTTTCACGTTTTGATATATAAATATGGGTTTCCTGGTAAAAGTACAGTTGAATATTTTATTTATATTAAAATGAGGCCTTTATAACCGAAATATTTATAAATAATGGGATATAGTATTTTATTTGGCGATTAAAATGGATATCCCGTTAAATCCTGATTCAAAAGACCCAGTTTGAACTTTGTTTGGCAAAGTAACTAAACTTATCGATAGTAGAATTTTCAAGCAAGAATTAGCTCGAAATGGGCTAGTACGTACAAAAAGGTATCAAATCATGCAAAAAATGGTGTTATTAACGTTTTATTTTGATTTAGAATTAACAGAAGTTTATTTTCAGGCGGAGAATCATAGAAATCTCCGGAAATTTTTAACATCGATGATTTGTTAACGTTAAAACAAATAAAGGAAGTTTATTCAAGAAATAGCGAAGAAAAATACCTGGAAGTGGCGCTTAAAACGTTGAATAAATTAGAATTTAAGAAAGTAAGAGGTTTAAAAACTGTTATTCTTGATTCAACTGCTTAATATTAGATTTGAAATTTAATGGTAAATATATTTCCAAGCAGACCTGTCTTGATAAAGACTACAAAAGAGGGTTTTCTTCCTCTAAAGGTCATTATGCAGGCTTTCAGATGACAATATCGGTTGAATATGAGACCTTAATACCTTTAGCCATATTAATTCATCCTGGTTCACCTAATGATGCGGAAATATTTGATGAAATAATGTTTTGAACTGAAAATAAGAGGTTTAATCCGAAAATGGCAGATTATAATTGCAGATAGAGGGTTTTACAGTGCATGCAATTATTTAATAGTATAAACAAGTATAAAATAGTTCATTTGATATTTACAAGAAAAGTACCAACCTTAGAAGTGCTGAATGACAAAATAACCAACCATTAGATTATTTCAACTATAAAAATAAGTCTGAAGCCATATATGATCAATTACGAGAACGATTATTCCAATTACTCCCCAAATGGAAAGACTTTAGACGAACACGATGGAAAATAGAAAAAGTATTCCAATTCCTCAAACAAAACCTAATTTAGACCGAATACACACCTATACCAAAGATCAGTCTTAAACATTTTATACAGATTTATACCTTATTTAAAATAGGTGCACGGATGAATTAAACGAGATGTGTATGAAAACTATCGATTGATGATTCCAAACTAAAACAGAGCCTGTACGAAATTAAATTTTAATTTTGAAAAAAAGAAAAATTTGGTAAAATAAGTTTTCATTATTTACGTGTTCCTGTGATGAAGGTGTGGATTTTGGCTGTTAGTGGTTTCTTGCTAGGTCGATCAGGCTGTTGGTGTATAGAACTAGTAAACTGTTTTAAACTTTATAAAATAAGTTAGATGCATATTTTAGATCTGATTACGAGTTTTAAAATATAGATTATGAAATTCGATATTGGTAAAAATGTGTTCGAAAATAGTGGTTTTC
>JARKQC010000236.1 GCA_029974985.1 Bacteroidota bacterium | reverse complement strand
TTATCCCGGTTTCTTGTGCTACCTGGTATACTGATCTACCGCTGCCATCTTGTGTTTTCTTCACTATGGCTGCTTTGAACCCCTCTGAATATCTCATAGTTTATGCCCTCCTAGTGGCGTAAACTATCTTGACTCAGATTGGTCCGCGGTTATTCCAAAATTACGTTCTGCCTTATGACCGGTGTGGTTTGTTTGGCGGCGCTGAAAATTCTGCAGTATTTTATCTTACCGTTCCTCGAACAGTCGGCATAATTTGGGAAAATAGAACGAAACAGATTGAACGATGGGAGAGGTCTGTCCGAATCATGTTGTTGTAGCTCTTGTTTGTCTGATTTTTGGTCAATTTCTATGATTGTTAAACAGTTTTAATCTTTGTATGGTTTGAAAATGCCTCTAAAGCAGCAGGCTTAATTCTTGTGAGCCGATTTTTGCAAGAGGCTCACTGTTCTCATAATTCTCAGTTTTCTATCCAAAGCAAGCTAATCCCAACCAAGCTAAAAGCGATCAAAGATAACCATTAAATTTTGGTTATACCATGCAAGTAAAACCAAGAAACTTCCAGCTCTGTTCCATATTCTAAGTATCATTTTATAACTTTTCATCTATTACTATTAATATTAAAGTAGTTTCGATTTTTTAATTCATTTATAAGGTTTTCCCATCTTTTTGATCCAAATATTTTCATGCCAAAATCATTACTCTTTTCTTTAATTATATCTTCCATCGAAACCCACCCCTTTTTCTTGTTTATTGTTGATTTAACATATTCCAACAATCCTTCTTGTACAGGAACCGGAAACCCTATAGCAAGAGGTGTTAACACAAAATCTCGCCCAGACATTTTTGATAAATCAAACGAATCTCTATTCTTTGAAAATTGTATTCTTTTAACTTGGGAAATATAAATATTCTGCTTATCTATAAATGATGACCAATCTCCTTTTGTATAATCATTTTCATTTAAACCCTTCAAAAATAAACTTGGTTCATTATGATATGAAATAATTAATTCTTTTTTTGCACGTGTCATACTAACATATAATTTAGTAAGATCACGATACCACTCATCTGATGGCATATTACTAGAAGGTATAACATAATTCTCAACATTTAATATAATCATGCAATCAAATTCAAACCCCTTTGTCTGCTCAAGATCAGAAATATATAATTGTTCATTAAAAGTAGTAAGCTCAGAATTTAATATAGGAATTTTTGTATCATTTGAAATTATTGTGACTTCATCAAGATTAAGACCAGCTATTGCGATACATACTTTTTTTCCTTTATTATTACTATATGATTCTTTAAAATATTGTATTGCGCTATTTATTTCATCTACAAGAGAATTCGCTCTAAGCAACAATGGGGGTTGAGATGAAAAATTCGAATAATCAGGATCTATAATTTCTAGTTTTTCTAAATCTTTTCCATATTGCGAATTTTTTAAAACCGTATAAGCAAAATGTAAAATATCTTTACTATTTCTATAATTTTTTTTAATTTTAATCGTATTAACAATATCTATATTTGCTTCATCGAAATTTTGATGTTTTATAAAAACCTTCTGGGCGATATCACCAGCCATGAATATATCATTATCATTTTTTTCAACTAGTTTTCTAATAATCGATAATTCAACAGTACCAAAATCCTGAATTTCATCTATTAGAACACAACGGTACTTCGTTTTTATCTTATCGATTATTTTATATATTTCACTTGAGAAAGCGGCATAATCTATAATACCAATATCTTTCATCTTTTTTTCCCAACATTCCAAACCTTCTAATATCATTTTCCTATAATTCTCATTAAAATTAATTACTCTTCCTTCTCTTACTAAATTCAAATATTTATTACGATATTTCTTCTCAGCATAGACGCTTCTTATATAATCAAATTCTTGATGAATATATTCATTAGGATCTACATTTTGAGAATTTAAAGACATTATTACCGGTAATAAAATCTTAGCATCATCATTATTATTCCTACAAGTATAAAATTCATCCCATATTTCTGTTAGTGACTCATTTAAAAGATAAGTTTTTCTTACATATTTTTTCTTTAATAATTCATCAGCATTTTCAAAATAAGTATTTATAATATCTTTATATAATTCCCAAAGAGACCGAATATCTATATATTTAAGGGTCCCTTCACTATATTCAATACTAGCTAAGTTTCGTATTAAAGATGCTAAGGAGTCATTTAAAGTCAGTATTAATATTTTTTGATCAGGATACTTTGTATGAAGATATTTCGCCCTTTTAATTATTATTGCTGTTTTACCTGAACCACTTACCCCAAGTAGCTTTACTGATCCAGAAAAATCTTTTTCAGCAATATCTTTCTGATCTGGATGCATAAAAAGCATCCATTGATAAAAGCTAGCATTATTAATTAATCGATTAAGATCTTCCGCATCAAAATCATGAATATCAAAAAGGGTATCACCGGGTTTAATATTCATTTTTTCTTCAGGCGACAGCGTTTCTATATCCCTATATTTTACTCTATAATCAGCAATTCTTCTAATAGCTTCTTCTTCATTGTCATGTAATAAAGCAATTAATATATCAAATAATAAATTGCGTTTCTTTGAATCTTCTACTTTCTCACATATTGAAGTTATTTCATCTTCAGTAGTGTTACAATCAAATTTTGAAATTTCTCTATATATTTTTGTATCAAACTCATCAAAGATATCTTGATACCTATCACGTAATCTATCTATCAATAAACCTTGAAAAGTATTACGATTAACATAATCATCTTGATCAATTGCACTAATATAATCTTCCCGTTCTTTTTCTGAGGATCTTTCAGTTATATCAATAATAATTCCATTTTCATCAATCTTAAAAACTTTTCCTGCATTTTTATTTAACCATTTATCAACATTTTCATGAGTACCAGCATATAGTAAAATAAGTACATTGTCATTTTGTACAGTAACAAGTCTACAGTTTTTATATCCAAGGTCATATTTAACACAATGCTTTATTCTATTTTCACCATTGTTTGTTACAGGTAAATTTATTTTCACAATTCCATTTTCTTTACTATTATGCTTAATATCATAAATCAAAGTCTTTAATTTTGAACTAACTGTCTTATAAGCTGATCCTAATCGATCTAATTCTTTAATTGATTCTTCAAAATTTTTATGTATAAATATTCTATTCATACTATTATCTCCAATATTATATATATATTTACAATATAACTACTTAATTAACAAAAAGTTTAGAATCAGTTTTAATTTTGGTCAACCTTTTTTTAAATTTTAAGTTTATACTTTCATCGAAGTATGCTGTATATTTATACAGCCCTTGACATATTTTTTGCATAAGAGTAGTATATTTATATGAAACGGATTACTATGAACCACCATCATCATCATGGATACTCATCCTGGGGGGCATAGGGTCCGGTGCCGCGTTGCGGTTCTGTTCGGCATATACAGCCGTGGGCTCTATGGGGTCCACGGCTTTTTTTATGCCCCCAAGAGCTGAGCCAGGGAGTACAGCGGCCAGCATGGGGCTGC
>JARKQC010000218.1 GCA_029974985.1 Bacteroidota bacterium | reverse complement strand
TTATCTATCTTATTACTATCTATCTTATTATTATCAATATTATTCAAATTTCTATCAATATTAGTTTTATCAATATTAGGAACAATTTTTGACTTATTTTTACCATTGTTTGTTTTTTCTTTAAATGTATTCAATTCATCCTTTGAAATTTTCATATTTAGAGATACTAAACCATTAATAATATCTTCATAATTCTTTCCTAATTTAATTACAGGATACCTATTACCAGAAACTCTAAGATATTTTTTATTAACCAAAAAATCAATAACTAAGGCAATTTCTTCTTTAGACTTATGATTTAATTTATTAAAAGCAGGACTTTTATCAAAGCCTAAATCTCTTATTTTTTTAGTATTGCTTCCTTTTAAAATATTAGTTATTATTCCTTTTCCAAAGCTTTTATTAAGATTATTAATATAGTTTATAGCTGAGATTATGTGAAATGTTTCCTCTTCAACATCTAATTCATCAAAATCTCCAGTACAATTAAAACAATTCCCACAATAACCATTTGTATTTTCACCAAAATAATTTAGTATATATTGTCTATAACAATCTCTTGTTGTACAATATTCTTGAATTTTATTTAATAATTGAAAATTTTGATTTATCACTTTCTTTTTTAATTCATCATTTTTATAATCATATTCAGCTGTTTTCTCTATTAAAAATTTATTTATCATCACATCTTGAGGAGAATAAAGTAAAATACATTTAGCTGGTGAACCATCCCTTCCTGCCCTACCAGCTTCTTGATAATAATTTTCTAAATTTTTTGGCATATTATAATGAATAACAAAGTTTACATTAGATTTATCAATTCCCATTCCAAAAGCATTAGTAGCTACAATAATAGGCTTTTCATCTAAAATAAACTTTTCTTGATTAATATTACGTTCATTTTTAGCTAAACCTGCATGATAACGAGTTGCATTATATCCCTCCTCAATCAATTTACTAGATACTTCTTCTACTGCTTTTCGAGTATTACAATAAATTATACCAGAACTGCCCTCTTCAGACTCCAATATTTTAAGAAGTTCTTGAAATTTTTTCTTAGGTTTTCGAACTTCAAAATACAAATTTTCCCGATCATAACCAGTATTAACAATTTCAGCTTCTTTAAGGCCAATTTTTTTAACAATATCCTTTTTAACATTTTCAGTAGCAGTTGCTGTAAAAGCAGATATAACAGGATTTCCTTCAAGTTTAGATATAAAATCACGGATTTTAAGATAAGAAGGTCTAAAATCATGCCCCCACTGAGAAACACAATGTGCTTCATCAACTGCAATCATGCTTATCTTATTTTTTTCAATAATCTCTAAAAAATCCTCTGATTCCAACCTTTCTGGAGCAATATAAATAATTTTATACTTTCCATTGTTAATATCATTTATTACAGAATAATATTCACTAGAAGATAAAGAAGAATTAATATAAGCAGCATCAATACCACTTGCCTTAAGAATATTCACCTGATCTTTCATTAAAGAAATAAGTGGAGATACAACAATAGTAAGCCCATCAAAAATTAGCCCAGGCAATTGATAACAAATAGATTTTCCAGAACCAGTTGGCATTATCCCTAAAACATCTTTACCTGATAAAATA
>JARKQC010000188.1 GCA_029974985.1 Bacteroidota bacterium | reverse complement strand
ACTAGTTTGAGGTCTATTCGGATATAAAAAAACATACTTTCCAAAGACCATATCAACATTTTCTTCTTTTATTTTATCGTATAATACTTCACAAGCATCATCGGCATAATAATCATCAGGATCAAGGAACATTAAATATTCGCCTGTTGCTTTTTCTATTCCCACATTTCTTGGCCTTCCAGCAGCACCACTGTTCTCAGGCAGATGTATGGATATAAAATTTTCATATTTATTAGCATATTCATCAATTATTTTTCCACTGTTATCCGTTGAACAATCATCCACCATTATTACTTCTAAATATTCTAAACCAATAGTCTGTCTTACAATTGAATCCAAAGCATCAATTATATAAAATTCTACATTGTATACTGGAATAATTATGCTTATTTTATACTGATTTCCAGTGATGATAGATTTTAGATACTCTATTTGATCGCTTGTTCTGATTGGATATTTACTCAATTTTTCCTGATTTTTCATAGAATCAACAAACCATGACGTTTAGAATCATTATAATATAATTATAATATCTATTTTAAATTAAAAATATATGGGTATTAAAGTATAATATAACTAATCTTATATTATAAAATCTTAAATAACCTTTATATCTACAAATAATTGATGCAAATATCTTATTGAGGGAGTTAATATGGTATCTTTTAAAAATCCTTTGAATTTTATTAAAAAAGCAAATAGAACATTCAATGTATACTTGGGAAATTATAAAAAAATAGATTCTTTTTTAAACTTGTATGAAAAAAACCAAGAAAAAACAGAAACTTTTCTAAAAGCTTTTTTGGACATATACGGAGAAAACCAAGAAAAAACAAACAACTTCATAAAAAAATACGAAAACAACCAAGAAAAAACAGAAACTTTTCTAAAAGCTTTTTTGGACATATACGGAGAAAACCAAGAAAAAACAAACAACTTCATAAAAAAATACGAAAACAACCAAGAAAAAACAGAAGCATTCCTAAACGGATTCTTGGACATATACGGAGAAAACCAAGAAAAAACAAACAACTTCATAAAAAAATACGAAAACAACCAAGAAAAAATTAATTCTTGTATTGATTCTTATAATTCCATAAAGGAAAATTTGAAGAGGGCTATTGATACATTCAATCAAAATTATGATATTTGCAAGGGATATTTCTTTAACGGTGATGAAAATTCATTTGAAATGATGGACACCGATCAATTCTTCCAAATGTGTTTTTTTAATAATATCCAACTTTTATCTCATTCCCCATCAGAAAATAGAATATACTTAGAAACTGAAGAGGGGATTAAGCTTGTTACAAATAATCGTTTTTATACTATTGGCGAAATTTATGCAAGGGATGGATATTCCGTACCACAATTATATCAGTTTAAAGAATTTGTTGTTTTTGATATAGGAATGAATAGAGGATATGCTGCACTGAAATTCGCTAATTATGATTCCTGCAAAGCAGTCTACGGTTTTGAAATAAATCAAGACACATATGATTTTGCTATAGAAAATCTTGACCTAAACCCGGAGTTAGCTCATAAAATAAAAGCATACAACTTTGGGCTTTCCGATAAAGATGATGAAATAGACATATATTGTCTTCCAGGTTCCGATGGAATCACAACTACTGAATTAGAGTTTACAAATGTCCAAGCGGAATGGTTAAAAGGTAAAGAACAAATGAAGATTAAAAAAGCGAATGTAAAAGAGGCAAGTGCAATTATATTAAATATCCTCAAAAAGGGTAATATCAATTCAAATATCGTATTAAAAATAGACACTGAAGGTTCAGAACATAAAATTCTTGATAATTTAATAGATAAAGATGCGTTAGATAAAGTAGATTTAATTATGGGTGAAAACCACTTATTAGGCGAAGATTTAGACGAGAAACTAGTTGGATTTAAAAATATTAGCAAAAAATTCTATACAAATGATATATACAGTTTTTGCTATGTAAAAGATGAATATTTTAAAAAATTACCCCAGGCAAAATTTTAATAAACCAACAAATTATTCAAAGAAAATTTAAATAATTATAGAAAATATTTATCTATTTCTTGCAAAAATCCAATTAATCATATTTTTAACGGACGCATTAATCCATTAACTTTATTATTAATTCTATCCTTTTTTCAAATGTAAAGTTAAATAAATCAATTCTATCGAATGATTCTTCTTTTTTCTCATCATTGATTAAATAATAATTAGTAAGTGATTGAAGATCATCACTATTATCATAAGTCACCACCGTATCTCCAAAAACATCCTCTACTCCCCTAACTTTATCAGAAATAATAAAAGCCCCACAGGCAGATGCATCAAATAGACGGTTTGAAAGGAAACCTTTATCCCTCATATCATCCCAATGATCACAGAGCAGGATTTTGCATGACGAATAAGCTTTTCTCAGCTTCTCGTTGGGTATGTGCTCTCCTTTAATATATTTTTTATCGATCAATCCTTCCCATCCTGCACCGTACACTGCCAGGTCCTCCTCAGTGGGCAGTAAATCCTTGATTATCTTCCGGTGCACTCCCCGGGAGTTTCCCACAAATAACAGGTCGTGTTTGTATTTATCATCAGGGTCCGGGTAAAAGAGTTCGGGGTCTGTGCACTGCAACATGACCTCCACTGGAACATCCACTTTCTGGGCTATTTCCTCAGCCCAGAACTGTGAGGCTATGAAAACGTGCTGGTACTGGTTGTATTCCTCAATGGTCACCTCATCAGGGTGGGATATGTTCCACATTATATTGAAGTGCTGTGGTTTAGGCTGGTAACGGCTTAATCCCCTTAAAACCAGGACAGTGTCACAGCGGGCATCACCATCACCA
>JARKQC010000180.1 GCA_029974985.1 Bacteroidota bacterium | reverse complement strand
CTCATGATGATTAAGTGTCATGATATGATAGCAGATCAGGCTGCAGTCCAGTACAATATCATTTGGGCTCGTACCACGCCTATAGTGGTTTCTGTCTTTGACGATGCTTATAGGACCGTCATGACTTTGGAATGTGATCATCGTTTTGGAATGGATGTAACCGGAGATGTAAATAACATTACAGCCTTCCGTTACGCATGTTCATCTGCCATCAACCCCTTGGAACATTATGTTATGAAAACTTTGTTCCCTGGTGGAAATGGTACTTCAATTGTAATGGGTCTGGGAATGGAACTTTTTAATGGGCAAATGCCGGGTATTTTTATTAGTAATGGTTATATGGTCATGAGATCAGTGGATAATGGTTTGTTTCTGATTTTTGATCCTGAAACGAGTATTTTGAGGGATATTATGTTGCTTAATAGTACAATTTCAGGTGAATATTGTTTCAGTGACTTGCAAGCGGAGTGGGCTAGTGATCTAGGAGAGAGATTGTTGAATAATCCGCCTGTATGGTTGGGTTTGATAGGTTCTACGGTGACGGTGGGTGGTAGTTCTTTCCTTGGAATTGGCAGAGTTTTGGCAAATCCTGTTGTGTTAACGGTTGCATTGGGTTTAGTGACAGGATATGCTATTTTCCAATACTGCGTTGATCAAGGTTGGTTACCACCAGAAAGATGTAGAGAAATAATAGGAATATCACCCCCATTTGCAATATTAAACAAGTTGTTGTATAATGAAGAACCATTATTTGGATTAAACAAACTAAATAAAGAAGAAGCGGTTATTTACGGCCCTATATTAAAGAAAAGACTTAGTGATGTCACGGCAGGTCAAGTTCCATTAGATGGGCCTAAAGGCGATAAAGCTGCATTTTTAAGAAATTTATATAATGAAGCTATTGGTTGGATTAAAGATGGGATTAGTGATATTTCTGCAGGTAATTCTGCAACTGGTACTGCAAAAATAGCACTATATTCAACAGGTGCTGCAAAAATAACTGTAGGAACTGGTGGTATTTACTTTTGGGGCTCGTATTTCGCCATGGAATTGTTACCTGATAAAGCAAAAGAACAAATATTAAAATTGATATCTTAAAGATGTTATTCCTTTGAGGAGGTGTTAAAATAGGATTATTTAATATTTATAAGAAAAATGCAGAAATCAAAAAAGCATATAAATTATCTAAACATGGTAAATATCAAGAAGCATTAGAATGTTATGATAATATCTTAAAAAAGGATCAGAATTATACTGATGCTTGGTATGGTAAGGGAGTTGCTTTAAGGAAACTTGGAAAGCTTGAAGAAGCTTTAAAGGCCACTAAAGTGGCTTTGAAACTAGATCATAAGTATGTTGATGTATGGATTAGTGAAAGTGTCATTTTAAGAGAACTTAAAATGTATGAAGAAGCTTTAAAAGCAGTTAACATGGCTTTGGAGTTGAATTCTAAAAATTTTGATTCATTGAACAGCAAATGCTTAATTTTGGAAGATTTAAATCAATATAAGGATGCAATTGAATGTTATGATGAAATAATAAAACTGAATCCGCGCAAAAAAAAATCATGGTTAAATAAAGGCGTTTTCCTGTCACGAATTAATAACAATAAAGAAGCATTAGATTGTTTTGAAAAGGTTTTAGAATTAGATAAAAAGCATATTAACACATGGTACTTTAAAGGTATAACCTTAGTAAAACTTAAAGAATGGGAAGAAGCACTAAAATGCTTTGAAAAAGTTATCAAACTAGATAGAAAGAATATTGAAGCATGGTACTTTAAAGGCATATGTTTAGCAGAACTTGAGAAATATGATGAGGCATTAACCTATTTTAGCGAAGTAATTGAATTAGATCCGCAATTTGATGCTGCATTTGCAAGTAAAGCTGTTACATTAAATATTCTTGGAGAATCTCAAAAAGCACTTGAATTCATTAACACGGCTTTAGAATTAGATCCTAATGATATTGGGGCATTATGTAACAAAGGGATTATTCTAAAAGACCTTAATGAAGTTCAGGAAGCATTGGATGTTTTTGATAAAGTTTTGGAGATGGATCCTGATTTTGAATTGGCTAAGGAGGAGAAAGAGGAAATTTTAGGTAAACCTTGAATTTTCAATTTTTTACAACATTTCAGTCCTACTGAAAGCAGCTAATGAAACCTTCCTCACATCACTCATGATGATAAAATGCCATGACATGATAGCAGATCAAGCAGCAAACCAATACAACGTAACCTGGTCACGTACCACTCCGATTGTGGTTTCTGTTTTTGATGATGCTTATCAAACCTACCTGACCTTGGAGTGTGATCATAGTATGGGGATGACTGTTATGGGTTCACTTAAAAACACTATACTCTTTAACTCGGCGTGTTCTTCCCAGATTTCTTCTATTGAATATGGGATTATGCGTAATTTAGATTTCATTTCCCAGTATGAAACTGTTTCCCTGGATGTTATGGGGTCCGTGGCACGGGACATGTCTTATGCATTCTGGACTGGGACAGATCTGGAGTTATTCACATATAACGGTTACACGGTTATGGAACTTGTAGGGCGCAATGACCTGATATTATTATACGACCCGGAAACGGGTATTATGAGAGATCTTAACACGGTGAATGGTTTTTGTGGTGCGTCCGGTGTATTTATAATAATTTACTGTTGAAGAATTTACTTAGATTCCAAAATAGAAAAAACATATGGATTAGCTGTTGAATACATGTTAAATATAGGTGGACGCGTGAAACTAAATATATGGAATTTTGTCTATTTTATTGTGAGTATAACTCTTTTTTCAAGATTTTTTGATTTCTTAAGTTCAGGAAATCCTTCATATTTAGTCGTTGGCTCTACGGGAATTGTGATGATCTTACTTATCTTCAGCAAATCCAAACATTTCATTAAATTATTCATGTTGACTTTAATAGGTTTAATTTTACTTTCAGTATTAATAATTACTTATACCTACCTATTTAAACCAATATATGCCTCATCCTATGCATTTTATTACGCGATTGGGGCTATTTTGTTATATATAATCTGTTTGGCTTTAGTTTACTTAAGAGAATATCCTAAGTTATCTGAAGAACGACTTAAAGACTAAAACGTGACAATAGTATGTAAAAACCCTGCTGAATTTCTAATAATTAGTAAATGGAGTTGTTGTAAGGAGTACAGGGTATGTTAACCCAGGTTACAATACCTGGAAGAACAGTGGTTATCGTGTTGATGTTTTCAGGGCAATAATATATGCAAATAACTACATACTACAGGTTGGAATAAATCCCAATGCGGTACCAGCAAGCTTCTGGAACAATCTAACATCACTATACAGTTTAACCAGCCCGAACTTCAATTTATCCAGAATCACCGGCTGGAGTTCATGGATAATCTGACAGTTCAATTATCCTATCCTGGAGCAGTTGCACCAGTTATAACAGTCACACCAAAAAGATCTAAACATTGAACAAATCAAGAAAAAAATGAGGATTATCTTAGAAAATGAAAATAAAAAGAATCAAAGAATAATTGACAGATTACAAAGGGAAAATATTGTTAAAAATTTGGAACACTCTGAAATTAGAAGTCAATTAAAAAAAAAAAAGAAACAAAAATTGTAATAATTCTAGACAATTATCCCGTTCATAAAGCACAATTAGCTAAAAAAGCTTGTGAAATCCTTAATATCCAATTAATCCTTTTGCCCCCATATTCTCCAAAATTAAATCCCATAGCACAAGTTTGGAGAATAATAAAACGTGAACTGTCTAAAATCTATATAAAAGATAAAACATTCTTAATTCAAAAATTTAAATCTTATTACAATGAAATAGTCGGAAATGAAACATTTTACGAAGGATGGATAAAAAAATTGGCTTTGTAGAAACCCTTTTTTTAGTTGATTTGTGTTGATCTGTAGATGTTGTATATTGTGTTTTTGAGTTTAGTTTCTTTGTTTGATAGTTGTGTGCTTCTGCTGTGGTTTGTGCCATTGAATTTTCTTTTTATTGCTGAAAATATGCTTTCTATATTGTTTCTGTTTATGTATATTTTGTGTCGGAATAGTGCTGGGCTTTTTAGTCTGTATTGTCCTCTTTTTGCTCTGTTTTTGAGGGGTATTTGGTCAAATGCTTTGAGTTCTTCATTAATGCATTTTCTTATTGGTTCTGTGTCATATGCTTTGTCTGCTACTATGTAATGTGGTTTATACTTTTTTTATTTGTCTTAATGCTGGTTTTGCAAATTGTGTGTCGTATTTCGGTCCACGTGATGTTTGATAGTACAAAATAAGGCGTGTTTTCACGTCTATTGTTAAGTGGTTTTTTATGTAGCTTTTTCTTTCTTTTTGCCGTATTCTTGCATAATACTTGTCTGCATAAACATTAGTAAAACCAGAACCATCTAATGCTATTATATCGGCTTTAATATCGTTTAACGATAATATTAAATGGTTAATTTCTCTAATTTGTTTTGAAGGTAGTCTTTTAAAAAATTTTTGGATCGTTGTAAAGTGCGGAACCTTTTTTATTCTCAAATATTTCTTAATCATGTCTGATACATCAATAAAATCAATTATTTCACGATATGTTGATTTTGTGTAAATTTTCATTGCCAATATAGTGAATAAAGCATGTTGTGAATATAAATGATTTGAAAAAGCATTAGAATACTTGCTTATCGCAATTTTAACATAATAATATGTCCTTTCAATGAATTCGACCAACTTATTTTCTTTTAATCGACTATTCTTGTTTAAAAATCTTTTTAAACATTGAATATTAGAATTTTTAAAATTAAAATCCAAAAGATTTAACTGCTTTGAGACCCCACAATAAACAGGGGAATAATAGATTTCGCTAATCATAATAATATTATTCCCCTTTATCATTATAAATACTTTAACAACCGTATTTAAAAA
>JARKQC010000167.1 GCA_029974985.1 Bacteroidota bacterium | reverse complement strand
ACCTATCATTCATTTATTAACCCTTTAAATTTAAAAAAATGAACAAAAAACAGATTAACAAGATCCGGATGTATAGCACGGTCGACCAGGTGCTCGACAATTATACATCAATTTTTGCCGCTCTTCCCGACCTGGTGAACGTCCATCAACGGCTGAAGGACGAGGTGAGTCAAATCAACGGATTCCGGCAGGTGCAAGAACTCAACCACAACGGGCTTACCCAGCGGAAGAAGAACCTGCATTGGCAGGTTTTGAAGCTGATCACCCTTTTTATGAATGCATTGGTGGCTTATGCCAATGTGCAAAAGGATGAAACCCTGAGAACCCAGGCGTTTTATCCGAAAACGACACTTAGTCGCGCTCCCGACCCGGTACTCTATGACATTGGCATGTTGCTGCTGGGGCTGTCGACTCCCCTGAAGGCCGAACTGGCGGTTTACTTCCTGGGCGATGCCGAATTTACCGAGATGACCGCCCTGATGGAGGAGTTTAGAAGCTCAATCCCGCAGCGCCGGGTAGCTTCGAGCATTTCCAAGGTCTCCACCGACAATATCCGCGACCAGTTTAAAAAAGTGGATACTTTACTCAAAGAGGAGCTGGATATTTTAATCACGCTCTACAAGTTTACGCATCCCGATTTTTACAATGCCTACCGGAATGCCCGGATTATTGTCGATTATACGGGCCGAGGCAAATCCAACGGGAACAATGCCGAAACAGAAACGACCCTCGAAACGGTCACTCCGGCATAACACACCCAACACCAGGGGACATCATCCCGAAAGGGGTGATTCCCTGGGATATCCCCAAAACCGTAAATATTTGGAAAAGCATACCGGAAAAACTATCCCCGGACCATCAGAAACCGGATACAGAAGCAGCTTCATTCCTTTCATTCCCCTCTTGTTTTATCGGTCCTGATTCAGTTTACCGTTTTAACAGTTGTGGCAATTTACGACCAATTTTGCAGGCCAAAATCAGCCAGGGAAATTTAAACCCATTGGCTCTTAACGCCCGAAGATCTTCCAGTGACTTTTTTTTCAGACTTTTCATATTACCGGTGCTTGCCCCGCCCATGGCCATCCTTGTAATCGTCTGATTTAAAAAGTAAAGTTTCGTTTCCGGATGTTTCATTATCCGGAGCATCAATTCATAATCGCCGGCAATGCGGTAATCGGTTTTAAAGAGGCCAATCTGCTGATAGACCTCTTTCTTTAAAAACAAGGTGGGATGAGGCGGCATCCAGCCAAGGTTAATCCTTGATGACCTAAAAGGCCTGCTTTGCCATTTCCGGATAATTTTTTGCGGATTATCCTGACTGATAAAAACCAGGTTGCCATAAACCCCGCTGAGGATATTCCCATTTGCCTGGCTGGAAAAGACTTTGACTATTTCGGCCAGCGTATCCGGACCGGCAAAAGTATCATCGGCATGGAGAAAACCAATGACATCGCCGGTAGCCCGTTGGATCCCCTTGTTTAAAGCATCGTAAATTCCCCGGTCGGGCTCTGAAATAATCCTGATTGCCCGGTTAGAAACCGCTTTAATAATTTCCAGTGTATTATCTTTTGATGCCCCGTCGATGATGATATGTTCGAGATTGGGATAAGTTTGCTCATTAACCGAGTTGATGCATGGTGCAATATGAGCTGCACTATTATAGGTTGCGGTGATGATGGAGAGTTTCATTGTCGATTTCTCTTTCTTTTATTTTTTGTGCAGGGTTGCCCTGATAAATGGAATAAGGAGCCAAATCTTTAGTTGCAACCGAACCAACGGTTAATATTGAATGGCTTTTACAAGTTACTCCCGGACAAACAATTGATTGTGCTCCAATCCAAACGCCTTGTTCAAGTGTTATTGCTCCTAACATTAAATCAAACGATGATTTTTTGTAATTGTGGTTGCCGCAGAGAAGCATAGCACCTTGTGAAATACATACATTTGAATGAATAGTAACTTTTGCCAGATTATCAATCCAAACATTTTCACCAATCCAAACATTATCTCTAATTTCTAAAAACCAGGGGTATTTAATATTGATTCTTGGTTTAATCATAACATTTTCCCCAATTTTACAACCGAAGAGTTTTAAAAAAAATAATCTAAACCCAATTGGAAAAGGTAAGTACGTATTTATAAATATCCTATTCACGATGTACCATGCAACAATTTTAAATTTATTACCTGGTTGATACTTAGTATTATTAAAAGCGGCTAAATTTGTTTTCATTTAATCCAATCTTACAAATGAAGGCTTAATACCTTGTTTTAAAATCCACTTATATAATATTAGCATTTCAGATGCTACAGCTTCTATACTGTATTTTTCTTCTACCAGCTTACGCCCATTTTTCCCCATTTGTATTAATTGTTCTTCGTTCAAATGTAAGATTTCCTGCAGAGCTTTAACAAGCGGTTGAACTCCGATATCAATCCAACTTCCAGCATTGAGAGTATTGAGTTCTTCCCATGGAGTACCTTTGGTGGTAATAACTGGTATACCACATGCTAATGCTTCGGCAACTACTATCCCAAAGTTCTCACTATAGGTGGGCAAAACAAATAAATCAGCCCTGTGATAAACTTCTAATTTAGCACTTCCAAATTGAGGACCAATTATTTTAATCTTGTCAGACAAGCCATTCGTAAAAATTAACCTTTGCAATGAAGTAATATAGTTTTCATCTCCAGTACCGGCTATCTCAACCTGCCAATTTTGGAGTAAAGCTTTATCGGTTTGCCTCCATGCTTCAATCAGGTTTTCAATGCCTTTTTTGGGGTGAATGCGCGAAAGAAAAAGCAAAGTCTTTTTTCTCTTTTTTGACATTCCAGTTTTTATTGTAAACTCATTAACATCAATGCCATTGGGAATAACCGCAATAGGATTTTTAAAACCAAGTTTGCGAATATTTTCAGCCTCCATTTGAGCTGTGGCATGAATACAGAAAGCATTAATCAAATCGTTTCGCTGGTACATTGCGAGTGCCAGTTTTTTTTTCCATTTTCTGGCGTTTAATGCCCAGGGTTCAAGCATACCCCTCGGTGAAATTAGATAAGGAATATTTCTTCTTCTAGCTATTTGAGCCATATAATGAACGGGCATTTGCCAAATCCCATGGCCATGAAAAATATCAAATTCTATCGTATTTAGTTTTGATTTTAAAAGTTGATCTGAAACAAAATTTATATCAAAATTATGGTTGGTACCAGATTGAATTATTGGTTGGGGAGATTTTCTTGAAAATAATTCAATTTTGAGATTTAACAGTGAAATGCTATTACTTAAACTTGTTATACTTTTGGACGGACCGCCTGAATTTATATCTATATTATCAATTATTTGGGCTACTTTCATAATAGTGTATTTTACTTAATATTTTATTTGACTGAAGTGCTACAATAATAAGAGTAAAAAAGAATAGTGTCCCGTAATCGAAATATCCCCCCAGCTTAATAGACTTAACAATAAAATGACTCAATGATGATAAAGCAATTATTTTGTATTCTGAAAGGGGCATTTTTAAAACTTTTATAATTAAAATAATAAATAAAGATATCCCTATTATACCTAATTCAGAAATTATTCGAATTGCAAGTGAGTGTGCTGAAGCAGCATTTATTCCTCCTTCCCATAATAAAGATGTGATTTGACTAAAGTAATTATTATACATCGTTTCATGTCCGCCTAATCCGATACCAAAACCAAATGTCTTTTTAAAATTTATCAATGCAACTTGTAAATTAGATGTAAATGAAAATGAAGTTAGATTATCAACTTCTGCTAAATCTCTTGTTTGAAAGTATTTTAATAGACTAAAAAACCGATCACTAAAATCTGGGAATTGAAGTATTACCAGATATAATAAAAAAAATAAAATCGGAGTTACAAGAACAAAATTTTTAATTTTTTGAAAATTTCTAAAAATCAAATAAAGAGCTATACTTGCGAGAGCAGTTAATTTAAAAGTCAATATTAAGGTTAAACAAATTAAAAAAAAATATCGGGAAAATATTTTCTTTTCATATAAATAAACTGCAGCAGGCAAAACTATTAAAACATAATGAGAGGGTTCGAGAGCTACTGAGTCGATACCTAATGCAGGAAAAGGTGTTAGCAATTTAAAACCCCAAATTAATTTTAAAAAAAACTGGATAAGTCCAAATATGGCTGCATAATATGCAAATTTCACATATTTTTTAAAGATCAAATTAATATCATATTTTTGCAAAATAAACTTATTTGCATAATATATAATAAAAACAGGAATAAACTCGCTAAAAAAATTCAATGGCGGAAGATTGAATAATAATAAATTCAACAAACCCTGGATAAATAAAAAAAGAAAAATCCAAAATTCATATTTGCTAATATGTATTTTTTCTGCAAAGAGGCAAGCAACAAAAATAAAAATAAAAAAAGGTTGACTTATCCAATCGAATTGAATATCTTTTATTCTAATCATTCCGAGCTCAACCGTAAACACAGTTAATGGAAGAAACCAAGTTGTAAAACTTAGAGAAATTCTCATTTAATTTTTATCTTATCAATTAAATTTGAATATTCTTGGGCGCAAAGCTCGTATGTAAAATTGGAAGACCACTTAACTAATTTTAAATTGATTGATTCTTGTACAAGCAATTTTTTCATACCTGCTTTTATTGACATAACATCATGTGGCTCTACTAGAATAGCTAATCCCCCCGATATTTCAGGTAAAGAACTCACACTTGATGTCAGAACAGGAATCCCTTGTGAAAAAGCTTCTATTACAGGTAATCCAAAACCTTCATATAACGATGGAAATAAAAGTCCTTTGGAATTTGCGACTAAATTAATTAATTTGGACAACTCCATATGTCTTTTAAAAATAACCTTCTCCTTCAAAGTGTTTGATATATTTACCATTTGTTCTAATTCCAGACTATATTCGTTTCTATTACCAATCAATAATAATGAAGGGATTTTTTTACCTTCTTTTAATAACAACTCATAGGCTAATAAGAGGTTTCCGAGGTTTTTCCTTTTTGTAAAACCTCCCCACCAAATCCAGTACGATTCATTAATTTCGATATTGGGTTTTAATTTGTGCCATAATGGATCAATTCCATTATAAATAACATGTATTGGCTTGTTTAAAGTAAACTCTGCAAGAATATCCTGTTTTGTGAAATCAGAAATTGATACAATATGATCAGCATGTTTTATTCCGTTTTTAATAGCAAATTTTCTTGCTGCTTTTTTCAAAAAGGGTATACTGGATGTTCCCCCTTTTATTACTGATGATAAATCATGTACAGTAATAACCTGAGGAAATTTTTGACTTCCCAAATAATGTGCATCTACATTTAAATACAAATCTGCTTTAACGTTTATTTTACAATGATTTTTAAAATGCAACAATGAAAATAAGTTGGTAAATATATTCCTTCTTTTTTCAATTTTTAATTCCCAATTTTCAAACTTTTTTAATGCTACTAAAAATTCTTTTAAAAAGTCGGGAATTTCTCCTTTTCGAATAATAAGAATAAAATAGTCGTTTTTCCTGATTTTTATTAATTCTTTTAACATGCCACGGTGTGGCATACCTGTGGTGAATGTTTTAAGTGGTTCAATATAAATTGCAATTACCATCCAGTTAATTTTTTTAGTTTAAGAGAAAAAGAGGTTCCAAAATATTTTCGCATAAAATTAAATGATTTGTTCCCGGCAAATTCATAACCTGGATAAACTTGTTTTGCTTTGGAAAAAAATTTGTGCGAAAATTCTCTATTGACATAATAACTTTGAAGTCCTAAAATATCTAATCGCTGTGCTAGTTGTTCCATCAAATCAGGAAACTTTAGGGCTAATTGCTGTTCAAGTTTTAAACAAACTTTTAAACGATGTTCCCATTTTTCATTACTATCGTTTCTTGAAACTCTTTCATTTGAATGTTGTCGATAATAATAAAAAGAATTTTCTACAACATCAAAGGTCATTCCATTAATCATTAACCGAAGTATTAAATCTCCATCTTCATCGGTAATCAACGATTCATCAAAACCATTAATATCCAATAAATCTTCTTTTTTAAATAAGCAACCGCAATGAGAAAAAAAAGGAAAAACTAAAAATCTTTTCAGTTGTTCGTGATTGTTGCATGAAACAGTCTTATAGGTTTTATTTACATATTGCTTTCTAGAATCCTTTAATCCAAAAAAATTTAAGGTAGGAGAAAATAATGCATAGTTTTGTGCATCTCCTTTTTTTAACATTCGTTCCATTTGATTGGCAATATGATATTTATCTAGAAAATCATCTGCATCAAGAAACTTAATAAAATCACCTTTAGCTACGTTTAGTCCTATATTCTTTGATTTTGCCTGTCGTAAATTTATTTTATTCTCAATTATTCTTACCGAGAAATTTGCTGTATTTCCAATGGTTTCAAAGTGTTTTTTGTTTTTACTATCAGAAAAATCATCCACAATAATCCATTCAAAATTTTTTAATGATTGGTTGTTTAACGAATCGAAAGTACTAAATATAAGTGAACCAGGGTTATGTGCAGGAGTTATTATTGATATATCAAATTTCATCTGTTTGTATATTTTTAAAGGTGACTCATGTGTCTCCCATGATTTTTTTTAAAAAAAAACACGGACTTTCTATAAGGCTGTAAATCAAATATATAATAAATTTAATATTGAAAGTTTTAAGAAGACTTTTAGATAATATTAAATATTGTTTGCTTAATATTTCTTTTTCAATTTTTTCATATTTACTATCAAAGCTTTTCTTTATCGCGATATGATGTTTAATAAATCTTTTCTGTTGTTGAATTGAATTTTTACTTAGAGCACTGACACCTCCTTCATGTCTACGATATATACACATAATTTCACTCAAACCACGTATTTTGCCATTTTCTACAAGACTTAAAAAAAGAATAATATCACCAAACAGAAAATCGGGATGATATATTGGTTTCCAAGAATCCTTCCTAAAAACAACGGAAGCAGTTGGAATAATCCATTCTTTAAGGATTTCTTCACCTGAATAATCTCTTTTTTCTATTTTTTTAAAAGCACTATAAAGTTTGTCACTTGTTTCATAAACTAACTTGGCATTATGAAAACACATTGAATATTCCAGATTCTCCTCCAAAAAATCCACCTGTTTTTGCAGTTTGAGAGGATCAGTCCAGTAATCGTCACCTTCGCAAAGGGCAATATATTTACCATGTGCAGATTGTAATACAGTTAAAAAATTATTCATCATTCCCCTATTTTTTTCAGGGTATTGTGCTTTGATTATTTCAGGGTATTTTTCTTCATATTCCTTAACAATTTTTCGGGTATTATCAGTACTGCTATCTTCACCAATAATTAATTCAATCGGAAAATCTGTTTTTTGGATTAAAACCCCTTCTATTGCCTCACGAATATATAATTCGTGATTATAGGTAATCATACAAACTGAAACTACAGGATTTTCCATAATCATTTTATCAAGCTTTTTATATTTTGATTTCTAGCTCTCCTCCATTTGGCAGGAACACCGGCATAAACCCCCCAGTCGCTTAACGATTTGGTTATTAAGGAACATGCACCGACTACCGCTCCTTCACCAACAATAAGATTGGGAAACATGACACAATTTGCTCCAATCTGGGCAAATCTTTTAATTAGAATTTTGCCTCCTATTACATTCGTTAATTCTTTCGGATGGACAGGCCCGATTAAATAATCTCCACTAAAATCATCCATAGCGCTAAAAAGAGTACACCTGGGTGAAATACCAGAATAGTCTTCCAAAATTATTCCGTTGGAAGCGTACATTCCAACATACGCAGAAATATGTATGTTTGAACCCAGTATTATTTCACCAGATAAAATACAGAAGTCATCAATTCTTACATTGTCCCCGATTTCAATTTTATCAGGTGAATACAACCGGGCAAATCGGCTTATGAAAACATTTTTACCATAGCTTCGAAGTCCTAATCCCATTAATTCTTCTTCTGAATAAAATGAGTTCATTTATTGGATGTTATTATTTTGGTTATTCCCTGAATTTGAAAATGTTCCAATACAGGATAAATTGGTAAACAAATCACTTTGTCCGCAATATGTTGTGCCGTTTTCAGGTTATGGGGATTTGCCGAATCGAGCCCTTTGTACATGGGAAATTCGCTAATTAACGGATAAAAATAACGTCGTCCATAAATGTTGTTTTGTTTCAGTTTTTCATACAGCTGGTCGCGACTCATGCCATAATTTTTTTCATTTACAAAAATGGGAAAATAAGCGTAGTTGGAGTCGGTATTTTCGGGCTCCGGCAGAAAAGAAATACCTTTTATATCAGCCAGTTGTTCGCGGTAGGTTTGAATAATAACTTTACGTTTGGCAATATTTTCATGGTAGTGTTTTAACTGAACCAATCCCAGGGCTGCCTGCATTTCGTTCATTTTAGAGTTAATGCCGGGCGCCATCACGGTGGTTTCGCCGGCAAAACCAAAGTTTTTCAGGTAATCAATGCGTTTTTTTGTTGCGGCATCGTGGCACACAATAGCGCCTCCCTCCATGGTGTTAAACACTTTGGTGGCATGAAAACTCAGCACCGAAAGATCGCCGTAATTAAAAATACTTTGTCCTTTGTATTTTACGCCAAAAGCGTGGGCAGCGTCGTATATTACTTTTAAACCGTATATATCGGCAATCTCCTGAATACGTTTCACGTTACAGGGATTCCCGTACACATGCACCGGAAGAATGGCGGTGGTTTTGGGCGTAATGGCGGCTTCAATCTTCTCTGGATCCAAATTGCCAAACTGCGGCTCAATGTCCACAAACACGGGCTTAATGTTGTTCCACCACAAGCTGTGGGTGGTGGCTACAAAACTGTAAGGCGTAGTAATAACCTCTCCTGTAATACGCAATACCTGCAAGGCAGTCACCAATGCCAATGTTCCGTTTGCAAAAAGAGAAATGTAGGGAATACCTAAAAATTCAGCCAGTTCTTTTTCCAGTTGCTGATGAAAAGGCCCGTTATTGGTTAATACTTTATTCTCCCATATTTGTTCAAGATAAGGAATAAATTCCTGCAAATCAGGCAGTGACGGTTGGGTAACATAGATGGGGTTTTCCAGTTTTTTCATGGGCGGTTTCTTTATTTTAATATTTTTTCAAGTAGTATGTTTTTTAAATACAAATAATCCTCAAATCTGAGCGCTTCACAAATGCCGATAGTCAATAACATACCTGTTAGTAATTGAAGCAAAAATAACCAAACCAAAGAGTTCATACCTGTAAAGGTGAGTGCAAATACTCCTCCTCCTACTACCATTGCAATTATGAAAGATGGAAAAATATCATTCAACTGTTGCCTGAATGAATATCCAATTAGTTTACCAGACCAATAACTATTGAGATAATAGGCTATCAATGTGTTCACAAACATACCAACAATCATGGTTTTGATCCCACAAAGTATTCCTATTAAAATAATCGGAATAGCAAACAATTTTTTAATGATTTCAAGCCTCAGAAACAGATCAGACCTCCCCTGTACCTGCAACATGTTTAAATTAATGGCATGTAAAGGATAAAACATCCCGACAAAACAGAGCATTTGTAAATAAATAACAGCAGGCTGCCATTTTTCACCAATCAGCGTTACGACCATGGAGTGTGCAACAGCAGCCATTCCAATCATCAGCACAAAAGTAATCAACATGGTACTGCGGATCAGTTTACGAAAGTTTTCACGTAACCGGGGGATATCGTCCTGGATGCTGGACAAAATCGGATAACTTACACGGCCAATCACACTATTCAGGTTGGCAGATGGTATACTTTGAAATTGATCAGCACGTGTATAATATCCCAAATCGGCTGCTGAAAAATATTTTCCAATAATGAGATAGTAAATATTTCTATAGGTTGTATCAATTAGACTACTTAAAAGTAATTTGCTTCCAAAACCAAAAAGTTCATGAAAAGATTGTTTACAAAAAATCAAGGTTGGTTTCCATTTAGACCATATCCACAAAAAAAGAGAGTTGATAAAATAGCGACTTAGGGTTAATGCAACAAGGCTCCAAACTCCAAATCCTCTCAAGGCCATTGTAATTGCGATTATACCTGATCCAAAGGAAGCAATTAATGAAACTTTTGTCTGTAGTTTAAAATTAACACTGCGGACGAGAATCGTCCGCTGAATGATACCAAATGAATTAAAAATCAGCCCTAATCCTAAAATCTGCAGCATCAATTTTAATTGAGGTTCTTCAAAAAAAGAACTTATAAAACCGGAAAAAACTACTAATATCAAATAGCAACAGATACTTACTGCCAGGTTAAAAAAGAAAACGGTAGAATAGTCATTGGATGTACATTCTTTTTTACGAATCAGTGCACTGGAAAATCCACTATCAATGAAAGTTTGTGAAATAGCAATAAAAACAGTAAGCATCCCTATCAAACCAAATTCTCTTGGAGAAAGGATACGGGCTAAAATTATTCCAATCAGGAATTGCATTCCAAGATTAGAAAAATTATCGATAAAACTCCAGAATAACCCGTTGACTGTTTTTTGTTTTAATGACATTTAAAATCAGCTAATTATTTTTAATAAAATTTCCCCTTACTGGCGCGGATTTGTCACATAAGGACGCCTTTAGAGCAATCCGTTCCAGTACCTGTAACGCAATACTAATTTTTTCTTATTGTCCTTTTTCTTCCGCTCATCAGCAGCGCAGTGCTATGCATTATTTTCCGGGCGGAAAAATCATCCTTCTTCAACCGGATAATCGTCAGTTTATATTAGCTTTAGAAATTTCCCCCGCTACCGCACGGCTGCATCGCCTGGTTTTTGGTAACGTACGCGCTACAATCGCGCACCGGCGTTGGGCTAAATATGGTATGGACGCAGAGATTTTCAATTTCCCGGCTCATTAAAGGTTATTGGCGGCGCTGCTGTAAATGGTTATGCCGACTCTTTGAATATGGTTAATCAAGTCGTCGTTTTTTAAGGTATTAAAGATTGCGATATCGAACAGGTAGGGTAAATCCAAATTGTCGATATCGATATTTATTTGCTGTACAACGGAGAAATCAATACCAGGGCCTTTTAATGCCAGGTCGATGTCGGAACCTTCGGAATAATTCCCTTTTGCCCTTGACCCATAGAGGATCACCTCGTTTATTTGCCCGTACCGGCTAAATATCTGTTTTAATTGACCGAGGGTCTTTTCGCTTAGTCCA
>JARKQC010000161.1 GCA_029974985.1 Bacteroidota bacterium | reverse complement strand
TCCCAATCCTTTTGATGGATTTTGTACATTAGCTTGTTGTAAACCAATTATTCGCAGAACTGCCTCTGTCGGAGATTGGATTATAGGCACAGGTTCAAAGGGCACAATAGGTAATAATAAGTTAATTTATGCCATGAAAGTCACCGAAAAAATGGATTTTAACAGCTATTATAATGATAAAAGATTTCATAATCGTTTAGACAATATCTATTTTAAAAATAAAGACAAATTGAACCAAAAAAAGAATAAATATCACCACAAAGAGGATATGGATCATGATCTTAGTGGAAAATACGTTTTAGTGTCAGATCATTTTTATTATTTTGGTAAAGATGCCATAGCTATTCCTAAAGAATTTTTGGCAATTATTAAGAAGGGACCAGGACATAAATGCAATTTTTCAACAGATTTAGTTTCAGATTTTTTAAAATGGTTAGAAAAAAATTATGACTCTGGAAAAAATGGGTATCCGTTCGATTTCATAGAAGGGATAGGTTGTGTATTATGAAAAAGGCAATGTTATTAAGGGTAGGAATTGATAAGGGGTGTGGGGGTGCGCTTGCACCAATTTTTGAGGATGGTTCGTTTGAATTTATACCAATACCTGAAGGTGATCTAAATTCAGTAGAATCAAAAACATACATGAACACTAAAGGTCGATCAGGTCATCCACTATCTTACTATCTCCCTCAAAAAATTAAAGATAACCCTATGCATTTTGATCCTGAGTTTGAAACTTTTACTTACGGAGATCCTACAACTAAAAGAAATTATTTGCTAAAATTAAATAAAGGTGATCTTCTGGTATTTTATGCGGGATTGACTCCTTTTATGACCCATAAATTTGATGAAGCACTATATATCATCGGATACTTTACTGTGGATAAGGTCATCGACTTCAACCAATTAACAGAAATGAAAGCAAAAGAGGTTTCCCACTGTTATCCCAATAATGCTCACATTAAAAGGAGTATGGATTATCATAATCTAGTGATCGTGGAAGGGAATAAAAATAATAGCCAATTATTAAATGAAGCTATCTTAGTCAGTCAAAAAAAGTTAAACAAAATTGGAAGAACCTATCACGCAGTATCATCAGAAATGGAAGAGAAAATTGGGATAAAAGGTTCAATACAAAGAAGCATACCTCCTCGTTTCATTAAAGAAAAAAAGAATTTAAACAATTTAATGACAATTTTAGGGCTAAAAGAAAATTAATA
>JARKQC010000149.1 GCA_029974985.1 Bacteroidota bacterium | reverse complement strand
CTTCCAAAAAACCTTTCCTAAGAGTGTTAAGAAGTTAATGAAGATTAAAAGAGGAGTAATGTCACGAATAAACATTAGAATAGAAATTCAAAACCAGAAAAAACTTTTTGACATTTAACCCCCAAGTTTTTGACAGAGCCTAAAATCAGAAATTAATTTATTTTATCAAAGATTAATCATAATATAATTTATTTATAAAATTTTATTTGACAATAATCGTTCATCAAAACCTTTTTTTCAGATTTAATACATAAAAACTGGTTTTTAATGCGGGGTTTGTTATCAAAATCACCTATTCATCTCATGATTATGTTAAATAATTCACCCATGGATCACATAATTTGATCTGTATGATTCATATATTTTTATTACTCATATTTTAATATGCAATTGAGAGTGGGGGATAAAAATAAAAACTAAAAAGATGTTCACAGGACTTAGACCTGCAAAGGTAGTGACTTTTATTTTTAAAGGTTTTGGTTGGCGTGAAAAAGTTATAGAGGTGATAAAGACCAATAGTCAAATTTGGGGCGGTTGGCATAACCTAATCATCCCGACGGATGGGGAAACAATTGATGAAATTTTTTGGGTTTTACTTGAAAGATTTGATCCTGATTACTTGACATTATACAATAAAATAGGGCAGGAAAAGGAGTTATCAGAATCTCTTAATGAAGAGATTCAAAAAAGATTAAATCCGTTTGGTATGGAGGATTCAAATAAATTTTTACCCATTACTGATCATCACTTTAATCCAGATAACTCAAATTATAACACATTCACACATTTAGCAGATATTTTCGATACCACTGATCTTGAATATCTTGTTGTGTATAATCCAATTATTAACCATCGACAGTCTAAGACTATTCGAGATAATCTAAAATTAATGTGTTATTCTGTTCTTGGTATGTTAACACCAAGTTTTCAAAAAGAACTTGAAAATCTTGAAAAAAATTATTTTAGTATTAATGAAAGAGATTTCAGTACTTTAGATGATTTGTTAGGTGTGATATGGGATAAAAAACGGTTACAAAGAGGTTCATCTGAATATAATGCTTATCCTTCTTATTATTCCATGATTAATCTTGAAAGGTATTTCACAAACTACCAATTAAAAAACTCTAAATTAAAAAAATCTGCAGTTTTAGTTGTTGGTGACCATTTAGAAGATTTTTGTTTATATTACTCTCTTTCTAGATTACGTTTAAATGTGGTTTGGGCTCCATTTTCACTTATTAAAGAGTCATTTTATGAATATAATACAGAACTTCCCTCAATATACAATGATGTGCCCTTCAATCATGAACTAGTTCATGAACTATTGAATTATAGTATGGAAGGAAATAGTATACTATTGACAAGTTTTTCTAAAACAAAAGAAGAATTGGAAGAGGTAAAGGATATTTTAAAAAGTTCCGTTGATACAGATTTATTATCGCACTCAGTTAATGGATATGAAATATCTTTTGATAGTGACAAATTATTGCCTTATTCCTTTAAAATATATGAACGAGATAATCAAAATAACTGGTTTTTAGGGCAATTTGAAAATGATAGATTAATTAATCCGATTGATACTCCTGTACCACGCAATTTTTTCCACAGATCATTTGACAAACACTATTGGATAACTGAAATAAGAATTGAAGACTATCAACTTCCCATGAATAGATCTTTGAATCAAACATTGGAAGCTCCTTTGTATACAAGTGAAAATAAACGAATTTCTAGATATGGTATTTCATATTTCTGTCCGAATGATACTAAATTGTTTGATCTACCGATTGATCAATATTTAATTAGACCAGAGATAACCTTGTTAAAACCCTTTGAAATATTTAAAAAAATATTCAGAGAGTTAGGTTATCACATTAATCTTTCAGATAAAGGCAGATATACGCTACAAAGCATAGAAAAGTTTGGTTCTTTAGAAAAAATTGCTAAAATATTTTGTAATGAAAATTACTTGCAGTTATTTGATCAATTTATGAAAACCAAGAAAAAAGGTGAAATCGAAGATCATGACGAAGGACTATACTTAAATGACAGAAGAAGATATTTGGACATGATTTCGATTAGTAAAATTTTAAAGGATGAACCAAATTACATTACAACAATAGATGAGTTTATTGAAAGGGGAATTTTACATCGAGGATTCATTTTTAAATGTGATATTTGCAATAATTCAGCATGGTACAGCATTAATGAAATTGGCAATAAGTTCTCTTGTAAGGCATGTGGAAATTCCCAATATTACAAAGCTAGAAACTTAATCCCAAGACCTGGTCTTTTAGATCCACCTTGGTTCTATAAACTTGATGAGTTGATCTACAAAGGTTATGTAAATAATATGATTGTACCAATTTTAACACTTAAAAAACTTAAGGATAGTAGTAAAGATAGTTTTTTATATGTTTCTGAATTGGAAGTAATCTCTAGGGAAACTAAGCAAGAATTAGATATTTGTTGTGTAGTGGATGGAGAGATAATAATAGGTGAATGTAAAAAACCGGGTGAGGTTACTGAAAGGGAAATTAGAAAGTACAAAAATTTTTATTATTTATTAAATTCAAAATTTGTAGTTTTTAGCACGTTTAATGAGGATGGATGGTCTGAAGGCACGCTGAATAGAATTAATAAAATTTTAAGTACAGAAATTGAGTATGTTACATATGAATATAAGGATTTACTTTCTACCAACAATGGATCTGTTAAGACCCTCAACTTACAAAAAGGAGATACATCTTAGAATACTGTGAAATATCTTACACCACACATTAAATTTAATTCAGAGGGAGATATTATCAAATAATCTCTCCTTTAAATTAAAGATACCTGTCATTAAATTAATAGTTAGAATACTAAGTACGCTAATTTTAATCAGTTCTGCAAATAAAAATAAGAGTTATAAATAATAACAATTTGTAGATCTCTTGATCTATACTCATCTACCATAAAATAAAAGAAATAATGTTTTTAATTTTAAAAATAGCTAAAACTGATTATAACTGGAATCCATAAATAAATGGACTATTAAACAAAAATCAAAGCTAGATTATTAATAAAATAAATACATTGGAATAGCACTTAAGAACTAAGCATAAATAAAAATCTGATAATCCTCAAAATTGCTTATAATCTTAGGCACTGCTCATTAAATAGAACCTGATATTAATTTTAAATTTTTATGACATTGAAGGTAGTCAGGGGTTTAGGTTAAGATTTATACTATTTTTTTTTATTTGGGTACTTTCAGTTTTCTAATTTTTACTTCCAGGTAATCGCCTAGATTTATGTCAGCTACTTCAAGTAAGGTATCTGGAATATAGACTTGTTTTCCTTTTCGTTGAATAGTTGATGTATAGTAGTTATCTTCCATATGGTATCTCCTAAGTTGTGCTATATGTTTAGGTTAGTATACATGTATTTAATTATATTTATGGTATTTTACCATTATAAACCAGTTTATTTATAAAGTATCTGGTTCTACTTCGTTAAATCTACATATTACGAAACAGACAATTACAAAAATAATAATAAAATGATTTAACTGGTTTATATTAAAACTAACTAATGAATTCCCAACTTAACTACTATGGGCAATTTAGCCGTGGGCCACACCATCATTCCTTCCCTCCAACAATCCCACGCTTAGGATATTCTCGTATAAAATTAATTATGAGAAAAATATTTTTAGTTATCTTTAGTCAATTCTCTTAAAACCCCACTCCTGAATGATTTTCTGTCCCCTTCCCTGTATGAAATTGGAAAAATCTTTTATTTCATCATTCTGATTGTAGAGCACCATTCCTACTACATGGCTGGTGTCCCGGGCCAGGATGT
>JARKQC010000148.1 GCA_029974985.1 Bacteroidota bacterium | reverse complement strand
TCTCCCCTATTCTTTAATTGGATTTTATGGAATAATTAATGAAAAAACTGCTGAATACACCCATCTAACTGCTGAAGATGTGGAATTATTAATTGATGGAATATGGAATGGTACTAAAAATTTAATTTCAAGATCTAAATTTGGCCAAATACCTAGAGTTTTGATTCAAATTGAATACAATGAAGATTATTATTTTATTGGAGACTTAGACAAGCAGGTCAAATTAGTCCACGATTTAGACAATGACAAATTAATTAGAAGTATAAATGATTATAAAATAGATTTAAGTAAACTTTTAGATTTACTAAAATTGAATAAATATAAAATAGCTAAAATTAATTTAAAATTTGATCCAAATGTCAATTTTGTAACTTGTGATAATCAAGATTGTATTGGAAAAATTAAGGCTTTAGGTATTGAAGTTAATGAATTAGATTTGTAAGGTGGGTGTTAACTTGGATAAAGCTTTAGTCTTTGACATATGGAGTAGCTATGCTTATTTTCGAAAAGGTTACACTGCAACATCCACTTTAACTTATCCTTTTCCAAGTAGAACCACAATTTCTGGTCTTGTTTCTGCAATTTTAGGATTTGAAAAAAATAGCTACTATACCATTTTTAATGAAGAAAATAGTAAAATAAGCCTTAGAATTTTAAATCCAATTAAAAAATTTAGATTAAATCTAAATTATATAAATACAAAAGAAGGATTTATTTTATCTGATATTAAATCTGCTGGTAAAAGAACTCAAATTCAAGCAGAATTTCTAAAAGATGTTAAATATAGGATTTATTTGTCCCTTGAAGATCAAAAAATCATGGAAGATCTTTTTGAATTGTTGTACAATCACAAGTCAATTTACACCCCATATTTGGGCATAAGTGAATGTTTAGCCAACTTTCAAATGGTTGGTGATGATTTTATTCCAATAGAAAAAGCTGATATGAATAGTAGTGTGTCTGAGGGGGTTGGTATATTTATTGATAGTGTTGTTCCCCAAACCAATAAAATAATCATTGAACCTAAAAAGAAATATGGGGTTATTAAATCTCCCCAATTTATGAACCAAGACCGTATTGTAACATCATATATAGAGCATTACTATGAAGAAAACGGGAAACCTATAAAAATAGATGGTAGTAAATATTTTAAGATAGGAGACGACAATGTCCTTTTCTTCTAATATTTACTCACATCCAGATAAATATTTAGAAGAACATTTGTCAAATGTTGGAAAATTTTCTAAAGAATCTTTGCAAGGTTTAGATTTTACAAACAATGATTTTTTATCTGAAATATCTTTTATTATAGGTATCTCTCATGATTTTGCAAAAGCGACATCTTATTTTCAAAATTATTTATTTGAAGATGTTAAAACAAAAAAAGCTCGTCATGGTTTTTTATCTGCTGTTTTTACTTATTATAACATCTTTAATTTTTTAGAAAAGGAAAATTTTCCAGATAATATTTTTCCTGATGAATCAATCCAATTGTTTAATGTTCCTGTTCTAGCATATTTAGCTGTTTTAAGGCATCATGGAAATTTAAAAAGTGTTAAGGAAAGTAGTGGGAAAATTGATGAAATTGAAAATTTGAAAGATAATTTTGATGAATTAAGCCCACAGGTTGAGGATTTAAAAAAGCAATTCAATTATTTTAAGCAAGATATTGATAATTTAGAAAATAAAAACATTATTTCCTTATTTAATTTTTATAAGAGACAGGAGATAGATATTTTAGATTTTTTAAATAATTATTCAAATTTTAAAACAAATATTCGTAAAGATTTAAGAAAATTACTCAAATCAAAGAGCATATTTAACTATTTAACTTTAAACATGATTTACTCTGCCTTGTTGGATGGAGATAAATTAGATGCTTCCGAAACAAGTATTATTAAAAGAAAAAAAATTTCTCAAGATATTGTGGATAAATTTAAAAAAGAAAAATTCACTAATCACGATGGTATTAATAAAATACGGGAAGAATCTTATTTAGATGCCATCAATAAAGTTTATGAATTAGATATAACTGATAATAAGATATTTTCATTAGAATTACCTACTGGATGTGGGAAAACTTTAACCGGATTTTCTTTTTCATTAAAATTAAGGGATAGAATTAAAAAAGAATTAAATTTCACACCGCGAATAATATATTCTTTACCCTTTTTAAGTATAATAGATCAAAATGAATCAGTTATTAAGGAAATTTTAAATTATTCTGGTTTAAATGGTTCTGATTTCTTATTGAAACATCATTATATGTCAGATATGGATTATATTTTATCTGATGAAACAGATGAAGAGCTTAATCTAAATAAATCTCAACTTTTAACTGAAGGTTGGTATTCAGAAATAATTATCACGACATTTATACAGCTTTTTTATACTCTATTTTCAAATAAAAATAAATCATTAAGGAAATTTCATAATATTGCAAATTCTATCATACTCCTTGATGAAATACAGTCAATCCCATATAAATTTTGGCCAATAATTAACAAAATATTGAAAGAGATTTCAAAGAAATTCAATATTTGGATTATTTTAATGACTGCAACTCAGCCATTAATTTTTAAGGAAAATGATGAAATAATTCCATTAATTGCAAAGAAAGAGAAGTATTTTAAGGCATTTAATCGTGTCAAATTTAATTTTAATCTTGAAAATAAAGATTTTGAAGATTTTAAAAAAGAAGCTATTAAATCTATTGAAGAAAATCGGGCTAAAAGTATAATGTTTGTTTTAAACACTATAGATTCATCAAAAGAACTTTATGATTCCATTAAAGAGTATTATGATTTTAAGGGGCAGGATTACAAAATTGATTCAAATGGGATTGTAACTATCTTAAATGAAGATTCTAATGAAAAATTCGATTTGATTTATTTATCTACTAATATCATACCCCGACATAGATTAAACAAAATAAACTATATAAAAGATTCTAAAAATAGAAAAATAATTGTAAGTACTCAACTAATTGAAGCAGGGGTGGATATTAGTGTGGATATAATTTATCGGGATTTAGCTCCATTAGATTCAATTATTCAAACTGGTGGAAGATGTAATAGAAATTATTCTACTGATATGGGAGAAGTAAATGTTATTAAAATTGTTAATGATAAAAATAGGCCCTTAGGAAATTTTATTTATGGAAATATTTTATTACAATCCACAGTAACGGCTATTGGTGATATAAAAGTAATCGACGAGAAAAATTTTAACCAATTTTCTAAAGAGTATTATGAAATATTAATTGAAGATGGTGCACAAGATGAATCCCTTGAATTATTAAAAATATTAAACAAATTAGATTATTCAAATATTTCTCATAAATTTAAAATAATTGATTCAAAAGCTATTCCTAAAATCGATGTTTTTGTAAATGTGGATAATGAATCCAATGAAATTTGGAATAAATTTAGTGAAATACAAGAAGAAGATGATTTCTTTAAACGAAAAAGTTTGTTTTTAAAAATTAAAAATAAATTTTATAACTATGTAATTTCTGTTAATCATAATAATCTTGGTAGAACAGTATTAAACAAAGAATGGTTAGGATTTATTGATAAAATTGATTTAAAGGACAAATACAATTTAGAAACTGGTTTTATCAAAAAAAAAGATGAAAAATGCTTCATAATTTAAGTACAGTGATAATAAATGAAGATTACCGGCGTGATGGTACAATACTATATTGTTTGTAAGCGTGAGTTATGGTTTTTTGCAAATCAAATCAACATGAACTATAATAGTGATGATATAAGTATCGGTAGGCATATTCATGAGAAAAGTTATTCTAGAGAAAAGAAAAACATAAATTTAGGTGATATTGCATTTGATTTCGTTAAAAGTGGTGATAAAGATGTTATTTATGAAATCAAAAAGTCCAGCAAGCTTGAAGAGCCTGTAAGATATCAACTTTACTATTATTTATGGAATGCGAAGAAAATGGGGCGAGATGTAGAGGGAATGCTAGTTTACCCTGAAGAAAAGAAGCGAGAAAAGCTAATTTTAACTCCTGAAGTTGAAAAAGAAGTAGAAAAAATAATACAGGAAATTCCTTCCATCATTAATAATCCATCACCACCTCCTGTGATAATTAAACCATACTGCAAGAGGTGTACTTACTATGAACTTTGCATGGTTTAGGTGTACATTATGAAAGATCCACTATATTTAACATCACATGGCATATTACAGAGAAAAGGAAACACCCTATTTTTCATAAACCAAGATGGCAAAAAGGCGTTGCCAATAAACAGGATTAATGAGATAAATTGTTATGGTAAGGTTTCACTCAAATCAGGAGCTTCTTCCCTCCTGATGAAGGAAGGAATACCGGTTCACTTTTTTAACATGTATGGGTACTACGAAGGATCACTCTACCCCCGAATACAGCTCAATTCTGGCCTGGTAGTTGTACATCAATCTGAACACTACAGTGATCCTGAAAAGCGTGCTGCGATAGCCAGAGAAATTGTGGAAGGAATCAAGAATAATGTGCTTAGAACATTGAAATATTATCAGAAAAAGGGTAAGGATGTTGGATCATTCATAAAAGACATTGAAAAGGAAAAAGTTTCAGGTGATGTTGCCCAGATCATGAGTAACGAAGGCAGGATATGGCATAGTTACTATCAAAGCTTCAATCAAATACTTAAAAACTTCGAAATGGATAAAAGAGAAATAAGACCACCAACAACCGAGATTAACGCACTGATATCCTTTGGTAATTCTCTTCTTTATGTCAGCGC
>JARKQC010000114.1 GCA_029974985.1 Bacteroidota bacterium | reverse complement strand
AAAACCTGTTCGTGGCTGATGCCAGTGTTTTCCCCCGGGCACCAGGTGCCCCACCAGTTCTCACCATCCTGGCCCTGGCCAAGAGACTGGCTAAACATGTGGTCTCACTTAATCAATGAAATGTTGGATGATAACATGCCCTTGTAAATAGGGTATTATAAAATAAGAAATAAATATAATTTATATCCATTTTATAAATGAATCCGATGATCTTGATGAATATCAAAGAAATTATAATAAACTCTATTAAATATCCTTTTTTAGATTGGAAGAAAATTCTTATTTTGGGCTTTATAGTTGTAATTTATACAATTCCGCATGATATGGTTCCAATTAATTTACAGAATGGTTTCACTTATCCATTTTTAATTATTGCTTTATTGATCAACTGTTTTATTAGTGGATATTTTTTCAAAATTATTCAATATTCCTTAAAAGATACCAGGGAACTACCTAAATTTAGGAAGTGGGTTAAACTATTCAAAAATGGATTTAAAGTAACTTGTGTAAGCTTAATATATTCAATACCGGCAACTTTACCTTTAATAATATTAAACCTACCTTTAATCAATTATTATTTATACTTACCCGACTTTATTATCGTTATAATTGGTGCAATAGCACAAATATATTTACAGGGGTATGCCACATGGTTATTACAAGGGTATGCCACAACTTTTTTTGTTTATATGTTATATTGCTTAATAATCTTCCCGATATCTTTAATAGCAATTACCAATATGGCTAACAATGATGGCAAATGGAGTTACGCCTTTAAATTGAAAGCAATATTTGATAAAATAAAAAATATAGGATGGATTAAATTTTATTCCTGGTACTATTTATCAAGTGTAATTAGTATATTAGTATTATTAATATGAATATTTCTTATTTTTATTTTTACAATCTTAATTCTCAATTATATATCCATAAAATTATTTGTTTCATTAATTATTACCCCTTACATATACTTGTTGTTCTCTAGATCATTATCTCTTATTTAAAATTCAGGATAAATATGGTCTAGTGAAGATAAAAATCTATAAATAATTTTATTATAACTTTAAAATAATACTTATAGGCTATAAAAATGTGTCCACTAGTAAAAATAGAAATTCGTAAA
>JARKQC010000058.1 GCA_029974985.1 Bacteroidota bacterium | reverse complement strand
TTTGCTATGGCTTTAATTTTATCCCAGTATTTATAACAACTCATATTCCAGTATCTCCATCGAAATTCGTGATAATTTTTTAATAGAAAAGTAGCAGGTAATGAATTCAATTCAACCCCCACTATAAAATTAAATAGTTTTAGCTATCTGGTATTATTCTATTTGTTCATTTATAATATAAAAATTCAATTATTACCATTTCCACAAATAACGGATGAAAATAATACTGAAATTTCTCTTTAATAAGCATTGAAATTTTACAAAATGGAAATGGGGATAAATATTTTCAGGTGATCTTATAGAATTTTATTAAAAAAGAAAAAAGAGGAAGAGTTTTAAACATTTTTAATCCTTATAGGCAATGTAGTCCCTGTTCATCTTTAAAGAAATATCATCGTAATCCATGATCTTTCCCATATCATCGTTTAAAACGGCAAAAAATAAATCTAGAGCTTTTTTAACTCCTTCTTCCTGTCTTTTAAGTAGTTGGGATGAGCAGGGAGCTGTCAAATTTGCATAGTATCCCGAAGGGGTAATTATGGTGGATGAAATCGTTGTCAGCGATATAGATCCATGGGTAGAGAAGGCAACGGTTACGAATTTAAAAGAAGAACTGAATTCAAATGTTATTGCTGCGGGATCTGATGATAAAGCAGCGTATTCTAGTTGTAAAAATAGTGTTATAACTTCTACAATCCCCTACGTTGTAGATAAAATATCTAAAAGAATACCCGGGGTAATAACCCTGATATAAAAATTTTTTCTTATTTTATTACTTTTTTATTACTCTAATTTTAAAAACATATCTTTATATAGTAAATGATTTTCATTTATAAAATAATTAATATTCATAATATGAATGTAGTTCATTTTTAATGAAAAACAAATTAAAGAGGTGTAAAAGTAATGCCGACATATGAAGACAAAATAGATCTCTATGGTGCCGATGGAAAGCTTTTAGAGGAAAATGTACCTTTAGAAGCGGTAAGTCCAATGTTGAACCCTACAGTGGAGAAGATCGTCCAGGAAGTCAAGCGTTCCGTTGCAGTGAACCTATCAGGAATAGAAACTGCACTGGAAAAAGCT
>JARKQC010000053.1 GCA_029974985.1 Bacteroidota bacterium | reverse complement strand
AGAAGATAACCATGGGATTGAACCATTTTTCCAAAATTCTTGAACAGAAGTGCTCGGAGTGGCCCCTGCCATAATATTATCAGAAATATCACCAATAATTCCATTTTTCCATTCTTCACTAAATTCTGGAAATCGTAGTTTAGGTGTGTTTTTATTTTTCGTCATTTTTTCACCTAAAAAACTGGAGCTTCTATCCCTAATTCTTTACAGTATTTTTCTATTTCTCTATCCACTTTTTCCATTTCTTCTTTATTCTTTTTTAATTTTTCTATTACTTCATCTAAGTCTATTGGTTCTTCTTCTTCAAAAGTATCCACATATCTTGGAATATTTAAATTGTAATCATTTTCTTTTATTTCTTTTAAAGTTGCTTTATGAGAATATTTTTCTATTTCTTCTCTGTTTTTGTAAGTGTTAACTATCTTATCTATATCTTCTTTTCTTAATTTATTTTGATTTTTTACTTTTTCAAATTCTTTACTTGCATCTATAAATAGTATATCTGCATCATCAGTTCTACACTTTTTAAATATTAAAACTACTGTTGGGATACTTGTCCCATAGAATATATTTGCAGGTAGACCTATTACTGCATCTAAATAATTTTTTTCATTAATCAAATATTTTCTTATTATTCCTTCTGCAGCTCCTCTAAAAAGAACTCCATGAGGAAGAACTATTCCCATTGTTCCATTTTCATCAAGATGGTATATCATATGTTGTAAGAATGCAAAATCTGCTTTTGATTTCGGAGCTAGTTTCCCATAGGCTGAAAATCTTTCATCATCTAAAAAATGGGAATCCGATGACCATTTTGCTGAGAAAGGTGGATTTGCTACTATTGCTTCAGATCTTTTATCCATATGTTGTGGGTTTTCTAGGGAATCTCCTTGTCTGATATCAAAATCGGTAAACGGCACATCATGTAAAATCATGTTCATTCGTGCCAAGTTATAAGTTGATTGATTCATTTCCTGTCAAAAAAAGTCTGAAACTTCTGTTTCTCTTGCAACACGAAGTAATAATGAACCTGAACCACAAGTAGGATCATAAACTGATTTTAACTTATTTTTATCTAATGTCACAATCTTCGCCAATATTTTTGAAACTTCTTGTGGAGTATAAAATTCCCCTGCTTTTTTACCTGCACTTGAAGCAAATTGACTTATAAGATACTCATATGCATCCCCTAATATATCTTTTTCCTCATCATCTATTCTAAAATCAATATCAGTTAAATGTAATAATATTTTTGATATTAATTTATTTTTATCCTCTACAGATCTTCCAAGTTTAGATGACTGTAAATCAACATCTTCAAATAGGTTTTCAAAATCATTTTCACTTTCATGTCCTGTCGATGAAGAACTTATTCTTTTTAATGCTCTTTCTAAATCTTCTAAAATAAAATCATTATTTTGAGCTTTAATAACAACATTTTGAAAAAGACAGCTAGGTTCTAGAAAGTAACCCAAATTATCTATTGCAACTTTTTTTAAGACTTCTTTAAATTCTTCTCTTTCATAGCTCTCAGTAAAAGTTAAATTATCTTCTTCCAGTTCTTTGTTTAAATATGAATCTATTTTTTCAGATAGATATTTGTAGAAAATAAATCCTAGAATATAGTTTTTAAACTCACTTGCATCCATATTTCCCCTGAGTTCATCGGCAATTGCCCATAATTTACTTTCTAACTGATTTTGATATTGTGACATTTATTTTCCTCTAAAATTTTATACTTTTTTAATATTTGATTTTAGAAGAATATAATAATATGTTTTTTAAAATAATATCAATGTGAATTATTTCACCATGAAAATTTCTCCACTAAACTTACAATTTTTTCTTTTACTATTTCTAATTTACTTTGGGTTTTAATTAGACCTAATTTCTCATTAAATGAATCTTTAATCATTTCATTCTTTATTTTATTTGAAAACTCATAATCATTAATGATGTCATTAATTATTTCTTTTTTCAAGTTTTCATCCTCAGCTAATTTAAAAATAGATTTATTTTTTTCTCTTTCTAAATAATCATCAAAGACCTCTTCAATATCTTCCTCTTTATTTTCCATTATATTATGAGAAATAAATCTTTCAATAAGATCAATTTTACTTTTAAGTTCTGGAGCATTCTCCATCGTTTTAATAATAAATTCTTTATCTTTTTCAAATGAAGGTGATTTAACATCTAACTCTCTAAGTAAAGTCAAAATATATGAAACATTGATATTATCTCTTTGTATCAATTCTATCTCAAAATCAACGTCATTTAAAATAGAGACCTTATTTGTATCGCCACGAGTATCAGACCACATATCCAGATATTTTGATTTAAAATCCTCAAATTCTTGTTGAGAAATTTCTAAATCTTTAAAATTAAATTCAGTAAAAACAGTTAATCTATTCATTATTCTAAGCAATTCTCTAAATATTACTACAAATTCTTTTCTTTCTTTCTCAGAAGGTAAATAATCTACGTTTTGAGGATTAAAAACCAAATCAAAAAGTTTCCTCAAAACTTCATTAAAATCAAAAACATAAGAATCATATGGTTTCATTAAAACAGTTTCAAATGCATTTTCATCAGAATATAATCTAATAGCTTCATCAGTATGTTTTTTGATATTTCTAAATGAAATAATATTTCCTTGTTTCTTTTTTTCATTTAAAAGTCTATTAGTACGGCT
>JARKQC010000041.1 GCA_029974985.1 Bacteroidota bacterium | reverse complement strand
ATGTGACTTCTATCACTATTATAAATACTAAATAAAGTATATTATGTGATTATTTCTAATTATTACATTATCATATATAATATTTACTGATTTTTAGAGTATTTGCAACGTTTAATGTGAACATTATAAATATTTTGAACGATAAAAAAAGCTAAATCACAGATATAATTGATAATATCAGATAAAATTGAATTAAAAACAATTATTAAATAAATATAAATTTACGTGACAGTAGAGGATGTATCTAAAATTATTTAGTGATAAAAAAATAATGGTTTGATATTAACACATAATTTCAAAAGAGAAAAATTTAATGGAAATTGATACGTGATAATATCATAGAGGTTTTGCATGTTCTCCGGAATCACCAGTTCAAATAAAAATTTTATAGAATATATTAAAGCGTTGTTGGGGTTTAAGCCAAAAAATATCACTGTAGCCTTGACATTAATGGTATTTATCAGCCTAACCGAAGGTATTGGACTTCTCCTCTTAGTACCTTTACTGCAACTGGTTGGTTTAGATGTTCAACAGGGTGCGCTGGGTCAGATTGCAGGATTTATAGCATCTGCTTTTTCCTACATAGGAATAGAGCCCACATTGGCTGTTGTCCTTGTTATATATGTGATAATTATTAGTTTAAATGCTCTTTTATCCAGATTACAGATGCTGAAATCTTCTGAGATTGAATATGAGTTTGCAGCTCACATAAGGAAAGGTTTGTTTGCGGCAATTACCAAGTCAAACTGGCTTTTTTTCATGAGTAAACGGTCTTCTGACTTTGCACATGCATTGACCTATGAAATTGAAAGAATAACCACGGGAACAGGGTTTTTCATTTCATTAATTGCTAGTTCAATAGTTCTGGCTGTTTACATCATATTTGCATTAGAGATATCCGGGATTATTACCGGACTTATTTTTTTTATAGGCATTGTTTTACTCCTTTTACTTAAAAGAAGAACACAGTCTGCAGGTGAAAGTGGTGAAGAAATATCTAATACAAGTAAAGATATTTACTCATCCACCCTTAAGCAGATGGATGGAATGAAGACCATCAAAAGCTTCGGAATGGAAGATAAAAATATTGAACTATTTAACCGAGAAGCAGATTATGTGTTAAATAGTTACATGAGTGCTATCAAAAGCTATGCAGATGTCAGGTTTCTTTTCGATGTAGGTTCTGTAGTTGTTTTAAGTCTGATCGTGTTTATTCTAATTGAAATTATGGCCATTCCCACTGCTGAACTGTTGATTCTTCTCTTTTTATTTGTTAGAATGATCCCGAGCTTTTCTATGATTCAGTTGAGCTATCAATATTT
>JARKQC010000039.1 GCA_029974985.1 Bacteroidota bacterium | reverse complement strand
TATGGTAATTGAACATGATTTAGCTACTTTAGATGCTATATCTGACTACATTAATATCCTATATGGTCAATCTGGAGCTTATGGAGTAGTTTCTCAGATGAAAGGAGTTAGAGTTGGGATAAATGCATATATTAATGGTTTTTTAAAAGAAGAAAATGTGAGAATCCGAAAGCAACCTATCGAATTTAGTATTAGGCCTCCAACACCTGAAGATGAAGGAGAATCAATAGTATCATATACTAACTTAAAAAAATCATATGATGGATTTTCATTAACTGCAGAATCAGGAGAGATATTTCATGATGAAATAGTAACTGCATTTGGTTCAAATGGTATTGGAAAAACAACTTTTGCAAAAATATTAGCTAATCAAGTGAAACCAGATGAAGGAGAAGTTGAAGAAGATATAAAAATAGCTTATAAACCACAATATATTGTTTCTGACTTTGAAGGCAGAGTAGAAGATTTTTTATATATGAATGCTCCAAGCTATGGTTCAAATATTTTTAAAACAGAAATTATGAAACCATTCTCACTTGAAGATATTTTAGATAAACAAGTAAATGAATTAAGTGGTGGAGAACTGCAGAGACTTGCTGTAGCCACCACTTTATCAAAAGATGCAGACATATATCTTTTTGATGAACCAACAGCTTTTCTTGATGTAGAACAAAGATTAGTAGCTGGAAAAACTATTAGAAAACTCATAGAAAGTAAAAATGCAGCTTCACTTATCGTAGACCATGATATTGTATTTATAGACTATATAAGTGATCGAGCAATGGTTTTCCAAGGTGAACCAGGTCTCCAAGGAAAAGCAAACAAACCAATGGATCTAAGAACATCAATGAATAAATTCCTAAAAGACCTAAAAATCACATTTAGAAGAGACAAAGAAACAAAGAGGCCAAGAGTGAATAAATTAGACAGTTATCTTGATAGAGAACAAAAAGAAAGTGGAGAATATTATTATTTGAAAGATAAATAAATTATAAAACTAATTCTTACGAAATGATTATATTAACCTAAATTAAAAATACGGATTAATTATATGGACATTACTCTCCAAGCTTTTTGAGATTGTTGAAGTGTTTTTTTTAGAAGTGAAATTTTTATTTTTAATACTTTTCATTTTATCACTTTACTTTTTATAAAATATAATGAGTTATTATTTATATCTACTCATCATCTTCTTTTCTTTTAGCACTTCTTTTTATCATCTGATTTAATTTTTTATATTTTTATGGTTAAAGATTTAAATTTAAGTATTTTCCTTCAATTAATTTTAAATATTGATCCTTTCACTCTTACATTAAGGCTTTTCAATAGTATTCATATATCTCTAAATTCCAGTATTGTAATTCATAAGCATATATAGATATGTAATAGGTTCCAGAACCTGAAAATTCAATATTTTCAGACTTTGTAGCTACTGCACTTTTACTATTCCATGATAACTGAGAAGAACCTAAATTATAATCATTTTTACTAACAGTTGTGTACATATAATTATCAGCATAATTTTTTATAGGCATAGCTGATGAAACGATTTTAATCCTATTTCCTCCATTATTATTAAAAGTAATTTCATAATCACCAACACCATTAAATGAATCTACTTTATGCCAAGATTTAGTATTTCCATTAGAAACATCACTAACAGAACTAAAACTATCAGAAATACTGCCAACAGAACTACCACTACTTATATCAGAACTATTTTCATTATTTAGAGTAACAAAAGCATAAGTACCAACAATAGCAATAGCTATTAACAATATTATTATCACACCGATTAAAATTTTATTGTTCCTATTTGTAACACCTTTATTATCCGAATTTATTGAATTCATTCCAGATAGCCTTTTTCCACAGTTTCTACAAAATGTGGAGTTATCATCATTATCTTTTCCACAAATTGAACAATATTTTGTCAAAAATAAACCTCCTTCTTTTTGAATTTATTATTCTATTAATATTGAACACTTATTTTGTATTATTTTAATTTATAAGTATAAATTTGTCAACTCTAATATCAATTATATTACAATTAAAATATCAAATTTATATTTTTTATATCAAAATTCATTAAAATATATGAAATTTTAACTGTTGAGAGAATAGATTGTATTAAAATATATGAAAATAGCAAAAACAATAATTTGTTTAGAAAGCAATTTAAAAATTCTTAGGGAAAATATTGAATGGATTGATTTAAGTAAATAAAAAATTATCAGAACTTTAAAAGCTTTGAAAAACAAAAATACTGATTTATCTTAATAAAAAAGTCATAGAACCGATTAAATACTTTAAATTACAAAAATAATGATATGGTGAAATATCTTTAATAAACCAACGAATTATTTTACAATACCTTTTCTTTTTTCTATTTTGATAACTACCTATTTTTCATGTTTTTATCATCTTGTATTATATTATTTTAACTTATAATTATTTTGTAGTAAATTATATATAAATATAGCTATTTGTACATATAACTAATAATTCAATCTTAAAATCAATACATTAGCGATAATTTTATTATAATATATAAAAAATATAAATGATAGAACTATTGCCTAAGTCTAATGTTAAAAAAAGTTGAAGGATATAAATTGGTATCTTAATAAAAAATAAAAAAAGTGGAGAGTATCACTATTTAAAATATAAATAATACTAATTATAGTTAAATTTAAAATATATTAATTTTAAAATATTTTAATCTTTTAAATAATATTTAAAAGAATAATAAGATTAAATAATCAAAATAAAATTAATTCAAATATTTTAAAAAAGTATTAAGGTATTCCTTCACCTTCATCATCCCCAATAGTAATTTCATCAGAATATATAGATTCTTTTTCTAACTCATTAATAATCTCTTTTTGAAGAGCAATGAAAGATATTTTTCCTACATTAGTAAGAGGTAATTCATCTCTAAAGACAAATTCTCTTGGAATACTCCATTTACTTAAATATTCTTTACATCTATTCAATAAATCCTCTTCTAAATCATTAGAATATTTATATTCCTCTTTTAAAACAATGTAAGCTCTGATTTTTTCTATCTGGTAAGAATCAGGTACTCCCATGACACAGCACATAGCTACTGCTTTATGATCCATTAAAACATTTTCAATTTGTGTTGGGAAAACAGAATATCCTGAACTTTTAATAATTCTTTTTATTCTTTGTTTAAAATAGACAAAACCATCCTTGTCCATACTTCCCAAATCACCAGTATGTACCCATAAATTACCATCATCATGTTTTTTAAGAACTAAATCTGTTTCTTCTTTTTCTTTATAATATCCTAACATAACTGTAGGACCAGATATACAAATTTCTCCATCTTCATCAGCCACACATGGTTTATCTGTTCCAACTTTACAAATCTTGTAGAGTGTATCAGGAAACGGAACACCTATACTCCCAAAACGATATTCTGTTGGAGGAGTTAAACAACTAGCAGTAACTGTTTCAGTTAAACCATAACCCTCCCTTATTGTTACATTAGCTCCACGTTCAGCAATAAAATTTTCGAATTGTATTTTAATATCATTAGGTAATGTGTCTGCTCCTGAAAAAACTCCTTTTAAGCAAGAAAAATCAGAATTTACCATTTTTTTGCTTCTGGTTAAGGCTGTAAATAACGTTGGAACACCAGCAACAAATTGAGGTTCATGTTTATTGAAAGTTTTAGCAAAATCATCTACAGAAAATTTAGGTACAAGAATGATATTCCCTCCAAAAGATAATGCAGTATGCATTGAAACTCCAAGACCAAAACCATGGAAAAATGGCATGATACACATCATTTTATCATTAATTTCAACATCTGCTTGAGAACCAGTTTGAAGAGCAAGGGCATTAAAATTTAAATTAGAAAGAACAACACCTTTTTGTTTTCCAGTTGTTCCTCCCGTATAAAGAATAGCTGCAGGATCCTCTTTTCTAATCTTTGGAAAGATAACAGAACTTTTACTTTCACCAAGTTTGAGTAAATCCTTCCACCAAATAATATTATCCCTTTTAGGAATCTTTGGTATCTTCCTTCCACTTAAAATCCAATATCCAACACGATTAAGATTTCCCAAATAATCTTGAACTCCACATATCACTATCTTCTTAAGTTTCACTTCATTTTCATTATTATTCACTTTTTCAAAATTATTAAAAGCAAAGTCAGTAGAAATAGCATATTGACTTTCAGTAAGGGATAAAAAATATTCAATTTCTTTAGGAGCAGATAATGGATGTATCATATTAGAAATAGCTCCAATTTTATTTATAGCATAAAAAACAATTGTAGCTTGAGGTATGTTTGGTAAACAAACAGTGACTTTATCTCCTTTTTTAATACCTAATTTAATTAGAGATTGAGCACATAGATTAATTAAATTTAAGAGATTTTCATAGCTTAATTGAAGCCCCATAAATTCTAATGCATTTGCATCTGGAATTTTATGTCCAACAAATTCAACCATCTGAAACATACTTTTATCAGGATATTCAATATTTGGAAGAATATTTTTTGGATAATACTCCAACCATGGCCTTTTATAACTCAAATTATCTTCAGCTGGCTTTAAAATAAAGTCATTTAAATTTTTCATAGAATCCACCCATAATACCCAATATATAAGATAATAACTTTATTAATATAATCATATATAAAATTAACCATTATTTACTAAATAAAGAGAAAAATAAACAAAATAATGAAATAAATAATAAGTTATTGAAATAGATAATAAATAATTAAATAAATAATAAAATAAACAATAGAATAAATAATTAAATAAAAGAAAAGGATAAAAATAATTTGAAATAATAATATAAAAAGAAAATGAAATATTGGATAAACTACTAAAATGAGTTAAACCAGATGACTGATACTTAATTAAAATAAATATGATTATTATTCATCAATAGGAATATACTCAAGTCTTTCATCAAGTTGTTCTGGATCATCCAAAATGTCTTGAAGGAGTTTTAAACTATTTATCATGTAAAAACCATCGGTAACTCTTTCATCCATTGTAGCAGAGATTTCTACTTCATAATTTTCACTATTTTCTACTCTCTTAACTTTACCAATCGTGATGAAAACAGAGCAAGTTCCCCTATCATATAAATGATGAAGAGGTACTGTAGATAAATTTATGCTTCCTAAATTTGAAACAAACGCAGAACACTGCATAATATCCATTTTTCTAAGAAAGGTAGGGGAATGTCCAATAATAATGAAAAAATCCATGAGCATTACTACAAAACTAATTATAAAGCTTGGAAACTTAATAAATGTATCTAAAAAATCACCATGCTCATCATCAGTACTGTCTTTAACTCCTTTAATTGTAGGAGTTAGTACTTTTGCAACATCATTAATATTTGAATCTCTTTCAAATGTAGATATAGTAACCGATTCCTCACCTTCATCACTAAACTGTTTTTTTATGACATAAGCAAGTTCAATATTATGCCTTTGATAAATCTTCTTTCCAGCTACAAATCTATTTAAATGGGGTCTTAAAGCTATTACTCTAACAATAGCTGTCATGAAAAAATGATTAAAATTATATTTATTAATATCCTCCAATGAGGAAATATCATCACTAATCAATTTTTTATTTTTATCATTTAGAAAATTCACCAAATTTGTGGCATCAAAGATATCTCTAAAATAAACACTTGAAGAATCACGAGTTTTCATCAAATAAGGCATTAACTTTTGAACAGACGGGATACTTTTAACCAAATAACCATCCCAACGTTCACCTTTTTGTTTTTCGCGTTTATAGACACGGGAATCTTTACTTAAATTTTTATTTTCACCCATAATAATCAATACCAATAATTAAAACAATAATATTATGATAATCAGATTCAATTTTAGAATTTCAAATAAAACATACCCCAAAAATACTTAAAAAATACTTAAAAATACTTTCAATCTTAATATATATAATATAATAATATTATTTAAACTAATAGTTTTTACTTTTAAAATATTCTTATCTTAAATGTTTTTATTAAAAATAGATATATTACTCTATAACTTTAACATGAAATCATGAAATTTAATTACTATCTTATCAAAGCTTAAATCAAGAAAAAAGGAATAAATATGCCAATAATCAAAAAATTATCTATAAAATAAGTATTATATCGAAAATTACTATACAAAAAAGTGCTATATAAAAAAATAATATATATAAAAAAAAGTATTATATAAAAAAGTATTATGTAAAAAGCGCTATACAAAAATAAAAAAATGTTTTAGAAAATACTATTAAAAATAAATAATAGTAATAAATATTAATATTAACTAAAGGTATTTAATCTATTAAATAAATATTAGACTTAAGAAAGGTTTAAATGATTATGACATTCTCTTAATGCATCATCTACATTACAATCAAGCATTATAGCTTTAATTCCCATCTTTCTAAGTTCAATATGAGGTTCTTTACCTATTTTTTTACATAAAACTACTTTACAATCATTTATAAGGTCTGTTGATTCTTTCCATCTGTCTGTATGATCCTCTAATCGGATATTTGATTTTTTTCTTAGTTCTAAAAATTCACTATTCTTAACATCAAAGATGAAAAATTGTTCAGCATCTCCAAAATGAAGATCAATATTTTTCCCATCAGTAGAAGCAACTGCTACCATCATAATATCACCATATATTACAATAATCTATTTTCTTAATACATAATCATAATTACTAATTTATAACTCCCAATTCACAAATCGATTCACAAATCATAACTCCTAATTCATAATCATATTATTATATAAAAATACATATTATAAAATTAAACACTTTAAAACTAAAATTTCTCCTCAATATACTTCTCTTCGGTAGCAATATCACTAAAAATGATTTCTTCTTCTTCATCTAACTTATAACCTTCAAAATCATAATAATAATCAATTATCATATTAGTTACTTCATCAACGAATTTTATTCCACCAGTATATCCAAGACAGGAAACTCTTTGAGCACCAACTCTATCAAAAATAGGAAATCCTATCCTATATAAAGGAATATTGTTTTTATCAGCTATTGATGCGCCATAAGCATTTCCAAATAAAATATCAACATCATGATCATCTAAAACATTTTCTAAATCAAATAAATCACTATTTTCTAAAATAATAGGATTATAATCAATTTCATTTGAAAAATCTTTAATACTACCAACATCATTAATAAATCTTTCACTTTCCATACCAATACATAAAACTTCAGGAATCATTCCCATTTCACTAACGATAGCAGCTATTCCAATAACCATATCAGGATCACCGAAAATAGCTACCTTTTTTCTGTAATTATAAGCATGAGAATCAACTAAAACATCACAAAGCCTTCCCCTATCTCTTTCTACTTTTTTTGGAATTTTAATATTCATTAATTCACATACATTTTTTACAAATCTATCAGTATTTTTGATACCTACTGGTAAATTCTCTGAAAAACATTTAACATCAAAATTTTTTTCAAGATATTTTCCAGCTGAATCAACATGTTTAGATAATGATATTGTTCCTTTAGAATTAGGAGTATCTTCAATTTCATTTAATGAGGTTCCATATTTATG
>JARKQC010000038.1 GCA_029974985.1 Bacteroidota bacterium | reverse complement strand
GTTTAAAGGTTTTCCATGTCTTTTCAGCACTTTATAAACTGCTAAGTGCCCCACGGCAGATACAAGATTAAAAGTTAATGGATTACTATCGCCGCCTATAAACGGTATTTCTTTATATAGCCTACTGTATTCCTCTTTAATTTCATCGACAATTATTTCATCGTTTTCACCATATTTATGGTTCATTAAACCAACTATGCGCTGAACAAAGTCTTCAAACTGGGCGAAAAATTCAGATCTCTTGGATACATAGTAATTATCTTCTTCACTCATATAATACCTCTAATTTTATATTCTTATCTTAAGAAGGCTTTCTTAAAGCTATTTAATCTGTTAACATTGGTCATTATAAGAACCTAAAACCTCACACTATCCAAACTCAACAAAAATTCTTCCATATATTTGTCGATGATATCATGGGATTGGTAGATGAAGGTTTCATAGATTATGGTGGGAGTTCCATTTTCTAAAATGGGGATGGAAGTTTTATACATCATTAAATAATAATTATAAAAGGATCAGGTCATTCAATTTAGTAACCCCCACCAAATATTTACTCTATTACAACATTTACAAAAAGCGTTAAGAAAGAAAAAAAATAAGGGAAGATTCTATATGGAAATAGATAAAAGGTTAATGACTTTTGACGATTATTCATTTAGAGAATATTTAGCTAAACCCATAATCATCTTTTCTAAAAAAGCTATGTCTGATTTTAAAGAGATGAATGAAGCATTTAAAAAAATGGGTGACGATGATCTGATTCCTGAAGGAGGAAATAGCTTTTTAGTATTTGCGTATATAGATCGAGATGCAGGTATAACCTTTGATGTATTGGGGTTCTGTAATTTTGAAGAAGATAATGTGGATATTGTTGCTCCTTTAAATCAAAGAATAATCTTTAGAAAAGAAGCTTTAGCAGATTCTTCATTTACATTTCCACCTGAAGATTTAAATTTAGAATGTTTTGATAAGCATATTAAAGATATTATTGCATTTTATCATGGAAATGACCCATCAAAATTAAAGAATCTTAACGAAATAAGGAACTGTGTAAAAATAGATAAGTTTAGACATTCTGATTTCCCGGATGATATTCTGGTTCATTTAGTAAAAGAAAATAATCATCCTCATGGTGATATTAAAAAATATAGCTTTGAATTAATCTGGCTTAGAACAGAAAGAATTAAAGATGGTTTTATTCAAGGAACCTTCTTAGAAGAACCTTTCGATACATATGACATAGATTATGACGGGAATTTAGTAAATGTACAATTATTTGGAGATGTCGCTTATGTAGATACCAAAATTCCCCAAGAAGAATATGAATTAATTTTTAATTCGAATAAAAAGTAGAATGAAATGATTACGGACTATTAGATTTAAGTTTGGTACATAATATGGCCGGTAGATGTGAGCTAAAGATAATAGAACGTTTATTTCATAAGTTGATAAGGGAACGTGTAGGTTGGTTGTTAGATTGAAACACGGACTCCTGAAAATATTGGTGAAGAAAGATATTTAGGATCTTGGGCGGATTCCATATATCTGTACCATCAATATCCTGTTTAAATCTGCATGTCTATCCTTCATAAAATCATCATATATCTTTTCTGCAACTTTTTTTCCTAAAGGACTTAACCCATAATTTTTATGTCTGTAATTATAAACATATCCTTTGCTTTTCAGTGATTTTAATGCGTTATCAACATTTTTTCCATACCTATTTGGTAGATTTTTCTTTATTGTTTCTAACCTGACGTTTTTATTATTTGATATATGCTCTTTACCCAAAAAACGGAGAACCCTTCTTTCGTATTTATCAAGACTTGTAATTATTTCATTGATAGAAGGGATAGGATCAGACATACTTTTACTTATATTAGTAATAATATATAAGCATTCAATTGGTAATTTTTTACCTTTTAAGAAATTAAGTAAATTATATTAGGGGGGATATTTACATTATTAATATTATAGATTATATAAATTACATGATAAATGGTAAAAAAGGTAAAAGGGGATAGAATGGCAACGCTGTTAAAGGAAATTTTTGGTGATACAAAAAGGATAGGCATTTTGGAAGAGCTCGTTGAAAACTGGGGGGAGTTTTTGACCATTGAAGAGATTGCAAGGATGGCAGATACATCTCCAAAAACAGCATACCATCACATAAATGAGTTGTTAAAGACAGGCATCCTGGAACATATAGGTGTAAAGCCAAAACAATTTAAACTTAAAGAAGATGACAAAAGAGCAGTAACACTGGCAATTCTTGAAAGTGCGGAATATCTCAGGAAATCGAAAGAATTAGGGGAAGAAAAACCAGTAGCTCAAAAACCTTTTTTTGAAGTTTACACCACCCACCCTGAAGATTTAAAGGCACCAAATACTATTCGATATTCCAATATGGGGGCTGAAGCAAAATGAATGAAAAAAAATTAAATTCAAAACCAGTGGAATTGCCAGTCATGATTCCATCAGAAACCCCAAAAATTTATGCTACCGGTGCATTTGGGGGAGTTAGCGCCGTTGATTTTAAAATTTTTTTCTTTTCCGAAGAACCAGTACAACAAGACGAACCATTTGATCCTGTAAAACTCAAGGTAATGCGAGAAGTCAAGGCCCAAATAAGTTTATCTCCACTGGCAGCAAAACAGGTAGCGGTATGGTTAACGAAACAGATTGAACTATATGAGAAACAGATAGGCCCAATAAACATACCCATAACTGACTCGGATAAACGAGAAAAGGATACTTCCATATAAAACAGGAAAATCCAGGGATTAATTGTTATTGAGATAATGGAATATGCCCTACTCCTAAAAGGAAAGATCAATTCGCGGGTTTTAATAGAAAAATTCTTAAATAATAGAAATTTGTTAATGTAACCTTGTTATTCCTTTTTTATGGTCAAAATCATCATCAAAGGAAGCTACTTCATGGATATTCATTAATTTCATTATTTCTATGGAAACACTATCTGCAAAAGACAGGTTGTGAATATTTAATTAAAGTCGGCATTTTTAGGATATAATTTTTTTGTTTGAGTTTTCATGGTAAATTATCCATAATATAGTTAAAAACGATTTTACAGGCTTCAGCACCTGTTTTTTTGTTTATTCCAGTTATTGTTTCACTTAAAACTTGGTTTGAAATGCTGATTCATCTTTGGTGTCTATAGATATTTATTTTAATTCACTCATAAATCTGAGTAATTACTTATAAAGAGTCACTCATCATTATGAGTAAGTATTTATATATGGTCACTCATAGAATAGAGTAAGTGATATCATGGTGCCCACAAGTAATGAAGATCTTTTAGATTATATACAGATGAGAATAGAAGAAGGACCACTATTTGCTCACAATTATATTTATAAAAATGGGGAAAAGCTTCAATATAGAAATGCATTTTTCAAGCTTAAAAATCAAGTTGATAACTTTTTAGATAGCACCAGCGAAGAAAGGTTTATCACATTACCAGGATTACGTGGAGTTGGAAAAACCACTCTTCTTTTCCAGTTGTATGATTATTTAATAAACGAAAAAGGAATAAAGAAGGATAACGTCCTCTATTTCACCACAGATAATTTAAAAGATTATCTTGGAGGAAGAATCAGCGAAATTATAAACACATTTACGAGTGAAATCCATGATAAAACACCAGTTACTCTGGATGAAAATCTGTTTATCCTGATAGATGAAGCTC
>JARKQC010000023.1 GCA_029974985.1 Bacteroidota bacterium | reverse complement strand
TTTTTATTTATATATTATGTTTATTATTACTATTTAAGAGAAAAGAAGAACCTGAAATTAGGGAGTTTGGCAAAAAAATGTTATGGGGTATTGTTATGATAATAATAATCTATTTAATTGCTTTTAGATGATATAAAACCAATAATTTAAGAAATATAAATTTTAAATCAAATGGCCATTACTATAAATTTAATACAATACAATGGCTGTTGGCACATATGAATGAAAATAATAAATACAAATATTCAGATTCAATTCAATAAAACACTCGACAAACGAACAAGATTCATATAAGGTAGTGATACATAAATAAATAGAGGATATAGTGATTAATGTGGATAATTCAAACATATTCGTGTTATTAATTGGAATTGCTGTTATTTTAGGTTTTTTGTTTAGCTTATTTCCCTTTGGTTACTTTTTTAATATTTGGTGGGTTAGTATTGGCTTGGTTTTCCTCATTTATGGGTTTTACATGGAAAAACAGGATTCGGAGGGAGATATTACTTATAAGTTTAAAGATAAGATTGCATATGTTTGGCTTTTTGGTGTTAATATATTTCAGTGGGCTGTTGTGATTTATATATACTTTTTTAATCGAGTTTTCATAAACATTGGATTTTATTATATGTTAATTGGTTCTTCGTTGTTTACACTATGTATCGTAGGGCAATTTTATTATATCCCATATTTTTCTATTAATAATGATAAAAAAGTTACAGAAAGCGTTAGAAATGAAAATAGGTGGAATTGGAAGCAAATTGTCGCGTTTTTATTTGGGGTATTAGTGGTTTTTGCTGGTTTAATTTCTTTTATTCAGTCTGAATCTCTTTTAGGGTTATATTTTAGTTTATTTGGAATTATGATGATAATTTATGGTTACTATCTTGAGATTAATAAAGTTGAGATGTCTTTTAAGTATTTCATTTTGATGACAAGTGTTATTATTATTCAATACATTGTTACCCTGATTATTTGGAGATTTGATAGTTCCATAACTTCTGATGAAAGCGATTTTCTTTCAATTTTAACACTTATTATCGGAGCCAATTTAATATATCAAGTTCGTAGAAGTAATATGAAGTACTTTGGTATGTACCGGGAAAAGCAAGAAGATGATTTGATCCTGTAAATAGAGATATTGGTTCTTATAATGATTTCTATGGTAAGCTGGATGTAAATCTTGTGCAACGTACTCCTGAAGCGTTCATTGGAGAAAAAGTACAGATAACCGGACAAATTATAAGTAAAGAAGAAGTTATAGAAGAAAGTGGGACAAGAACAGACATGGCGCTTACTGCGCAGGGACTATCAAATAGGTTTTATTTAATCCTGTCTTATCCTAATGTTCTCCCATTTAAGGAAAAAGATGATGTCACTGTTTATGGGGAATATTATTTCCCTGCAGAAAATCAAAGACTAAAAGAAGTGGCAGGCAAAAAGTTACCTGGAATTAAAGTTGCATACATGAAAAAGGCATGAGAAAATAATTTCAAGCCTGAATTGTGTATATTATAAGAGGGAATAATGTTGTTATTAATCCTACTTGATTCAGGACTATTTTTTTCTAGTCTATGATATAACAATTTTTGCAGGAATATGGAATTGAAAAATGAGATGATATGTTGGAAGTATAGTATTTTAGGGGCAGTTTTGGTTGTGATATTGGAAATGGTTTTAAGAATGTTTGAATATGGTACTTTTATAGGGATTTTACTTGGTTTATTCCAGGGATAATTGTGGGATATCTTGTAAACGACGGATATAAAAATGGAGCTATAAATGGATTTATTGCAGGTTTGATAGGTGGATTCATACTGGGAATTCTGCAAATTACATTTGATAGTATTCTATCACCTCTTTTTAATCGAGGATTATGGTTCATTTTAATGTTTGCATTTACCGCTGCGGTTTTTTTGCAATTTTAGGTGCTGTAAGTGGAATTATTGGGTTTCTGATAAGGGGTAAATATAATTTATATATTATTTAAAGAGGGTTGGGATACAGCATTCTTCGATAATTTTTTTAGATCCATGGAGATGGAAAAGGAATGATTGATTGGTGATCCAGAGGATGTAAAGGCTTTCCGTTATGCTTGTTCATCGGCTATTAATCCTATTGAAAACTGGGTTTTTAAAACCCTTTTCCCTGATGATGATGGACCTTCCCCAATGAATAGTTTGGGGAAGATGATCTTAAATGGTGAAATGGTTGACATGTTCACCAGTAATGGTTACCTAGTGATGAAATCAGATTCAAATGACCTGTTTTTGGTTTTTGATCCTGAAACTGGTATTGTAAGGGATATGATGATAGTTCACATACCACTCTCCGGCGCTTACTGTTTCAGTGACCTACAAACAGAATGGGCCAGTGATCTGGGTGGAGAGTTGTTAAACAACCCGCCGGCATGGTTGGATATGGTTGGTGGTATTAATTTGGGTTTGGGTTCATCTCTTTTAGGGATGGATGTTACGCCGTTTGAAGTTCCAGAAGTTGATTTGGATAGTTGGTAGAAGTTTGATTATGACTGCTGGATTAAATCACTTATGTTATGAGTATGGCTGGCTTTCGCAAGAACAATCCCGAGAAATGATAGAAACACCATTCTCTACAACGATCCTATTCTTGAACGGTGCACAAACATTAAATGAAATATTTTATACAATAATCAGCCAAGATGACCATATGATCGTAATACACAATGGTATCTGCAACAAATACGTGAACTACAGAAGATAGCAAATATATTGGATGGTATAGGAAAACCTGATGATGACGATTACGATGAAGTAGGTAATATTATAGAAACCATTTCAAGTGATGCGGGTAAAAGAATTGTTAGTGGAATTTCTAAATGTCAATCAGGTGACGTTACAGGTGGTATGGTAGAAATAGCGATAGCATTTACTGAAATTCATACAGCTTTTACACTAAAAATAGCATATCCTTAGATAGATGAATAAAAATTCCTTAAAAACATCAATAGATTATGAGAATGTAATATGATTTCATATATTAAAGAAGCTAATAACCTGTTTAATCAAGGTAAATATCGGAAAGCCTTAGAATTGTATGATAAAATTTTAGAAATAGTTCCAAACCATGCTAAAGCGTGGTATGGTAAAGGTATAGTTTTAGAGAGATTAGGGGAAACTCATAAGGCCTTACAATCTAATGAAGAGGCTTTAAAGATAAATTCTGAATATGTTAATGCATGGTATAATAAAGGTGTACTTTTAGGGGAACTTGGTAGGTTTAATGAAGCTTTAGAGGCTTATAATAGAGTGACTGAGTTAGATCCTAAATGTGTCAATGCTTGGAGTAATAAGGGAGTGCTTTTAGGATGGTTAGGTAGGCATCAGGAGGCATTGGAAGCTTCTAATATTGCTTTAAAGTTGGATTCAAAGCATCTTAATGCATTGATTAATAAAGGGTTAATTTTTTGTGAACTTGAAAGATATAAGGAAGCTTTAAAATGTTTTAATAGGGTTTTAGAGTTAGATCCAGCAAATACTACTGTGTTGGATTATAAAGGTGTTGTAAATGGAAAACTTGGTAATTTTCAAGAATCATTGGATTGTTTTGATAATGCTTTGAAACTGGATTCAAAAGAACCTAAATATTGGTTTGATAAAGGATTAGCACTTGAAAAAATGAAGAGATATCAGGAAGCTTTAAAGTCATATGAAAAGTCTTTAAAGTTAGATCATGGGAATTTTGAGGCTTGGATTAATAAAGGGGCGGTTTTAGGTGAACTTGGGAAAATTCAAGAACAGTTGGAAGCTTATGATAGAGCTACTGAATTAGATTCTAATTCTGTCGATGCATGGTATAATAAAAGGTAAAACTCTTAATCAGATTGGAAAATATCAGGAGGCTTTAGAGTCATTTGATAATGCTTTAAAAATAGACTCAGAAGATTGGGAAGTGTTGTATAGTAAAGGTAATGCCTATTTTAAGCTTGGAATGAACTTAGAATCATTAGAGTGTTATGATAAATCTGTTGAAATAAATCCCCATGTTGATACTTGGAATAATCGGGGAAATGCCCTTTTTATGCTTGAAAGATATCAAGAAGCTTTGGAATCATATGATAATGTACTGGATTTAGATCCAACTATTTTTACAGCATGGAACAATAAAGGCGAAGCTCTGGAAGAACTTGGTAAGTATCATGAAGCTTTACAATGTTATAACAAATCTCTGAAATTAAACCCGAAACATATTGAGGTATTGTATAATAAAGGACATGTATTAGGAAAGCTAGGAAATTACCAAGAAGCATTAAAATACCTTGATAAAGCTTTAGAATTAGATCCTGATTATGAACCAGCTAAAAAAGCAAGGGAAGAAATTTTATCATCATAACCTTTAAAAAACTTATTCCATCCTCCAGAACTGGTTCAAAGTACCCTTCAAACCGTGTTCAATACTTTTCCTGGTGAAATTTCCCGCTTTCCGGACAGTTTCTTCAAGAGAATAATCTCTCGAGAGATATACCGTGCAGGCGGCTGAGTAGGTGCACCCGCTTCCGTGGACATTTTTAGTATGCATTAAATCTCCA
>JARKQC010000013.1 GCA_029974985.1 Bacteroidota bacterium | reverse complement strand
GTATTAAGTAAATAAATTTGGTTGCTTTCTAGAAATATACTTCTACAATTTATTTTATTGTTTATAAGTTTTTTAAACAGATAATTGAATATATTGGAAACATATTTTTAAGTTTAAGCAAATCTGCATTGATTTAGGACATTGTAACTTCAAATGTACTTTGTGGAGTAATATGCTTAAAATTTTCGATTCCAGGCTAATAAAAAAAATGTAAACAATGTATGAAACTTGTTGGGAAGTTTGGGATGATGCTGAAAATAGTGAAAGATTGTATTTCTTTGGTATGGATAGAATAAAAAATAGGGCGTAATACCCAAGATTATATATAATCAAGTAATTTCTAGTTAATCTTTTAATGGATGATTTTTAGGATAATTACAATTTTCTTTCAGTTCGCAGTTGCATTCGTAGCATTTAGGTGTGGCTGAACATATTTCTCCGTAATCTTTAGCCCCGAATATCCAGAATAAATTGTCAAGGTAAGTCATGCTTAAATTTGTTTCTTTTGATAACTCTTCAAATGAGTTTATAATTTCATTCAAGTTTTGGCTTTTAAAAATGTTCAATCTTTCTGGGCCACATATCCTCAATAAATGAACATCTGGTTTTATTCCAATGATGCCCACGTTTTTTAGGTATTCCATTGTAAGAGGCGGTCCCATTTGTTTAATTTTATAAGGGCTTTTTGGGTCTGATAGTAATTTAACAGCATCTTCAACTCTGTTTTCTTCAAGGAAATTGTCTATACTGTTGTAATCTTTTTGTATCTGTCTAAATTGATTTATATTGTGTTTTAAATATTTCATTTGGGAATTTATGGACCTGTTGCCACATTGAATAGCTTTGACCTGATTTACCAATTTTTGAGGGTCTGCATTTTCTAATTTATCTGTGTCATAATTTAGAAAAATTTTGTCTAAATTGTCCATATTGTGGGCGATGGGTTCCCATGGACGATTATTACTCAACATGGAATGAATCATCCCTTTAACATGGTTATTGAGGCTAAAATGGTGTCCATTGGACCTTTTTTTTGCTGCTTCTTCTTGACCGAGTTCTTTAATTATTTTTTCATAATCAACAGAATTCTTAGTCAATGTGCTTTTTAACTTTTCAATAATTGTTTGCGGATCTTTTTCTTTCATATAAATGAATTCAACATTATTAAACATAAAGTAGGCACTTATTTTATGAAATGCAGGTAAAATCAATTTAAAAAAATAGTTATTCCAGAATCCCCTAATTAGCTACATAAGCCTTAAAATATATATTAATA
>JARKQC010000371.1 GCA_029974985.1 Bacteroidota bacterium | reverse complement strand
ATATTATCGGATTTATTTTGATGCATAGAAATGCAAAAATCAACATTACCAATTATTTGCGTGCAATCATATTTCCAAAAATAATCTTGCGTAATTCGATTTTTTAATTCTTCTTCTCTGATATTTTGATATTTCATAAATAAATTATAGATTTAAATAATTTTCAAATATAAGACTATTTTAGATAAAATTATTGATTAAAATTTGAAAAATATATAAAATTTTATACAGAGAAATAAACAAAACTATTCTTAAAAAACCAATTTACAAATATTGAAATTGATTTAATAGAATAGTTAAAAATATAAAAAAATCAAAAATTTTAATCAATAATCTCGATTAACATAGCGTTTGCTTCGCCACCACCAATACAAAGAGAAGCAATTCCGCGTTTCAAATTATTTTGTTTTAAAGCGTAGATTAAAGTTGTAAGAATTCTAGCGCCTGAAGCTCCAATAGGATGCCCCAAAGAGACAGCTCCACCATAAATATTCACTTTTTCTCTTGGTATAGAAAGTTCTCTAATAGAGTGCATTGGCACAACAGAAAAAGCCTCGTTAATTTCGAATAAATCAATATCAGCGATAGTTAATCCAGTTTTGTTCAATAATTTAGTTATTGCCGCAGTCGGAGCAGTCGTAAACCATTCGGGGCTTTGAGCAAATGAATTATGAGCAATAATTCTTGCAATGGGCTTTAAATTGTTTTTTTCAGCATATTCTTTTGAGCTAACTACAAGAGCCGCCGCTCCATCACTAATTGAAGAAGCATTTGCTGCAGTAATAACTCCATCTTTTTTAAAAACTGGTTTTAAAGTTGAAATTTTATCAAATTTTACTTTTTCGGGTTCTTCATCTTTATCAAAAACAATATTTCCTTTTTTATCTTCGATTATTACAGAAGTGATTTCTGCATTAAATTTGCCATTTTTTTGTGCCTCAATTGCTCTTTTATAGCTTTCGATTGCATATTCATCTTGTTCTTCGCGAGAGAAAGAGCATTCAGTCGAGCATAATTCGCCCGCCATACCCATGTGTATTTGATTATATACGTCCCATAATCCGTCATTTATCATAGAATCAGTAATTTCACCATTGCCCATACGATATCCATCGCGTGCTTGTTTAAGTAAATATGGTGCATTTGTCATTGATTCCTGACCGCCAACAACAGCTAGATTTAAATCACCACATCGTATTGCTTGGTCGGCAAGCATAACAGCTTTAAGCCCACTACCGCATACTTTATTAATAGTCATACATTCAACTTTAGTAGGTAATCCCGCATAAATCGAAGCCTGACGTGCTGGAGCTTGACCAATACCAGCGGTAAGCACATTACCCATAATAACTTCTTCAATATCGTCAATATTGACTCCTGCACGCGTTACGGCACCTTTAATAGCTATGGCGCCAAGTTTTGGAGCGCTTAATTTACTAATAGTACCCATAAATGAACCGATTGGAGTTCGTGTTGCTGATAAAATTACTGTTTCCATAAATTTTTCTTCCATAATTGTATATAATAAGTAAATTTTAAACGTTAATATTCTTTGTATATTATTTGATAAAAAAAAGTTAATATTTTAATGCTTTTATGGAATAAAAAAAAAACTTGACTTTGATATAAAAATATACGTTATTTTTGTGTTTTGATTAATTTGCAAATTTATAAAAAGTTTTGTGAAAATATATAAAATTGAATCTGGACCTGTAGCAACAATTGCTTACCTTGTGGTTGATATGAATTCGGGTTGTGCCGTAATTATTGACGCTCCATTGGATAGTTGTGCAAGGATAGATACAATAATAAAAAATAATAATTTGAAAGTAGAAGCGATATTATTAACCCATACTCATTGGGATCATATTGCAGATTGTAGTAAAATTAAAGAACTTACAAGCGCAAATGTCTATTTGCACAAATCCGATTTTTATCGTTTGAATGAACCAATGAAGCATACTATTTACCCTTTACCATTTATGATTGAACCAGTAAATAATGTTGAATTTCTAAATATGGGTGATAAAATCAAAATTGGTAGTTTAGAATTTGAAGTATTGCATACGCCTGGACATACCGAAGGTGGATTATGCTTTGTCGAACATTCTAATAAAGTAGTTTTTGTTGGTGATACACTATTTAATGAAAGTATTGGGCGGGTGGATTTGCCGGGTGGTTCGATGGAACAATTAATTGATTCTATCGAACAACATTTATTAGTTTTACCCGACAATTATAGAGTTTATTCTGGACACGGACCCGAGACAACAATTGCTTGGGAAAGAAATAACAATCCTTTTCTTGTTAATTTTGAGTATAAATAAATGTTGATATTAGAAAAAAAATATTACTTTATTTTTTTAATACTTGTTATTTCGATTTGTATATACGGGTGCTACTCGTTTACCGGTGGTTCGGCACCCTCACATTTAAAGACAATGACGATTCAAAATGTAAATGATAACAGTGGGTTTGGAAATCCTTTGTATCGTGAGATTTTGACACAAAGTATTTTTGATTTATTTCTTAATGATAACACCTATGAAATCGTTGATTTATCCGGCGATTCACGTTTGAATGTTGTAATTAATTCTATTAGAGAGACTCCCGTTTCTGTAAGCCCTGGCGAGCTCGAAACTGAAAGAAAAGTAGAAGTTTTATGTGAAGTTGAGTTTTATGATAATATTAAAAAAAGTGTGATTATGAAAAAAACTATATCGAGTTATGATATATATCAAGTTTCGGAATCACAACAAGGCAGAGATAATTCTATAAGAGTAGCACTCAACCAATTAGCTGATGATATTCTTCTGGCGGTTGTCTCTGGTTGGTAATTATTAATTTTAATTTGAAAATTATTCAGGAAAATGCTAATATGCTTCCTATTGAAAATATTATTATGATTGTTTATTTTGTATCGCTTACGGTACTATTTGGTTTTGGTATTCACGGTTTAGTGTTACTTTATTATTATCGTAAAACACATAACCAAATTTTACCCGAAACTAAACTGCCCGATGAAGTGCCTATGGTTACTGTTCAGTTGCCTATGTATAACGAAATGTATGTTGTCGAAAGATTAATCGCCGCAGTTTGCGAATTTGACTACCCAAAAGACCGTTTCGAAATACAAGTTTTAGACGACTCGACTGACGAAACGACCATAATTGCTAAAAATGTTGTTGATAATTTTAAAGCCAAAGGTTTCGATATTAGTTATATTCACCGTACTAATAGAAAAGGGTATAAAGCAGGTGCATTAAAAGAAGGTTTAGAAGTTGCAAAAGGTGAATTTGTTGCTATTTTCGATGCTGACTTTGTTCCTAATCCTGATTTCCTTCAAAAAACTGTGCCATATTTTGTTGACCCCAAAATTGGAATGGTACAAACACGTTGGGAACATTTAAATGAAGAATATTCATATTTAACCAAAGCTCAAGCATTAGCACTTGACGGACATTTCGTTCTCGAGCAACAAGTAAGAAATAAAGCTGGATTCTTTATTAATTTTAACGGAACAGCTGGTATCTGGCGAAAATCAACAATTTATGATGCTGGAAATTGGCATTCTGACACTCTCACAGAAGATTTAGATTTAAGCTATCGTTCACAATTAAAAGGATGGAAATTCTTGTATTTGAATGATGTTACTTCGCCAGCTGAATTGCCAGCAGATATTAATGCTCTTAAAACTCAACAATTCCGTTGGACAAAAGGAGCTGTCGAAACAGCAAAAAAAATACTTCCATTAGTATTGAAATCTGATTTATCTTTAAAAATGAAATTAGAATCATTCGTACATTTAACAAGTAACATCGTTTTTCCTTTTATTATAATCGTTGCTTTGCTTAACGTACCACTCGTTATTATTAAAAATACAGTCGGCGGATTTGATAAATACTATTCATTAATGTCGGTTTTTGTGCTTGCCTCTGTATCTACATTTTTATTTTATTCTTTTGCACAAAAAGCTATTCATTTGGATTGGCGAAAAAGATTATTATTATTTCCACTCTTCCTTGCTGGAAGTATGGGGCTTGCAGTTAATAATACTAAAGCAGTGTTTGAGGCATTAATTGGTAAAAAAACTGGATTTGCTCGTACTCCAAAAGATGGTATGATAGGAGTACAAAAAATAGAAAGGAAAAAAACTTACGCGCAAAGAGGAATATCAGCAGTTGTAATATTTGAATTATTATTAACCTTATATTTTATTATTGGAATTTTAATTTCTGCTTACTATGTCGAAATTGCCGCTATTCCATTTCAATTACTATTTTTATTAGGATTCGGTAGTGTTGGATATATGTCGTTAAAACACTCATTAGGTAAAAGTTAATGATGATTTTATAATATTTTATTAAATAAATTTTTACAAGATAACCCAGATTTTTTTGTCTGGGCTTTCTTGTAAAACTATAAGAAATTGACTTATCTAATTTTAAACCAAATAATTCAATTGAACACAATAAAATAAATCCACTATTTACGTAAAATATTGTATAAAAAAGTAGTGTAGATATTCTTTTATGTCATTATATTATTATCATTATAAAAGTATTGAATAATCTATCTTTTATATAAATAAGATTTTTTTAAGATTGATTAGAATAAAATTCATTTTACACGTATCATTTAATTAATAATATTTTCTAATATAATTTTTTTTAAAATATATTTATAAATATCAAGATAATTGAAACGTAAATTTATCTAAATTAATAATTATAATAATTAAAACTTTCAATGCCTAAAAATAAAATTTATTATCTTTTTGTAATTGTTTTGATGCCTTTTTTCTTATTTGCTAATGAAATTAACGGCAATAAATTAGTTGAAATCGAAACTTTTTCGGATTATTCCATTGTTAAAAAAGGTGATACATTTAATTTTTTTATAAAATTAACTCCCGAAAAAGATTGGCATACATATTGGCTAAATCCGGGCGATGCAGGAATGTCTCCAAATATTGAATTTGACTTGCCCAAAGGCATAATAGCAGGAAATCCAATATATGAAAATCCTATAAAAGATGAATTTACGGGTATGGTAAGTTTTATATACGAATCCGAAAATACTTTAATGATACCAATTCGAGTTAGCTCCGATTTTAGTAAATCAGAAATCAATATTTCGGGGATAATTAAATGGTTAGTATGTAAAGAAGAATGCTTAGCAGGTTCGAAAAAGTTTTCGTATAATATAAAAATTGGTCAAAATTCTATCTTGGCTAATAATCGAAAATCAATAACAGATAAAATACTTTTAAATCAAGCAATTAGAGGAAAAAAAATATCAACTAAATGCACAGCATTAGATAATACGTTATCAATAGAAATTAATAAAAATAAATTGTCAAAAGATATAAAGAAATTAGAATTTTATCCATATATCAATGGTTATATAAATTATTCATCTGAGCAAATTTTTAATGATTTAGGAGATAAATATCAATTAATTCTCGAATTAGATAAATTTCGTACGGAAATACCAGAAAAAATTAGCGGAATTCTAATTTCAAATAAAAATATTTTAGAGAGTTATCCACATAAATCTATCGAAATTAATGATGATTTAAAATGATTATAATTAAAAATCAAAAAAAATACTAATTCTAATATATTAAATTTATTATTTGATAAATTTTTTTTATTTTTAAGTTTATTTATTTTTCAAATATCAAAAATTATGATTGAAGAAATCAGAGAAGTCCGAAAAAAAGTAGAGAATTATATCGAAAATATTAAAGATTTGAACTCACTCGAATCTTTTAGATTAGAATTTCTTGTAAAAAAAGGGAGAATACAAAATCTTTTCGATAGATTAAAAGATATTCCGAATACAGAAAAACCATTGATTGGCAAAGAGTTGAATATTTTAAGCAAATTTGCTGAATCAATTCATAAAAAATTAAAAGAAGAACTCGAAGCAAGTGCAGAATCAAGCTCAGAAATAGATTTATCTTTGCCGGGACGCAGAAATTTCAAAGGCTCGTATCATCCCGTTCTAAAAACAATCGAAGATTTTGTTAAAATATTCGAAAGTATGGGATTTATCGTAGCAGAGGGACCCGATATTGAAGATGGTTTTCATAATTTTGATGCTCTAAATTTTGCACCCGACCACCCTGCAAGAGATATGCAGGATACATTTTTTATCGAATCTGACGAGGAATTACTTTTAAGAACACATACAACCCCCGTTCAAGTAAGAATAATGCAATCTCAAAAGCCACCAATACGTGCAATTATGCCCGGAAGAGTATATCGAAACGAGGCAATAAGCGCAAGAGCCTTAGCAGAATTTCACCAAATTGATGGGATTTATGTAGATAAAAATGTAACTTTTGCCGAACTGAAAGCGACAATGATAGCGTTTGCAAAACGTATGTATGGCGAGGATTTAAAATTCCGATTTAGACCGTCTTATTTTCCATTTACAGAGCCGAGCGCAGAAGTTGATATTTCTTGTTATTTATGCAATAGCAAAGGTTGCCGAGTGTGTAAATATTCGGGCTGGCTCGAAATAGCTGGTTGCGGAATGGTGCATCCGAATGTACTTAAAGCCTGTGGAATTGAGCCCGAAGAATATAGTGCCTATGCCTTCGGTTTCGGAATCGAAAGAATCACAATGCTTAGGACTGGAATTGACGATATTCGTTACCTTTATGATAATGATTTACGAGTTTTAAAACAATTTTAAAAAAAATTTAAAAAATATTTGTACAATTCAAAAAAAAGTATTATTTTTGAATTCTTTTTTAAACCGAAAGGTCCCATAGACTAACGGTTAGGTCACCAGCCTTTCACGCTGGCAGTAGGGGTTCGAATCCCCTTGGGATCACTTTAAGCCAAGTTTCATACTTGGCTTTTTTCTTTATAAGCCCTGATTTTATCATATTTCACAGCATTTTTACAAATTTAAGTTTTTACATATTTATGTAAATTTTTGCGTTTAAAATGAGTATTATAAATTAATAATATTTATCTTGCATTCAAATTAATTTTGTTTATTGAGTAAAAAATACTACTTTAAAATAGTATTTAAATACAATATCAATTATTGAGTAGTTAATATGAAGTTTTTATTTTTTAGTATTTTTACGCTTTTATGTCTTAATTCTTGTAATACCGTATATAATCACAATATTAATTGCAATTTTGAACATAGTGAACTTTCTATCGAAATTAGTGATGTTTCTGGTAGTGTAATTACTACTAAAAACATCATGATGAAACAAGGTGAAATACAATTACAGTTCAAGATGAGCTCATACTCAAATGGAAATTACTATTATGTTGTAAAACAGAATGGTAAGCAGGTTTCAAACGGTGCTTTCAGTATTGTTAAGTAAGTGGAAGATTACTATAAAAATATCCCTTCCGAATTTTTCAAATAATTTGGAAGGGTTTAAAAATAAATAAGTGTTTTAGTAACGTTTTGAATTTTCAACTGTCATTGCATAAAGTAAATTTGCAAATTTAAATTTAGGAGAAAAAATATGTTAAAATATATACTAATTTTATTAGCAATAACGAGTATTCACGCATTTTCGCAGGACATTTTGATTACCCAAGAGCCTGTATCTGTAAATGAATGTTTTGGCAAACCTGCAAATTTATATATCAGTGCCGAATCAGCTTCAAATAAAAAACTGCTTTACCAATGGTATAAAGATGGCAATAAACTTTTTGAAGAAGAGCTTCCTGTTTTGAAATTTCAATCATTAAATCATAACCATTCGGGCTTATATTATTGCAGAGTTTCATTTGAAGATGGCTCTGAATCAGTTGATTCACGTTCTGCTTCAGTGTATGCTCTGCGTCCTACATCAATCAGCAAAGAGCCGGAGGATGTTTATTATAGTTTGAATGATGAAGTTATAACTTTAGGATTTGAAGCTCATATTAATGGAATTGTTATAGATGAAGACATAAAAATGGGTGAAAATGTAAATATTCAATGGTTTACTATAAAAGATAATTTTAATACAAAATTATTAGATGATGATATTTATGAGGGTATAAATAGCAATAAATTGTCAATGAATACTACAAAACTTCCCGACACTTCATTCTATTATGCAGAGATAGAAGGATTATGTGGAAAAGCAACAACAAAAACGGTAAAAGTTATAAAAAATTTAAATTTATTAAAGGTTATAATTAAGGGTTTTGATGCATGCGAAGGTAATAATGAATCAATTTATGCTCAAATATTCAATCCAAAAAATCAATTACTTGAATTTAATTGGTACAAGGATGGTAAACCACTTTATTTAAAGGAAAGTATTAAGGGTATTTATTCAGATGAACTTAAATTCCAACCAATTTATATGAACGATGCTGGCAAATATAAGTTAGAAGCTAGAATTATTGATATGAATTTTTCTGTTTTTTCAAATGAAATTGAAGTTAATGTTGATAAAAAACCAAAAATTGCTTGCTTTAGAATTGATACTTTGATTGGTAAAGATGGACTTTTTCACTTTACAGAGAAAAAAGTATCTAATTCATGGTTAAATATTTTTTATGAGAGTAACAGTTAGCCAATTCAGTTTGATATTTATAAAGATGGCATTTTAATAGCATCTAAATATTCAGATTCATCAATGTTTAGTCTTGGTAATATAAATTATCTTGATTTTATTTATAATACTAAGGACTCTTCAAGATTTTGGGTTGTTGCCCAAAATAAATGTGGATATGATTATTCAGATACAATAAGTTTGTATAAACAAACTATTTGTGATCCTTTCAACCAATTTCACACTCTATGCACTTATGAACCTTTAGCAATTTATATAAATTATAAGGCGATTGCACCAATTAGTCAATTAGATTATCGGTGGTATTTAACATTAGACAAACCATCACAATTTTTTGTTCCCACAATTAATAATTATGTTAAGGCATTGGAGTATAAATTAGAATTAAAAAATGCGGGATTAATGTTATCTTCAGGTATGGATGAATATGAATCTACTTTAATACATTTTGATACAAGATATGTTGTAAATAGATGGGTTAAAAATGATATTGTAAGTGTTGATGAGTTTTGTTGTTACTACATAAAGATTGGACTTTCACCAGTGATATTAAGGCAACCTGTAAATAAACAATTAATTTTTGGTGATTTAGATACTTTGGTTTACATTTATTTTGATAATGAAAATGGAAAAACTATAGATGTTGAATTATATTATATGGCATCTTTAAACCACAAGCCAAAATTAGTTGATAAATCAGAACCTGATTTTGGCAAATGGTATCGTTATATTAGAGAATCAACCTTTGCTGATGATGGATATTATTACGCAGTAGCTAAATATAATAACTTTTGCAATCCGGTATTTTCTGATACTATAAAAGTAACTGTAATGCCAAAAGGTGGGGTCACAAATGTAAAAGAAGGAGGATTAGAGTCAGATATTTCAATTTATCCCGATCCCACATCGGATTTCATCACAATAAATTTGGAAAGTATTGGAGCTTGCTCCAATGAAAACAGCAATGGGGCAAACCCTATTGCTTCCATAGAAATTTATGATGTTATGGGGATGAAAGTTATTTCAGATGTCAGACATCTTGGAGATGTCGGACATCTAAATAGAATTGATGTTTCTCATCTACCGGCTGGTGTATATTTCGTGAAAATAGCTGGAAGCAATGGAGCTTGCTCCATTGTTGAAAAGTTTGTAAAAATGTAGTGATAAACATTAAATTAATTAATTTATATGGAAAATTTATGAAAATATTATTTTTAACAATATTTCTTGTTTTGCTTGTTGGTTGTTCCAATACAAATGTTTCAATAACAAAAATAAGTAGTGATTCAAAGCAATTTGATACATTAAGTTATTCAAATTTTTGGACTGCTATGAGATGTGGTATTCCTGAAATGGCACCAAAATTTACAAATGATAAAGAAAAATTAGAGTTTGCTGATGCCTTGAGTGAAATAATAAAAGGGAACTTTGCAAGTGCTGAAAGTAAATATTTCGACTTGATTAATAAATCCCAAAATGATACTATAATATATTATTCAAGAATGATACTTGAACAAACATTGATTTCTCAATAAACGCTGTTTATAACTTTGGAAATATGTTTTCAACATCAATTGTATCACCTATTGCCAGATTAGGTGTTGGTATGTACAACTGGAGTATTCTTGATGACGGAATAGGTGGCGAAGTTATAAAAAATGGAAATGAGGATTTTAAAGCTACAAGTTTTGGTGCAAATGTAAGTATCGGCGCTGATTTCAAAATTGCTTCTAATTTTACTATTGGCATAATAGCAGATTATAATATCTATTTCCCTAAAGATGAAAATAAATTCGGAAAAGATTTTGCAGAGCAAGGGTTTGTTACAACACAACTCAAATTATCATATAACCTTCCAGTTAAATGATTTGGGTTTTGATTCAAATTTATCGGGTAAGCTGATTTATATTTGTTAGCTTACCCGATTTACATTATAAATTCTTGTAGGTGCCTTTTTCCAAATTCAATAGTAAACAGTTTCTCAATTGGATTGAACGAATAAAAAAATATATTTCAGTTCAAAAATTCAACAAATAAAATTATTAAAAATAATATTTATAAAATTAACAATAAAAATATTCTGAAATGATACATAGTGCCTTAGTTATACATTTTAATTTTATCTTCTGGGAGAAGGATATAAACATTATAAATCATCTAAAGATTCAATAAGCTAAGAATCTTATAAACATGATTTTTTACATTGATGAATTTAGTAATTCAATAATTTCAAGAATATCTTCATCATTGATTGTGATAAATGTTCGAGCTATAATCTGTATTTCAGGTTTCAGCTCTTTATTTTTTGTTAGTGCCATTGCTTTCCAATTGACCAATCTTGTATTGTAATACTTTGCCCAGAAGAACTTTCGCATTTTGGAAGTAATAGGTATAGTTGGCGTCAGCGTTCCGCCGTATTGATGAATAGCCGCATAAGTCAACTTTAATCAAACAGACAATGGCGTCTATTCTAGTAAATTATTGATTGAACGTTATTTAAAGGAAAACATAAAAGAAATTCCAATTAATAAAATAGCCAGAGAACTTGGTATGAATGATAGAGCGGTGGGGAATATTTTGAAGAAGATAACTTAATTAATAATATTAAGAAGATTAATTTTTAAAGGAATACATCAATTATCTCTTCCCAATCCTCTTGGGTCAAAGTGATATACGGTCGAGCTGGAATTTTGATAATGGGTTTCAGCTATTTTTTTTTGTCAGAACTTGTAATTTCCATTAATGACATTCCCAAATATCCGACAGTTCGCCAATCCCTTCTTTAAGACGCACTCAAAACTCTGGAAATAATGATTAATACAAGATAGCAAATATTAACGTTTGCCAAAAAATAAGAATATTGGTTTTTATTAATTTATAACTTTATTAGAGTAGAAAACTTATTAATTGTTTCATTTAACACATTTTTTGGTGCTTTTACCATGAATTCAGCATTTCTAACCTTCCAGTCCAGACTTTTAATTTGGTCGGCAATAATAACACCTGTAATAGCAAAATTTGAAGGTAATATTACCTCAAAAGGATAACCTTTGACTTGATTTGTTATTGGACAAAACAAGGCAAGTCCCGTTTTAGAATTATAAAGTTTAGGCGAAATAACAATAGCAGGTCTTCTACCTTTTTGCTCGTGACCGCTTTGAGGATCGAAATCAAGCCAGACAATATCTCCTCGTTCAGGGGAATAATCTCTTGCTACCATATTTCTTTACCTTGAGGCTGTCCGGAAGAAATTTCGTTATGAAGATTTGTTTCAGATATAAGTGCAATTAAGTCATTTAAGCAATATTCTTCAGATATAGTTGGAATAAGTTCAATCTTGTTATTTTTTAGCACAAGATTGATTCTTGAACCATTTTGAATATTTATTTGATTTGCAATAGCTTGTGGAATTCTAATCCCAAGACTATTTCCCCATTTTTTTACTTGTATTTCCATAAATCCACCGTATAAACATTATATATACAAATCTATAAATATTTAACGAAATAGCAATAAGATAATTTTATTATAGTAAAATTTTTTCAACTCTCAATACCAGCATTCATTACATGTAAATTAAAAAAAAATCCTTGATTAGTAATCTATTAATTTTTTCTACTTACAAAGAGGAAATTATTACTTTTAGCAAAGCTTCACAACTTTTAAACCAGAACCTTGAAAAATTTAGGCGAGGTTTTGAAATATTCTAATTATAGTAATAGTAAAAAAAATATAAAATATCGTATTTTTGTAATTTTAAAAGATGCTCTTTTAGAGATTGCAATTTGATTTAAATAAATATGTTTCATAAAATTTTACGATAAGATGAATTTGGATAAATTTGGGCATATAGAAATAAGAATTACCGGATATAAAGGGAACCTTGAATTACGACCTGATAACTATGATATTCGGGAAGTAATTGATATACTTAATAATGTAGAAAATCTGTTATATCCAATCGAAAAAAAGGATAGACCAATAATAAGTTATAAGTTAGAAGAAGTTTCCGTTAAGCATTTATTTAAAACATCTCTTCAATATATAATAGGATTTAATGCAATAATTGGACAAATCAATCAAGTTCACAATATTGACTTTCTTGATATTAGTACTGCTACAGCCATAGAAAACATACAGAATATTTCAATAAAACAGAACTATGCATTTAGTTTAAGAACTTCTCTTGAACAAACAAATGAGTTTTATATTGACAAAACAACAAAGTATTTCAGGACTGCAGCTTTGTGGGTTGATGCGGATTTATATTTCTATGGAAAAATTACAAATGCAGGTGGTAAAGATAAAGCAAATATCCACCTTTTTATTGAGGAACTTGGAACAGTAAGAATTCAGACTCCGATAAGCTTTTTAGAACAATATGACGAAAATTTGTTATACAAAACTTTTGGTGTTCACGCTATTGGTAAACAACATTCTGAAACAGGTGAAATAGATACTTCTTCTTTAAAATTTATTGAATTAATCGATTATCGTTCTAAATATGATGAAAATTATTTGTCTGGATTAAGAATGAAAGCAAAAAAAAGTTGGCTTGGAATGATAAACACTGAGAATTGGCTTTCTGAAGTTAGAGGTGGCTATGATTAATGCAGTTTTGCTGGATACAAGTTTCTTTTTAAGATTTTTAAATGATGAAGACCCATTATTTAAAAATGCTGATGATTACTTTCGCTATTTTCTGAAAAAGTATATTGTTATGATTATATCTACTATTAGTATAGCTGAGTATTGTGTAGGTGGAGATATAAATGAACTTCCTTTAAAAAATCTACAAATCTTACCTTTTAATCTAAATCATTCAAAACGTACTGGTGAGTTTGCACGAATTGCTTATGAAAAAAGAAAGAAGGGTGAGTTAAAAGTTAATTCAAGAAATATCATTCCAAATGATACTAAACTATTTGCACAAGCTGATTGTGAAAAAACAATAGGTATATATTTGTCTTCAGATAAAGAAAGTTTACAAGTTTTTAACTTGATAAAACAAGAAACCGAACCAAAATATCAATTTGTTGACTTAAACGTTCCTTATAATGAAACAATCGATATCTTACCATTCCTTGATTAATTTTATTCTCCTGTACTCAATACATAACATCATTGTTTTTGATAATTTACAATTATTTAGAAATTTTTTAATCTTTTATCAATAAAGCATATTCCTTATAAGAAATTATTTACCAATAATATGATTTAGAATAATGTCATTTTCAATTTTATATATAGGTTCTGAGTAAAATTCCATCATAAATGTTGATTAATTTATTATAAATACTTTTTGGTGTATTTATGCTCATAAACATATCCAAAAATGTTATACAACTGTTACAATTCAGTATTAAAACTGTATCAATTTTTTCAAAATTACAAAACTTCACAATGCAAAACAACACAATTTTTTTGCAATAAAAAATGTATTTAATGAATTTAGGGCAGAAAAATTTTGAACATAACTTAATAAAAACTAAATTCAAATCGAATATCTATTGAATAAAAAATTGAACACAAGTGAATTTGTTGAAAGCAAAATAAATGTATAACCCAGTGAATATATTTTTGTTCTTATTGTATTAATTATTCTTATTACACAGAAAAATTATAATTCTTGAAATATAGGTGTTGCTGGCGATAGAAAACTTGTCTTGTAGTTTCACCAAGATTAATGACATAAAACACTTATAACTATACAATGTTGGTTCTAATTTCCAACCGTATTTTTGACATATTTCATTACCATAACTTAACTAATACATAAAAAATACTTCAAAAGCATTAAAATAGTTGTTTTTTTAGTAATTTCTTTATATTTTAGAATATCACATTTTGAGCAAATAAAATGTATATTAGAAATTTATCTTGCCCCAGTAGGTTATAATTGTAACTGAAAGGGCTGTGCCGTAGGAAAGGAAAAAAATGCCACAAAAAACAACTTTTGTTACTCAACCACATTTACCACCATTAGAGGAGTTTATACCTTATCTTGAAGAGATATGGGAAAGTAAAAGACTTACCAATAATGGTAAATTCCATGAAGAATTAGAGCAAAAATTGTGTAAATATCTTGGTGTTCCTTATATTTCTCTATTTTCTAATGGTACTTTAGCTTTAATCACTGCATTGCAAGCACTTAGGATTACAGGTGAAGTTATTACAACGCCATATAGTTTTGTAGCCTCTACACATTCGCTATGGTGGAATGGTATCAAACCCGTTTTTTGTGATATCGAACCTGAAACTTTTAATATGAATCCAGATAAGATTGAGGCATTAATAACTCCAAAGACAACAGCGATTTTACCCGTTCACGTTTATGGAAATCCTTGTAATGTTGAGAGGATCCAAGAAATTGCAGATATTTATGGCTTACATTTGATTTATGATGCTTGCCATACATTTGGTGTTAAAATTAATGGTAATTCTGTATGTAACTTTGGTGATTTATCAGTTTTAAGTTTTCACGCAACGAAAGTTTATAATACATTTGAGGGTGGTGCAATTGTTTGCCACGACGAAAAAACTAAAAAGAGAATAGATAATCTTAAAAATTTTGGTTTTGCCGGTGAAATAACTGTTATAGCACCTGGTATAAATGCTAAGATGAACGAAGTCCAAGCCGCATTTGGATTATTGCAATTAAAATATATTGATGAAGCTATAGAAAAAAGAAAAAAAATTGCAACTTTTTATAGAGAAAATTTAGCTGGTATAGAGGGAATAAAATATTTAGAAGATATTGATGGAATTAGACATAATTACGCATATTTCCCAATTTTGATTGATGAAAATACTTTTAGAAAATCAAGAGATGAGGTTTATGATTTATATAAGGAAAATAATATTTTTACAAGAAGATATTTTTATCCATTAATTAGTCAATTTGCTACATATAAAGGGCTGGATTCTGCGAAACCAGAAAATTTACCAATAGCAACAAAAATAACTAATCAAGTACTATGTTTACCTATCTATCCCGATTTAGAGATAGAAACGTTAGAGAAGATAGTGGAGTTGATAAAAGAGTTAAAAAGTGGAAAATAAACTTGTACCTTATAAAATAGATGAAATTAGTAGTAAAATTTATACTATTCGTGAGGTACAGGTCATGTTGGATAAGGATTTAGCTGAATTGTATGGTGTTGAAACGAGAGTTTTAAATCAAGCAGTAAAGAGAAATATGAATCGGTTTCCTGCTGAATTTATGTTTCAATTAACCGACTCTGAATTTACAAATTGGAAATCACAAATTGTGATATCCAATAAGGTAAAAATGGGAATGAGAAAATTGCCTTTTGCATTTACAGAGCAAGGAGTTACGATGCTTTCTACTGTTTTAAGGAGTAAAACAGCAGTAGAAGTGAGTATAAGCATTGTAAAATCATTTATACAGATGCGAAAACTTATTACTAATAATCTTGCAGTTTTACAAAGAATAGATACTATAGAACAAAGACAATTATCTACTGATAAGAAAATTGAATATATATTTAATGCAATTGAAAACAATGAGATTAAGCCAAAGCAAGGTATATTTTTTGATGGTCAAGTTTTTGATGCCTATAATTTTGTTTCTGAACTAGTTAAATCTGCTAATGAAACAATAATTATAATTGATAATTATATTGACAATTCTGTATTAAATATATTAACAAAAAGAAAAAAGAATTGTAGCGTAATTTTATTAACAAATAAGATTACAGACAGTTTGAAGTTAGATGTAGAAAAATATAATAAGCAATATACGCCAATTGAAATAAGAGAATTTAAAAAATCGCATGATAGATTTCTAATAATTGACAACAAGGACATTTATCATATCGGAGCTTCGCTAAAAGATCTTGGTAATAAAATATTTGCGTTTTCTAAACTTGACAAGGAAAACTTAAAGATATTAGAAATAATACGAGACACAACAACAACTTTATAATTTCAATCTCTAATCAAGTACTATGTTTACCTATCTATCCCGATTTAGAGATAGAAACGTTAGAAAAAATAGTTGAATTATTGAGCATAAAAGAATAGTAATTATGCAAGAAAGAAGCCAAGAATTAAAAGATTTTATTAAAAAAAATTCATCTCTTTTTTGGTACACGCCAGAAGATGAATTAAACAATATAAGTAATGAATTGCTTGTTGAGACTATTTTAAATTATGGCGATATGATTGCTGTGAAAGAATTATTAAGTCTTATGGGGCGTGATAAAGTTGCAAAAATATTTTTTGATATGATTAATATAAGCGAAAGAAGAATGAATAATTTTAATGAATTAACGATTAACTTTTTTTCATTAGTATTTAGTAAATATGTTTAGTAATATACTATCGGAATCACAAAATCAACTTTTAGATGCTGTAAAAATGTTTAAGCGGAGTTTTTATCTTGTTGGAGGCACTGCAATAGCATTACAGTTGGGACATAGAAGGTCAATAGATTTTGACTTATTTACTTATACTAAATTGAATAAGAGAAATATTTATAAAAAATTAGATGAATTGAAATTTGAGATTATAAAAATTGGGGAAGACTATAATCAAATCCATTATATTATTAACAATGTTAAATTTACATTTTTTAATTATCCTTATGATATACCTCATAAAGAAAAGTTAAATAGTGTTATTACAATGCCTAATCTGTTAGACTTAGCTTCTATGAAAGCTTTTGCACTGGGCAGAAGAGCAAAATGGAAAGATTATGTAGATTTATATTTTATATTAAACAATAATTATACTATTGAAGAGATATCAACTAATGCTGTAAAATATTTTGATTATAACTTTTCCGAAAAATTATTTAGAGAGCAACTTGCTTTTCACAAAGATATTGATTATTCAGAAAAAGTTGACTTTGTATTAGAAGACACGCCCTCTGAAGATAAAATAAAAGAATTTTTAATTAAAAAAGCTTCAAATTTTTAAATTTATATGAAACCCGCAATAATGCAACCATATTTTTTCCCTTATATAGGATATTTTCAGCTAATAAATGCTGTTGATAAGTTTGTAATTTTAGACAATGTTAATTATATTAATAAGGGATGGATAAATAGAAATAGAATGCTAGTAAACGAATTTTATATTTACCTTTGCATGTTGGACTTTCTAAAGATTCACTAAATAAAGTAATAAATACACTAATTTAATTCTTAAAATGAACACTTTAGTAACTTCCATAGGGTCTATATCTGCTTCATTTGCAATAAAAACACTTAAAGAAATGTCGTTTAAGGTTGTTGGGGTTGATATATATCAAAAATCATGGGTGGCTACAGCCTCTGAGGTGGATTTATTCTATCAAGTTCCTTTAACAATAAATTCAGATTTATATTTAAGTGAAATACTGTCAATTTGTAGTGAGAATAATATAAAAATAGTTATTCCACTGACAGATGTTGATGTTGATTTCTATGCAGAACATATTAATATATTTAAAAAACATAATCTAATTGTAACGATTTCTAATTCTGACGTGATAGATTTAGTTAGAAACAAGCTTCTTGTTTATCAGAAGCTCTGTACAACTAATATTAAAGTTATCCCTACATATACTAAGGATGATTATGAAGGGTTTTGCAACAAAACCCCAATAGTGGCGAAAAAAGTAAATGGTAGAAGTAGTCAAGGACTTCGTATTATCAATAATATAGAGGAATTCAGAAAGATGGATTTTGCAGAAGATTATATTTTTCAGCCATTGATAAAAGGGGATATTATTGTAGTTGACGTTTTGAGCGATATAGATAAAGATATAGTTGTGCAAGTAACAAGAAAGGAACTAACCCGAACATCTAATGGTGCGGGAATTGCTGTTGAGATAATAGAAAATAATAGCCTAAAAGATAGAGTAATTGAATTATGTAAGATTCTAAACATCAAAGGATGTGCTAACTTTGAATTTATTAATACTGGTGATGAATTCTTCTTAATGGACATTAATCCTCGGCCATCTGCTGGAGTGGTGTTTTCTAATTATGCTGGTTATAATTTTATAAAGAATCATGTAAATATATTTATAGAAGAATCCATTGATGATTACGAGGGTGCGAAAGAAGGTCTTATTATAACCAGAAAATTTATAGAAGTAATAAATTAAATATCTGAAAAATATGAAAAAAATTGGAATTAATACGAAACAAGGGTGGGATGAGAAATGGAATTCTATCTTTGTTCATTATCAACAAGATTTAAGACATGCTTATTATATCAATGCTGTTCTTGATGAGGAAGATAAGAATATCCTAGAAATAGCAGCAGGGAGTTTTAGAGATATGAGTAGACTTAATGAATTAGGATTAGATTGTTGGGGGACTGATTATTCTGAAACTGCCGTAAATCTTGCAAAACAAAACTTTCCTAGTTTGCAAGACAAGATTTTTAATGGTGATGCTTTTAATTTTTCAAATCTCCAAGATAAACAATTTGATGTAACATTCCATAATGGATTTTGGGTTTTATTTGAAAATGATGATGAAATTAAGAAATTAGCTCAAGAACAGGCGCGAATCACTAAGAATAAGATGATTGTTACTGTACATAATGGACACAACAAAGATTTTATTAGATATTTTGATGAGTTGTCTAAAGAAGATGATTTGTATAAGATTAGATTCTTTAAAAAAGATGAGATTGCAGATTTAATGCTTTCTGTTTGTAAGTCTGTTACTGTGTATCCTGTGGGTAAAGGGAAAAAATATTTTGAGGATCAAATGATTAATGAAGGAAAATATTCAAGAAAAGAGTTGAAAGAATTTTTTGATAAAATTAAACTTAAAAATCTCGAAATCAGTGAACGTCTTCTTTTTATAGGTTATTTATAAAAGTTTACAAATTATGCAAATTCCAAGTGAAAAGGAAATATTGACTTATTGGGATAATTCCCATACCTCACCATTATTAAGCGTAGCTTTAATAACATATAATCATGATGGTTTTATTGCACAGGCTATAGAAAGTGTCTTGATCCAAAAAACGAATTTTCCGTTTGAATTAATAATTCATGATGATGCATCTAAAGATAATACTCAAAAGATTATTAAAGAATATGCTGTTAATTACCCAAACATTATTAAGCCTATATTGCAAAAAGAGAATTACTGGCTTGGTAAAGGTATTAATGCCACAACTACGATTGTTTTTCCTAGTGCAAAGGGTAAATATATTGCTTGGTTGGAGGGCGACGACTACTGGATTGATCCATTAAAACTTCAGAAGCAAGTTGATTTCTTGGAGGCGAATGAGGATTACTCAATTTGTTTCCATGATATATATGCCTCTTATCCTAATAAAGAGTTAGAACCAGATAAATTCATGGAAGAACGCTATCATAAAATTAAAGACAAAAATAATATTACATATAAAGATTTGTTAGAACAAGGTAATTTTATAAATACTTGTTCAGTTGTATTTAGAAATAAAAATCTTGTTCAACCTGAATATTTTAGATTATCTCCCGTAGGGGATTATCTATTGCATATTTCAAATTCGTTAGATAGTAAAATTAAGAAAATTGAAGGAAGAATGGGGGTTTATCGAAGAGGAATAGGAGTATATTCGCAATTAGATAGCGAAGCGATGGGAAGAAAAAAGATTGAATATAATATTGTCCTTTTTGCCTATTTAGAGAATTTTGAAGATAAAAAATTAATTTTTAATAAAATTTTAAAAGAATTAGATATATTAAAACAACAAAGCGAAGCAAAGTGTTTTAGATTTATAAAAAAAATACTTTTTGATTTAAAAAATGCTATTAAAAATAATTTAAAATTTTAATATGGATATTGAATTTAATTAGTTTCTTTCTATCCATTCAAAAACTTGTAAGTTACAAGTTTTAAATAAGATTATAGTTGTATCGCTATTTTACCTATTTTTTTTTGGAATACATAAAAATTACTTAATAAGTTCTAAAAATGTTGTATAATTACTCATTTCTTCGTATTTTAGAGTGTTCCAAGAAATGAAAATGGAATTTTTATTTAAATATTTTCCTGCCCCAGTAGGTTGTTAATGTAACTGAAAGGGCTTTGCTGTGAAAAAAGATAAATAATTGAGCTCGAAAAGCAACTTGGATTATGATATTTTAGTAAAATTTGCTAAAAAAAATAATTTGAATTTTATCGCTATTTACGGCAGTTATTATACTAATAAAAATACTGAAAATAGTGATTTAGATTTAATTGTTGAATCACCTAATCATCTAACTATTGATAAATTGATTGATTTAGAAGATGAGCTAAACAATATATTGAATATTTCAATAGATATGATTACGCCAAGATTGATGATTAGTTCTTTATTATGCGGTTATGTTTGGAGGTTAAATTTATATAAAGTAGTTTATGGTTCACCAATAATACACAATGCAGATTTTTTCAATAAACCTAATGATGCTTCTAGTAAAATAATTACTTCTTAAAAATTGAGATTAATCCCACAAATAGCAGAAAAATTAGTATCGCTTGCGAAAGAAAACTTTGGTGAAGATTGCAAGTTATATCTTTTTGGTAGTCGAGTTGATGATTCCAAAAAAGGTGGCGATATAGATTTATTGTTAGAGAGTAAAGATGAGGTTAGTAGCGAACAAAAGATTATGTTTTTAGCCAATGTACAAAGAAATATTACTGAAAGGAAAGTGGATTTATTAATTGCAGATAAAAATCGTAAAGATCTTGAAATTGTGAGAATTGCAAAAGAAACGGGGATAGAACTTTGCTAAAAAATCTTTTTGATACTACATTTTTACATTTGAAAAGAGCAAATACTGCTCTTTATGAAATAAAAAAATATCAACTTGATAGTGAAATATATAATGATGATGACAAAGTAAAAACTATTGATTCATTTATTTATCGCTATACAAAATTGCAGGATTTTGTTGCGGATAAGTTATTTAGAAACTTACTTTCTGAACTTGGTGAGTATAGAGATAATATGTCGTTTTTAGATGTATTAGATAAATTTGAGAAACTAAATTTAATAAAAAGTGCAGATAAATGGTTGGAATATAGACAATTACGTAATCAATTAACCCACGAATATCCCGACAATTATTCAGAAATCATTAGTAATATTAAATTGGCAATAAAATACTTTTCAGAGATAAATTCAGATATCGAAAATTTACGGAATTTTGCAGAAGAAAAGGGATTGATAAAGTAAAAGTACTGGAATATTTTATTGAGATTATCCCCACAAATAGCAGAAAAATTAGTATCGCTTGCGAAAGAAAACTTTGAAAATGAATATAATACGATTTGAAGAAGTTGAAAGTAAATTAATTACTGTTAGAGATTTATCTGTAATTTTAGATAGTGATGTTGCAGATTTATATGGAGTTGAGACAAAACGGATAAATGAGGCTGTTAGAAATAATCCAGATAAATTTCCAGAAACATATATTTTCAGACTTGAGCAAGACGAATGGGATCTTTTAAGGTCGAAAATTTCGACCTTAAAGAATTATGGAAGAGGTCAGCATAAGAAGTTTCTCCCAACTGCCTTTACAGAAAAAGGTTTATATATGTTAGCTACTATTTTAAAAAGTAAGCGAGCAACGGAGACAACTCTAATGATAATAGAAACATTTTCAAAAATTCGGGAACTTGGAAGAAATATAAAAGAACTTACTACAATTGATAACGATAACGATAAGCAGTCGTTAATGAAAAATAGTAGTAAATTGATTGCTGATATATTTGATGATGAATTGGCAACTAATGGAACAGAAACAACTATTGAGATTAATTTTGCTGTTTTGAAATTACGACATACAATCAAAAAAACAAAAAAATAAAAAATTAATAAAGAATTGTTTATTTGATAAAACATACCATTAAAATTTAACTTATATTGAGATTATCCCCACAAATAGCAGAAAAATTAGTATCGCTTGCGAAAGAAAACTTTGGTGAAGATTGCAAGTTATATCTTTTTGGTAGTCGAGTTGATGATTCCAAAAAAGGTGGCGATATAGACCTATTATTGCTAACAGATGAGAAAATTAAATTAAAAGAGAAATGGGCTATTAAGCGGAAAATTTATGATTTAATAGGTGAACAGAAGATTGACCTTGTGAACTTTACTCATAGCGAGGAAGATGCATTTAAAGATATAATTCTGGAAGATGCAATACTATTATGAAGATGCTTAAAGATTTAGATAAATACCGCTTAGATGACATTCAGAAAAATGCTTTAATGAAGGTCTTCCAGAATATAGAGGGCGAAATTTATCTATTCGGTTCCCGCACCGACCTTGATAAACGCGGAGGCGATGTGGATATTCTAATCCTAAGCGATATTGAAGAGCCACTAAAGCTGAAATGGGAACTTCAGACCCAATATCTAATGGAAGCCGATGAGAGTATTGACATTGTGATATTTAATAGAAATAAACTTACCAATTCTCAACAAGCCTTTTTCGAAAGTATTAATAAAGTAAGAATAAATTGAAGATAGAAGAGATAAATAAAGTAGAAATAGATTTGAGTTTAATTGATTGTTATATACAAGATGAATATACTTTTGATTATTCAAAAGGTGTAGTCGGCAAATATTATCGTGAGAATATTGAAGAAAATGGTTATATAAAATTATCACCCGAATTACAAAAGTATTTTAAATCCTCAGAAGAGGTAAATAATTTTTTATTATCTATTATTAAGGTTCTTAAAATTAACAATTCAAATTTTATTAAATTATAATTTTTGAAAGTAAAAAATTAAAATAAATAACGCAACCGCCGTTACAGTAATGACGGTTGCAATAAATAAAAAATTATGCATAGCGAAAAATACTTAGATAAAGCAAAAGAAATAGTTTTGAATTTGATAGATAAGGAAAAAGTAACTGTTTTTTTGTTTGGTTCAAGAGCTAATGATACTTATAGGAGCGACGCGGACTTAGATATTGGTTTCGTAGCCGATGAGAAGATAGATTTATTTATTTTCAGCCAGATAAGAGAAGCATTAAATAATTCGATAGTACCATATCATTTTGATTTAGTAGATTTCTCTTTGGTAAGCGATGATTTTAAACAAATTGCAATGAACAAGATTATTGAATGGAACGTAGCGAAAAATACACACTTACTTTAAAAGACGATTTAAAAGGCTATGATATAGATTTCACTGGTTATAGTTTAGAAGATATGTAATTTGTAATGATAAACCTTATATTATTTTAAAATTTTGAGAAAGATGAGTAAAGAAAATATAATATTTTTGTCTGTGGATTTGGATGATTGGTATATTAAAATACTTTTTTAATTATGGTAAATTCTGAACTCATAAAATACAAGCCAGATAATGAAACGAAAGCGATTGAAGTTCGGATAGAAGATGATACTGTTTGGCTTACACAAGCTCAGATGGCTGATTTATTTGAAACAACAAGGAATAATATTACTCTCCATATTTCAAATATTTTTAAAGAGCAAGAATTACAGGAAATTTCAGTATGTAAGGATTCCTTACATACTGCTTCTGATGGAAAGAAATATAAAGTAAAAATTTATAATCTTGATGTGATAATTTCTGTTGGTTATAGGGTAAAGTCAAAACGAGGAACGCAATTTAGGATTTGGGCTAATCAGGTATTAAAAGAATATTTGTTAAAAGGATATGCTATCAAACAACGTTTTGAAAGTATAGAAAAGAAAATTTATGAACACGATTTAAAATTTGAAATGCTCATCAAAGCTAATTTAGCACCGACAGAAGGTATATTCTTTGATGGGCAGGTATTTGATGCTTACACTTTTATAGCTAATATTATCAAGACAGCTCAAAATTCAATCATACTAATTGACAATTATGTTGATGAAAGCATATTACTTCTGTTATCAAAAAGAAATAATGGAGTAACAGCCACAATATATACAGATAGCATTTCAAAAGAATTAAATTTAGATGTAAAGAAATTCAATAAGCAGTATTCTCCAATAGCAATTAGAGAATTCAAAAAATCACATGATAGATTCTTAATCATTGACGAAACAGATGTTTATCATATTGGAGCCTCACTAAAAGATTTAGGAAAAAAATGGTTCGCATTTTCAAAAATAAAAATTGATGCCTTACAATTAATTGAAAAGCTATAGGAAGAAAAAAATAATTAATAATTAACAATTATTAAATGGTTCCTGTGTATAACGAAGAAAAGCAGAATTAATGAATAATAAAAAAAATATTATTGATTACTGGTTAGAATCTGCAGCACATGATTTAGATACGGCTCAAGGTTTATTTGATATTGCTAAATATGACTGGTGTTTATTTATAAGCCATTTAGTTATTGAAAAGATGCTAAAAGCTCACTATGTAAATGATAATAATGAGGTTGCACCAAAAACTCATGATTTGGTTTATTTAGCAAAAAAAACTAAAATTAATTTAGATTATGAAAAAATAGTTCTGCTTGATATTATTAAAGATTTTAATATGGAAGCAAGATATCCAGACGATAAGTTTGAGTTTTATAAAAAATGCAATAAAGAATTTGCTTTTAAGTATTTTGAAATAATAAAAGAATTATACAAATGGTTGAAATCGACTCTAATATACTAAATGATATTGAAAAACTTATTATTGAGCTAAATAAAAAAGATTATAATATCCTTAAAGCATATATTTTCGGTTCTTACGCAAGCAATAATCAAAAGGACTGGAGCGATATAGACCTTGCTTTAGTATCAGAAAAATTTGAAGGTAGCCGTTTTTTCGATAAAGAAAAAATTCGCGATATATATTTAAAAATTAATTGGAAGTTATCTCCATACCCTATTACTTTAAAGCAACTTAATGAAGATTGGTTCGTAAGAAGTGAAATAATTAATAAAGGCATCAAAGTATATTCAATTAAATAATTACACTTAACACCAACAAACACTAACAATTAACAATTAATAACTAATAATTATCTAAATGCTCCACAACAAAACAATAGCAGTAATAGT
>JARKQC010000363.1 GCA_029974985.1 Bacteroidota bacterium | reverse complement strand
TTTCTAACCAAACTTGTAAATTTTCTCTTTCTCTAATTCCTAAATCTGAGAAATTTTTTGATTTGATTTTTATAATTCTATTTTTTTCTTTGTCTAATACAAACATTTAACGGTCTTTTTTAGTGATATGGCACATAACGGGAAAGGGCTTGGCGAAGGCGGGGATAAGAAAGAGGGAAATTCCAACTAAACCCGAACCGAGCAAAAACCATTTTCGTTTTTTCAAAATTACAAAAAATAAAAAAACGAAATGGTTTTTTGCGGCTAAAAGTGCTGAAATCTTCTAAATGAAAACTCTCCGCCCCGCTTTTGCCAAACCCATGTTATCTGCAGGCATTTTTTAGTGTGTTGAAGATTTAGAGAAAAAGTTCATAACAAAAACACCTGCAACAATCAAAATAATTCCAATAATTGCTGGTAAATCCAAAGATTGTTTAAAGATAATTACTGAAATCAATGCAGTTAAGACAATTCCTAAACCTCCCCAAATCGCATAAGCAATTCCTAAAGGTATTGATTTTAATGCTTGAGAAAGGAAGAAAAAGCAAGCAATATATGCTATTATTGTTATTGTCGTGGGTAAAAGTTTTGAAAATCCGTCAGATGCTTTCATAAAACTTGAACCTAAAACTTCAAGAACAATCGCTAATGCTAAATATAAATATTTCATTGTTTGTTATTACTTTTTGTTAAGATAAAATTACTATAATTTAAATTCTTAGATAGTTTTTTTGTGAAATTCCTTCTATGAAATGGGTTTGGATATGCTTCTGACTAACGTTAAATTAATTCAGTGATAATCAAATAGTTATAGATTTTAATTTTTGACCATTTGATTATTCAAAATAGTGAAAATTTCTTCGTTAGCGGCTAAAAACAACTCCGTTTTCGAGTAGGGGAATTGCAGATAACGTCTTATTTACGCAACGAATTTACAACATTCATAAATACAAAATTTAAAACATGCGTAAACCACTTTCGACTTTATGCTTGATATCGAATGATAAATTACATGATATCAATGTGATAAACTATTATTTTTTTATTAATAATATTTGCATTTACGAATGTTTTGATTAATTTTG
>JARKQC010000362.1 GCA_029974985.1 Bacteroidota bacterium | reverse complement strand
TTTCTAACCAAACTTGTAAATTTTCTCTTTCTCTAATTCCTAAATCTGAGAAATTTTTTGATTTGATTTTTATAATTCTATTTTTTTCTTTGTCTAATACAAACATTTAACGGTCTTTTTTAGTGATATGGCACATAACGGTTTGCAGCTTGGCGAAGTGGCGGATTTAGAAGCACTTACTTTCAATTTAGCACTAAACTTCATTTGAAAACCGAATGTTCAATTTAGCACTGAACCCGCCATTTTGCCAAACTGCTGTTATAGCCAGTGGTTATTTATTCAACACTACTAGCAGAACCCCAATTTTATCGTTAAAACCCATTACAGGACTTACAATTTTTACTGAATTAGCTTCTGTATAAACTGTAGTACTTGTAAGGTTTGAAAAAGCTGATGTTTCAAGAGAAGTTCCTTCAAATTTCTTGTCAGACGATAATAAAACAATATTGTCTTTTGGGTTTACAAGTTGCACCAAGTCTGCACCCGATTGCTGTACAAAAACTGTTAGTAGTTGATTTAGATTTTCAGTATTCTCTCTTAATAATTCGCTTCTTACTGACCACGAGAAAACTTCAGTTGCAAACTCAAGGTGTTTTATTTGCAAACTATCAATTTTGCTTTCATATTGAGTTATCAATTGTGTTTTCTCATTATTAAAGTTTTTCTCGTTTATGCGAATTTTAATGGAAAACCAGATAAAAACTACCAACAACAATACGGTTAAAACTGTTGCAACCTTATTATTTTTGAAAAAGCCAACAATTTTTTCTTTGAATGTGTTTTTGGTTTTACTTTGAGAGGTTTCAACCAAATTATTTTTTTCTACTGTACTCATTTTGTTTGTTTTTAGAGATTAACCTTTCTTGTCAGAATCTTCTATTGTTAGTTTTTTCAGAATTGAAAATATTAAACCACCCGAAATTGCACCTAAAATGTAAATTATAGCAGTTGCAAACGACAAAGGTATAGTAACACTCCATTTTAAAAAAGACAACTGTACGGTTTCTAAGTTTTGTACAATAAAAATAACTGCTACTCCAAGCAGGAGTAGCAGTACAAATGTTTTTATAATCCTCATAACATTACTTATTGAAAGTAGTTCGAGAAATTTCTATCCCAGCTGGGTAATTTAAATTTCCTTGTTCCTCTGCTGTAATGAAAATTTCCCTTACATTAAATGGAGTTGTTGTTTTTAAGGTTGCTTTTTTAGAATTTTTGTTAATTAATTGACCAACATTTTTAGTGGTTCCATTTTCAACTACTATCCAAACACTGTAGTTGTTTTTTGGTGGATTTAATCTACTAGCTTCCGCTAAGTTTCTTGCAGTTACTTCAATAACATAATTTTTGTTTTTGTCCTGTTTTTTTGTCGCTGTAATATCCGCAGCAGGCACTGTACTCGAAACAGGAAACTTGGCTGTGCTTGCACAAGATGTCATCAGTGCCACAACTCCAATAATTGCTAAAATTTTGATTATTCTCATTTTTTTAAATTTAATTATTTGTTCCTACTCGTAAGGCTTTTCAGAATCCGCCCCGTTTTTTGAGTGGTCGCTGGTCTCCACTTTTATCTTTTAGTCGTGGCAGTTAAATCAATAACTGTCAAACCTGATTGTTTTTACTCGTGTGTCCGAGATTGCAATGTCGGCTTTCTACCATTGGCTATAACGTCTTATTTACGCAATAAATATACAACATTCGTAAATACAAAATTTAAAACATGCGTAAACCACTTTCGACTTTATGCTTGATATCGAATGATAAATTACATGATATCAATGTGATAAACTATTATTTTTTTATTAATAATATTTGCATTTACGAATGTTTTGATTAATTTTG